>JBCBZB010000003.1:0-157702 GCA_039815565.1 Planctomycetota bacterium
CGAGCTGCAGGAGCTCGAGGACCCAGGCGACCTCCGCGAACCCCTCCGGCGTCGTCGCCGACGATTCGGCCGAGACTCCGCCGGGCGCGCGCGCGGGAGCCCAGAACAGGCCTTCCGGGCTCAGCCGTCCGGCCCCCGGTGGTCGAGGGGTGCCGGGATTCCGGTTCGACCAATCCCCGATCGATGCGGCCAGCTGCTCGAGTGCGGACACACCGCCCGGAAGACGGGCGACCAGAATCGAGCCGCGAGCGGTGTACTCGCGACCGTGGAATGCCTGCGCCTGCAGCAGGGAGGCGCTCTCCGAGGCGTCGACCCATTCTGCGACCGGCCTCTGCTCGAAGGTCCTCACACGGTCGATCAGGCCCTTCAACGGATCGTCCAACCACCCGCGCGTCAGCTCTCGGCTCTCCTGTTGGGCGTACTGCTCCGCGCGGATGTTCGAAGTCGGCACCGTTTCGAGTGCCTGGGTCAGCACCAGCATCGCCGTGCGCCAACGCTGGGCTGGCACCCGGAGATCGATCTCGGTTGCAAAACTCGTGACCGTGGTTTCGACGCGACCACCGAGCGAGTCGATCTGTCGACGCAACGAAGGCGCGGTCGAGTCGCGGAGCGGCGAGTCGATCAGCAAGCGCGCAGTCAGGCGAGCGACCCCGAGCATCTTCGGCGTCGGCTCGTGATGGGGGAAGGTCCAGCGGATGTCCGCCCATTCACCGACCGATCGGTCCACGCCCAACCGGACTCCCGACGGCAACCTGAGTCGTGCGGGTGATGCTGGGCCGGGGGCCTGAGAACTGAGAATCTGATCGACCGCCCGACGCCCGTCGCCGTTCTCGATCGGATCGAGTGCCGGATCCACCGGGTCGAACACCGGCTTCTTCGGTGCAGAGCCGCATCCCGCGAGGAATACGAGGCAGACGGCTTGGGTGAAGATCGTCGGAATCCGAACGTTCATGCGTCCTCCAATCCGATCGAGATCCGAGGTGCGTTCGCGAACAGAGCCCGTGCCCGCTGGAGCGCCGTCTGGATCGTCGGTCTCTCCGGCTCTTCGAACAGCGTCTCGATCGGACGGCGTTGTGAGCCCCAAGTCGTCGCCAGCTCGACCGCACGTGCTGCCGGGTCGGCCCAGGCTTCGGCCCGTCGGACGCGAGCGGTCTGCCAGGCGCGGTTCCACCGGTCGGAGCCGCCGTTCGCCTTGAGCGCTCGGTCGAGTAGACGGAGGAACAGGTCGAGCAGCTTCTCGTTGCTCGCCTGTCCGGGCTCCAGGAGATCACGAGATTCGATCACCTCGACCAGGAGCCAGCCGGGACTCCGGTCGGCGGGGAACGGTGCCTGCGTCTCGAGTCGGATGTCGTCGTAGCCGG
Organism: Planctomycetota bacterium; assembly: GCA_039815565.1. GTDB lineage: Bacteria > Planctomycetota > UBA1135 > UBA1135 > UBA2386 > JBCBZB01. The sequence continues at coordinate 1,362 of JBCBZB010000003.1, forward strand.
CCTCACGGAACGCCCGCGGAATCGCCGCATCCGAACCGTTGATCAAGTAGAGCGCGAGCGCTTCGGCGACCATCGGATGGAGATCGTCCGGCAACGCGATCCCGATCGCCGCCGCGCGGTCCGCCGAGTTCGGTCCACGGACCTCCGAGCGGCGATTGCCTGCCGGTGGTGGGATCGTCAGGAACTCGCCGCTTCGCTGGGGCAGGTTGCTGCGGCTGAACGCCGAGCGCAGCTGGGTCTCGACCTGGTCGATGTCGAAGGCCCCGGTCAAGACGTGTCGGCTGCGCGCGGGGTTGGACAGCTCGCGGTAAAGCGTGCGGGCCTCGGCCCAAGGGCTGTCCGTCGAGACATACTCTGGCAGAGGACCGATTCGGCCGTCCGCCGTCGCCATCGCGAGGGCTTCGTGACGCAGCGCAGGGCGAGTGCCTTCGCGACGTCGGCGCTCTTCGTTCAAGAGCTGACGCCACTGCCGGCGGAACCCACGGAGGACCGCGTTCTCCCGGCGATCGAGGACGAGTTCTGCGACCCGTGCGATCCCTTCCTGGCGCGTCGTCAGTCGGAGGAGGCTCGAGCCCGCCGTCTCGACCAACTCGATGCCGGTCGCCGGTGCGGAACGCATCTCGGCCAGCCAGCGCGAAGGATCACTGAGAGCGTCCCGCTCCCGCTCGGCCTGTTGGACGAGCGCTCGAGCCTCGGCGGGAATCGACGACTGTTGCAGTTCGAGTTGGCGGACCCTGGCCGTGAACGCTTCGACCTGAGCGATCGCCGACTGCTCCGCGCGCCAGTCGAGCGATCCATGGGTCGGCGTTCCGGACAGGGAAGCACGCATCACGGCGCGGGAGAGGCCTGGGCGGCCCGGAGGGTCCTGCGTCGGGCCCGAGGGCGTGACGACGACCCAGTGGATGAGCGAATCGATCTGCGGCAGCTCGGTCGGGGCGAGCAGAAATTCCGATCCGTCCGGACTGCGGAACACTCGTGGCTCGACCTGGCCGGCCAGCGGGGAGCCCAGTCCGGTCAGGACGAAGAGGAAGAGTGTGGGGGCGAGAGATCGAGTCACGGCGTCGTGGGCGACCGTTGTGCGTGCGAACCAGGAACTCCGGATCGCCCAGCCCGTGCGGGGCAGAGCGATTCGGTGTCGGATTTGTGTACGGAACGGGGATTCAGTGCGCGTGATGGTCCGGGGACGCGTCCTCACGCCGATCGCGCGGGACGCAGACACCTCGTTCCGATTCACGCAGGAACTGGAAGATCTCTTCGGCCAAAGGATCGCCCAAAGCGAAGGCTTCCGCGTTCGCCAGTCGCTCCTTCATGCTTCCGCTGCGCCAGAACAGCAATCGATAGACCTTCTTGACCGTCATCGCCTGGGGGTTGTCGAACCCGGCGCGGCGGAGACCGACCAGGTTGACGGCCACCAGTCGGGCGCGGTCCCCCTGGACCATCGAGAACGGTGGGACGTCCTGGCTGGCCATCGAACCAGCGCCGAGCATCGCGAAGCGGCCGACCCGGGCTCGCTGGTGGAGTCCCGACATCGCACCCAGGACCGCGTGGTCCATGACCTGCGAATGGCCCGCGACCATCGCGCCGTTCGTAAACACGACGTGGTCGCCGACGAGGCAATCGTGGCCGACGTGCGAGCCGGCGAGGAACATGACGTCCGAGCCGACCCGGGTCTCTCCACGACCCCAGGGGGTGCCCCCGTGGATCGAGACGTATTCCCGGATCTCGGCGTCGCGGCCGATGATCAGCTTCCCGGTCCAGTGGTCTTCCTCGTCGATGAAGCCGTCCCGGAGCAGCTCCTCACGGTTCCCACGGATCTTCTTGTCCTGCGGCCGCTTGCCGAGCGCTGCGTAGGGGAAGACCTCGCACTCGTCGCCGAGTTCGGTCTTTCCTTGGATGATCACCCGTTCGTGGAGGATGCAGCCGGATCCGAGGCGGACGTAGGGGCCGATGATGCAGCCCGGACCGATTCGCACCCCGGGGCCGATTTCGGCGCTGTCGGCTACGAGGGCGGACGGATGGATGGCGCTCGGGAGACTGGACAATGGATGTGGGCGCCGCGGAACGCGATCGCTCGGCCTTCATTCTGCGGCTCTGACCCGCCTGTGCAATGGTCGTCAGGAGCTGTGTCCGTCAGGGCCCCGAGGGGCCCTCGCAGGGGTGCCAGCGGCAGCGGAACCGAAACTGCTTGCGTCCGGTGGGGGCGACGGGCTCGAATGCGCGGCCCCTCACGGATCGCGCTCCCCTGATCCGCAGCCGACGAGAAACCCCAGATTGACGGTCTACCAAGGAGAATGCGTGGCGCCTGGCGTCGCGCTCGGCACGGTCGTGCTCCGCGGCTACGACGACAACGCGGCGACCGTCGTGCGACTCGCGGCCGATGAGGTCGAGGCCGAGGTCGATCGTCTGCAGACGGCGATCGAAGCGAGCAAGGAGGAGCTCCGGACCCTGAAGTCGGAGCACGGCGAGACGATCGGTGCCGAGCAGGCGCGGATCTTCGACGTCCACATCGCACTCCTCGAGGATCCGCAGTTCTTCGAATCGGTCCGGGCCCAGGTCCGTGACGAGCGGCTCGGACTGCGCGCGGCGATCTCCGCCGTCGTGCGCGACTACGAACGCCTGTTCGAGCTCGTCGAGGACAACATGCTGCGCGATCGGGCAGCGGACTTCCGCGACGTCGCACAGCGGGTTTCGTCGCACCTGGCGCGTGCCGAGCGCCCGGTCGGCACTCCGACCGGCAACGGTAAGGTCGTCCTCGCGGCTCGCCGGTTGAGCGTCAACGACCTGTTTCGCCTCGAAGAGGGTGAGGTGTGCGGGATCATCGCCGAGGTCGGTGGGATGAGTTCGCACGCGGCGATCCTCGCGCGCTCGATGGGGATCCCGACGCTTGGCGGAATCGAGGATCTCGGCAGCAAGGTCTACGACGGTGCTTTCGTGATCGTGGACGCAGCCGCCGGTGAGTTGCACCTCGAGCCTGCCGAGTCGCTCCGCGCTGAGTTCGAATCGACGGCCGAGCGACTGCAGCAGGCGCCGAGTGCGCAGGCTTCGGCAGAACGTCCGCACAAGACGCGCGATGGCAAGGAACTTCGGTTCCTCGGGGCCTGCGGAAACCTCGCCGAAGCCGGGCTCGCCCGCGCGTTCGGCATGGATGGCATCGGTCTCTACCGCACCGAGCTGCTCTACCTGGCCGATTCGCGTCCGCCGAGCGAGGACGTTCTGGTCAAGCACTACCAGGAAGTCGCTCGTGGAGGCGGTGACCAGGCTCTGTGGTTCCGTCTGTTCGACAGTTCGTCGAATCAAAAGGTCGAATGGATGCACGCCCGTCCCGAGCGCAACCCGGCGCTCGGTGTTCGCGGGACCCGTGCCCTGCTCCGCGAGGGCAAGGCTCTCCGTCGGCAGATTCGGGCGATCCTGCGCGCAGCTCACGGAGCGAAGAACGCCGCGATCCTCGTGCCCTTCGTCACCAGCCTCGACGAGATGCAACGGGTGCGATCAGCAGTCGTCGAAGAACGACATCAGCTCGTCAAGGCGCGCGTCCCCTGTGTCGACCGGATCCAGATCGCCCCGATCATCGAGGTTCCGGCGACTGCGTTCGTCGCCCGGGCGCTCCTCGCCGAGGCCGACTTCGCGGTCGTGGCGGTGGACGACCTGCAATCGCTGATGCTGGCGGCTGACCGGGACAATTCCGAGGTCCGCGATCTCTACCAGATCCCGCACCCAGCGGTGTTCGAACTCGTCGAGCGGATCAGTCGCGATGCGCAGAAGGCCGAAAAGCCTGCGATCCTCTTCGGGGAGATCGCCGCGGATCCGACGTTCGCGCCGTTCTTCGTCGGAGCTGGGCTTCGTGACTTCGCGATCGCCCCGGCGCACCTGTCGCGCATGCTCGACCAGTGCGAGAAGTGGAGTGTGACCGAGTGCAAGAAGATCACGAAAGAGCTGCTGGCAGCTCCTCGTGCGCTCGACGTCCAGCGCATTCTGATGCGTTGTGGCACCCTGCCGGGCGGAGACTGAAGCCCGCGCGGCGCGTCGACCGATAACTCCGAGGGGGCTCCGACACGGAGGCCCTCAGAGGATTCGACGCGATGCAGGTTCTGGCGCAGGGCATAGACACGGTGATCCTCGCAGTGATGGCCGGCACCGCGTTCGGGCTCCTGCTGTTCTACGCGCTCTCGCGGCTCTACGACCATCTCTGGGAGCGGGTCGACGGGACTGAGGGCCGGGAGGTCGCTCAACTCGGTGCGATGCGATTCGGTCACGATCGTCGTGAGGAATCGGCCTGTGGTGGCGCGCTTGAGAACGCCTACCGTCGAAGCGGTCGCAACGTTGCGCTGATCACTCAGGACGGCGATCGCTTTGTCCTCGAGTGGCGCAACGAAGACCAGCAAGTGGCCAGGGTCGTGCTCGCGCGTGAAGAAGACGTGCGGTCCTGGTTCGAGTGGGCGTCCGGTGTGATCGACTCGGGCTGCGCTCGTGCGTCGCGTCGCGACGGCCGACCCGCCGAACTGGAGCGAAGTGCCGTACCACTGATCGGTCGAGAGATCGTCACGAGGCGCGAGGAACAGGGTCGGCTGGTCCTCGAATCCACCGACCGACGTGCGGTCTGGCTCGAGGTCTTGCTGAGTTCGTCCGAAGAAGGACTGCGTCTCACCGAGCATCTCCGGTCGGGGACCTTCGCGGCTCCCGAGGTGCCACCGCCGATTTCGAAGGAACAGCGGCACGCGAGACAATTGCCCGAGCTCGAAGCGCTGCGGGAGCACGAGCGACCGACTCAAGGCGATGAGAAGCTCCGGAAGATGCGCGAGCGGTTCGAACTTGCGGAGCGTCTGATCGCCGACCCGAAAGGCTGAATCTCAGCCCTTCAACGATCGGGCGAGGTTGCGAAGAACCTCGCGGACGCGGCCTGGAGTGCCGACCGAGTAGTCCGCCTCGTCCACGCGACGGCCGACGTGCACGCGCCACGCGTCCTTCGGCAGCGCGCCATACATGTCGACATCTGTACGGTCGTCGCCGATGCAGAGGATGAAGGTGTTCTCCGGAAGGTTGCTGGCCCGCTGGCCGACGTAGCCGCCCTTGTTCACGCCGTGGGAACGGATCTCGAGCACGCGGTGCCCGTTCAGGATGTCGACGGGGAGGTGGGCGAGGTCTTGTTCGAGTTGAGAGTGCAGTTCGCGGGCCCGCCAAGCGCCGTAGTCGACGTCGGTCTGTCGGTAGTGCCAGGCCAGGGCGCAGGGCTTCCGTTCGATCCGGGTGCCCGGCACTTCTTCGGTGACCTCCCGCAGAATGTCTTCGACCGGTTCGAGGAACGACAGATCGAGGCCCTCGACGGTCTTCCATTCTCCAGATTGGTCGTAGCGCGCAAAGCCGTGCTCGGCCGAGAGAAACATCGAGCGGCCGGCGAACCACTGGTTCAGGTCATCGCGGTGACGGCCTGACACGATGTGGACCTCGGTGTTGGGGCAGGCCTTGAGCGCTTCGAGCGTCTCGTAGATCTCGTCGGTCGGCTGGGCCTCCTCCGGAGTCGCCACGAGTTCGCGCAGCGTGCCGTCGTAGTCGAGGAACAGGACGCGGTGTTCGGCCTCCTGGAAGGCTTTCTGCATCGCGAGTTCGTGCTCGTTCCGAAGCTGAACGGATTCGCCCTCGAACTCGCGCCCCAAGCGGGCGGCGTGACCGAGCCTCGTGATGAACTTGTCCGCCCATCCCTGGCACTCGAGTCGTCGCACGTGATCGGCCATCATCGTCATGCGGTCTCGGCGCTCCTCGTGACTCATGTCGAGGGACTGCTCGAGCGTCTTGACCATGCCCTCGGTATCCCAGGGGTTGGTCATCATCGCGCGTGTCAATACCCGGGCAGCGCCGGCGAACTCGCTCAAGACGAGGATGCCGCGGCACGGATCCGGTAGGCCGTCACACTCTGACTGACAGTGCACGTATTCTTGCGCGACGAGGTTCATGCCGTCGCGAACCGGTGCGACGAATCCGATGTCGGCGATCCGGTAGAGAGCGATCAGGTGCTCGAACGGGACGCTGCGGTGGAGATACTCCACCGGGGTGTGGCCAGGCGAGCCGTACTTGCCGTTCACGCGCCCCACGGTCTCCTCGATGTCGCGCTTCAACGACGCGTAGTCGGGGTTGGAGAGCCGAGAGGGAACGATGATCTGCAGGAAGACGCACTGGTCCCGCAGGTCCTCGCGGGTCTCGAGCAGTCGTTCGAAGGCCGCGAGCTTGAGTTCGACACCCTTCGTGTAGTCGAGGCGTTCGACGCCGAGGATCACGCGCTTGCCCTGGTAGCGCGTCTTCAGCGCAGCGAGCTCGGACCGGGTTTTCGGGTCCTCCATCGCCGCGTCGAACTGGTGCACTGGGATGCCGATCGGATGAACGCCGACCCCGACTCGGCGTGACTCGACCTGCACCGACTCGTGGTCGCCCTCGAGGCCGAGCACGCGGAGACAGGTCGAGCGGAAGTGGCGCGCGTAGTCGTGCGTGTGGAAGCCGACGTAGTCCGCGCCAAGAACACCGCGTAGCAGTTCTTCTCGCGCGGGCAGCAGTCGGTAGATCTCGGAGCTCGGAAACGGGATGTGCAGGAAGAACCCGATCTCCAAGTCCGCGCGAGCCTGACGGAGCAGGCCGGGGACGAGCATCAGGTGGAAGTCGTGGATCCAAACCCGCGCGCCCGGTTCGGCGATCGCCAGGATCTGCTCAGCGAATCGGTTGTTGATCTCGACATAGGCGTCCCAGGCCCGCGCCGAGAAGTCGACCTTCTCGGTGAAGTAGTGGAACAGCGGCCACAGGACCTGGTTCGACAGGCTGTGGTAGTAGAGGTCTTCCTCTTCCTCGCTCAGGAAGACCGGCACGAGATCGTCTCGTGCCATCTGCTGCTGGACCTCTCGACGCATGCCGTCGGGGACCGGGCAACCGGGCCAGCCGACCCAAACGAACGGATCGGCCTCCGCAATGCCACCGAGCGCGGCGGCGAGTCCGCCGGAGCTGCGGCGGAACTCGACTTCTCCGTCGTCGACTTGCAGCGAGACCGGCAACCGGTTGCTGACGATGACCAGGTTTCCGCGGCGAGCGGAGGATCCGGACGAGTTCCTTGCGGGGTCTTGCGATCGCATGGGGCTACTCGGGTCTATCGGTTGTGGACCGCGAGAGCTGTTGCGCCAAAGATCCGTTCGGTTGGGAAGTTCCCAACCGCAATTCCTCAACGCGGAACGCCTGGACCGCCGATGATCCCGAAGACAGGATCGGATCCCAGCCGACGTTTGGCCAGTTCTTTCGGCCCGACGCCGCTCGGCGCCGACTCCCGGTAGAGAGACCAGGTCGACCGGCAGGACTCATGACTTCGGGATAACCCGAGGCGAGCTCGGCCGGTTCATCAGCGGCGAATCCATGAAGTTCGGAATCATTGGCAACTGCGGCTACAGCGCGCTCATCGATCAAGGATCGGTCGAGTGGATGTGTTGGCCGCGACTCGACAGCTCCTTCGTGTTCGGCCCGATGCTCGATCGCGAGAAGGGCGGTCGCTTCACGGTCGAGATGGTCGACGTGCAACGCGTCGAGCAGAGCTACATCGAGAACACCAACATCCTGCGTACCGAGTTCCACGGTCCGACGGGGGCGTTCGAACTGATCGACTTCGCGCCGCGATACCGCCAGTACGACCGCTACTACAAACCGACGATGCTCTGCCGGATCATCCGGCCGATCTATGGCGAGCCGGTGGTCCGGGTCCGTTGCGAGCCGGTCTACGACTACGGACGGACGGTTCCGACGCGTTGGCTCGGAAGCAACCACATCGCCTACCAGGGGCTGCCGGTCCCGTTGCGACTGACGACGAACATCCCGCTGACCTACGTCGACGAAGGGCAGCCGTTCGCGCTCACTGGCGAGAAGCACCTGGCTCTGACCTGGGGCCAGCCCCTCGAATCGGCTCTCGAGCAGAACCTCGAGTCCTTCTTCGAGCGAACGCGCGACTATTGGCGTCGCTGGGTCAAGCACACGCGAACCCCGCGCGACTACCAGGGAGAGGTCATCCGATCCGCGCTGGTGCTGAAGCTCCACCAGTTCGAGGACACCGGCGCGATCATCGCGGCGACGACGACATCGGTTCCCGAGTTCCCGGGTTCCGGTCGCTGCTGGGATTATCGCTACTGCTGGCTGCGCGATACTTACTTCTCGCTCCACGCGTTCGAACGCCTCGGACACTTCGAGGAGATGGAGTCGTTCCTCGGCTACCTGCGCAACCTCGCGAGGCGTCATGGCGACCACATGCTCCAGCCGCTCTACGCGATCAACGGCGAGGACAAGATCGTCGAGGAGATCCTCGATCACCTGAGTGGCTACCAGTTCGACTTCGTCGACTACGGCCCGGGTGAAGGAGACGGCCCGGTCCGCATCGGTAACCAGGCCTACGAGCACGTCCAGAACGACGTCTACGGTGAGATGATCCTCGCGATCAGTCGCCTGCTCGTCGATCGACGATTCGTCGGTGTCGAGGGCCGCGGGGGCATTCGCAACCTCGTCGATCAGCTCCTCACGCAGATCGAGAACCGCCTCGAGGAGCCGGACGCCGGGCTCTGGGAGTTGCGTAACACGCAGAAGCTCCATTCCTTCTCACTGCTCACGCACTGGGCGGGCGCCCAGCGAGCGGTCGAGATCGGAGAGGAACTCGGCGATGCGGCGCTACGGACGCGGTCCGCTGCGCTCGCCGCGGAAGCCCGTCGCATCCTCGAAGAGCGTTGCTGGGATGCGGACCGCGGGGTGCTGACGCAGGCGGCCGGGTTCAAGAACCTCGACGCAGCGATGCTGCTCGCCCTGCACTTCGGCTTCTTCGCTCCGGACGATCCGCGGGCGAAGAGTCACGTGCTGTCGATCAAGGATCAGCTCGAGACCGGTGGTCTTCTCAAGCGCTACGACGTCGAAGATGATTTCGGAGACCAGGAAGCGGCCTTCACGGTTTGCTCGTTCTGGCTCGTCGAGGCACTCGCGATCGTCGGCGAAACGGCGCAAGCGAAGGAGCTCTTCGAGTTCCTGCTGGAGCGGCACAACGGTCTCGGCCTCTACAGCGAGGACTTGATGCCCGATTCCGGCCGCCTGACCGGCAACTTCCCGCAGACCTACAGCCACGTCGGCCTGATTAACGCCGCGTTCCGGCTGTCGCGTAGCTGGGACTGAGCACCTGCGGGGGATCGCGCGTGCAGTCCTGGCGGCGGGGATCTATCGTCGCCGCCATGCGCATCAGCGACGCGTTCGGCGACACCCCGGTCGTCTCGTTCGAGTTCTTCCCGCCGAAGGACGATGAGGGACGGGACAAGCTGTTCGAGACGATCGAGTCTCTCGAGCCCTGCCGTCCGACCTTCGTTTCGGTGACCTACGGGGCTGGTGGGAGCACGCGGGATCGCACCCTCGATCTCGTCGGTCGTGTGAAGGACAAGCTCGGGATCGAGCCGATGGCGCACCTGACGACGGTCGGGAGCACCAAGGACGAGATCCGTGAGGTGCTGAAGCGCCTCGTCGACCTCGGCGTCGAGAACGTCCTCGCGCTGCGCGGTGACCCGCCGAAGGGTGCGACGAAGTTCGAGCCGACTCCGGGAGGCTTCGGCTACGCGAACGAGCTCGTCCAGTTCATCCGTGACGAGGGCTTCCCGCTCTGCGTCGGTGCGGCCTGCTACCCCGAAGGGCACACCGAGGCGGAAGACATCGAGAAGGATCTCGACTACCTGAAGCTCAAGGTCGATGCCGGCGTCGACTTCCTTGTCAGTCAGCTCTTCTTCGACAACGCCGAATTCATGGCGTTCACGCGGCGTGCCCGCCAGAAGGGCATCGACTGCCCGATCGTTCCGGGTCTGATGCCGATCACGAACGTGTCGCAAGTCCAGCGTTTCACCGAGATGTGCGGGACGCGCATCCCGCAGGAACTCCGTCGCCGCCTACGGTTGGTCGATGGCGACCCCTCAGCGGTCGTCGCGACCGGCGTCATGTGGTCGACGATGCAGGCGCAGGAGCTGCTCGAGGCAGGAGCCGACGGCATCCACTTCTACACCCTCAACAAGAGCTCCGCGACGCGTGCGGTTCACGCGGCGCTCGGACTCTGAATCCCTCCATCCACTCGTCCGTCGGCGACAGCCCCGTGAATCCGATCGTTACTCGCGCAGCTCCCAAGGAGCGGGAGGTCGAGGCCTTTCGTGCGCGTCGCCAACGCGTGCTCGATGCCCTGCTCGCCCAGAACGGCGAAGGCATCCTCGTGCTCCCGACCGGCAGCGAGATCCCTTCTCACGGTGATGGTTCGTTCCCGTTTCGCCCGGGCAGCGACTTCGACTACCTCTGTGGCTTCCCCGAGCCGGACGCGATTCTGGTCGTGTTTCCCGAGACCCGGCGTTCGCGGACGACGGCTCGTGCCGAACTGTTCGTCCGGCCGAAAGACAAGACCGCGGAGGTCTGGCACGGTCGTCGGTTTGGTGAGAAGGCCGCTCGCCGCGCCTTCGGGGTCGACGAGGCTAAGACGCTCGCGCAGTTCGATGAGCGCCTGCTGGAGTTGCTCGACGACTTCGATCGCTTGTTCGTTCGTTACCGCGCGGACCAGCGCTTCGATGACCGTCTGTTCCGGTTGTTTGGCCAACGTTCGAAGCGGCATCGTCGTCGTTCGATCGCCGCTCACCCGGCATTGATCGATCCGACGCCTGCGATCGCACGCGAGCGCCTCGTGAAGGACGAGGTCGAACTCGATGCGCTGCGACTCGCCGCCGAGGTCTCCTGCGCAGGCCACCGTGCTGCGATGGCGGAGGCTGCGCCGGGGCACTACGAGTTTGAGATCCAGGCGGCCCTCGAGAGTGAGTTCCGCCGGCGTGGGAGTTCGCGCAACGGCTACGAGTCGATCGTGGCCTCCGGGGCCAACGCCTGCATCCTGCACTACGTCGAGAACCGTCGGCGTACGAAGTCCGGCGACCTGGTGCTATTGGACGCCGGTGCCGAAGTCGGAGGTCTCACAGCCGACATCACCCGCACCTGGCCCGTCACGGGCTCGTTCACCGACGCTCAGCTCTCGGTCTACAAGGCCGTCCTCAAGGCCCAGCGGGCGGCGATCCGCGCCGTGCGTCCCGGTCGGTCGTACGCTCAGGTGCACGCGACCGCAGCTCGTGCGCTCACGCGTGGACTGGTCGATCTCGGCGTGCTCCGAGGTGATCCGAAGAAGCTCTTCAAAACGAACGCGTTCCGGCCGTTCTACATGCACGGCACCGGGCACTACCTCGGCCGCGACGTGCACGACGTCGGCGCCTACGAAGATGAGAAGGGGCGGCCGATCCCGCTCGAGCCGGGGATGGTGCTGACCATCGAACCGGGGCTCTACTTCGATTCGAAGGACCAGGGTGTTCCGGCACAGCTGCGAGGGATCGGCGTCCGCATCGAGGACGACATCCTCGTCACCGAGGATGGCTGCGAGGTGCTCACGGCCGCGGTGCCGACGGATCCGAAGGCGATCGAGGCCGTCTGTCGAGGCGAGTGAGTCGCTCAGGCGCGCGGTGCACGTCGAGCGGCTCGCAGCTCCGCCAGCGGGTGGAAAGCGCTGCGCCAACGCACGCCGCCGTCCCGCGTGATGCGTAGCGCGGACCAAGCGATTGTGACCGGGATCAAGACCTGAGCGATCGGGGCCAGGATTCCGGTCCACCACGACCAACCGACACGGCGTGCGTGGGCCGCAGCGAGGCTTGCGCTCGTCAGGAGCCCGAGGCCTGCGAGGGTTCGGGCAACTGGTCGCTCGGCGACGAAGGGGCCGAATAGGTTGCTCGACCCGACCACGAGACCGACGGCCACGCCGAGTATGGCGAAGGTTGTTCGGTAGTCGAACGCGGCGAACCAGTTCTTCTCGGTGAGCCCGAAGGCACTGGACCAGTTCTGGATCCAGCGCACCGACACGACGTCGGTGCCGACTCGAATCCGTGAGCGGAGCTTCTTCGACCGGATCGCGTTCGCGAGCTCGATGTCTTCGAGCACGTCCATGCGCCGATCGGCGTGCCCGCCGACGGCTTCGTAGGCCGTTCGTCGCACGAGGGTGCAGGCGCCGACGCCGAAGCCAGGACCCGGTCGGTCGGACTCCAGTCCTCGGATCCGTTGCAGCATCCCGAACGCCATCGCGGCGACCAGAGCCCGTCCGCTGGGTGTCGTATCTCGGAGCCTCGGTAGGAGGCACAAGTGATCCGCATCCGAACAGATTGCTTCTTCGACGAGTCGCTGGAGGAAGTCCGGCTCGGTCCAGGTGTCGTCGTCGATGAAGAGGAGGAAGTCGCCTTCGAAGTCCCGTGCGCCGACCGTGCAGGCGTGGGGCTTGCCGAGCCAACCGCCGGGGAGCTGGTCGATGCGCATCGTGCGCAGGCGGGGGTCGCCCAAGAGGTCTTGCGGCACGGACTCGGAGACCGGGCGCTGCGAGCGGTCGTCGACGACAACGACCTCCAGACGGATCTCGGGCCGGAGGTTCTGTTCGAGCAGCCGCCGGATCGTCGCGGTCAGGGCCTCGTCGCTGTCGCGGCTCGGCAGAACGGCTCGGACCGAGACCCGGCGGCCGGATGGGGCCTCCGAGGCCTGGGGAAGCACCGGCAGGTCACGGAAAGCGAGCATTCCCCGCAGTCCGAGCGCGCAGGTGAGCACTCCGCTCGAGGCAACCATGACATCCAGTCCGACGGGCACAGGGTCTTCCATCGGGCTTCGCCGCCCGAGAGTCAATCCAGACTGCGATCGGTCAAATTCATGGACTCGGGGTTGTCCGGGCTGGTCAAGCGGATTCGGTTGCGCGAAACTCCGCCGGACCAGGAGGGGGCGACGATCCGCCTCGAGAGCCAAGCACTTGTCGCAATCCAACGTCGTTCGCACCAGTCTCACCACCCAGGAGCCAGGCCCGGCTCGCTCGGTCGGGGAAGTCTGGATCGCCGAGACCCCGGTGCAAGTCGAGTCCTTGGTTCGCGACGGAGTCGACTCGAAGTCGATTCGGCTGTTGCCGCCCGACGGCGATCCGGCCGAGCGCGAGCGGGTCCTCGCTGCAGCTCGTTCTCGTGATCCGGTCCCGTGGCCCGCGCCGACGCCGCAGCGCCATCGGTGCCTGGTCGTCGTTCCGACCTACAACGAGATCGACAACCTCGAGCCGATCGTCACGGCGATCCGTCACCATCTCGACACCGAGGTCTTGATCGTCGATGACGGTTCGCCGGACGGCACTGGGGACCTCGCGGACGAACTGCATCGTCGTTGGCCCTCGGTTCACGTGCTGCACCGCACGGCGAAGGAAGGTCTCGGCAAGGCCTACCTCGCCGGATTCCGGTGGGCTCTCGATCGTGACTACCAGCGCATCTTCGAGATGGATGCGGACTTCTCGCACGCGCCTTGGGATCTGCCACGACTCGTTCGTGCGACCGAGGACGCCGAGCTCGTGATCGGCTCGCGTTATCGCAAGGGGGGCAACACGAGTGGTTGGAGCTGGCATCGCCGACTGATCTCTCAGGCGGGCAACTTCTACACGCGGACCTTCCTCGGCTACTCGGTGCGCGACTGGACGGCGGGGTTCCGCTGCTTCCGCGCCGAAATGCTGCGGCAGTTGGACTTCGATGCGATCGAGAGCGATGGCTACGGCTTCCAGATCGAGATGACCTGGCGCGTGCGTCGTGCCGGTGGCCGGATCGCTGAGGTGCCGGTGCACTTCGTCGATCGCCGCGAGGGGCAATCGAAGATGACCGGCGGAATCGCGCGTGAGGCGATGCTTCGTGTGCCGGCGATGCGCTTCAAGAAGCGCTGAGCGCTTCGATCAGCCTTCTTCGAAGCGATGGCGTAGCTCACGCTTGCTGATCTTGCCCGACGGTGTTCGGGGAAGGTCGTCGAGGCGAAACCACTGTCTGGGGACCTTCGGGCCGGACAGGACTTCGCGGCAGAACTCCCGGAGTTCGCTCGGATCCGGATCTCGGCTGCGTGCCGGGACGAAGGCCGCGCAGACCCGCTCGCCGAGATCCTCGTCCGGTATCGCGAACACCGCGGCAAGCTGCACGTCTGGGTGTTCCAAGAGGCGATGCTCGACCTCGGTCGAGTAGATCGTCTCGCCGCCACTCAGGATCACGTCCTTGCGGCGGTCGACGATGCGGACCGATCCGTTGCCGTCGAGGGTCGCGAGATCGCCGGTTCGGAGGTAGCCATCCTCGGTGAAGGCCTCGCGCGTCGCCTTGGGGTCCTGCCAATAGCCCGGAGTCACGCTCGGGCCGCGGACTTGGATCTCGCCGACCGCCCGGTCGTCGGCCGGGATCGCGGTGCCCACTTCGTCGACGACTCTCAGATCGACTCCGAGGAACGGTCTGCCGGTGCGGGCAGCCCTCTCGGCTCGCTCGCGACGATTACGGCAACGGTCGAGCACCTCGTGGCCGGTGATCGTCAGATACGGCGAGGTCTCGGTCATGCCGTAGGTCTGCATGTAGCGGGCACCGAAAGCGTCCTCGAGTTCCTCGACGACACTCGGGGCGATCGGTGCTCCGCCCGACAGCAGGCACCGCATCGACAGGGTCGCGGGATCCGGCCGGTCGGCGTGGAGCATCCGCTGGAGCATGGTCGGAACCAGGTTCGTGACCGTGACCCCAAGTCGCTGCATCGACCTCCAGGTGCGGATCGCATCGAAGCGTGGTTCGAACACATGGGCGCCACCGGCTGCGGTCACGGCCCAGATCGCCCAGGCATCGGCGAGGTGGAACATCGGCGCGTAGTGCCCCCAGACCGAGTTCTCGTCGAGGCCTACTTCGTGGATCGCCGCCAGTGCGTGCGACCACGCATTGTGGTGGGTCAGGACGACCCCTTTCGGCTGTCCGGTCGTGCCGGATGTGAAGTAGAGCAGTGCCGCGTGACCATCATCGGTCTCAGGCTCGCTCTGCGCGGGCGTAGTGGTGGAGCCGAGCGGCTCGGCCCGGTCGAGCAAGGACTCGAGGTCTGTCGGAACCAACGAGGCGGAGCGAAGAGACTCGGCCCCGATTAGATCGCCGACGCACCGCCGGCTCTCGATTCGTTCGGCGACGTGTCGGATCTCGGTTGGTGTCGCGCGTGGACTCATCGGCACCGTGATCGCACCCGAGCGGGCGATCGCGAAGTGCAGGGCGAGGTAGCGCCAGTGGTTCTCACAGAGAGTGAGCACGCGCTCGCCGCGGTCGAGGCGGAGCGACGAGGCCAGGGCGTCAACGAGCGCGTCGAGCTGCTCGTAACTCAGCGTGCCGCCGGGTGCGTCGTCCGACAGCACCGCAGGCCGCGTTCGATGGACCTGAGCGCTTCGGCGAAGGAAGTCCGAGAGGTTGCAGCTACCGCTCACGACCGACATTCTGCGCGCGAGGGAACCGATGCGATACGACTGGGTAGCCTGGACCGAGATCGAGACCGAGCGCTTGTTGCTCCGACCGCCCGAGGCAGCCGACTTCGAAGGCTTCTGCGAGCTGCACGGCGACGAACGCAGCGCGAAGTTCATCGGTGGTCTGAAGTCCCGCCCATTGTCCTGGCGGGCTCTCGCCACGCACATCGGCCATTGGCATATCCGTGGCTTCGGGATGTTCTCGATCCTCGAGAAGTCGACGGGTGACTGGATTGGGCGTGCCGGCCCCTGGTTCCCCGAGGGATGGCTTCAACCGGAGGTCGGT
Organism: Planctomycetota bacterium; assembly: GCA_039815565.1. Taxonomy (GTDB): domain Bacteria; phylum Planctomycetota; class UBA1135; order UBA1135; family UBA2386; genus JBCBZB01. The sequence continues at coordinate 17,000 of JBCBZB010000003.1, forward strand.
TGGGGGCTCGTGCCGCGTTCCTGGGGGAAGGGCTACGCCACGGAGGCTGGGCTCGCTCTGGTCGATCACGCCTTCGAGGAGCTCGGGTGGGACGAAGTCGTGCACCTGATCGACTCGATGAATGCAGCCTCGATCGCGGTGGCCGAGCGCATCGGTTCGGTCAACACCGGGCGGACGCACGAGCTCACGGACTACGGGGTCACTGTTGGCGTTTGGGGCCAGCAGCGGTTACAGGCCTAGGCCGGCCGGGCGACCTGCGTTCGAGCAGCTGCACGAACACCCAGTCGAGGACCTGGTCGATTGGTGTCGCTCCGTCGAGCCGAAGGACGGTCCCGTCGTTCGCGGGGCGTTCGAAGCTCGCCTTCATCTGCTCGTAGACGTCTTCGCGCGCGTCGCTGAGGCTCGAGGCATCCCGGGCGGCGAGTCGTCGTCGCGCCTCCTGCTCCTCGATCTCGACGTGGAGGATCCGCGGTTCCGCGCCCAGCTCTCTCGCGGACTGGATCGCGAAATCGCGTTCTTCCTGCCGCTGGAACGTCGCATCCAGAAGAACCGAGCCGCCGGTCCTGCGCGTGTGTTCCGCGGCTCTTCGGATCATCTCCAGGTAGATCCTCCGAAGTCCGTCCCTCGTGTAGGCCTCCGCAGGTGCAGGGACTCCCTCGGGCACCTGGAACACTTCCTTCCGGATGCTGTCCGTCGACAGGTGGAGCCAGCGGGTTCTCGCGGCCAGGTGTTCGAACACGAAGGACTTGCCGCTCGCGGGAAGTCCGCAGGCGAGTAAGTGCAGCGGGCCGTCGTCCTCGACCGCGACGGTGGCGCACAGATGAAGGTAGGCCTGCGCTTCCGAGGCTTGCCGGCGCTGATCCTCGAGTCCGAGGCCTGCGTCCCGGCTCGCGATCGCTGCGACCTTCGACCGGACCATCGCTCGATACTGGATCAGTGGCGGCAAGAGATCCCGTTGCGCCTCGTCCCCGCTTCGGGCGATGTAGCGCCTCAGGTAGGCCTCCGCGAGATCCGGATGACCGCGCTCTCGTAGGTCCATGCAAAGGAAGGCGTTCTCGGTCGCCGTATCACCGCACCGCAGGGACGCCGAGAACTCGAGGCAGTCGTAGATCGCGGGGGGATCGATCAGGCAGATGTTGCGGGCGTGAAGGTCACCGTGTCCATCGACGCAGTGGCCGCTCCGAATCCGATCGAGCAGTCTTGGCAGCAGGACCTTCAGATCGCGTTCCGCACGTTGCCGAAGGATCCGGTGCAGCGCAGGATCGAAGAGATGGCCTGCCTCGTGGTCGGTCTCGTCGAAGTTCGCGAGGAGGAACTCGGCGAGTTGTTCGGGGTGCCCCGGTTCGCCGGCCTCCGGGCGGATGTCGTGGCCGCGGTGGAATGCAGCCATCCGATCGGCCAGGGCTTGGATCTCACGAATGGCGACCGTTCCACCGGCGAGAAGCCGGTCGAGCATTCGGTCTTCGGGCAACCGCACCATGACGACCGCGTGGTCGATGGTCTCACCCGCGCCGCCGAAGTGGATCGAATCCCCGCTGCGTCGAAGGGGAGCGACCTCGAGATAGACCTCAGGGCAGAGCCGCCGGTTCAGTCGCAGCTCTTCGCGGCAGTCGTGCTCCCGCACCTGCGGGTCCCGGAAGTCGACGAACGGCAGCTCGATTGGCTTCCGCAGCTTATAGACGCGCTGGCCGACCAGGCAGACCACCGACAGGTGGGTCTGGATGATGTCGACCCGGTCTGTCGGTGAGGTGCCAGGAAAGGTGTCCGGGGACCGGAGCTTCTGCAGGAGTTCTGAGTCCATCGCCGCGCGCGGTCACTCTCGCACGCAGCAGAACAACTGCCAAGCTCGCGGTGTTTCGGCCGCTCAGGGCCGAGAGGTTCAGCGGACGACGATGTCACGCGAGTTCGGCGACACCAGAGCGGTCCAGGTCTCGGTCCGCAGCACGGCGCCGGTCACGGCGTCGATGATCTCGAAGCCGTTCGGCTTCTCGAGGATCAGCTCGGCGTCATTCGCGGTCCAGCGGACGTTGTCGGCCGGCGCAGCCAGGGTCAGGGTCGTCGGAACGAGCATGTTGCCCGAGCGCTCGAAGACGTCGATCTCTGGCCGGTCGCTGTAGGTGACGGCGAGGCGCTGACCCGAGGGCGACAGGCGCAGTTGCGCTGGCAGGCCGGTGATCGGGGCCGAGCGCAGAAGAGTGCTCGACGGAACCGCGACTTCCTGGAGGTCCGAGGTGACGAAGTCGATCTGGAACAGCGCGTTGCCGTTGACCGACCACTCGAACAGGCCGCCCGAGGGGAAGATCGTCAAGGGACCGAGGAACGACCCGAGCCCCGGCGTGGCGACCGCGAGGTCGTAGACCAGAACGCCACCGAACAGGTCTCCGTGCGCGGCGCGGCGGCCGTTCGGGCTGAGCTTCAAGTCGATCGGAATCAGGCCACCGCCCGGAATCGATCCGATCGGTTGCGCGAAGTTCACCGAACTGGGGTCCGTGTCGTAGATCACGAGTCCGTTGCCCGACGGTGTGGCGCCCAGAGCGACCGCCACGTCTTGCAGCGGGTGCAGCTCGACATCGCCGAGACCGGCCGAGTTCAGGAGTTCGGTCGGCGTGCCGACGACTCCGTTGTCGAAGGGGACGATCGCGAACGAGCGCGGGTTGATCAGCGAGATACGTTCGCTGAGCAGAGTGCGGCCGTCCGAGCTAATGTCGATCTGGTTCGTCTCCGAAGATGGTGGGACCGTGATCGGGGTGAAGGTCGCTGCGCCGGACTCATCGACGACCTCGAGGCCTTCGTCTCCGGCACCGACGACGATCTTCTCGGATCCGCGGATCGTGAAGCGTAGCCCTGGCGACGCCGCCAGACCGAGTGGCCCGAGCGGGTCTCCGGTCAGCCACTGCGTGTAGAACGTCAGTCCCTCGAGTCCGGGGTTCGGCTCGAGTGCGATCGGCAGGGTTGCCGAGCCGTCGGGAGCAACGATCGTCGGTCCAAGCGCCACGAAGATGTCGCCGCCGAGATCGACTTCGAATCCGAGTCCGGCGAAGTCGAAGCGGTTCGCTCCGGTTCCGAACAGCAGGAACGCGGCCGATCCGGGCTGAGCACCTTCCACGCGAAGGCCGAAGTCCGCGGCTCCGACGCGCGGCTCGGCCGCGACCGAGATGCGCGTGGCGCTGCGACCAGGAGGGACGGTCGCGTTGCCGAACGGAGCGACGGGGTCCGCCGGCGTCAGCGGGCCGAGGAGCGAGAGAGCGAGGGCGGTAGCAATCATGTTGGGGAGAGGGAGGGGCCTCGGGCGAAGGCCTCGGCTGGGCAGAGTGTTACGGACCAGCGGTTGGGAGGGGGGCGCGGGTCCGGAGCGGCGATCGCACTGCGACCGTGCCGCAACGTCATCTGATCGGACCGAGCACTGGAGAACTCGGATTCCTTGGGAGTCGTTTCCGATCGAGACCGAGCGAAGGTTACGGCAGGCCGAATAGGTGGTCGGTCGGTCTGATCGATCCATGGGACCGAGGTTTTTGAGGGTCGGTGGCAGACCAGGCCTCCGAGCGACGCCATGGTCGTAGTCCGTCAGCCTGGCAATTCGTCTGCCGCTGGATCGGGCTCGTTCCTGCCACGACTTCATCCTTCCCATGAAAGATCTGCCTCTGCGTGCTCTGGCCATCTTGGCGCTGGTCCTAAGCATCCCTTCCTGCGCCAGTCTCGAGGCTCCGGTCCGCTTCGAGCCCCTCGGCGCCTACCAGGCCCAGGTCACGACCGACGACGCGGAGGCGAGGTTCTGGTTCGATCAGGGCCTGCTCTGGACCTACGGCTTCAACCACCTGGAGGCCGTGCGCTCCTTCCGCGAGGCGCAGCGCATCGATCCGGACTTCGCGATGGCCTACTGGGGCGAGGCGCTGGCGCTCGGCCCGAATCTGAACGGAGGGATCCTCTCGCCGGAGAACGCCGTTCGTGCTCACGAGGCGAGCCAGACGGCGATCGAGCTCTCGGCGACGACGAATCCCGTGGAGCGCGCGTTGATCGAGGCGCTGACCGTGCGCTATGCGGGGCCCGAGGAACTCGAGTTCGAAGACGAGGAGCAACGCAAGGCTCTCGACGCCCGCTACGCCGAGGCGATGGCGGCCGTGATGGAGCAGTTCCCCGAAGATCCGGACGTCTGCACGCTGTTCGCCGATGCGCGGATGAACCAACGCCCTTGGGACTACTGGACCGAGGATGGTGAACCGAAGAGCGGGATCGCCGAGGCGATGGCGACGCTCCGCCGGGTGACGATGGAGCGACCGGATCACCCGGGAGGGCATCACCTGATGATCTACATCACGGAGGCGTCCTCGGATCCGAGCGAAGGAGTCGCCTCTGCCGATGCGTTGCGAACCCTGGTGCCCGGATCGGGTCACCTCGTGCACATGCCGTCACACACCTACCAGCGGGTGGGTCGCTACTACGACGCCGAGAGGACCAACCGGAATGCGATCGCGGTCGATCGCGCCTACTTCCGAGAGGCCGGCACGCAGCCGGTCTACGAGTTCTATCGCGCCCACAACCATCACTTCCAAGCCTGGGCTGCGATGTTCGGCGGGCGCTACGAGGCGGCTGTCGAAGCCTCTCGCAATCTGATCGAAGATCTTCCAGCTTGGGTCAAGAGCAGTCCTGGAGTCGGTGACTTCTTCTTCTCGGTCGAGCTCCACGTGTTCGTGCGCTTTGGTCGTTGGGACGAGGTGCTCGCTCATCCGGACTTCGGCGAGGGCTATCCGGTCGCTCGTTCGATCCGGCTCTACTCCCGCGCACTGGCCTACGGTGCAACCGGGCAGGTCGATGCAGCACGCGCTGAGCAGCAGCGATTCCTCGACTTGCTTGCGGCGATTCCCGAGGAGTCCAAGATCGGCATCAACACAGCCGAGGACGTCTTCGCGATCGCCCAGTCGATGCTCGAGGGGGAGATCCTCTATCGAGAGGGCGAGTTCGACGCCGCGTTCTCGGCATTGCAGGTGGCCGCCGAGCTCGAGGACGGACTGACCTACGATGAGCCGCGCGGCTGGATGACTCCGGTCCGCCACGCTCTCGGCGCACTCGCGCTGGAGCAGGGCCGACTCGAACTCGCGGTCCTTGCCTACCGAGAAGATCTCGAGCGGAACGTCGAGAACGGTTGGGCGTTGCACGGTCTAGCCGAGTGCCTCACGAAGCTCGGTCAGACCGAAGAAGCTGAGGACGTATCCCAGCGCTTCGCCCTGGCCTGGCAGCATGCGGATACCGATCTCTCGAACGGTTCGTGCTTCTGCCGCCAGGCGATTGGTGCGGCGGCGACCGGTTCGTGCTGCGACGACGCCGAATCGGTCGCTGCTCGGTGACGATCCGTTGGCTCAGCCGAGCACGGCGCGGATCTCACCCAGCGCCCACTCGAGCTCGTCCTTCGTGACGACGAGCGGAGGCGCGAACCGGATGGTGTGGGTCTGGGTTTCCTTGCAGAGGATGCCACGGTCGCGGAGTTCTTCGCAGAACTTGCGGGCGCCGCCAGCCTCCGGTTTCAGCTGAACACCGGCCCAGAGTCCGGCGCCGCGGACTTCGTCGATGTGCTTCGACCCGATCGCGCGAAGCTGATCGACGAACCAGGCGCCGAGTGTCTTGGACTTCTCGATCAGGTCCTCATCGACGAGGACGTCGATCGCGGCCTCGGCGACCGCACAGGCGAGTGGGTTGCCACCGTAGGTCGAGCCGTGGGTGCCCGGCGTGAAGACCTCCATCACCTCCTTGCGGCAGAGGAAGGCGCTGACGGGGTAGAGACCGCCACTGAGAGCCTTGCCGATCGTGACGCCGTCAGCGCAGGCGCCGGTAAGGGTGTGCGCGAAGATCGACCCGGCTCGGCCGAGACCACTCTGGATCTCGTCGGCGATCAGGAGCGCATTGTGGTCGTCGCAAAGCTTGCGCAAACCTGGGAGGAACTCCGCCGGGGGGACGACGACGCCGCCTTCGCCCTGCACGGGTTCGACGAGGATGCCGACGACGTGCTCGGAACGCTCGGCCATGACCTGCTTCACCGAGTCGAGGTCGCCGTACTTGCAGATCGTGAAGCCGTCCGAGTACGGGCCGAAGTAGCGGTCGTCATGCTCGTCGCCCGCGAACCCGACGATCGTAGTCGTACGGCCGTGGAAGTTGCCGTCGAACACGATGATGTGAGCCTTGCCCTCGGGCACACCCTTCACCGAGTAGCCCCACTTCCGCATCGCCTTGATCGCGGTCTCCACCGCTTCGGCGCCGGTGTTCATCATCAACACACGGTCGTAGCCAGTGAAGCGGCTGAGCTTCTCGCAGAACGGGCCGAAGCGATCGTTGCGGAACGCGCGGGACGTCAGTGCGAGCACCTTCGCTTGTTCGACGAGCGCCTCGACGATCCGCGGGTGGTTGTGGCCCTGGTTCACCGCCGAGTAGGCGGCGAGGCAGTCGAAGTACTTCTTGCCCTCCAGGTCCCAGACGAAGCAGCCCTCGCCACGCGAGATCACAACGTCCAGCGGATGGTAGTTGTGCGCGGCGTAGCGGTCTTCGAGATCGATACAGGTCTTGGAGTCGAGGGTGCGGGTTTCCGTCATCACTGGCCTAAGGGTGGTTGCCTAGCGGACGGTATCAGGGCCCCTCAGACTCTGCACGGGTCGCCCGGTGCGGTGCGTCTCGGAGTGAGCGGCGGGCGCCGGTTGATCCCTCGAAGTGCGCTAGCCGCCAGCGACGACATGGCGGCCGCCGTTTTGCTCCGCGAGTTGCTTCAGGAACTCCGAGCCGCCGGTTGCCATCGAGATCGTGTGGATCCGAACCCCTAGCCAACGATTCGCCCCGACGACGGCGCGCAGGATTTCGTCGGTCGAAGTGATCTCGCCGACCGAAGGTTCGCCGTCGCTGAGCAGGAAGATCTCGTCGACGGGTCGCGCGGCGGCTTGCCCCCAGAGTTGCCGGTCGAGCGGCAGAATGCTGTGGAGTGCTGCGTGGATGTTCGTGCCTCCGTCAGCGACCAGTCCATCGAGCGCCTTGTCCAGGCGACGCCGATGCTCCTGGTCGGCCGGAACGAGTCGGTCGAACAGTCGGTCTTCGTGGTTTGCGAACGCGACCACGTCGAACACGGTCTCCTTCGGAAGGCTTCGGATCGCTTCACGGAGTTCCCTGATCATGGTCTGGAGGCGAGTCGGCAGGTTCGTTCCGTCGACGACGGTCTGGCCCGGGCGGGCGTAGAGAGCCCGCATGCTTCCCGAAGCGTCGATCAGGAACACGACGCGAGCGCCCCGAACGCGAACTCCGAAGAACCCTGTCGTGGTGCGATTCGGGTCGGAGCTCGAGGCCCGAGCGGGTGGGAGCTCGAACGTGTCACGAGCACCGTCCCAGAACAGCTGCCATTCCTCGGCCGTTGCGCTGGACAGCGGCGCGCCAGTCAGTTCGACGAGGACGTCGCGGATCCTCGGAGCGATCGGCCGCAGTCCGGGCTCTTGCTCCGTCGTTCGCAGTTCGCGGATCAGTGCCGGGATCGAGAGCGCGGAGCGTACCGAAGCACACAGTTCGACGATCGCCTGGTCGACGTCCAGCCCGAAGCGGCCGAGGCGTGCGTGGGCAGCCCAGAGCGCGGACTCCCACTCGGCCTGTCGGAGGTCTCCTTGCGGGTCCTGGGCGGTCGAGCGGACCGTGTCCAGCAGGACGCGGAGGACGAGCGGGTCGGTCTCGCGACTGATACGCCGCGCGAGTGCGCCGAGATCTCGCGGGTCGCGGTGACGTTGGAGTCCGATCGCGGCGGCGAGACGCAGGTCGCGTTCGTCGGCTTCGAGCCGGCCGGCGAGCACGCCGCGCGCGACGCTGTGAGGGCTTCGGCCGAGGGCGAGAAGTGCCGCGGATCGCAGGCCGAGGCGCTGTTCCTCGTCCTTCGCGATCTTCATCAGCTCGTGCAAGACTGCCGGGGACGGAGACTCGGCGAGCGTGTTGAGCGCGAGCTCACGCAGGATCGGGACGCCATTGCGGTCCCAGCCACGACGCCGTTCGAGTCCGAGGCTCCCGAACTGGAGAACCGCGAGGATTGCCTCCATCTCGTTCGCATGGTCTTCGAACGATTCGAAGAACAGCTCGACGGTGTCGAAGTGGTCCAGCACAGCTCCCTCCGGCCGCACGCGACCGCGGAACAGCGCGTTGATCGAGGTGTCCGAGTTGATCGGCTCAGGTCCTTCGAAGCGGCCGGCGACGAAGTTCGAGTGAAGCTTCTGGACAACCGGTATCCACCTGCGGCGTCCCTCCGGGGAGAGGGATTGGGCCTCGGCGAGCTGCGCACAGAGCGCAGCGACGCATACGACCACCAGTGGCAAGAGGGGGTGCCGCTGGTTCTTCTCGACCAAGAACCTCATTCGGTGCGCCCCGCAACGTAACAGTTCTGGCGAGGTGCGAAAGCCGGGGTGATCGCCGGGGCTGCGGCTGTCAGTTGCCGAGCTGAAGGACGACGGCGTCCGAGGTCTGGACCGTATTGCCGACCGTGCAGATCCACTGCGAAACCAGGACCCGGCCGATCACTGCCCGACGCCCCGGGATCGGCACGTTGTCGATGCGGACTCGTCCGGTTGCGTCGGCGGAGGCCGGAACCGCGATCTCGTCGGTCGTTGTGTAGAGCATGCAGCGATCGAGGCCGTATCGCTCGAGCGGTGTGCGCGAGATCGGGCCCAGCAGCAAGGTGACCGACGAGTTGGCTGGCGCGCCGCTGAGCGTGAACGCGAGGCGGCGGGACAGGTAGGGGTCGCCGTCGAGCCCAGCGCGCGGCACTCGGATCCGGTTGTGTCCGCAGGGCGTGCCGAATCGTCGGATGCCCGGTGGCGTACCCTTCATCCGGAAGTCGAACACGTCGACGGCGCCGGTCGCCGGTCCGCGGCTCGGATCGAACGGGCGCCCGATCGCGAACTCGGGGAAGTTGTCGGAGTCGGTCTGACCGAGACCGCAAAGTGCGCGGCCGATTCCCGAGCCGAATGGCCCTTCGCTGCGCTGGAACAGCACGCGGTGATTCGCTCCCGAGATCAGCGCGACGTGACCCTGCGTAGACCCGGAGAGGATGTCGGGAAAGTGGTCGCCGTCGATGTCCCCGGCTGGCGCCAGATGGTCCCCGCAGGGCATCCCCAGGTCCTCGGCGGTGAACTCATCGATCACGTCACCGCTGCTGAAGATCATCACACGGCCCTCGTGACCCCGTCTCGACAGAAACCCGGGTGCGCCGACCGCCCAGAGCCTTCGTCGTACATCGTCGGTCGGGCTCAGCGTCGCGAGGCTCGAGCCGAACCGTTCGTTGCGTCGTCCGTGGATCTCTCCGATCGGGTGGCCGTCGCGGCCGCGGTGGAGCGAGACGCGGCCCGCGGCGCCGTTCGCGAGAGGAGCTCCAATCATCAGATCGAAGGCATGGTCGCCATCGAGGTCGACGCCGGCTCCGAGCGTCGCGCCGAAGCGCTCGCCATCCGACCGTCCGAAGAGTCGGAACAAGATCTCGCCGCTCCCACCGGAGTACACCGTGACGGTCCCTGGTCGATCCGGGCCGACGGAGTCCTCGGGTGCGCCGACCATCACGTCGTCGAACCCGTCGCCGTCCAGGTCTCCGGCGTTGGCGACAGCTTTGCCGAACCCGCTGTGGTCACTGCCACCGAAGAACGTGTGGAGCGTCTGCCCGGAACTTCCACTCAGCACCCGCACTTCGCCCCGGTTCTCGCCGTTGCCGTCCGCCTTCGGTGTGCCGACGAGGATGTCGTTCGCTCCATCGAGGTCGAGGTCGCCGATCGTTCCGACGACGCTGCCGAATTCTTCGTGGGGTACGAGTCCGAACCGTTCCCAGAGAACCGTGCCATGCGATCCGGACAGCATCACGACCCGGCCGGTCGGAAGGCCGTCGCGACAGCCAAAGGGCACGCCGACGATGAGTTCGTCGAAGTGGTCTTCGTTCAGGTCCGGAACGAACGCGATCGAGGTCCCGAACTGCTCGCCGGGTTTCGAACCAGTGTGTCGAGCGTGGAACGGGCCCTGCCCGCGTAGGCCCGAGGGGGCGAGCGTCGTCGCGAGTAGAGCGACGGCGATCGATACGACTCGGCGCAGCGATCCACCTCGTGGACCGAAACCGGTCGTGTTCCGTTCTTCCTGCGGGACGGTCATCGAATCGGGGGAAAGCTCACACGGGTTCGCGTCCAATCCGAATCGGCTCCACGCCCGGACCTGAACTTCAAGGCGGGCTTGGTCGAGGCGCTGAGAGACGCGATCGGGGGGACGAGGAACCGAGTCGGAGCCGTAGGGGGAGGGGGCTTTCCCACGACGGAACCTCGGTCAAGCCTAGCCCAGGATTCGGATCTTGTTGACCCGGGGGACTCCCGGAGGTGGCGGGCCCGGGTGCCCGGCCGCAATCGAGCGGTGGGAGTGGGGATTCCAGGTCGAGACTCTTCGCCGCGGAGTCCTCGCGAACCGTGGACGGGCGATACGCTCCTCCGCGTGTCGATGCCTGACCCGATCACGCTCCGCCTTCTCGATCTCTACCGGATCGGCCCCGGCCCCTCGAGCAGTCACACCGTCGGCCCGATGCGGGCGGCGGCGATGTTTCGGGGGCGTTGTCTGGACCGAGGTCTCTGCCCAGCTGCGGTGCAGATCGAGCTCCGTGGATCCCTGTCGGCGACCGGTCACGGTCACGGCACGGATCGGGCCGTGCTGGCCGGGATGGCCGGCTGGGCGCCGGAGACTGTGGACCCCGAGGATTTCCTGGCGCTCCCAGACCGTCTGCGCGAGCGACCCGAGGTGGCCTACGGGGAAGCGACTCTGAGGCTGCACCCGGACGACGTCGTCTTCGATCCGTCCCGGGACTCCTCGCCCGATTACCTGCCACACGCGAACACGATGGTGTTCCGGGCCTTCGATTCGGACGGGCTCGTCGAGTTCGAGGAGATGTGGCTCTCGATCGGAGGTGGCTTCGTGCAGACGGCGGGAGAAGACGGCGGAATGAAGGTTCCGCCGTCGGCGCCGGTCGCGCCGTTCTGGAATGGGCAGTCGCTCTGCGATCGGGCGCGTGAACGCGGCTCGATCGGAGCGGTCGTGCTCGCGAACGAGGCCGCCTGGGAATCAGAGCCCGGCGAGACTGCGGCCGGACTCGACCGGGTCTACGAGGCGTTTCAGGCCTGCATCTCGCGCGGGCTGAGGCAACGCGGTGAACTTCCGGGCGGGCTCGGTGTGATCCGTCGTGCGCACACCTTGCTCGCGCGCGTCGAAGAACAGATCGATCCGTCGTACCGCCACCAGGCCCGGGCGCAGGCCTATGCCTACGCGGTCAACGAGGAGAACGCCGCGGGAGGCATGGTCGTGACAGCGCCGACCAACGGTGCCGCCGGGATCTTCCCCGCCGTGCTCGTCGAGATCGCAGAGCGTCTGAACCTGGAGCGGGAGTCGATTCGTCGCGCGATGGCGACCGGTGCAGCGATCGCCATGGTGATCAAGACGCACGCGTCGTTGTCGGGTGCCGAAGTCGGGTGTCAGGGCGAAGTCGGATCGGCCACGGCGATGGCGGCGGGAGCGCTGTGCGAGTTGCTCGGCGGCGACATCGATCAGGTCGAGCGCGCTGCGGAGATCGGTCTCGAGCACAACCTCGGGCTGACCTGCGACCCGATCAAAGGGCTCGTGCAAGCTCCGTGCATCGAGCGCAATGCGATGGGTGTCGCCAAAGCCTGGGCCGCTGCACAGATGGCGCTGCACACCGGCGAGAAAGGCATCGTCACTCTCGACAAGGTCATCCGCGTCATGAAGCGGACCGGTGACGACATGCGGCGCGAGTACAAGGAGACCAGCGAAGGTGGTCTTGCGGTCAACGTGCCCGAGTGCTGAGCGGTTCTGCGCTCGTCTCTAGGGCCGGGCCTGGCTTCGTCAGGGCGATCGGCCCCGCGAGAGGGGCCGTTTCTCGCCCGGCTCCTGGCCTGCGCCTCGCTCAACCTGCGGACCTGGCCTGAGCCGGGTCGGCAGGGTGACGAGCGGGCGGCGAGACCCGGAGTGGGTGAGGTCGAACGGCTCAGCCGTTCAGGATCTCTTCGACCATCGCCTTGAGCTGCGCGTCCTCATCCGAGTCGGTGAGGAGCGGCTGCAGCAGCTTGGCGTAGCGCATTGCGCGGTCCGAATCGCTCAGCGGGCCGTTGCTCCAGACCGTCGCGTTCGTCAGCAGGCCCTTCTGAATCTCGGCGTCCTTGAAGCCCATCTCGAGAACCGAGTCGAGCGCGGTGAGCGCAGCCGTCGCGGTCTGATCGTCGCGGACGTTGCCGAATTGAGCCTGGACGACCAGCTCGAACAGTCCGAGTTCGTTCTCGGCGTCGAGCTCTTCGGCCATGTCGGTCACGGTCTCGTTGGTGCGGCCGACGCTGAGAAGCGTGCGGACGACCTTGATCTTCGTGTCCTGGTCGAGGTCGTCGGTCAGGCAGGCTTCGACCGCCGGGCCGAGGAGGCCGACAGACGGGTCGTCAGCTTCGGCGCCTTCGAGGTTCGCGAGGATGCGGCCCAGCAGCTCCATGCGGGCTTCGCCTTCCGCGGCCTCGAACTCCTTGGCGAGTTCCTGGGCTTCCATCAGGCGCGCCTTGCCCTCGGTGCGCATCGTCTCGAGCATCTCGAGGTAGGGGCTCGGTCCGCCAGCCTGGTAGCCGGTACGGCCGTAGACGAGGCCTTCGCTCGTCATAAGCAGGATCGTCGGGTAGCCCTGGATGCCGTGCTCGTCGCGGAGTTCCGCGTTGCGCTCCGGGTTCGGGACCTTGGCCTTGATCTCCTCGGCGGCCGGGAAGTCGAGGGCGACCAGCTCGAAGTGGTTCGGCGCCTCGGCCTTGAACTCGTCGGTGTCGAAGACCTCTTCCTTCAGGCGGATGCACCAGCCACACCAGTCTGAGCCGGTGAAGTCGATCAGGAGGTCTTTGCCGGACTCCTTGGCGGCGGCCATCGCGACGTCGAAGTCATCGTGCCAGCCGGCGTGGCCTTCGTCTTGGGCGACGATAGGAGCGGTGAGGGTGAGGAGGAGGGCAGTCGACAGGGTCTTGCTGAACATCAGGTAGGTCTCCAGCCGGGAAGCGGCGGGCGATTCGATTGGGTCTCTATACGTGCCAGCTCGAATCAGGCGGGCAGAGGTTCCCAGCAATTTGAGATCCCGCCCGACTTTTTGGCCTCCCGGGCCCGAATCGGGCCGGTTCTGGAGGGCTGTTCGGCCCTGTTATCGTCTTCGGCGTGCGAACGCCCGGTGACGAGCCCCCAGAACGGATCGAGCCTCCAGCGCGCCGATCTCTTCGATTCGGTTCGCTCGAGGTTCCGGGTCCAGCGGTCCAGGCCGCTCTCTCGGGCTACAGCGACCTGCCGATGCGCCGCGTGGCTCGGCGCTTCGGGGCGCCCTACGCCCTGCACGAGGTCGTCGTCGACTCCGTCCTCCTCCAAGAGGGCAAGCTGACGCGTCGCGTCCTGGACGTAGCGGAGGACGACCACCCCGTAGGTGGTCAGATCATGGGGGCGGAGCCCGAGGTGTTCGGGCGGGCTGCGCGACTGATGGTCGAAGCCGGGTTCGACGTGATCGACATCAACTTCGGCTGCCCGGTGAAGAAGGTGCTCGGTCGCAATCGTGGTGGTGCGCTCCTCGGAGATCCGGAGACCGCGCTTGGGATCGTCGATTCGGTTCTGGAGGCCGTCGACTCCCGTCGACCGGTCACGGTGAAGATGCGACGCGGAACCGACGAGACCGAAGCGTCCGACCAGAACTTCTGGGCGGTCGCCGAGGGTGCCGTCGAGCGTGGAGTCGCCGGGATCACCGTCCATCCGCGGACCGTGCGTCAACGCTACGTGGGGCCGTCGGACTGGGGTTTCCTGTCACGGGTCCGTCGACGGTTCCCGGATCTGACACTGCTCGGCAGCGGCGATCTGTTCGGCCCGTTCGACGTGCTCGCGATGTTGCGGGAGACCGGGGTCGACGGAGTCACGCTCGCGCGTGGTGCGATCGGCAACCCGTTCCTATTCCGACAAGTGAACGACGCGATGCGCGGGCGAGATCCAGAGCCTCCGTCGCTCGGCGAGCAGTGCGACGCGATCCGGTACCACGCCGAGCAGTGCTTGCAGGTCTACGGAGAGGCGCTCGGCTACCGCCGTCTGCGACCCCACCTCGTCAAGTACGCGTCGCTCCACCCCGAAGGGGCGGAGCTTCGCACCCGGTTCGCCCGGTCGCGGAGCTTCGCGGAGTGCGAGCAGTTGCTCGCGGAGTGCTACCCGGAATCACGTTGGGCGGAGCGTGCCACGGATGCTCAGGCTCTGGCCGAATCCGCACAGTCGCTGCGCGCCTGCGGGGCTCCTGGCGAAGGCAAGCAGCCGATCGACGCCTCGGAGGCCAAGGGGGCTGTGCGCCGTTCGGGAGTCGGTTGAATCAAGCTTCCGTTCGGAGGGCTGCCGATCGCGGGCTCGAGGCATTCCCAGCGCTCGGGTTCGCCTGATCCGGTTCTCGCTACCACCTCGTCGGTCGACGATCATCCGCCCATGACTCGACTCCTTCTCCTGAGCAACTCGACGCAGCATGGTCGGAAGCCGCTCGAACACGCAGCGGACCTGTTTCGTTCGTTGTTCGGTTCGGAGGTGAAGCGCGTCACGTTCGTTCCCTTCGCGCTGCACGACCTCGACGCCTACACGACGACAGTTCGCGCGGCGTTCGAAGCGATGGGCTTCGAGTGTCGATCGGTTCACGAGGCCGCAGATCCGGTAGCCGAAGTTGAGCAGGCGCAGGCCATCTACACCGGCGGCGGGAACACGTTCCGGCTGCTCGATCGGGTGCAGCGCCTCGGGCTCGTCGAGCCGATCCGTCGGCGAGTCGCGGATGGCCTGCCCTACACCGGGGCCTCGGCGGGCAGCAACCTAGCTTGCCCGACGATCCGGACGACGAACGATATGCCGATCGTCGAACCACCATCGTTCGAGGCGCTCGCGCTGATCCCGTTCCAGATCAACCCGCACTATCTCGACCCAGATCCGGGCTCGAAGCACATGGGGGAAACGCGTGAGCAACGGCTCCGAGAGTTCCACGAAGAGAACGACATCGCGGTGCTCGGTCTTCGCGAGGGAACCGGCCTCCTCGTCGCTGCCGAAGGCGCACGTCTCGTCGGCGAGCGGCCTGCGCGGTTGTTTCGACCTGGTCAGGAGGCCGTCGAGTTCGCTGCCGGCGCGGCGGTGGATGAGCTCTTCGGGTGAGCGATCCGAGCCGAGTTCCGTTACGCGTGGTTCCCCTGGCCTCGGGCTCGGGAGGGAACGCGACCCTCGTCGAAGGAGCTGTCGAGGGTGAGATCGTTCGCGCCCTGGTCGACTGCGGTCTGTCGGCGAACGAGGTCGAGTCCCGTTTGCGCTCGGTCGGGCGGGAGCCCGAGTCGATCGACTGGATCTTCGTGACTCATCGACACCGGGATCACGTGGCCGGAGTTCGGGACTTCGTACGTCGGCATCGGGCGAGGGTCTTGTGCACCCCACGCGCTCAGAAGTCGCTCGGCACCGAGCTCCACAAGCGGACGCGGGTCATTCGCCTCGGGACCTACGAATGGTGCGGTAAGGCGCGTTCGGGGCCGGGACTGAAGGTGCACTACCACCGTGTACCGCACGACGCTCCGGAGACCGCGGCTCTTCGCATCGAGAGCGGGGGAGCGGTCTACGGGCACCTGACCGATGCGGGCCATGTGCCTGACGGTCTGGTGGCGTTCCTCGAGGGCTGTGATGCCCTTCTGCTCGAGAGCAACCATGACCGAGACCGGCTCTTCGAGGGCGACGACCCACCGCACCTCAAGCGTCGGATCGCCTCCCCCGAGGGGCATCTGTCAAACGAACAAGCGCGTGAGGTTCTGGACCGACTCGTCGGAGGTCGGTTGCGTCACGTCTGGCTCGCGCACCTGAGTCAGCGCAACAACTCCGTCGAGGCGGTCCTCGACATGTTGAAGCCTGTGCGGCAAGCCGATCCCGGGCTGTCGATCTGCATTCTCAGCCAGGATCACCCGGCTGCACCCGTCGAGCTGCTCGGCGAGTCCGACGCCCCGGTCTGCATCGGGGTCTGTCAGGCCGACTCGACCGGGCGCTGCATCGGTTGCGGCCGGACGTGACGGTTCTGACACGTCAGCGGTCCGTGCGCAGGCGCACCCAGTAGAGATCGCGGCCGTTGCGGGCGCCAAATTCGAGCAGCTTCGAGTCGGCGGAGAACTTCAGGGGGCCGACGAAGTCGAACGGCTCGCTGTGCGTCTCTCCGGCGAAGACGCACCATCTACCCTGACACGGTTCTTCTCTCCGGAAGGCCGCGAAGCCGAGTTTGGAGCCGTCGGGGGACCAGGTGAGCTTCTCGATCTTCTGGAACTCCTCGCTCATTGGAGAGGGTTTCCCCGAGCGGGCGACGGAGTAGATCTGACCGGACCCGAGAATGGCTCCGGTATCGGAGTCGGATAACCGGGGTCCGAAAGAGGGCGTGAAAAACGACCTTCCCTGGTATCCGACGAAGATCAACGCCTCACCGTCGAGAGTGAACTTGGGCGGAGAGACGACGCTCCAGTCGGCCTCCGTGCTCCAGTCGCTAGTCGACGAGATCCCCATCTTCTCTCCGCGTCGGAACCGGAACGCGAGGCTCGAACCGTCCGGTGTGAAAGTTGGAGAGTCGACGCCTTCGAACTCCACTCCGACGACTTGTTCGCCGATTCGAATGACCGGAGGGCTGAGTTGGCTGTTGAGGGTCGGCTGGAACGGGGCGATGTCGGTGCCGTCGAACGACCGGCGCTGACTCGCCGTCTGAGCGATCTGTTCGCCATCGGGCGACACGACGATGTCTTGGACCCTCCAGCCCTGCTCGCTTTCTGCCTGCCAAGGCGGGAACAAGAGTTGGTGTTTCCGGCCGAGGGGAGCGATCAGCGCTCCTTCGCTGAGACCTCGCGAGACCAGGCAGATGAACGCGTTTAGACCCGGTTCGAATCTGGGTCCCGCGAACTGCCCTACCCGAGGCGCGGAGTAGCCCAGCTGGAGTTCCATCCCGGAGAACCTCGCTGTCGAACGGTCGCCATAGTGGAGCGCGACCGCAGATCGCTGCACGATTCGATGTCGACGGCGGCCCTGTTTCGAGGATTCCCAGAAGGCCAAGGTACCATCCGGACTCATGCCCAACGGGCCGATCCAGGGCCGCTCTGGTCCCTTTTCGCCGTTCTCGTAGAGGGCCCACTTCTCCGCTCCCTCCTCACTGGATAGCAGCGCGCGGAACACGACGCGTTCGCCGCCAGAGTCGAGAACGGGATCATCGACGCTCTCGCAGGTTGGTCCGAGCTCGTCGTTGAAGACCGGGACCATTCCACCCGGTGTGCACCCAACGTAGGCATAGACCTCACCGCCGTCGCTGAAGATGACGTCGTGGATCAGCCGGCTCTCCGGGTTTCGCAGCGTGACTTCGTCCAAGATGCGGCCGAGCCACCGCGTCTCGACCGGTCTGTCTTGTGCCGGCGCAGGTGCCTGAAGGCTCAGCAACGCGGCCGAGAGCCAGAGCAGTCCCTTGCGAGTCTCGTGGGGGCGCCGGTTTGAGCGCATTCCAATTGGGGGTCTCATCTTCCGTCTCCTCCTGCCCGAGCCCATTCTCGGGGACCGCAAGGTGGCAGATGTTCACCCCGATGACTAGCCCCGCTGCTGGTCGGGGGACACCCACCACCGCTCAGGGACAAGGCCCAGCGGCCCGGGCTCCACGTTCTGGAAACGCTTGTGCAAGAGAAGGGAGAGTGTCGGTCGACAGATCGGGGTGATCGCGGCCGAGTCGTGGAGTCGGTTTTCGAACTCTTGGAACAGGGATCGGATCGACGCCGGCTCGGACTCAGTGCGCAGAGACACGAGGACGCGATCGAGGTCGGGGTCGTTCAAGCCATGTCGGTTGCGGGTCGAGTGGAACGCCTCGAACGGATCTCGAGGCGTCGCGAACTCCGAGTAGATGACGGCGATGTCGAAATCACCGTCATCGATGATTTTGCCGATCTGACCGTCGTCGACCGCCTCGATCTGCAGTGGCCATCCGAGGTCGTCGAAGTCGTCGTTGAGCGCGACCTGAACCGCGTTGCCGATCGGAGTTCCACGCGCGTAGACCAGCCGCAACGGTGCTTGCTCGGTCGGTGTGCGCCCGAGCTCCTCCAGCATCTTTCGAGCCCGTGAGACCTCGAACGGTCGAGCCTCTCGATCCGGGGCTCGGTAGTAGCCGTGTCCGGCGACGGCGCGCGCCCCGTAGAGAGACTCGGCGATGTGCTGCCGGTCGACGATGTGTTCGAGTGCTTCGCGGACCCGTCGGTCGTCGAGGGGAGCGTTGGTCTGATTCCAGGCGAGGTAGATCGTGCCGAGGTGGTCCGCTTCGAGCGAAAGGCGGACGAACTCGTCTCGCAGGACCTGGTGACGCTCAACCAGTCGGTCGAGTTCCGTGTCCGATGACACCAGGAAGTCGGCGTCGCCCCGGATCGCCGCAGTGGTCGTGATACTCGAGTCGGACACGAAACGGAGTTCGATCGCGTCGAGGTTCCAGGCATCTGGTCGCGCGACGCGATGCCAGGAATGCGGGTTCGGCAGCATCGCGAACGTGCCGATCGTCGCTGGTGTTCCGTCACCGGGAGCGAGGTAAGGCCCGGTGCCGGGGCCGCTGTTGCGAATCTGTGAGCACAGGTCGACAAACTGGTCCGACATCAGTTCCGCCGAGCTGTTCAGGGCGCGGGCGGCTTCGACGAAATGGGATCGCTGAACGAGGCGAACGGCCGTGGCGAAGCGCTCGAAGGTGGAACGCGACCAGGTCGGGAACGTGACTTTCAGTTGCAGCCTGTCGTCCAGAGCACTCGTCTCGACGAGTTCTGCCTGCTGGAGTTTCGACGCTGAAGCGCTCCTCGGTTGGAGTCGTTCGTGTCGCGAGATCGCTACCAGGAACTCGAGGTCGGCGAGCTCGAGCAGGGATCCATCGCTGAATCGGAGCCCTTCTCTCAGTTCGAACGTGACCGAGCGACCCTCTCGCGTGGCCTTCGTGGCCGCATTCGGGCGCAGGTCTCCGGTGATCGGGTCCCGATCGAAGAGGGTGTCGTGGGTGAAGCGCAGAACGTAGCGCTCGGAGACGCTCTCGTTCTGGGTGAGCGGGTTCAGGTTCTGGATCCCTGGCACCGGGCAGCGGTAGCGACCACCCTGGGGGTGAACCCGCCCCTCGATCCGGGGGCCGACGGGGTCGGTCGGTTGCGGATCCAGCAGAAGCGGAACCAGCATCACCAGTCCGGCGGCCAGGACGATCGCGAGCAACGAACGCATCGGAGGCGCTACGTCGTTCGTGGTGCGGCTGCGGGAAGCAATCCGGGCTGATTTGTCGTCCGGCGGAAACGGAAGGGCGGCTGGCGGGAGTCCGGCACGAGCAAGGTTCGCGGTCTGGTATGTTCCCCGCGATGCGCTTGATCCAGAACCTGTCGACGCCGCTCGCGCTGGCGGCAGTCCTCGTCGTTTCGGCCCCGCTCGCTGCTCAGGAGACCGAGGGTGAACTCACTTTCGACATCGAGTTCCGGCTCGACGAGGCTCCGGCCCTGAGCCAGGGCCGAACCGGCACCTGCTGGTCGTTTGCGACGACCTCGTTCTTCGAAACCGAGATCCTCCGTCTGACCGGAGAGCGGGTCGACCTGTCGGAGCTGTACGCCGTTCGCTACGCGTACCTCGAGAAGGCCAAGCGCTACATCGAGGCGAAGGGGGATGCGCGCTTCTCGGAGGGAGGCTTGTCGCATGATCTGATCCTCGTCGCACGTCAGCACGGCGTCATGCCGGCTTCGCAGTTCGATGGTCTTCCGGACGATCAGCAGGTCCACAACCACGGAGAGCTGTCGGCGGTCCTGACCTCGATGGTCAAGACGTTGTCGAGTGCCCGCAAGCCGTCCCCCTACTGGCCACGCGCGATCGAAGGAGTCCTCGATGCTTACCTCGGCGAGGTGCCGAGTCAGGTCGCCGTCGGTGACGAGGCGATGAGCCCGTCGCAATACGCTCGCCAGGTTTGCCAGCTTCCGGTCGACGAGTACGTCGAGTTGATGAGCTACCAGAAGCAGGGCTTCGATCAGAAGGCCGAGTTGCCGGTGCCGGACAACTGGATGCACTACGACGGCTACTGGAACGTCAACGTCGAGGACATGATGTCGACGATCGAGCACGCTCTCGACAACGGCTATTCGATCGCTCTCGATTGTGATGTTTCGGAGCCGCGCGTCGATGCCCGTGGTGGCGTCTTCCAGCTGACCGAGGACGAAGAGGCGGCCGAAGTCACCGACGAGATGCGCCAGGAGGAGTTTGACTCCGAGGACACCACCGATGATCACCTGATGGTCATCGTCGGCAAGGCGCGCGCCAGTGATGGTCGCACGTTCTACGTCGTCAAGAACTCCTGGGGCCCGATCGGCCCGTTCGAGGGCTATGTGATGATCTCGCAGCAGTTTGTGGCTCGGAAGACGCTCGGCATCATGCTGCACCAGGACGGCGTGCCGGCCACGATCCGCTCGACCTTCGAAGGCAACTGAGCCCCTGGACAAGAATCTCGCCAAGGGCGGGAATCCGAACGGTCGGTCTGCGATCCTCCGCCAGCTGCCAGCTGATGTCAGACCGTTCCTCGTACCTCTCCGACGAACACCCGCCGTTCCGGCCGCCGTGGTTCCTCCGTCATCCGCACGTGATGACCTGGACGATTCTGTGGCCGAAGCCCGAGCCGGGGCCGCCCTCGGCCGAGCCTTACGAAGTGCCGGTCCAGGGGGGCAAGCTACGTGGGTGGGCGCACTGGCACGAGTCGAAGCGCCCAGTGGCCGTGCTCTTGCACGGGCTGACCGGCTCCGCGCAGTCGACCTGGGTCCGCCGAGCCGCGCAGCGATACCTCGACGCCGGCTTCCACGTGATCCGGCACAACGCTCGCGGTTCGGATGGAACGGCGCGGATGGCGCGACCACTCAACCACTTCGGACTGACGGACGACGTCGAGGCCTTGCTGCGGCAGGTCGACGCAGATCCCCGGACGCATGGGATCCATGTCTGTGCGTACTCGATGGGAGCGAACCAGGTCTTGAAGGTGGCCGGTGGCTGGGGGGGTGAGGTTCCGATCGATCTCCGCTCGATCGTCGCGGTCGGACCGGCGGTCGACACGCCGCTGCTAGCGCGACGCATCGATGAGTTGAAGGGGCTCCGGATCTACCTGCGCAACTTCCTGAAAGATCTGCGGAAGATGCAGCTCGAGCAGAGCGATGAGTTTGGATTGTCGTTCACGAAGGAAGAGCTCGATGCGTGCAAGACCATGCGTTCCTTCGACGACTTGGTGACGGCGCCGGAGTGGAGATACGCGAACGCCGATGACTACTACGAGGAGGCGAGCGCCTTCCACTCGGTTCAGGACTTGCGCGTGCCGACCCTCGTGCTCGCCTCGGAGGACGACTTCCTCGTTCCGTTCGAGTCCTTGGATCCGCTGCGACGGGTGCCGGCGATCCGGTTCCTCGACACGACGCACGGCGGCCACTGTGCGTTCGTGAATCGCCGGGGCAAGACCATCGGTGACCCGGATCGATACTGGGCCGACCACCGTGCTCTCGAGTTCTCCCGGGAACACGCGAGCATGGTCTGAGGGGTCAATAGCCCTTTGGGTCGGGGAGGGTCCAGCCTTCGACCAGAGCTCGGAACGCGAGGTCGCTGAAGTTCGCAGCGACTCCCTGTCGCTGGATGTCCATCGGGTCCCAGTCGGGCGGGTTCACGCCGCCGTAGGCGGACAAGCAGGTCTTCATCCCGAGGTCGGCGAGTCCAGAGCGGACTTCCTCGGTCATGTCCCGTCGGCCACCGAAGCAATAGGCGAACCACTTGTCGGGCTCAGCGCTGTCGTCGTTCGGCGGAAGTTCGCGGCGCAAGTCTTCTGCGGCGAGGCGGACCGCCTCGAGTGCGTCCTCGGTCGAGCCCTCGGCCGAGTTCGTGTGGAACTGTGTGTGGTTGCCGATGCGGAAGCCGTGCCGGTGCATGGTCCGAACCTGATCCCAGCTCAACGGCTTCGAGGGTGGGTCGATCTCGTGCTTCGAGTCGTACGGGAACGAGCCGCCTGTTCCGACGATTCTCGTCGAGAAGAAGAACGTGCAGGGGAGACCGTGTCGGCGCAGCAGTCGGGCGGCGTCGAAGTTGTCCTCAAAGCCGTCGTCGAAGGTGAGGACGACGACGGGGCGGCGACGAGGCTTGCCGCGTTCGTTGAGGAACGTCTCAAGGTCGAGAACCTCGTAGTGGCGTCGGAGCATCGCGACCTGCCGATCGAACTGTTCCACTCCGGTCGAGATCGAGTCGTGGTAGCTGTCGTCGATCCGGTGCCACAGGAGCACAGTGGCATGGCACCGTCCCGAGCGTGCTCGCACGAGGTTTCGGATTGGTGCGAAGGCGTGCACGTATGCGAAGAACACGGATTGCTTGATCGCGCTCTTCGCGATGGTCGGCAGGGAGCGTGCCGGTTCGCGCTTCCGCTCGGAACGTTGCTGAACGCGGCGAGCCAGGAGCATCGGGGGGCGCGAGCGCGTCGGCGTCCGAGGCTCAGCCTGCGGGATGGCGGACTCGGTGTTCGAGTCGACGGCCTTCACCGCCTCGACCAGAGCGTCGATCCCGACCTGATGCAGCTTGTGTCGCAGTCCGAGCGGTGTCGCGAACATCGGAATCGACAGCGCTCGCTGAGTGACGACCTCACCGGTGTCGAGGCCGTCGTCCATCCAGTGGACCGAAGCTCCGGACTCGGTTGCGCCGTCGTGGATCTCCCAGAACCCGACCGGCATGCCGCGGTACTCGGGGAGCAGGCTTTGGTGAAGGTTGAGCGTGCCACGATCGGGAAGGCCGAACAGCTTCCGCCTGAGGATCGGTGCCCCGATCGACAGGCCGAGCCAGGGTTGAAAGGCCTCGACGCGAGTCAGGCAGTCGGGGTCGTGGATCCATTCGAAGTGCGCGGTTTGCACGCGTTCGAGTTGGTCCATCTGGGGCAGTGAGACCCGTGAGGCCCTGGATCGATCTGACCTGCGTCGAAACTTGCCGAGCACCTGTCCAGCGAGTTCGAGCGGGTAGGACAGCGGCTCGCGGAGCAGGCGCTTCCACTTGTTCCGGAGCCAGCGCCTCCGCGAGATCTTCAGGTCGCCCGCAACGACGAGGAACTCGTAGTCCGGGAACTCCTGCGTCAGCGACTCGACGACTTCGATTGTGCCCGGGTCGCTGAGGCGCGTAGTGAAGACGACGATCCGGCGCGCGTGGTCCATCGGGGCGCGCGCAGGTTAGCGGAGGGGAGGTGCGAACTCCCGGACTGTTCGGGGATCGCCCGCGTGATCTCAGTCTCGTTCGGGGTAGACGATGTCGTCCTCGGTGTCCTCGATCGTGTCGGAGCCGCTGCTGATCACTTCGAATCGAAGGTCACCGAGTGGGCGGATCTCGAACGGAGTACCCCAGGGGTCTTCGTCGTAGGTGAGTCCGGGGGCCGTCCTGGAGTCTCTGCTCTCTCGTAGTAGATCGTCGAGGGTCGGAACCCATCCATGCACACTCAGAAATTCGGAGGCTAGCTCGTGGATCTCCTCGCACTCGGACAAAGTCGAACTCTCGCCCGCGCCGCCGAGATAGACCACATCGATGTTGCGAATCACTAGCCAGCCCAGGAACGCGAGTAGGGACGCGCTGGCGAGGTAGTCGAAGCGTCGGATCCTGCGGCGTCGCTGACGAGCCTCAGTGGTCTCGGTCCCGATCCGGATAGACGATGTCATCGTCGGTGTCCTCGAGGGTGTCGGGGCCAGCGCTGATCACCTCGACGCGATACTCGTCGACCGGGCGAACTAGGTAGGGCGTCCCCCAGGGATCGTTCTTGCCTACGGACTCGACGAACGCTCGTCCTCGCCCGTCTTGCTCGAACAGGTCGTCGAGTGTCGGAAGTTGGCCGAGTCCGCGGCGGAAGAACGACGCCTGTCCTTGGATCGTGCGGCACTCGGACCTGGCGATCGAGGCTTCGTCCTCATGAGGAGCCCAGGCCGGCTCGCTTTCGACCAGGCTGGCCAGTAGCCCGATCGAGACGATGATGACGGACCACCAGAAGAGAGAACGCATTCCGCTTCCGGGGTTGCGACCGTAGACGAACCTTCGGCGGCGACGAGACGGCTTGTCCTCGGCTCCGTTCACCCGTTCTCTTCCCGTTCGGGGAACACGATGTCGTCCTCCGTGTCTTCGATCGTGTCGGGGCCGGCGCTCAAGGCTTCGATCTTGTCGTCGTCCGTCTCGCGAATGACGTAGGGCGTGCCCCAGGGATCCTCCCTACCGCCGGACTCGATGTACGCGCGGCCGCGCTCGTCGCGTTCAAACAAGTTGTCGAGCGTCGGCGTGAAGCCGTTGCTGCGCATGAAGAACGCGGCTTGGCCGTGAATCGTCTTGGCCTCGCTGCGCTCGGTCGAGGCCTCCGCGTCGTGGCTGATGTAGTCGACGTCCGTCGCCGCCAGCGTCAGCAAATCCAAAGCGACGAGCACGGCGACGACGATGGATCCGGCGCGAGCGATCGACTCGCTCCGGGATCGCTTGTAGGTGAACTTCGGACTCGGCTTCGAGTCCGTGGATGTCACAAGTTCCACGTTGGGCCTCCAGGGGGTCGGGCGTTCGAATGTTCGAACGCTCGGACGACCCCCGAGGCGCCTTCTTCCCGAGTGGCCTGACGGAGCGAGGGCTTACGTCAGTCGGGCCTCATCGGCTCAGATGCCGACGACGAGGTCGATCGCGTTGGCGAGCGCGAAGTCCGGAAGGCCTCCGAAGTGCACGGCTTGCGTGAACAGCTCGAAGCCGGCGAGTCCGACGACGTTCGGGATCGTCAGGTTGATCGAGCCGACGGGGCCGGGAAGCGGGCCGAGGCTCGTGATCGACGTGCCGCCTACCAGCAAGGCGAATCCGTTGGGAAGAACGGCGAGTGACGACGCGTCGTAGAGGATGACGCCGGCTGTCGTGTGGCCGGTCGTCGTCAGGTCGACGCTGAAGGTGATCGTGGTGCCCAGGACCGGCGGGGCGCTGACCGTGTACGAGTTTGGGTTCGTGGGCCAAGTGCGGGTCGTGACCGAGGCCGACGTCGGAGCGTCGTAGACGGCGCCCGGGAACGGCGAGTCTGAGCTGACGATGTAGATCGGTCGGTTGATCTGCGTGTTGCCGCCGCTGATGTTGCGGGCTGGGACCGTGTTGCCGTTCGCGTTGACGTCGAATCCAAGGATGCGGTTGCCGAACACGTCGGCCACCATCATCTGGTCCGCATTGGTCAGCGTGATGCCGCCGGGAGAGAACGACGGGCTCGAGCTCACCGAGCGAATCGGCGCGACGTTGCCGTTGGCGTTGGCTGGGTAGGTGTAGATCCGGCGGTCGTTGAGGTCGTTAACGATGATCTCGGAGTTGGCGGGGTTGCGCATCAGGCCGACCGCGACGGTCAGCTGCGTCGCGCCGCCGACGATCTGACGGCTCGGCGGGATGTTGCCGTTGCCCAGACGCGGGAAGATCCCGACACGCGGTGCGCCGCTCGATTCGTTGGTCAGGAAGACCTCGTCGGTGCTCAGGTCGACGAAGATTCCGGTCGGCTGGACGATGCCCGTCGCAGGACCGACGACCGTGCGCAGCGGCGGAACATTGCCGTTCGCTGTGCGCGGGAAGACCGTGAAGCCGTTTGAGGCCAGATTCACCGCGTAGAGCTCATCGTTCACGGTGTCGACGGCGAGCGAGGCGGTGAATCCAAGGCCGGTCGCTGCGCCGGTGATCACGCGCAGTGGCGCGACGTTGCCGTTCGCCATCGCGTCAAAGACCAGGATGCGGCCGTTCGACTGGGAAACGAACAACTCGCCGTTCACCGTGTCGAGGCAGAGGCCGTTGATCTGGCCGGCGATCAGCTGCGTGGCGCCACCGCTGATCACTCGGATCGGGGCGACATTGCCGTTCGCACTGTCCGCGAAGACGAGCACGCTGCCGCCGTTGCGGTTCGTGACGTAGATGTCGGCTTCCACGGTCGAGACGAGCGTGGAGGCGGCGAGGAGAAGGCCGAGGGCCGGTCGGAGTAGGCGCATGCGTGAGCGTCGGGGAGGAGGCAGGCTCGGGAGGCGGTACATGATTCTAGTCCTTCTGTGGGTCTCACGTCGCGGGGTTGATCGCTAGCCTCTCGGCCGGAGACCCACCCCATGACCAAAACACGACGACACCGTTCCTCGAGCCCGTTCGAGGCGCAATTCGGGTTCTGTCGAGCCCTTCGCATCGGCGATGTCGTGCAGGTGGCCGGCACCGCTCCTATCGGGCCGGATGGCAAGACCTTGGCCCCCAACGACGCTGCGGCTCAGACCCGGCGCTGTTTCGAGATCGCGCGGGAGGCTCTGGAATCGCTGGGAGCTGATCTCGGGCACGTAATCCGGACGCGGATGTTCCTGACCCACATCGACGACTGGCAGGCCGTCGGTGAGGTTCACGGCGAGTTCTTCCGGGACGTCATGCCGGTCGCGACGATGGTCGAGGTGTCGCGGTTGATCGATCCGACCTGGCGAGTCGAGATCGAGGTCGAGGCGCTCGTGCGTTGAGCGCTTCGAGAGCCGTGCGGGCATCGTCCGACGTAAGGGGGGGGATCCGAGTTCGCGGTGCGAACATGGAACGTGTTGCCTAGGCGTCGGGCAGCGGGCCTTCAGAGATGCCCCGGTGAGGACGAGGGAGGCTGTCAGGATCGTCGTCCTCAAGAACACGTTTCTAAGCCTTCGGCCCACGTTCGCGTCGTGGTCTCGAACTCGTTCCTGCGAGCTCAACACCTAGCTAAGCCGAACAGGCGTGGGCTTGGTGTGCAGAGTCCCGGAGGGGGTGGACCGCGAGTTCCTCTCGTGTGATTTTGATCTGGCGGTTGGCGGCGCGCCATGTCCTCCGCTGTTCGTTCCCCGTCGACTCCCCAAGGTCTAATGCGCTTCGCTCTCGTTAGTAGCAGTCTCGCAGTCGCGAGCGTCTTCGGTCTCGCTGCCGTTCCGATGCTCAGCGCACAGGTTGGGTCCGGCGGCGTCGTATGGCGTCGTCGCACGACAGATCCTGCGCCTTTCGGCCCGGGGACCCAAGCGAACTACGAGGTGACGTACGATGGCGCGCGGGGCGAGATGGTGCTCGTCAGTAGTGTGGAATTCGACACGGTCTGGCTGTGGGACGGGGTCACCATGCGACGCGAGATCCCGAGCGTCGCTCCGCCTGCTCGCGTCAACCACCAAATGTGCTTCGACCCGGTTCGCAATGTCGTGGTCTTGCACGGAGGTCGCCCGAGTCTCCTGGGCATAGTCCTCGATGATACCTGGGAGTGGGACGGAGCCGATTGGACTCTCGTTAACCCGAGCGGCGGTCCGGCTGGGGCTCGGTTCAGCGAACACGAGTTCGACATGGCGTTCGACTCTGTTCGAGGTACCTGTGTCCTCTACCTCACCGAAGGCGGTCTTGGTGAGACTTGGGAGTGGGACGGTACCCGTTGGACGCAGCTCGCTACGTTGAGCTCACCGATGATTCTGCGTGACAGTTTTCGGGACCAGCAGATGATCACCCACCCGGAGAGTGGTAGGGCGGTCTGCATTACGCTCGAGCGGCCGGCTGTTCTCTACGAACTTCGAGATGGGCCACAGGGTCTGGATTGGGTGCCGCTCCCATCGACCATCGACCATCGACCCAAGCCTCAGCCTACAGGGCTCTCACGCCAACCTGTTCGTTGGACCAGGAGGCGACTTGTTCGCCTTGGTTTGTGAGAGCGGAAACACCAGTCTGACAACCCTGAAACAGGGAGACGACGGCGTCTTCCGCCGCCTGGCCGTGCGTTCGGTTGGCTCTTGTTTCGCCCCGCACCGGCCAACCTACGACCCGGTCAGAGACGTTACGGTCAACTTCGCCATTGTGACTCCCACGGTGGCCCCGATCTTGAGAGCGTACGAACTCTGGGACGAGTCAGCAGACTTCCCGGCGAACGTCACGATCTACGGACAGTCCTGCTCGAGCACTGTGTCAAGTTTTGCCGTGGTGGGCGACCTTCCCCCGCGGTTGGGCGCGACAACCGAACTCTTCGTACTAAACCCCCTCGGCCTGCCGACCTCAACGTTGATCGGCTTGTCCAACGAGGCCTTCGGCGCGA
The DNA here is from genome assembly GCA_039815565.1 of Planctomycetota bacterium. Taxonomy (GTDB): domain Bacteria; phylum Planctomycetota; class UBA1135; order UBA1135; family UBA2386; genus JBCBZB01. The sequence goes on from JBCBZB010000003.1 coordinate 45,129, forward strand.
CTCCGCTCCCATTCGCTCTCGATGTATTTGGTGCGACAGGTTGCCAGTTGCTGACGAGTGCGGAGTTTTCGGTTCGGAACCCGCAGATCGTTCCCCTCGTCTCGATTTTGCCGATCACGTTCCCGAACGATCCTTCGCTACTCTCGCTATCGCTCTATTGCCAAGCGGTTGCGCTCGACGCGGCAGCGAATCCGCTCGGCGTGGCGCTGAGCCACGGAATCGAACTGAGAATCGAGTTCTGACGAGGCGCTGGTTCGTGATCGCGCTGGCTGCGATCGCTGGCGGGTTGGTTGTCCCGCCGTCAGTCGCGCAATTGCTCCACGAGGAGTGCTGCCACTTTGGGTGGCCAGAGTTGTTGAAGTGACGGTCCGGCGCAGCAGCTTAGTCGGCTTTGTCGAACACTTCGGCTCCAGCACTCTAATCCGCAGGTTCACCGATTCGTCGTGGCCCTGGGGTCGCGCGACAGAATTCGAAACCGAGCTGGTCCGATGGCGCGAGATCCTGGCAGGGCGGCCTTCGGTTCTCAGAGTCGAGAGTCGCTCGATCTCGCCGGATGCGAGAGGTCCGGTCCTCCGCGGCGGTCGTCTCCCAGAAGGTGGTCGAGCGCGGCTAGTGCCGGCACCAGGGTGACGGCGATCACTGCCGGGACGGCCATCGGGCCGATCCAGGCACCGAGGCCGTAGACGGCGACGAAGTACGCCGCCACCAACAGCGGGTGGGGTCTGCGGGTCATTTCCTTCCTCCTCGACGAGAAGAGCGATTCGGCGCGGGGCCGTGCGCTCCTCCATCCCGTCGTTCCTTGCTCGCACTGTGAGTGAACGGTGTAAGGGCTGTCAACCCGCTCAGAGCAGCGGCGAGGACGCAGCTACCAGAAGTGGCACCGTTCGGCGCTCGGCCCCTCGACGAATTCCGATCGACGGTCGATGGTCTCTCTCGACGCAGGAGAGACCAGGAGCAGAGGGCGTCGTGACCTCGACTCGAATGACCAATCAGCAGCCGCCGGGCGAGCCGCCCGACGATCGGTTCCGATGCGGAGATCGACTTCGCCAGGTTCGAGAGAGTCTCGAGCTGTCGCGACCCGACGTCCAAGAGGCGACGGGTATCTCGCCGTTCTCGCTGGGCAAGTGGGAGCGCGACGAAGTCGATGCACCGCTCTGCAAGGTCGCTGTCCTCGCGCACTACTACGGCGTTTCGATCGACTGGCTCGTTGGCCGAACAGATCTCCGTTGGAGCCACAAGATCAGGAGGGGCGTCCTGATCGTTCGGAGCTCGCTGATGCAGAGGTTCTTCGACTGGCGGCCCTCGCGGCGACGTGAGCCGATCCCGGACGAGCTCGCGGGCCTCTCGGTTCGCGGCGTGGTCCGGGTCCCGGACGACGAAGACGACCAGGAGATTCTTGTATTGGAAGGAGAAGGCGCAAGAGCCCTGCAAGGCAGGGTGAAACACAAACTCCGTGACCTCTGGGGAAGAGGGGGAGGCAAATAATGATGAAGAAGACCGAGGAAGTGATCTCGGACTGGTCGGGTGAGATCGACCGTGAGTTCTATGAAGCAGTGCAGCCGCGCAGGCGAATCTGGAAGACGGCGTTCTATTCGTTCGGCGTTCTCTGGGTCGCGTTCGTCATCTCGGCTGCGCAGTATCCGAAGCTGATTTCGTGGATGGGAAGAGACACGAAGCAGCTGACGCTCGAGGAGGCTCTCGATCGGCTTGCGGATCCGGACATGCAGGACTTCCTGCAGGAGAACGCTGCCTACGCGGTCAATGACTGGATCGAGAAGGCGTGCCTCGCGTTGGAGAACAAGGCGAACGACCCCGACCCTGCCGGTCGGGACGCAGCCAACTACCTGGGGCGGATTGCAGAACGCCGAATCCAGGTGATGAAGGAGAGGAATGGTCCGGGGTCCGTCAGCCCGCATCAGGACTCACACAAAGCGTCTCTGGCGGCCATACGAAGGTTAGTCCCTCCACAATGACCAATCCTCCACAACGGATCAGCTTCGTTCCGGCCAACCCGGTCGAGGATGATGATCTGAAGATTTGCTACGACTTCGACGGCGCACCGATCACGCAGACGAAGCTCTGCGTGACGACCAAGCCGCCGACGGAACTCAAAGAGCACTTGGTTTCGACGACGTCGAACTGCGTGACGATCCACGTGCCGGCTGGCGCCCACTCGATCCTCGTCGAGGACAAGTTGGGCGACTCCGCCGACAAGTCGAGCTCTGTCGAGCGCGGCCAGGAAGGGCCGATGGAGTGATCGGCTCCGAGGTCACGGGGTGATCTTGATGGTCCAGCTACGACCGACGGTGCCAGATGTGGAACCGTCGGCGAAGCGAATGCCTCGCGACGCGTCCCACGGCGCGTATGACATCAGACCGAGGGCGACCTCGGGTATTCGGGCAAGAAGGAGAGTCATCACGCTCTGAGGCCCAGGCGAGCAACCCCGTCACGTTTTGATCTGGGAGGGTCGGGCGTCGACGCGCGGTTGCTCGCTCTTTTTGAGCTCTGGGGCTTTTGTCGGTTTCGATCAGCCCCGCCAGGTCTCGAAGTCGTCCGGACTGAGCGCGCGCATCGCGTTGCGGAGTCGTTCGGTCGCTCGTAGGGAGGCACGCTGTGTTGCGCTGTAGGTGAGTCCCAACCGCTCGGCTTGTTCAGCCAACGGCACGCCCTGGGTCGTGAGTCGCACCAGTTCCCGGTCGCGTTCCGGAAGGGTGTCGAGTGCTTGCGTCGCGAGGAGTAGGAGCTCGCGACGTTCAGCTTGGGTTCTCGGGCCGGGTCCAGAGAGTCGAGGAAGGACCGAGCCTTCGGTGCCACTCCCGCTGCTCGTGACGCGCAGAACGGCGGCGGCGTCCCGGCGCTGAGCCTTCCAATGATCGCGACGGTCGGAGAGGTAGTGGCGGGTTAGCGTGGCGAGGAACCCGAACAGCTCCTTGTCTCCGCGGTCTTCGAAGCCTGAGGCCGCGCCGAGGATCCGGCCGGCGGCGCCCTGGACGAGATCCTCCGGGGATTCGAGGCGCAGCAGCCAGCCGGCCTCTCGTGCGACGAGCCGGCTCAGGTCGGCTGAGTGGCGATCGAGGCCGCTGCGCAGGATGTCGGCCGACTCGGTCATGAATCGCATTCTCGGGCAGGAGAGGCCGGTTTTGAGCTTCGCCCCAAAAACTTCGAGACCGGGTGTCTGCGCTCGCCCGTGGCGCCGCTCTTCCCCGGCAGACCAGTCATTCCAATCATGAACATCTCGTCTCGTCTGTCCTCTCTCTGCGCTCTCGGGCTTCTCTCGGCCGTCGGGCCCTCGGTTGTCGCTCAGGGCTTCCTTCACTTCCCCTCGGACACTCCATCCACCGGAGCCTGCAGTCGGGTGCCGCTCGGCGCCGAGATCGCGGACACCGTCCACCGCAACCAGCTCATGCAGTTGCTGGTGACGGCCGCAGAGCTCGGCAATCAACCACGGACGATCTCGACCCTCTCGTTCGCGCCGTGTGGGACGGGTGTCCACGAGTACGGCCGACTCCAGATTCGGATGAACCACCGCAACGGTGGGCTCACCAGTGACTTCTCGACCAACCTGGGCGGTGGAGCGCGTTCCGTGCTGGATGAGACCGACTGGGTCCTGCCGCACGACGCGGGTGCCTGGATGCAGGTCGGGCTCGAACAGTCGTTCAACTACGACCCGACGCGCGGCGATCTGATCATTCAGATCCGCGTGACGAACGCGGACTTCAGCGGCTCGATGCCGGAGTTCCACGAGCACTCGCGTAGCTGTCTCGCCGCGTCGAACTACACCGGTGCGCCGCCGAACCTGGGGGTGATGCGGACGACTGCCCCGAAGTTCCGGCTCGGGGATGCCGTGCCGCTCGTCTCGCGCATCGGCGAGGGCTGTGGGGTCGGTCCGTTGCGACTCGATTCGGTCGGCGTCCCTCAGCTCGGAGGGACCTTCTCGCTCCAGATGACCAATGCCAACCCAAACGGGAGCACGAACCTCGCGGTCATCTGGATCGGATTCCAGCTGCTCGATCGCAGCCTCGCGAACATCGGAATGCCGGGCTGCTTCCTGCGGACCGATCCAATCGTCAACGCGGTCGTCACGGTGACCGGGACCACGAGCCAGACGACCTCCTTCAACTTTCCGAACCTCCCGGCGCTGGCCGGAGTCCACGGATTCGCTCAGGGTGCGCGCATCGACAGCAACGCCAACGCGCTCGGGGTCGCCTTGTCGGATGGCCTGAACCTCGCGTTCGGCCTGTGAGTCGGGTTATCTACCGAGTCGTGACCAACGAGGAACAGGTCGTTCGCGCGTTCCTGGCGCGGGTGTTCGAGGACGAGGATCGGGGCGGGCGCCGCTCGCTCGCCGACTACCAGTCGGAGTTTCCCGGTCACGACGAAGCGATTGCGCGGGCCTTCGAGCGGCTTGGCCCGGCTTCGGACTCTTCCCTCGACACGGACGTCGAACGGCTCGGTCCGTTCGATCTGCTGCGCGAACTGGGTCGTGGCGGTCAAGGTGTCGTATACCTCGCGCGTGATCGCCGGCTCGACCGCGAAGTCGCCCTGAAGGTCCTCCCTGGCGGGTGGACCGACACGATGCGGCAGCGGTTCCAGCGCGAAGCACAGCTCGCCAGTCGTCTCGAACATGCGCATCTGGCCGGCGTGCTCGACGTCGGGATCGAAGACGGGCGGCCGTGGATCGCGATGCCGTTCGTCGCCGGGCGCAGTCTGCAGCAGCGGCTCAGCGAGGAGGGTGCACTCTCGATTGTCGATGCGATCCGCATCACGCGAGAGATCGCGGAGGGTCTCGGCGCCGCGCACGAGGGCGGCGTCGTTCACCGTGACGTCAAGCCGGGAAACGTCCTCTGCGCCGAGTCCGGCAACACACCCGCGGTCTTGACCGACTTCGGCATCGCTCGTGAGCTCGACTCGTCGACCGCGACCTTGACGACGCCTGGCGAGCTCGTCGGCACGCTCCACTACGTCGCACCGGAGGTCCTCGAAGGTCAGCGTGCGGATCCGCGGAGCGACATCTGGTCGCTCGGCGTGCTGTTGCACGAGTGCCTGACCGGCGAGGCGCCCTTCGATGCACCGACGGAAGGCGCTCTGATTCGGGCGATCCTCAACGATCCGCCGCCGAAGATCGGGCGTCGGATTCCGCGAGATCTTGCGACGGTGCTCGAGACCGCGCTGCAGAAGGAGCCGAAGTCACGCTACCGCAGTGCGGTCGAGTTCGCCGCGGACCTTCGAGCCGTCGAACAGCACCGTGGGATCCAGGCACGTCGGAGCGGGGCCCTCACGCGACTCCGGCGCTTCGTGCGGCGTGAGCCATGGCTCGCTACGACAGCGCTCGGTCTTTTCCTCGTGTTGGGCGCCGGCCTGGGCAGCACCCTGAGTCTGCTGGCGGACACACAAACCGAGCGTGATGCGAAGGACCGGGCACTCGGCGAACTCGAGCAGCTGGCGGACCAGTCGCGTCTCGTTCGTCTTCGCGGGCAGATCTCCGGATTCGAACCGCCGTGGCCCGGCCGAGTGCCGGAGATGCGCGAGTGGCTCGACCGCGCGGATGAGCTGCTCGCGCTGTTGCCAAGGCATCGGGAAGCGCTCGAGCGACTGACGGCCGAGGGGCGTGAGCCGACCGGAACCGAGCTCGAGGCTTCGCGTCGCGACGATCGACTGGCCCAGGCTTGTGAACAGCTGCGACGAAACCTGGAGTTCCTGGTCGAGCTTCGGGAGACGGAAGGGCCCGAAGCCGAGGGTGCTGAACAGGTCGAGACTGTGCGTGCCCGCCTCGTGGAGCTCGAGGCTCGGCTCGCTGCCCAGGTCGGTAAGCGCTTCGACGAGGATGCACTCCAGTGGAGGCACACGCTCCTCAGCGAGCTGGTCGCGGAGCTCGAGGCGTTCGGCAGTGCGGATCGCTTCGGCGCGACGCGTGCTCATGTCGCCCACTTGCTCGCCGAGGCCGAACGACTGGGGGCCGAGGAGACCGTCACGTCGGCTTGGGAGCGAGCTCGCCGGGAGGTGCTCGAGAGCGAGAGATACGACGGATTGGATCTTCTTCCGATCGATGGGCTGATGCCTCTCGGGGCCGACCGAGAAACCGGTCTGCAGGAGTTCGCGTGTCGACTCTCGGGTCCGGTGCCCAGTCGTGATCCGGACACCGGGGTTCTGCAACACCGAGAAGACTCAGCGATCGTCTACGTGCTTCTTCCAGGCGGGCAGGCTCCGGTCGGGGCGAGTCGACGGGCTGGCGAGCCGCACTACGACCCGGGTGCACACGGCTATGAGGGGCCGGTCGTCGAGGTGCGGTTCGATCCGTTCCTGATCTCGAAGTACGAGGTCACCCAGGCGCAATGGATCGCTCTGACTGGTGCTAACCCGAGCGAGAACACCCCCGCGCAGCGGTATCGAGACCATCCGGCGATCACCTTGCGTCATCCCGTCGAGAGCGTCAGCTACCACGATTGTGTCGCGACGCTGCGGCGGATCGGCGCGACACTCCCGACCTCGGCGCAGTGGGAGTACGCGGCGCGTGCTGGAGCCGACACGAGGTTTCCGACCGGTGACGACCCGGTCTCTCTGCGCGGCCATGCCAATCTCGCCGACGAAGCACTCCTTCGCGTCTCGGGACGTGCGAGCGACCGGCAGACCTCCGACATGGGGGATGACGGCTACGGGAGTCCTGCGCCGGTCGGGCACTACAAGCCCAACGCCTTCGGGCTGTTCGACTGCTGCGGAAACGTCCAGGAATGGTGTCTCGATCCGTTCTACGACAACCGGGCGGATCCGCGGGACGGAGACGGCTACCGCCCCGTCGGCGAACTCTCGATCCGGATCGTTCGAGGTGGGAGCTATCTGCTGAACTGGCCGTATGCGCGGAGTGCGGCGATTCACACGCTGCGTCCGACGAGCAATCAATACGACCACGGTGTGCGGCCGGTGCGCACCCTCAAGCCATGAGCTGAGTGAGCCACTTCTGAGGGCCGGGTCTTCGCCTCGTCGTTCTTCGCGGGGGGCGAGGCGGAGCCTCTGGGGCTCCGTATTCCCGGGTCTCGCCGTCCTGTGGGATCCAGGCCTTGTCGAGTAGATCCTCGGAGCGCAGCCGGGCGGCGAGGCCCTCGCGGGTCACCGGGCAGTGGTCGACGGCCTCGAGGTGATTCAGGATGACTTGCCCCGGAGCTCGACGGACGAGTTCGATCGTCTCGTCGAGCGGAAAGAGGATGTCCGGTCCCTTGCCGAAGTTCGCGGCTCCGGCCGGGGCGACGATGACGTCGGGTCGAAGCGATTCGATCGCGTCCTCGACCGACGCGCTCCAGACCGAGTCGCTCGTCAGATAGACACTCGGCTCACCCGGTGCTGCGAGGTAGTAGCCCGACACGGGGCCCATCAAGAACGCGAAGCTCGATCGTCCGTGGCGGCCGGGGACGACTTCGGCCGGGATGTCGAGCAGTCGGTCGTGGACCTCCTCGACCCTGGAGGCCCCGCGAACGCAGATGCCGAACATCGATCGAGGACGCGTGGACGCGGAGGCCGCGTTCTCGGATCCAGGCCACTCCGGGCTTGTCGAGGTGGTCTGGGTGTTCGTGGGTGATCAGCACCGCCGCCACCCGATCGAGCTCGTCACGAGTCCGCTCTGGCAGGGGGACGAGTGGATTCCGGCGCTTGCCGCCGCCGAACATCTTGAACCCCGGCAGGGTTCCGGGTTCGGAGAGCATCGGGTCGATCAGGATCTGGTGCTCGCCGAGTTCGAGGATCCCGGTGGCATTGCGGGCGTGGTGGTAACGCATCGATCGCAGCGGAGCTTGCCTCAGAATGCCTCTCGAACAAGTGCGGAGCATCCCTTTGCGAGTGACCCTGCGGCGGGCACGCTTTCGGAATGAGCATCTTCGTGACCCGTCAGATCCCGGAGGTCGGTTTGGACTACCTCCGAACGGCCGGGGTTGACTACGAGGTTGGTGGTGTCGATGCGGGACCTCCGACGCGCGAGGAGTTGATGACCGGTGCCGCTCGTCATCCGGTGCTCTTGAGCTCGTTGACCGAGTCGATCGATGTCGAGGTGCTGAACGCGAATCCGGACCTTCGCGGGGTGTCGCAGATGGCTGTCGGCGTTGACAACATCGATGTCGGTTTCGCGGATTCCCTGGGGATTCCCGTCGCGCACACTCCTGGGGTTCTGACGGACGCGACGGCGGACCTCGCGTTTGCACTCTTGCTGGCGGCTGCGCGCCATGTCCCTGCGGGTCATGACTACGTCCGTTCCGGCAAGTTCACGGCCTGGGATCCCGGGCTCTTTCAGGGTGTGCAGGTCGGCCCCCTGCCCACCGGAGGGAGTCGCGTCCTCGGGATCCTCGGCTTCGGCCGGATCGGGCAAGCGGTCGCGCGTCGAGCGAAGGGCTTTGGGATGATGGTCTTGGCGCACAGTCGGTCTCGCGAGCCTATCGACCGGTCGGATCTCGCCGAGTACGCGGAGTTCGACGAGGTGCTGGAACGGTCGGACTTCCTCTCGCTGCACTGTCCGCTCACCGAGGCGACGACCCACCTGATCGATGCGGCGGCGCTCGGGCGCATGAAGCCGACCGCGATCCTGATCAACACGGCGCGGGGGCCGGTCCTCGACGAAGCTGCCCTGGTCGAGGCGCTGCGCGCGGGCGGAATCCGAGCCGCTGGACTCGACGTCTACGAGCGTGAGCCGGAACTCGCGCCCGGTCTCGCCGATCTCGACAACGTCGTGATGCTGCCGCACGTCGGGTCGGCGACGAAGGAGACACGCGACCAGATGGCGCTGATGGCTGCCGAGGCGGCCGTGCGTCTCGTCGAGGGGCGACCGGTGCTCCACCGGTATGGCCCCTGACCGTCATTCGCCGACGGCGCGGCTCGCCTCGAAGGCGAAACCCTTGGCCGAGGCCTGCTCACGGATCGCCGCGACGAAGCCGCTGCCCCAGCTCGGAGCCTGCTCGTCGCTGTTCGCCTGCTCGCGAAGGTAGCGGTGGCGGCGGGTGACCAGGTCGGCCATCTCGCGACGAACACGTTCACGAGCGCCGATGCGCTCGTCCATGAAGGCGCGGCGCTCCTCGTTGCTCATTCCCTGGAGGAACGGCGGCATCAGCTCGACCGGCATCGTGTCCAGGTCGTGGTGGTCGTGCTGGAGCGCATCGACGAGGTCGCTGTGCACGTGGTGGTAGAGGTGGCCGACCTTGGCGGCCATTCGGCCGGCGAAGGCACGGTTCGACATCCGGGCCGCGTTTTCGTCCTGGGCGATCTGGTTGCGACGAGCTTCGTCGGCCTGATCGCCATACCAGACGAAGGTCTCGTTCATCCGATCGTTAAGCTCCCGGAATTGCGCGTCGTAGGGCGTCGCGACGTCGGGTAGCCGAAGGTTGTGGTCGATCTCGAGGAAGCGCCCGATCGAATCTGAGGCAGCCGATTGCCAGCGATCTGCTTCACCGCGCTTCGCCTTCTTCCAGCGGCAGTAGATCGTGTTCAGCGTGATGTCCTGCGCCTGCAGCTTTGGCAGGACACCGCCGAAGGGAATCGAGCCCTGGTCGAACGACTCGTTGCCGGCGATCAGGATCGTCCGGTAGGTGTCGTCGGACTCGTCCCAGAGCAGCACGTTCGAGGCGGTGTTGATCGCCGTCGCGCAGAACTCGTCGCCGCCGTCGAGGTCGAGCGCGAATAGCGCACGGGAGACGAGGTCGAGGTCTTCGGTGAAGCCGACGACCGTGCGGACGAAGCCGTCTTCGGATGCGACTCGTTGGTTGCCATACTCGAGCACGGCGACTTCGACGCGCGTGCGCTCGCCCCCTCGGCCGGCGCGCGAAAGCTCGTCGATGACCTCCCAAAACTGACAACGAGCCTGGTCGACCAAGCCCTCCATCGATCCGGAGGTGTCGAGCAAGATCGCCAGCTGGACGAGCGGGGCTTTCGCCTCGCCATCTTGCTGCGATGGGGAAAGCGACGACGTCGTCGGGATCATGGCGCCGGTCAGCACGCACGAACTCAGAGTCGCCGCGAGGATGCGGGCATTTGTTCTCATCGTGATCTCCTGGGCGTCGAGTTGACTTGTCGACGCGGGGTTGGATTGGGCGACCGGCCGGTCAGCCCGAATTTCGAGATCGAACGACGATTGGTTTCGATTCGCTCCGAAAGTTCTCGATCGGAGCGGGAGTCCGAGGGCTGGCCCTCGGCTCTCTCGATGCTCTGCTCAGCGGCGAGTCGGCGCGGTGCCCGGGTCGACCGGGTCGCGACGATCCGGATACGCCGGCACGTCGGGGCGCTCGTGGCCAGAACCTTGTTCGAGCTCACGCAGCAGGTGGCGCACGCCGGCTTCGAGCACCGGCTCGCGCCCCGCTTGGATCAACGACGGGTCATCGAACACCTCGATGTCCGGATCGACGCCGAAGGCCTCGACGTCCCATTGTCCGTTGGTGTTGACGAAGCTGAACGACGGGACGGCGAGTCCGCCGCCGTCGACGAGGCGCGGTGAACCGGTGTAGCCGATCAGGCCGCCCCAGGTGGTCGAGCCGATCAGCTTGCCGGCGCCGAGCTTGCGGAAGTAGTACGGGAACGCATCCCCACCCGAGCTCGAGTAGCCGTTGATCAACATCGCGCGCGGTCCGTCGAAGCCATAGCTCGGCGTCGAGGACAGGTTGAGATGTCGGCGAGCCCAGTAGTTCAGGACGCCATCGGCGACCTGGTGCGCCATTCCATCCGGGATGAACCCACCGCCGTTGTAGCGATCGTCGATCAGCATCGCTTCCTTGGCGCGGGCCTGTGCATACCAGCCCTCGTACAGCTCGCGATGGCCGGGGACCGCGGTGTTCGGCACGTGGATGTAGCCGACGCGGCCGCCGGACAGCTCGTCGACGATCCGGCGATTGCGCTTCACCCAGTCGACGTAGCGGAGCGGTTGGTCACCGGCTCGCGCCTTGACGACGACGCGGCGAGCGCCGAGTTCGAGCGGGCGGTCGTTGACCAGGAGTTCGACGTCCTGACCGATCTTGCCGAGGAGGAACTCATACGGGTTGTGGTGGGCGTGGAGCGGGCGACCGTCGATCGCGAGCAGGAAGTCGCCTTCGTCGATATCGATCCCGATCTCGGTGAGGGGGCTGCGCGTCGACTCGTTCCAGTTCTCGCCTTCGAAGATCTTGGCGATGCGGTACCGGTCCTCGACGACTTCGAACTCGCAGCCGAGTCCGGCCGAGGTCTCGCGCGCGACGCTCGGGGCCTCCGAGGAGTCGTTGACGTAGGTGTGACCAGCATTGACTTCGCCGATCAGTTCGCCGAGCAGGTAGTCCAGGTCGTCGCGGGACGACATGTGGAACACGAGAGGGAAGTACTTCGCATGCAACACGATCCAGTCGGTCCGGTGCATGGTCGGGTCGTAGAAGAAGTCCCGCATGATCCGCCAGGCGTCGGTGAACATCTGCGCCCACTCGGTCGGTGGGTGGATCCGCACACGGATGGCCGAGGTGTCGAGGGCCTCGTCACCCGAGCCTCGGCCTGAGCGGAACGATCCGAGGCTCAGGCTGCCGCCTTGGCGGGCGATGATCGACTTCGCCGATGGTGAGAGGGCCCACGAGCCGCCGAGTCCTGGGAGGTCCTGTGCGGATTCGGACTCGAAGTCGAAGCGCTTCCAGCCGTTGTCCGTCCCCATGACGAGTCCGCCTTCGACGCCGAGCATTGCGAAGTAGCTGCCCGGCGGGAGCGGCAGGACGAACACCCGGTCCTCGAGGCCGTCTTCGTCGATCGAGACCTCCGCGCCAGCGTCGCCCGGCTTCGAGCGCAGTGGGTGCTCGGCGCCCTCGCGGAGCAGAACACCGTAGACGCGCTGGTCGAAGTCGAGGTCGCCGTAGACGAAGTCCCGCGCCGACACGAAGAACAGCGTGTGGCCGTCGGGCGTGAAGGTCGGCGAGCTGTCGTTCCAGTCCCCGCTGGTGACCTGAACCGGCGTCTGTCCATCGACACCGGCGACGAACACCGAGCCGTGCCCGTTCACGCCGGTCTTCACGTAGCAGAGCGTCTTCGAGTCATGAGCCCACTGGACCTGCCGGATCGGGCCCTCGCGATCCTCGTCGAGAACCTGCAGCTTGCGCGTGTCCGGGTCGACCGTCCAGAGGCGGTTCTGGTTGTCGGTCGCGGCGATCCGCGAGCCATCCGGCGACCAGTCGATCGAGCGGATCCACGCGTTCACACCGGTGGTCAGGCGGATCTCCTCACCAAATCGCAGACCCTTCACATAGAGCTCGAGGTCGAGACCGTTCTCGGCCACGAAGGCGACGCGGCGGCCGTCGGGGGAGAGCACCGGTTGGCGCTCCCGGCGGGCGGGGGTGTTGCAGAGGTGCCGTGCCGTCGACTCACCGGGCTCGAGGAGGAACAGATCGCCACGGAACTCGACGACGGCCTTCGTCGCCCCGTCGTCGGTCGTGAAGTCTCCGAACCGCTGGGCGCCGTCCTTCCAGACCGGTCGGGTCCAGGGTTGGTCGTCCGCGAGCGTGATGTCTAGCCGCCGCAAGTCCTCGGTGTCCTTCTCCATCAACCAGAGATCGCCACCGTTTTCGAAGACGATCCCGGAATCGCCGCGCGCCGGCCACAGGACGTCGTAGGAGCCGACCTGCGACCGGAAGTCCGTCACCCGGCGCTGCACCGACGAGGTCACGTCGTGGCACCACAGTTCGAGCGTTCCGGTCCGGTCGGACGTGAAGTAGATGCGATTACCGAGCCACATCGGGTGGTTGTCGGTGCCCTCGAAGTCGGTCAACTGCTCGACGCGGTTGCCGGTCAGGTCATAGACGTAGACGTCTTGTGCTCGGCCGGCGGTGTAGCGCTTCCAAGTGCGCCACTCGCGACTGATGATGTTGTAGGCGAGCTTCGAGCCGTCCGGTGAGAACGTCGCAGGTCCGCCCTCGGGGATCTGAAGCGCTCTCTCCATGCCTTGGCCGTCCGCGCGAACGAGGAAGTACTTCCCGACGCGCTGGCCATAGGGCGTTCGGTTCGCCCGGAAGAGGATGTGTCGCCCGTCCGGAGTCCAGTCGAGCGGGAGGTGGTCATATCCACCCCGCGGCGGCATCGGCCCTACGTCCGGGTAGAAGGTGAGTTGGGTCGGTGTTCCTCCCTCGAACGGCACGACGAAGATCTGGCGTGAACCGTCGTATTCACCGCTGAACGCGACCAGACTGCCGTCGGGTGAGATGCGTGGGAACAGTTCGGCGCCATCGTCGAAGCTCGTCAGGCGTCGCGCTCGGAGGTCCGAGAGAGAGGCGACCCAGAGATCGCCACCCTTTACAAAGGCGAGCCGGTCGCCTTGCACGTGCGGCATTCGAAGGAGTCGTGCTCGCTCGGGTGAGCGGAGGTCCGGCAGGTCCTCATTCGGAGAGATCTGGGCCGGGATCTCAGGGGCAGTGAAGAGCGCGAATGCCGCGACGAGCAGTGTGGTGGCGTGGAAACGCATGATCGGGAGGAGTCGTCAGGCCGATTGACGGGGCGCGGAGCGCGACGTCGGGCCCACGAGTGTGCCGCAACCAACGCCGACCGGCACGTGAGTTGTGGTGACCGATCGGTTGCCTCGCAGCGAAAGATCCGTCAATTCCATACAGATCAATTCGTCCGCGAGTCACGCGCTTCGGGTTAGTCTCCCGGAATCCGAGCAACTCAGTTCGTCCCGACCGTCGAGTCGGCGCGGGGCGACTCCCGACAGCAGAAGATGAGTAAGCGACTTTTTGTCGGCAACCTGTCCTACGACACGACCGAAGACTCTCTGAAGGCAGCCTTTGAAGCCACTGGGCGCGAACTGGTGAAAGTCCAGGTCGTGCTCGACCGAGAGACCGGGCGATCGCGAGGCTTCGCGTTCGTCGAGTTCACCTCCGAGGAAGATGCCTCGGCGGCACGAGAAGCGATGGATGGTGAAGAAGTCGACGGCCGTCGACTTCGCATCGACCTCGCACAGGAACGTCCGCCTAGACGCGGTGGCGCCCGCGAAGGTGGCGGTGGATTCCGCGGTGGCCGTGAAGGCGGCGGCGGTGGTGGTTTCCGCGACGGCGGCGGCAGCGGTGGCGGAGGCGGTTACCGCGACGGTGGCGGTAGTGGCGGTGGCTATCGCGACGGCGGCGGTGGTGGTGGTGGCGGCAGCTACCGCGACGGCGGTCGACGGGGCGGCAAGGGTAAGGGAAGCCGTCGCGGCGGTGGTCGGGAAGACTTCGGTGGTGGCGATGGAGGCTTCCGCGATCGCGGCGGTCGTCGTGGAGGCGGTCGCCGGGGCGGCGGCGGTTACGACGACTTCGGTGGTGGTGGCGGCGGCGGGGGCGGCGGCGACCACGACGAGTGGTGAGCCGACTCGTGGTCGCTTCGGAGTGGCCAGACCTTCGTCAGTTCCTAGCGCCGATCGGTTCGATCGATCTCGAGTCGTAGTAGCTCGGGTCGTGAGTAGTGTCCGGCGGGGTCGAAGTTCTGCCGTTCCTCACGCACGAGCTGCAGGTCGACGTCCGCGATGACGAGCCGTTCTTCCGGCTCGTCGCAGCTGGCGAGCACTTCCCCGGTCGGCGCCACGATCCTGCTGCCGCCGGCGTGGAACACCTGATCCTCGGACTGCACCAGCTGGTCGCGGAGGACGAAGGAAGTCGGCACGTCGCTCGCCCTCAGGACTCCGGAGGCTGCGAGGACGAACATCCGTCCCTCGCGCGCCAAGAACCGTGAGTTGTCGCTGGTCAGTTCGGTCGATCCCGGCCAGATCGAGACGTGGAGTTCGGTGCCTTGTTCGTAGAGCGCGACGCGGGGGAGAGGCATCCAGTTCTCCCAGCAGTTGAGCGCTGATACACGAACTCCCGACACCTCGTGGACGACGAGGCCGACGGCGTCGCCCGGTGCCCAGGCGAGTCGTTCCTCGTAGGTCGGCACGAGCTTGCGGTGCAGGATCGGCGCGTGCCCCGGGCCGACACGGAGCAGGCTGGCGAACGTCGATCCGCGGTAGCGGGTGCTGCCGCGTTCGGCGACGCCGGCGATCAGGTAGATCCCGAGATCGCGCGCGGCGGTGCACAGTTCGAGAATCTCCGGACCCTGCGCCTCGACGGCCTGGTCAAGGTACTGAGCGAAGGCCCGCTTCTGGTCGGCGTCGTCGAACCGCGCTCCGCCGGTCGGGCTGAGCCAGGTGACGTAGCCCGGGAGCGCGGTCTCGGGGAACGCGAGCAGCTCGACTCCCTGTGATGCCGCGTCCTGCATCACGGCGAGCATCTTGTTCAGGGTCTTCTGCTTGTCGAGAAAGACCGGAGCAAACTGCGCGGCGGCGACCTTCATGTCGGGCATGATGCCCCTACGACGATCCGGGTTCCCGGATCCGACCGAATGCGCAGCGATGAAGATCCGAACAGCTGTCCTTACGGCTGCGGGCCCGGGCCAACGCGGCCTCCCGCTCGAGCCGTTGATCGATCGTGAGGGCCGCAAGACCTGCGTGTTGGCGGCTCAGCTCGACGAGGTGTTCTCGGCGGGCCTAGAGACCGCCGTCCTCGTCGTCGAGCCCGGCGCACAGCCCGAGTATTCGGCCGTGCTCGGGCGCCGGGCCGAGCGCGTTCGGTTCGTCGAGCAGTCCGAGCCTCTTGGCTACGCCCACGCACTCTCGCTCGGCCTCGAGGCCTGTGGCGACGAACCTTGCCTGCACCTGGTCGGCGACCACCTGTTCGTCGCGGACGTTCTCGGGGGATGCGCGCGTGCCATCGTCGAGATCGCGGAGCAGGAAGGCACCACGGTGTGCGCCGTTCGCTCGACTCGCGAGCACTCGATCTCTGAGTTCGGAGTCGTGGGCGGCGACCCGGTGGCAGGGCGGCCTGGCCTCTTCGAGGTGCGGCGCGTCATCGAGAAGCCGACTCCGACCCTTGCGGAACGGGAGCTGCTGGTTCCTGGGTTGAGAGCCGGTCACTACCTCGGATTCTTCGGTGTGCACGCACTGGAGCGCTCGACCGTGCGGGCGCTGCGCGAAGCGGTCGCTGTCGGGGCCTCTGCGAGCTCCGGTCTCGGTCTGTCCAAAGTGCTGGATGATGCGGCCGGCTCGGAGCGGATCTTGGCCTTCGAGCCGCCAGGTCGCCGCTTCGACCTTTCGGATCGTTACGGGCTCTTCGCCGCTCAGCTGGCGATCGGACTCGAGGGAGTCGATCGCGAGATCCTCTTGGAGACCGTGTCGCGGGTCCTGCTCGAGCGCGAGCGACGTCGAGCTGCCGAGGAACAACGATGACGGTGGGCTCGGGTCCTGAGACCTCTCGCCTGGTCCGCGCGATCCGATCGACGGATCGTTCGGAGCGCGATCGTTCGTTCGAAGACCTGATCGACGGCCTCTCGGTTGACGAGTTGCTTCAGGAGGTCGAGGCGCTCGAACGATTCCGTGCCGAATGCGAGGAACCCTACGCGGTCGTGCGAGCGGCGATGTTCCTGAACGCGATGTATCGGTTCACGCTGCCGCGTCTGGGAGCCTGTGACGGGCCGGGGACCGTCGACGCCGACAGTTGGCGTTTGGTCCTGAGCCGGCGGTTTGAGGAGGCGGTCCAGTACTTCCGGCGTGTCGCCGCGGAGTCGGCCGATGAAGCGGGGCGGCCGACAGCGGCCCTCGCGTCTGGGCTCGCCGCGGCCTACCGCGGGCTGGCGTTCCAGCGGCTGTCGGAACTCGTGCGCAAGAGCGTTCGGTCGGTGCGTGGCAACGCCTGGATGTTTCGGACCGGGCATCCGTTCGATCACCCGCTGAGGATCCACAAGGCACTTCTAGAGACCGATGAGCGAGGCGCATTCCCGGTGCTCCGTGAGTCGACTCCGGTTCGCCTGGATCTGACGCACAGCGCGTGGAGCGACATCTTCTTCCTCGGGATGGACTACCCCGAGGGTGCGCGTGTCCTGAATGCGTCGGTCGGGTTGTGTCCACTCGGTGATGAGTCCGGGCCCAAGCCGCCGATCGACGTCTACCTGCGGGTGATCGAGGAGCCGGTGCTCCGATTGACCAGCGTCGACCTCCAGACGACGGCGGATCTCGAGCGCTGCACGGACTTGTTCGACTTCGGTCGAGATCACCTCGGTCTTCTGAAGGCTGGGCTCTGCGCGGCTGGGTTCGTGCCTCCGGGGCTCGAGGGGGCCGACCTGCCGATGCGTGCTGTCCTCGAACGAGTCGTGGGGCCTGGACTCGGGCTCGAGCTGATCACCGAGGTGCATGAGTTGCCCAAAGGCTCGCGTCTCGCCGTGTCGACCTCGCTGCTCGCCTCGATCCTGTCGGTCACGATGCGCGCGACTCGGCAGGTCGTCGGGCTCGAGGGCGCCTTGGTCGAAGCCGAGCGTCGGATCGTTGCGGCACGCGCGATTCTCGGCGAGTGGCTTGGCGGTTCGGGCGGTGGTTGGCAGGACTCCGGCGGGATCTGGCCAGGACTGAAACTCATCGAGGGCGAGCCGGCCGAAGAAGGCGACGTCGAGTTCGAAACTTCTCGTGGTCGACTGCTTCCGAAGCACGCGCCACTCCAAGGTGTCGACGATCGTGTCGCGTTGCGGCGCATGATCGAAGAGGGCCTCGTCCTCGTGCACGGCGGCATGGCACAGGACGTCGGTCCGGTACTGGAAGTCGTGACCGAGAAGTACCTGCTTCGCTCGGGTGACGCCTGGACCGCGCGCCAAGAGTCGTTGCGCATCACCGACGAGATCCTCGAGGCGCTCCGGTCGCTCGATCTTCGAGCGCTTGCGGCTGCGACCACACGCACCTTCGACGGGCCGATCCGGGCGATCGTTCCGCAGGCGACCAACAGTTACACCGAACGGCTGCGAGAGTGCGTCGACGAGGAGTTCGGTGAACACTCGCTCGGGTTCGTGATGCTCGGCGGCATGTCCGGCGGCGGGATGGGGTTCTTCCTCGACCCTGCGGCAGGAGAGGATCGTCGACTGCGCGTTCAGGCTGTCCTCGATCGAGTTCACCGAGAAGTGCAGGACGGGGTGTCCTTCGCGATGGCGCCACGGGTGTTCGACTTCAACATCGACGAAGTCGGCACTCGAGCCCGGTTGCTACGCGGTGATGAAGCGAGACTTCCGAACCGCTACTACGCGCTGCACGTGCCACGTTGGCTGCAGCGGGAGCGCCAAGAGCTGTCGCGTTCCCAGCGAAACGAGCTCGAGCGACTCGGCGAATGGTCCCGCCTGGACTCGAGCGAGGACGAGCTGGTCCCGTCGCTCCTGTCTCGGCTGTTGCCAGAGGCCGAGCCGGAGCAGCGGTTTGAGGGGCGAACCCTCGATGAACTGCTTCAGGATTCCGGTTTCGATCGTCGTGCACACGAACGGCAACGCCTTGATCTGATCGAAGGGCGGATCGGGCTCTCGCGGAACCGCCTGCCGACCTCGATGGTCGTTCGGGATGCCGAGCCTTCCGACGTCCTCGAGACCCGTGGAAGCATGCCCTCGGTTTGGCGTTCTCGCGGTCGGACGGCTCTCTCGCAAGGCGAGGCTGCGGTCGTCACTCTCGCTGGAGGGGCGGCTTCGCGTTGGGGTGGCGGTGTGCAGGTCGTGAAAGCGCTCGATCCGTTCTGTCGTTTCCGTGGTCGCCACCGCTCGTTGCTCGAGGTGCATCTCGCGAAGACGCGGCAGATCGGTTCCGAGCTCGGCGTCGAGATCCCGCACGTCGTCACGACGAGTCTGTTCACCGATGCCGGTGTGCGGCGGAGCATCGAGCGGGCGCCGGAGCTCTACGAGGGAGTCGATCTCCGCTTGTCGCCGACCCGAGGCATCGGCCTGCGCCTCGTTCCGACGCTGAGAGATCTGCGGTTCCACTTCCACGAGACCGAGCGGCAGACGCTCGACGAGCGCGCCGAGCGGATGCGCGACAGCGTCGAACAAGCGACGCTCGACTGGGCTTCGGAGGTTGGGGAGGCGACCGACTACACCGGCAACCTGCCGGAGCTTTGCCTGAATCCGCCGGGGCACTTCTTCGAAGTGCCGAACATGATGCGGAACGGCGTTCTCGCCGATCTCTGCGCCAGCTACCCAAACCTGCGAACGCTCTGTGTCCACCACGTCGATTCGGTCGGTGTGAACCTCCAGCCCGAACGACTCGGTCTGCACCTGGAGCGCGGAGTTGCCGCGAGTTTCGAAGTCGTTCCGCGTCGGGTCCACGATGCCGGTGGCGCGCTCGCTCGGATCGATGGTCGCGCGCGCCTGGTCGAGGGGCTCGCGATGCCGCGTGACGACACCGAGTGGGGGCTCAGCTACTACAACACCGGGACGACCTGGGTCGACATCGATCGGCTGCTCGCCCTATTCGGTCTCGATCGGGGGGACCTGCGAGATCGGGAACGCGTCGACGAGGCAATCGATGGAGTCGCCCAACGCATCCCGACCTACGTCACGATCAAGACGGTCAAGCGTCGCTTCGGGCTCGGCCAGGACGATGCCCATCCAGTTGCTCAGTTCGAGAAGCTCTGGGGCGACCTGACCTCGCTGCCGGAGTTCGAGACGGACTACCACCTCGTGCCTCGCGAGCGAGGTGAACAGCTCAAGAGTCCAGCGCAGCTGGATGGTTGGCTCCGCGAGGGCAACCAGGGATTCATCGAGTCACTCTGCCGGTTCTCGGACGAGGGTTGATCCTCGATCTTGGTCCGGCACGCTTCGCTTGCGATGTCGCGTCCCTCGATCCGAGTCGTTCTCTCCGACAACGACGGCTGCCTCTCGTCCGAGGCCGGAGGTCGGTTCGACCTGGAGGCCTTCGCTCGGATCAGCGAGCGGAACCGGCGGGCGCGGGCCGGAGGGGAGATCCCGGAGTTGACGGTCTGCACCGGCCGCCCGCTGATGTTCGTCGAAGCGCTGTGCCGCTGCCTCGACATCCAGCTGCCGGCAATCGCCGAGAGTGGTGTGTGGATCTGGGATCCGATCCGCCAGGTCGCCGAGATGGATCCGCGCATCGGCCAGGCCGAGCGGGACGGGATTCGCGAGGCTCTGAACTACTGCGAGCGGGACCTCGTCCCGGACGGGTTCGAGCTTCGTCCCGGCAAGGCCTGCAGTCTGACGCTGTGGTCAAGGGACCGTGAGCGCCTGTTCTCTCGCGCCGCCGAGTTGCAGGCGCGCGTTGATGGCGAGGGATGGCCACTCGTGATCACACTCTCCGAGGAGCACCTGAACTTCGACCTCGCCCGGGTCGACAAGGGGACCGGGATCCAGCGGTTCCGGGAGATCACGGGGCTGTCGGTGGGCGATCTCGGTGCGATTGGAGACACCGGCGGAGACCTCAAGATGCGACCGGAAGTCTCTTGGTTCGGCTGCCCGGCCAACGCGATTCCGAGCGTCAAGGGGCAGGCGGACTTCGTCGCTGCGGGTCCAGAACTCGCCGGCATGCACGAGCTACTGGAGCATCTGGACGGAGCGCCCTTGTCGTCCGACTGAGTCGGGTCGTCAGGGCCGAGTCGTTCCGCCTTCGTCTCGCTGCTCCGAGTCGTCAGACCATTCGTCGATGTCGACACCGACCCCTCCGCGAAGGCGGAATCGGATCCGCACCCGGAGTCGCGAAGCGATCGCTCGACCGTTCTCGGTCGCGGGGTTGAAGCGCCAGGTCTTCACGGCCTTGGCTGCTTCGATCTTCAGGAGGCCGAACCGGCAGGAGAGATCGTCCACGGCCTGAGCATCGGCGACCCGGCCGTCAGCCCCGACGGCGAACTCGATCACGACATCGCCCTCCCAGCGCATCCGAATCGCGCGGTCGGGGTAGTCGGGTGCGCGGACACGGCCCGACAGTCGGGCACGGGCACCGCTTCGAGGAGTCGAGGTGGCGTTGGATGCCTGCTCTTCTGGAGTCTCGCTCTCCTCGGTCGACTCGGTCTCGGCGGTGTCCGTTTCGGATTCCGAGTCGTCCGCGACGTCTTCGAACACGATCCGCTCACTGATCGGTCGGTGGAAGTCGACCGATCGATCGTCGCTCGCGGTCCGATGGGCGCGTTCTTCGTCGTCCGACGGCTCCGCTTCTCGCTCGAGCGGGAGCCCGAAGGTGTCTTCGGGTCGAGGCTCGGTCCGTTCGACCTCGGGGGTCACCACGAGCCGCTCTTGCATGTCGAGCACTGACGGCGCCGGGGCGGGCCGTTGCTCAGGCTGCGGGAGGGGGCGGGCGGCGATGGCTGCCTGGCGATGATCGACCCGGATCTCGTAGTCGCGCTCGGATTCCTGCAGCTGCCAGGGCACACCGATCACGAAGGCCGTCACCGCGGCCACGTGAACCACGCCTGAGCTGAGGAAGGAGAACCGTCGCATCGAAGGGACTGATGATCGGGTTCGGAATGTGGGAGGGCAATCCTCGGCTGGTATCGTGGCGATGTCCGGCACCGCCGGGCGGTCCTCTGCTCGTGCGACACCTGACCCGCTCTCCATGACCGAACACCTGCTCGGGAGCTCCTCGCGCCCTCTCCGCATCGCGGTCGTCGGATCCGGCCCTTCGGCGTTCTACGCCGTCGACGCCTTGTTCCGTGCCGAGAATCTCACCTGCCGGGTCGACATGTTCGACCGGCTGGCGACGCCCTACGGCCTGGTTCGAGGTGGAGTCGCCCCGGACCACCAGAAGATCAAGTCGGTCGTCCGGATCTACGAAGGCATCGCCGCCGACCCACGCATGCGGTTCTTCGGCAACGTGAAGGTCGGTTCGGACCTGTCGGTTCGAGATCTCGAAGCGCTGTACGACCGCGTGATCTGGGCGGTTGGAGCCGAGTCCGATCGGCAGCTCGGTATCGACGGAGAAGACCTCCAAGGAGTGTTCTCCGCGACGGAATTCGTCGGTTGGTACAACGCGCACCCCGACCACGCGAAGAAGGACTTCGGGCTCGACCGGGTGCGGCGTGCGGTCGTGATCGGCAACGGCAACGTCGCGATGGATGTTGCGCGCGTCCTCGTTCGGTCGCGCGACGAACTAGCACGCTCCGACATCGCGGAGAACGCGTTGGAAGCACTGCGTGCTTCGCCGATTGAGGCGGTCGACGTTCTCGGCCGTCGGGGGCCGATCCAGGCCGCGTTTTCGCCCAAGGAGCTGAAGGAGGTCGGAAAGCTCGCGGGCGTGAAGGTCGTCGTGAACGGCGAGCACCTCCAGTTTGACGAGGCGGCCAAGGCGGAGCTCGAGGAGGCCGGGCGCTCGGCTCAGAAGAACATCGACCAGCTTCGCGAGTTCGCCGAGGAGCCGGAGCGCCCGGACGACCGGCCGGTGCGGTTCCGGTTCCTTCGTTCGCCGAAGGCTTTGATCGACAACGGCTCAGGTCGCGTCGGCCGGGTCGTCGTTGAGCGCAACCAGCTTCAGAAGGACCCCGAGAGCGGCGCCTTGAAGGCGCGTGGTTCGGGGGAGACGTTCGAGATCGAGGCCGATCTCGTGCTGCGGGCTGTCGGCTACCGCGGCGTGCCGATTCCCGGTCTGCCGTTCGACGACTGGACCGGGACGATTCCGAACGAAGAGGGGCGTGTCCTCGAGTCTGTCGGTGGCGCTGTCCTTCCGAACCACTACGTCGTCGGCTGGGCGAAGCGCGGTCCGAGTGGCCTGATCGGGACGAACAGTCCGGACTCCAAGGCCGTGGCAGCTGAGCTGATCGCCGACCTGAATGGTGTGAGCGCGGCCGGGTTGCCGGACGGGGAAGCGGATCGGTTGCCGGCTCTGCTCGCGGAGCGAGAAGTCCGCGCCGTCAGCTTCGAGGACTGGCAGGCCTACGACGCCTGGGAAGTCGAGACCGGGCAGGCGGCGGGGTGTGTGCGTCGAAAGCTCGCCGATACCGACGAGATCCTGGCTCAGATCGAGCGCCTCCGGACGGGCGGCTGACCGCTCGTCGGGGTTCCTCAGCCACTAGATGTTGTGGTCGAGGCCCAGGTTCATCGAGGAAGGGGTGGCATCCTCTCGCGAGGGACCGTAAACAAGCCGCGTCCGGCTCGGCCGGGCGCCGGGTTTCTCGCCTCAGAGTCGCCCCGGGCACGTCACGAAGTCGACCGGCCGTCCCCTCTGGCCGGGCTCCCGGATCCGGTCGCGGATCCGTCGAGAACTTCGGGATCGGCGTCCGGTTCGATGCGGGTGCTCGGGGCTCGACCGCTCGGACATCTGGTCCGATCGCTTCGTCTGCGGCTTCCCCACCGCAGCAAACTCCTGACTTCAGGAGTCCCCGGCGCTCGGGCCGTACAAAGATGCGGCCGCGCTCATCCCCTCAACGAGCGCGGCCGTGTGGTCTGACCCACCAGCCGGTGGATCCACGTTCCGGATGAGATCGGCGAGCGCGTGACCGCTCGTCAGTCTCGGGTTGTTCTGGATCGTGTTTCTACGGTTGGTGGGTCGAACCTTTTTGGCACGGACGTCCCTCTCTGCTCCGGGTCCGTCAGTTCCGTGCCGTGGAGCCCGAAGGCCCACTGACGGACTCGATGTGTTTCGTTACCGATCCGAACGGCGAACCGTCGCGGAAAGGCCCCAAATCCAACGGATTCTTGTGGGGGTGGTTGATTTCGTCGGTCTCCGGAGACGGGAGCGTTACGAACCCGCTACCGGAGGAGTGTCGTGGTTGATGTTGTCCGGGCCTGGGGTGAGCCAGTCCGGGCGAATTGGACGCCGGGAACGCCAGGAAACTCCTGGGGTTCCCAGCGGGAAGGAAAGTCGATTTGCAGTCCTTCGGTCGGGATCGGGTGCGACCTCGTCCTGATTCTTTGAGCGACTTCTGCGCCTCGGCCGAACCGAGAAAACCGGCGGGAATTCACCTTCCGGTTCCACTTCTGGCAAGTCGAGACGAAGGCGATCACCAGGGGGTGGCGACCGAACAAAGAGATGAGGAGGAGGCCGGCCTGAAGGACCGGAGAGAGCTGACCGTGACTGGTCGCGGGCATGCCCGCCGTGACCGTCTGAGGCAACTAACGCGCCAAGGCAGAGAACCGGCTCGACTTTCTTCCGAGATCGAACTTTCCGAAACGTTGATCCAAGCGGTCGCGATTCGAGGCGGTCCGTCTGCTTGAACGGACGAGTCCGGGCGGCGTTCAGCGCGGATCGATGGAAACCGCTTCGGGTCGAGCGCTGTGAGTGAGACCGCGTCTCGGCATCCTTCGACTGGGTGGACTCAGGTGTCGAGTCGGCGTTCGAACTCCCACTCGTGGGTCTCCGAGACGTCGCCGAGTTCCCGCTCGCGACCGGTCGGTCGGTAGCCGAGGTGTTCGTAGACCGCGTGCGCGGTGTCGAACCGAGTGTCGCTCCAGAGATCCACGACCGTCGCCTGTTGCTGCACGGCGAACTCCTCGAGTGTCGCGACGAGCCGGCTGCCCTGGCTCCGGCCGCGGACGAACGGATGGACGTACAGCTTCTTGAGTTCGACGCGCCGTTCTCCTGCCTCGTCACGCGGCGTGCCGGCGGCGATCGTCCCGACGATCCGGTCTCGCGCTTCGAGGACCCAGAAGCGCTCGAAATTCGAGGCGGGCGCCAGGAGCCCTGGCTCCTCGTCGTTCACCCAAAGGACGCAGCCGGGGTAGTCACGGAAGCAGCGACCGACCAGCGCAACCACGCCGGGCGAGTCCGCGTCGCGGGCGGGGCGGAGCTCGATTTCGGCGAGGTCGATCGGGCGCACGGTCCTGGTTCTCGGGGGAGCGAAACTCGGTCGACGAGAATAGCCGTCAGAACTACGCAGAGGGGTTGCGGTTCGAATCCCGGCTCAGGACGCTCCCGGTCGTGAACAGCTCCCGATTCCTCGTGGCCGTTCTGGCCGCTCTGACACCCGCTTTCGCCACGGTCGCGACAGCGCAGGAAGACGTCCCTCGCACGACGACGTCGTCGCCAGGCATCTACCGGTTCGTGCCGGCCAACGCGACGCTCATGTTGCGCACGAGTGGTCCGAGTGGCTTCGGTCGTGCCCTCGGTGAGACCAACTTCTACCGGTTGCTGCAGAACGATGAGATGCAGGCTGGTATCGCGGACTTGACCGAGAAGATCCTCGACCTCGCTCGTGAGTCCGACGCGCCGCCCGAGATGGTCGACTGGATGAGCGGTCTGGTCGAGGTAATCGGTGCCTACGAGGGCGACATGGTCGTCGGTCTGACCTTTGGGAGCGGACTCGCTTCGGCTCTCGCCACCGAGGACCCGACGAAGATTCTCGAGACCGCACAGATCTTCCTCTCGATGACGCCGAGTGAGGGTTTCGACGCTCAGGGCTTCGTCGATCGCGTGATGGCTCCGGCCAAGGAGGCGGGCATGCCGCCGAGTGAGTCGATGGACGTCGGTCCCGGATTCGAGAAGGTCGCTCTACCGTTCGGGGAGGACGTTGCCGTTGTGCTCCCGCGCGTCGTGGACGGAGGGGTCATGTTGGCGTTCGGCGCGGGCCTCGACGGCACCCTGCGTTCGATGTTCGAGGGTCGATCGTTCGACGCGGCGAAACTCGGTTCGGCAGAGAGTCGGAGTGCCGCGTCGTTCTACGTCGATCTCACCGGCGTGCTACCGATGGTCAAGGCGATCATGAAGGCCGAGCTCGACTCGCAAGCAGAGTTTCTTCCGGAGAGCGCCGTCGAAGAGCGGCGCGAAGAGATGGAGCTCACGACGCAGGTCATGGAAGCGCTCGGTCTCGGAGACCTCGACTCGGTCTCCGGAACGGTCGGGGGGCTGGGCGACTACGTCGACTACGGAATGGACCTGCGATTCCACGGCAAGGCGCAGCGCGTGTTCGATCTGTTCCGCCTGGCGGACGGTCAGCGTCTGCAGATGCTCAACCTCGTACCGCGGGAATCGACGGCCGGCTCGGTCGGGTTCTTCAACGTGAAGAAAGCCGCTGAGCTCGCGTTCGAACTGATGGAGGAGTTCGGAGCTCCGATTGGCCGTGAAGACTTGGAGGCGGAGCTGCAAGGAGCCCTCGGGATCGACTTGCAGGCGGACGTCCTCGATCAGCTGACCGGCGAGGTTGCGATGATCCAGCAGTACGAAGCGGAGGCCATGGAGGACGCGGACTTCGTTGGCGGCTTGATTCCGTTCGACATGACCTTCGGGCTCGGCATCGCCGATTCGCCTCGATTTGCCGATTTGGTCGATACGCTCTTGGATATCTCCGGGATGAAGCCAGAGATCGGTCAGAACGAGCATGCGGGGGTGCAGGTGAACACGCTCGGACTCGGGTTCTTCGATCTCGAGTTCGCGTTCGTCCCCGAGGGAGCGTTGCTCAGCGTGGGGAACTTCGAAGAGTCACGGCTCCGCCCGATCATCGATCGATCGATGGCGGTGGCCGAGGGGCAGGCTGACTTGAGCTGGTCGGACGCGGTTCAGCGCCGGCTCGACGTCGTGGGCCGATTCGATGGGATCCAGATCTCACAGATCGGCGATCTCGGCTCGTCGTTCGAGCAGATGTTCGATGGCGTCACCGAGGGGATGCTCATGGATCCGAGCACACCGCCGATGGTCGCGGAGTTCATGGAGAGCTTCTTCGGTCTGATGAGCACGATGGTCGGTTCAATGGTTGAAGCCGGGCTCGACAGCTCGGTCAATGCGAGCCGCGTCGAGGACGGCGTCTTCCGCGTCCGCGCCATCCAGTGATCGGCATTGATGTCAGGCGGTCGTGTTTGGCCGCCGATTCCTCGTGTTTTGCCGGTTGAAAAACCGAATCAGGTGCTCCACTCAGGGCGCCGCAACGTAGTTGCCATCGGATCGGTCCTTCCTGACCGCTCCGAGACCCCTTTCCCTGATCAGGAACCCCCCCCAAATGAAGAACCTCACCCTCGGCCTCCTCGCCGCCCTCGCCCTGACCGTCTCGACCCAAGCCCAGGTGTTCGGCTCGGTCAACCGCAACGCCCCGACGATGACCTCGTCGATCACGTTTGCCGAATCGGAGGCGACCGCGACGATCTCCTACAAGGCGCTGAACTTCGCCGAAGGCAAGTTCGTCGAGCGCATGAAGGACGCGAACTTCCGCCAGTTCATGAACGCTCAGGCCAAGCAGCAAGGCCTCGGTAGCCTCTCGCTCCCGGCTGACATGAACATCGGTGGCACCGACGTCGCTGCCGGCGACTACGGCGTTCACTTCTTCGCCAGCGACGAAGGCCACCCGATCCTCACCCTGTCGAAGGACGGTGAGCTGATCCAGTGGACCCTCGACGGCCTCCAGGAGAACGAGACCAGCCGCCCGCGTCTGGTCATGAACTTCGTCCCGGCCGCCAAGGCGAACGAAGTCGACCTGCACCTCCACTTCGGCAACCTGTCGATGGACATCCCGGTCAAGCCGGTTGCGAAGGACGATGACGGCGAGAAGGAAGAAGTCTGATCCTTCGGATCTGACCTCTGACTCGAGGCTGCCGGGGTTCGTTCCCAGGCAGCTCTGAGCGCGCACGGGTCGCTGCCTCGCTTCGAGGTGGCGGCCCGTGTTCGTTCAGGCGGAACCGCAGTCAGCCGTCGCGACGAATCGATCGGACCAGCTCGACCATTGCCGAGAGGCCGTCGTCACTGAGCCGATTCTTGTCCGCACCGGTCATCGTCGGGTGAAGCCCGACCGCGGCACCACCTTCCCGGATCACCTTTCGGAGGTGGGCCTCTTCGACGCTGTCCTGCCACGCTGGATCCGTCAGGTCGCGCGCGGTCGGGGACATCCCCGGAATCCCGCGACCGTCCTTCGCGTGGCACAGCGCGCAGTAGCTCCGGTAGACGGCCTTGGCCTCGACCATGGCGGCGGGGTCGCCCTCGAGCGTGTCGAACGGGTTCGGGCCCTCGGGCTCGCTCGGCGAGCAGCCGGGGGCGCCGAGGAGCGGAAGTCCGGCGAGGGCGAGCATCGGGAGCAGTCTCGGGGCGGAGCGGCACGTCATCGTGGTCCGAACCTACCGCGAGAAGCTGTTCTTTCCGCAGACCGCCTCGTCGCTACCGTGTGCGAACCAGCTCGAGCCCTGGGTTCGGGCGGCCATTCCCCTCTCCCGAGCCACTCCGAGCATGTCCGACGCCAACTTTCGCGTTCCCCCAGCGATCAACGAACCCGTTCTCGACTACGCCCCGGGGACGCAGCCCCGGATCGATCTCGAGGCGGCCGTAAAGGCGACGCGGAGCGAAGTGGTCGAAGTGCCGATCGTGATCGGTGGCAAGGAGATCCGTACCGGCGACACCTTCGATGTCGTCTGCCCCCACGATCACGGTCACGTGATCGCGAAGGTCCACAAGGCGAAGGCCGAACACGTGCAGCAGGCCGCGGACGCGTGCCGGGCTGCGGTCGATGATTGGGAGCGGATGCCCTGGGAGCACCGGGTGAGCATCTTCCTTCGTGCAGCCGAGATGCTGGCGGGGCCGCGTCGCATGCAGATGAACGCGGCGACGATGTGCGGGCAGTCCAAGACCGCGAACCAAGCGGAGATCGACTCGGCCTGCGAGCTGATCGACTTCTTTCGCTTCAACTGCGAGTTCCTCCGTGAGATGCACGAGGAGCAGCCGGAGTCATCGCCGGGGATGTGGAACCGCGTCGAGTACCGCGGCCTCGAAGGCTTCGTCTTCGCCGTGACTCCGTTCAACTTCACCGCGATCGCCGGCAACCTGCCGACGGCGCCAGCGATGGTCGGCAACACGGCGATCTGGAAGCCTAGCGAGACTTCGATGCTCTCGTCCTGGCGGGTCATGCAGTTGCTGCAGGACGCCGGCCTTCCGGACGGCGTGATCAACTTCGTCCCGGGCGATGGACCGACGATCGGAGATGCGGCCCTCGCGCACGAGGACCTGACAGGTCTGCACTTCACCGGTTCGACCCGCGTCTTCCAGCACCTATGGCAGTCGATCGGCAACAACCTGACGAACTACCGCAACTACCCGCGGATCGTCGGGGAAACCGGCGGCAAAGACTTTGTCTTTGCGCACCCGAGTGCCGAGGTCGCCCCGCTCTGCACCGCGCTTGTGCGGGGGGCTTTCGAGTTCCAGGGCCAAAAGTGTTCGGCTGCCAGCCGGGCTTACATTCCGAGCTCGGTGTGGTCGTCCCTCGAGAGCGAGCTGGTCGAACAGGCGCGCTCGATCAAGATGGGACCGGTCGAAGACTTCTCGAACTTCATGAGCGCGGTCATCGACAAGCGCGCCTTCGACAAGATCAAGGGCTACATCGACTTCGCCAAGGAGTCGAGCGAGGCGGAGATCCTGGTCGGCGGCGAGTGCGACGACTCGGTCGGCTACTTCGTCCAGCCAACTGTGATCAAGACCAGCAACCCGAACTTCAAGACGATGGTCGAGGAGATCTTCGGCCCGGTGCTAACGATCTTCGTCTACGACGACCAGGACCTCGAAGCGACGCTCGACTCCTGCAACACCGCGTCGGCCTACGCGCTGACCGGGGCGATCTTCGCGAAGGATCGTCACGCAGTCGTGCACCTCGCGAATCGTCTTCGCCACGCCGCCGGCAACTTCTACATCAACGACAAGCCGACGGGCGCGGTCGTCGGTCAGCAGCCGTTCGGTGGTGGTCGGGCCTCGGGCACGAACGACAAAGCCGGCAGTCGGATGAACCTTCTGCGCTGGACCTCGGTCCGGACGATCAAGGAGACCTTCGTCCCGCCGACGGACTACCGCCACCCGTACATGGGTTGAGTGGGTCCTCGGCCCCACGAACCGTGCCCGGTGGCATCCGCTCGATGTCGCTCGGGCCGCCGCTCCCTGTCCGGAGGGCGGCGGCCAAGCTGGTGGGGAGTCGCGCCTCCGGCGCTCAGCGGAGAAGGCGGGAGTAGCGGTAGTATGCCTCGAGGGTCAGGGCGAGAAGCGCGGTCGAGTAGACGCGGCCGCCGTCTTCACCCCAGGCGCCAGCAGCGTCCCAGGATCCCTTGAAGCTTCCGTCCTGCCTCTGCTGCTGCACGACTGCGGAGTCCAAGGCCTTCTCCCACTGCTTCCACCTTCGGCCACCCATCTGGAAGAGCGCGTAAGTGCCGTAGTACCAGTAGTAGTGATCGATCGTGCCAGCGGCTTCGTCCCACTCGGGTTTGCTCTCGAGAATTAGGTCAGCTTGTTGGTCGAGGAGCTGCTGGGTCTCGCGGTTGAAGGTGACGTTGCCATCCTCGTCCTGCTCCTTCTCGAGGAAGATCCGGCAGAGAAGGGATACCGCGGTCATGCACTCACCACGATCCCGCGGGTAGCGGTCCGCATGGTCGCCTGGGCGGCGTGACGAGCGTCCGCCACGATCGAGGTAGCCAGTCCGACCGGTGGTCGGGTCGGTCATGTCGTCGAACCAGGTCAGACTCAGGTCGAGCGCCGAGTCGTTGATCGTCATGTCGAAGTCGCGGGCGGACTTCAGGGCAAAGACGGCCCAGCCCGTGATCGAGGTGTCGTTCTCGCCGCTCTTCGGCTCGTAGCGCCAGACATTGTACGGGTTGCGGTGGTACTCGAGGTACTCCAGCGCCTTCGCCGCGTCATTCTTGATCAGTCGAGAGTTCGACAGGCCGGCAGCTTCGACCAGTGCCAGGGTCGCGATTGTGTGGTCGTAGATGTAGTCGTGCGCGGCCTTCACTCCGATCAGGCCGGTGTCCGGGTCCATCTGATCTCGCAGCCATCCGATTCCGCGGTGGACGTTCTCTTTGAACGGTCCGTTTCGGAGCGTCGAGCCGTCGCCGAGGAAGGCTAGCAAGGCGAGGGCGGTCACGCCGACGTCGTGTGCGGCGTTGCCTGGGTTGGTGCATGGCTCGCCTTCGTCGTGCTTCATGAACTCGTCGGCGTCCCACTTGCCGTCGTCATCCTGGTGGTCGCGGAGCCAGATCAGAGCATCGGTCAGCACGCGGTTGACGCGCGGCCGGAGACGCCCACGGCCGCCACCTCGGCCGCCGCCAGGACCTCCTGGAGGTCCTCCCAGGCCGATCGAGGCCCAGCTGTGGTCATTGTTGAACGACGTCTCGGAGGGCGACTGGTAGTCCGACGGCGCCTCGGTGTCGGCCGTGCTGTTATCGACCGGGTCCGTGGTGTCGACAACGACGACGTCGTCGGTGTCCACGGGGACCGGGTCCGGGTCGGGTGGTGGAGGCGGAGGGTCCACCGGTGGCGGTGGCGCAGGTGGTGGTGCCGCCGCGAGCACGACCTCCGGTTCCGGGGTCGGGTCCGGCTTGATGAACGTGAACAACACGAGGAACACAACCCCGTGACTGAGCAGCGAGATCGCGAGCCACGGAGCGCGCCGCAGCTGCTCCGCCATCAGGTCTTGGAAGTCCTCTTCGTGCGCGTGGTGAGGAAGCGCATCCGAATGGACGGTGAACTTGGAGTCTGTCATCGGCTTCGACCTCAGTCGTGGTGACTGCGAGTGCAGGGTGAACAACTTGCTCTCCTGTCTTCCACTCGGTTGGTCGAACGCGCGTGTTCGTGACTCGGTTCGCTACTCATCGAGGAACTCTCGATGATGTGCTGCGTGATGCGGGTCGGGTCAGTGCGCGATGCGTGAGTAGCGGTAGTAGAACGTCAGCGTCGTGCCCAAGATGGCCGCCGAGTACACGCGACCGCCGAGTGCTCGCAGGGGGCCGGTCGGATCGAATTCGCCGTTCGAGCGTTGCGCGCCAACGATCGGTTCGAGCGATCGTTCGAGGGTCAATCGTTCGCGCGGCGTTCCCCGATGTAGAGCGTACGCCGAGTGCAGGATCAGCGAGGGATTCGACGCGTGATCCACTTCTGCGTTGGTTGTCTCTTCGTCGTCGCTCTGTGGACTGGGAAGACAGTCACGCAGTAGCAATGACCGAGCGGCGCGGCGTGCCTCGATCAATTCCTCGCTGGCATCAGTTGACGGGGGCTCGGCGCCGAAGCTCGGCTCGAGGTCTTCGTTCCCCGCGGTGATCGCGAGGTTGTGCGCGAGCAGCGTCGAAGCCAGGAGGTGATTCCAGGTCTTGGCGGTGTCCGGGTCCGAGGACGCTGCGCGCTCGAGCGCCGGGTTCAGTAGGTCTCCGAATCGACTCAGTCGCTCGCGAATGCGACGGGCGTCGTTGGCCCAGTGCTCGTGGGTCAGCGTCGCGCCGAGGGCCATGACCTCGAATCCGATTCGAGTCGTTCGTAGGGCGCTCGGGGCCTCTGCGAACGACTCGAGGGAGGTCGGCAGGCCGCTGTGCGTCTCCATGGCCGCGACCGCCGCGGTGGCGTTTGGAGCTAGCAGCGTCGAGTCGCTGAGGCTCGTCGCTTCGACGAGCGCGAGGGTCGCGATCACATGCGACAGAAGTTCGGACTCGGTGTATGGATCGGCCTCGGCTTCGCGTTCTTCTGCTGCTTGGCGCGATACACCGACGATGCCGGTCTCGGGGTCCTGCTGAGTTCGGAGCCATCGCAGGCCGCGGCGGACGCTGTCCTTGAATGGGCCGTTGCGATGAGTCGATCCGTCGGCGACGAGCGCGAGCAGGGCGGCTGAGGTGACCAGGACGTCCTGGTCGGCGCGGCCTGGTCCGGCGCTCGGCTCATCCTCGTCGTGCTTCCCGAAGTCATCCGCGTCCCACTTCCCGTCCTCGTCCTGGTGCGCAACCAGCCAGGGATCGAAGCGGGAGAGGCATGCGGCCGTGTGAGTGCGATCCCCAGGTTCTTGCGCCGAGATCGGCGCGTGAAGCCCCAGGGCCGCGAGGCTGAAAGCCAGAGCCAGGCTTCGTGCGTTCGTCATCGTTCAACTCGTGGCGATTCCAGAGTCACGAGGACGACAACGGGGACGGGGCGCGGCGGTTCTGCGAATCGTCCGGGGATCTTGGATCTCTCCGAAGTCGCGGAGGCACTCCGAAGTCACCGGATCTCTCCGAAATCACAAAGGGGTTCGACCATCGGTCGAACCCCTCAAGGAAGCATGCGGGTCTCGACCATCGGTCGAACCCCTTCGGAGCTGCGCTGGTTCCAGCGCAGCCGATGCCCGGTCGAGTCAGGCGCGAGTAGCGCCGTTCGCGTTAGCGGATCAGTCGGGAATAGCGGTAATACGCCTCGAGGGTGAGGGCGAGCAGCGCGGTCGAGTAGACACGGCCACCGTCTTCACCCCAGGCGCCGGCGGCGTCCCAGGAACCGTTGAAGTTGCCGTCGGTGCGTTGCTGCTTGACGACTGCCGTCTCGAGCGCCTTCTCCCAGGTCTTCCAACGACGTCCGCCCATCTGGAAGAGAGCGTAGGTGCCGTAGTACCAGTAGTAGTGGTCGATCGTGCCAGCGGCTTCGTCCCACTCCGGCTTGGTCTCGAGGATCAGATCGGCCTGCTGCTCGAGGAGCTGCTGGGTCTCGTTGGAGAACGAGACGCTTCCGTCCTCGTTGTGCTCCTTCTCGAGGAAGATGCGGCAGAGCAGCGACACCGCGGTCATGCACTCGCCCTTCTCTCGCGGGAAGCGGTCGTTGTGGTCGCCCGGGCGACGCGATGACAAGCCGCCGCGATCGAGGTAACCGGTCCGGCCAGTGGTCGGGTCGGTCATCTCGTCGAACCAAGCGAGGCTCAGGTCCAGGGCCGAGTCATTGATCGTCATGTCGAAGTCGCGAGCGGACTTCAGCGCGAACACGGCCCAACCGGTGATCGACGTGTCGTTCTCGCCGCTCTTCGGCTCGTAACGCCAGACGTTGTACGGGTTGCGGTGGTACTCGAGGTATTCGATCGCCTTCGCCGCGTCACGCTTGACGATGCGCGAGTTCGACAACCCCGCGGCCTCGACCAGCGCGAGCGTCGCGAGAGCGTGGTCGTAGATGTAGTCGTGGGCCGCCTTCACACCGATCAGGCCGGTATCCGGATCCATTTGGTCGCGGAGCCAGGCGACGCCTTGCTTGACGTTCTTCTTGAACGGGCCACTGCGCAGAGTCGAGCCGTCACCGAGGAACGCGAGGAGAGCCAGAGCCGTGACGCCGACGTCGTGCGCAGCGTTGCCCGGGTTGGTGCAAGGCTCGCCCTCGTCGTGCTTCATGAACTCGTCGCAGTCCCACTTGCCGTCCTCGTCTTGGTGGTCGCGGAGCCACTTGAGTGCGTTCTCGATCGCGCGGGCCGTGCCGCGTCCCTTGAGCGCACTACGGCCGCCACCGCGACCGCCGCGGGTACCACCCGCACCACCGCCGAGACCGATCGCCGCGTTCCAGCCGTCGCTGTTGAAGGCGGACTCGGTCGTGTTCGTGTCGTTGAAGCTCTCGCTGACCGAAGTGGTCTCGGTCTCGGTGACGACGTCGGTCTCTTGGACGACGACGTCCTCGGTCTCGACCGGCTCCGGCTCAGGTTCCGGCTCGGGCTCCGGCGGGTCTTCGAGGTCTTCGACCGGCGGCGGCGGGGACGCTTCGATCACCTGCTCCGGCTCCGGCAGCGGGTCACCCTTGATGAAGGTGAACAGGATCAGGAAGACCACGGCGTGGCCGAGGAGCGAGATCATGATCCACGGCGCGTGCCGCAGCTGATCCGCCATGATCTCCTGGAAGGTCTGTTCCTGCTCCCAGATGGGAACCAGGTTCGTTTCGACGGTGTACTTCGATTCAGCCATCGCTTCGGTGCCGAGTCAGCGCGTTCGCGAGAGAGAGCGCGGCGCTCGGAAAGGGTGTCGTGCGTACAAGTTCCGTCGGAATCGATCGGGCCACCGAAGAGGTGGGCTGAGGGATTCCAGAGCGGAGGGTGCCGTTCCGGCGGCGAGTCAAACGCGACGACCGGACCCGGGGTTCAGAGGGATCCGAGAACTTACCGGTCCCTCGTCGAGTGCGCAAAGCCGGCGCGTCGGGGATCTTCGGTCCGAACTCGGTCAGCGGCTCAGCACGAGTCGGACCTGACGCTTCACTTCTGGCGGCCAGATCGGAATCTGGGGCAGGGATTCGAGGAGGCCCTCCTGGACGACTCGCTCTAAACGCTGCACGAGCAAGTGGTTACGGATTCCTTCCTGCACCTCGGGATCTTCGAGGTCACGGAACGGCTCTTCGGTCCGACCCGTGACCCGAACCACGTGGCGGTAGACCGCGCGGGATCCGACCATCGGATCGGACACTTCGCCAATCTGAGCCTCTTCGGCGAAGGCTCCGAGCCACTCGGGCCAGCTCGGCTCGTCTCCGAAGTCGAGGCTCATCGTCGCGGGCTTCAGATCGGCCTTCTTCGCGGCGTCGGAGTCCTCGCGCCAGCGCTTGGCGAACTCCTGGACGTGTTCGTCTTCGTTCGCGTCTTCGAGTTTGAACTGAGCGATTTCGACCTGGACCAGCGGCGGTTTCGCCGCGAATTCCTCCTCGAAGTTCGTCTCGTAGAACTCGCAGATCTCCTTCGGGGAGACCTGCAGGTGGCGGTACTCGCCGAAGTGCTGCTGCTGGATGTACTGCCGCCCGAGCGTCAGGAGGATCTCCTTCTTCCGCGCCTCGAAGTCGGCCTTGACGCTCGAGCCGCCGGCCTCGGTCAGCTCGTGGAATCGCAAGAATCCGACCTCACGGATCTGCTCGGCACGTCGGTCCGACGCGATCTGCTCGGCAAACTCGAGTGCTCGCTCGCCGTGTTGCTGGAGCGTGAAGTGCAGCAGAAGCTCCTCTTGGACCATCTGAAGCAGCACACCCTGCCGCTCGCGGAGCGTCGGTTCGCGGTCCCCGCCGTAGAGCGCGCTCGCGAGCACGTAGACGTCGGACTCGAGAATCGCTCGGTCGGCGACGATCGCGGCCACGGCGTCGCCACGGTTCCAGGCTCCGACCGGCGGGGCCGCGACGGTGTCGGTTTCTGGCGCACGCGCTCCCTGTGGTTGTGCTTGCGTGAGGGGCGCGGTCAGTTCGGGCTCGCGTTGCGGCGCGCGCAGGTCCGCATCCGGTGCCGCAGCGATCTGCTGCGGTGGTTCCGGGTTGATCACCCTCTCTCGAATGAGTTCGGCCGCCGTCGAAGCGTTGCCGTTCGAACTGCTGTCCGAACGGTCGTCCGATACGTCT
Source organism: Planctomycetota bacterium (assembly GCA_039815565.1). Taxonomy (GTDB): domain Bacteria; phylum Planctomycetota; class UBA1135; order UBA1135; family UBA2386; genus JBCBZB01. The sequence continues at coordinate 80,848 of JBCBZB010000003.1, forward strand.
CGGTTCGCCGGGTCGGGGGCGTTCCGGATGGTGCCGTTCTCGACCGGCGGGGTTTCGGACTGCGGCGTGGATGCGCAGCCACCCAGGGCGAGCAGCGCTGCGAGGGCCAGGGATTCGGTCAGGCGTTCAGGACCTCGGGTCATCAGCAGCTCCGGAGCGTGGTCCGTTCGCGGATCGCAGGGCTCAGGACTTGCCTGAACCAACCCTCGAACCACCGGACCTCTGTCGAAGTTTCGGCAGTTCGTGGCCCGGGCACAAGGTGTCGAGGAGGAGTTCTACGACCGCGGTCGCATCGAGCCCCTTCGCTCCCGAACCACGCCTTCGCGGCTTCGGAAGCATCAGGTGGGTCTTGCCGGCCTCGACCGCACGGACGTCGGTGAACGCGTTCAGCCAGGCGCCACCGAGTGGTCGTGCGGGATCGTGACGGACCAGCAGGCGTTCGCCTTCGATGTTCTGAACCGCATGGACCGACAGCTGCATCAGCGCGTGCTTGATCAGGAAGATTCGAAGCAGCGTCTCGGTCGGCTCGGGCAGATGTCCGAAGCGATCACTCAGGTCTTCCCGGATGCGGTGCGTTTCCGCAGGGGTCGTTGCCGCGTCCATCTCACGAAGGATCTCGAGTCGTTGGCGCGGATCACGGATCAGGTCGTCCGGAAGGAACGCCTTCACGCGTAGATCGACGTCGACTTCTCGCGGCGCCTCGACCTCGACGCGTCGCTTCGGCGCGTCGTCCGTCGCCGGTTCTTCCCGAGCGCGTTCGACTGCGCCACGCAAGAGCTCGCAGTACATCTCGTAGCCGACCGCACCGATATGGCCCGATTGCTGCGGACCGAGCAGGTTGCCGGCACCACGGATCTCCAGGTCCTTCATCGCGATCTGGAATCCTGCGCCGAGGCGTGAGAGTTCCTCGAGTGCACGAAGGCGCTTGCGGGATGCTTCCGGTGGCGGGTGCAACCGGTCGATCATCAGGTAGCAGTAGGCCTTCTCCGAACTGCGTCCGACCCGACCTCGCAGCTGGTGGAGCTCGGCGAGACCGAACATCTCGGCACGATCGATCAGGATCGTGTTGGCGCGAGCGATGTCGAGACCGTTCTCGACGATGGACGTGCAGACCAGGACCTCGACTTCACCGCGGGTGAACGAACGGAGGGTCTTCTCGAGTTGAGTTTCGGTCAGCTGCCCGTGGCCGATCGCGACCTTCGCGTGTGGGAGGAGTTCGCGGATGCGGTTGGCGAGCGGTTCGAGTCCCGCGATGCGGTCGTGGAGTACGAACACCTGACCATCCCGCCGAAGTTCGTGACCGATCGCATCCTGCAGCAGCTCGTCACTGCGGTAGAGCAACTTGGTCTCGACGTCCTGTCGTCCTTCGGGTGGCGTGGCCAGCGTCGATACGGTTCGGATGCCGAGCAGGGAGGCGTGCAGCGTACGGGGGATCGGCGTCGCGGACATCGAGAGAACGTCGATGTCGGTGCGGAGTTGCTTCAGACGTTCCTTCTGGCGGACTCCAAAGCGTTGCTCCTCGTCGATGACGAGCAGGCCGAGGTCTTGGAAGCCGACGTCGTCGCTGAGGATGCGGTGGGTCCCGACCAGCACGTCGACCTTGCCGAGCTTCGCGTCCGCCAAGACTTCCTTGCGTTGCTTCGGCTTGTTGAACCGGGACAGGACTTCGACCCTGAGTCCCAGCGGTTCGAACCGCGCGGCGAAGGTCTGGCGGTGTTGTTCTGCGAGCACCGTGGTCGGAGCGAGAACGGCGACCTGGCGTCCGCTGATCGCGACCTTGAACGCGGCGCGCATCGCGACTTCGGTCTTGCCGAATCCGACGTCCCCACAGAGGAGGCGGTCCATGGGCCGATCCTGTTCGAGCTCGGTTCGGATCGCGTTCCAGGCTTCGCTCTGATCCTCGGTGTCCTGGAAGGGGAAGGAGTCGAGGAGGTCGTCTTCGAGCGGGTCGCGGGCGTAGGCCTCACGTCGCACGTTGTCGCGTTCGATCTGCAGCTGGAGCAGGTCGGAAGCGAGGTCGAACAGCGCAGCCTCGACGTCCTGCTTCCGCTTCTGGAAGCCCTTCCCGCCGAGCTTGTCGAGTTTCGGTTGCGGGCCTCCCGCACCGACGTATTTCTGGACGAGGTGGATCTTCGAGACCGGAACGAGGAGGCGTAGCTCGTCTTTGAAGCAGAGGCGAAGGTGATCCTCCTCGGCCTCGCCACGCACGACGCGTTCGATTCCCTCGAACCTCGAGATGCCGTGGACCGCGTGGACGACCAGGTCGCCGGGGCCGAGCTCAAAGAAGCTCTTCAGTGCGCGCGACTCGATCTGCTGCTTCTGCGGTCGCGCACGGACCGGGGCCGGGACACCGACGAACTCGGTGTTGCTCAGCACTGTCCAGCTCAGTTCCGGAACCCGGAAGCCACGATGGAGGCTGCCGGTTCCGAGGCGGATGGAATCACGGTCGAGGTCGACTCCCTTGTGCTCGAAGATCTCGCGAAGTCGATCCCGTTCCGAATCGCTGCGACAGATGATGTCGACCTGATCTTTCTGGACGCCGCGAATCGCCTGGAGTCGTCCGAACGGATCGTGCTCGCCGGAGCCGACGGCACTCCCTGCGGACAGGATCTTGTAGTCGAGATCCTGGCTCGGGAGCGCCGAGACTTCGAGCGAGGTCGCGGGGTGGAGGGTCTCCTGGAACGCGACGAGTCGGTCACGGAACTCCGATCCTCCGGTCTTCACGAGGCGCTGCCGTCGTTCGTCGATGCGAAGTGGTTCGAAGTAGACGACGACGAGGTCGCGCCGGAACAGGTAGCTGATGACTTGCGAACGTCCGGCCGAGGGGGATTCTGATCGGGTGTCGGAACCGAGCAGCAGAACCACCTCGTCGCGGCGATCGAGGCTGCGTTGGCTGCTCGGTTCGAAGGTCCGGATCGACTCGCATTCGTCATCGAAGAACTCGACGCGAAAGGCCTCCGCGGAGAGCATCGGGTAGATGTCGAGGACGTCGCCGCGGCGCGAGACCTCGCCGGGGTTGACGACGACCGGAACCTCGCGGAGGCCGGCTTCGCGACAGCGGTCGTGAAGGTCCCCAATGCCCAGGCGTTCGCCGGCGCGCACGACAGTACGCCCCTCTTGAAGCGAGCTGAGGTCGGGTGCGACCTGCACCATGCTCTGCAGGGTCGCGAGGCAGAGCCAGTCGGAGTCTCCGTCCGGCCCCGCGTTGCGTTCGACGAGTTCGCGCAGGGCGAGCGCGCGTTCGCCCTCGCGGCCGGGCTCCGGTTCGCCATCGACGTCGACGAGGCCGGTCGGGAACAACACCGCTCCGCTCTCGCCGAACGCGCGTAGGTCGTCTCGGAGCGTTTCCGAGTCCTCGTCGGTGCCGGTGATGCACAGGATCGGGCGCCGGGCTCCCTTCCGGACTGCGGCGAGCAGCAACGCGCTCGAGCTACCCCAGAGTCCTCCAGCGGCCCGTGCAGAACCGCGCTGGTCGAGTGCTTCGAGGACCCGGCGGGTGGTCGGCAGGTCGAGGAATGCGCGGAGGTCGGTCAGGGTCGGGCTCGGGTCGGAAGCGAACCGCTCAACGTAGCGCGGACGGGGCGGGATGGGAGTCTCGACGCAGAGTGCTCAGATGGTCTGACCGACCGGGCGGACGAGGATCTCGTTCACGTCGACGTGTTTCGGTTGGGTCGCCGCCCAGACGACGCACTCGGCGATGTCGATGTCTCGCAGAGCACCTTGGCTCTGCGGCGAGTCCCAGAACGGCGTGTCGACCCGGCCGGGTCCGATCAGAGTCACGCGGACGCCGTGCTCGGTGACTTTCTTGCGGATCGACTCCGCCATGCCGGTCACAGCCCATTTGGTCGCGCTGTAAAGGCTGCCGGTTGCGATGCGGCCGGCGACTGAACCACAGAGGATCAGCTGGCCGTTGTTCTCGATCAGGTTCGGGAGTGTCAGGCGAGCGGTCGCGGCGACGCCGAACACGTTGGTCTGCACCATCTGCTGCCACTCCTCCGGCGTGTCGTCACCACCGACGAAGGCTCCGCCGAATGATCCGCCGGCGTTCGCGAACACGACGTCGATCTGGCCGAACTCTGCGAGCACTCGGTCGACCATCGACTTCTGCGACTCCCAGTCCTGGACGTCGCAGGCGACTGCGAGCGCCCGACCAGAGCCGCCACACCGAACGGCGAGCTCCGAGAGCTTGTCTTCGCTGCGCGAGGTCAACGCGACGCGGAAGCCTCGCTTCGATGCCTCGATGGCGGTCGCCGCGCCGATGCCGGTCGAGGCTCCAGTGATCAGGAAGACCCGGTTGTCGGAAGAAGGGCTGCTCTCGTCGCTCGTCATAGGGCGCGAGAGCTAGGCCTTGAGCAGAGGGAGAGCAACCTCTCGCTTCAGTCGGACTGCGCTGTCGACTCGGTCTCCGCGTCGTTCGCTTGGCGTTCTCGCTGCAGCGCGGCCAGGGTCGCCTCGGCTGCCAGCATCTCTGCGGCCTGCTTGGAGGTCGCTTCCCCGCGCTCGCGCTCCTCACCGTCGACGAGGACGGCGACTTCGAACACGCGCTGGTGCTCGGGGCCCCGGGAGCCGAGGGTTTGGTACTTCGGTTGGCCGAGGCGGTGGGCCTGGCACCAATGGAGGAGGCGGGACTTCGGGTCGCGAAAGCTCTTCTCGCCGTCGGGGCGCCCATCGCCGGTGCGCGGCAACACTTCGCAGTGCACGAATCGCTTCGCTGCGGTCAGTCCGCCGTCCAGCCAGATCGCGCCGAGGACCGCCTCGAGCAGGTTGGCCTGGAGTCGTTCGCTTTCGAGTTCGTCCCCGGTCAGACCACGGCCGTGCTCCAGCATGGAGATCAGCTCGAGCTCGCGGGCCACCTTCGCGAGCGGTGGCTTGCTGACGATCCGTTGGCGGCGATCGGTCAACTGTCCTTCCGCTGCGTCCGGAAACGTGCGGAACAGGTGATCGGAGACGATGAGTTCGAGCACCGCATCTCCGAGGAACTCCAGCCGTTCGTTGCTCCGCTTGCCTTCGTTCCCCATCGAGGAGTGGACGAAGGCTCGCGCGAACAGGTCGGGGTCTCGGAACTCGTGACCGAGTCGCGTTGCGAGCTTCTTCAGCGACTGGTCTCGAGGCGCGGCGTCACCGTGGGGAGAATCGGGGCGCTTCGTCACGACCGCCCGAGTGTATCGGTCGGACTGGCCGAAGTCGGATCTTCTCCGGATGTGATCCCTGAGCTGGACGCCAATTCGTCGCGCAGGAAATGTGTGACCGCCAACGCCTCACCGAGTCGTCGAGCGATGCGGCCGCGAAACGGCAGATCGCAGGGTTCGAGCTGTTCACGGGCCAGCACGTCGATCAGCCCGCCGATCCGTCCCCCGCGGAGGTTGGTGTAGGCGGCTTTCAGGCAGGTCGATGGGAGTGGAGATGCGAGGAGGGAATCGAGCGTGCTCAGAGTCCGCTGATTCCAGGCCGCCAGTCGCGGACGGCCCCGCAGGAACTCGGCCAGACGGTTCCGGAACTCCTTCTGCGAACAACCGGATTCGACGTCTTCGGCCGAGAGTTCGGCGTGGGAGAGCTTGCGTCGATCGGCCTCGGGATCGCGGCTGCGATCGTCTGGTCGCAGGATCGCCTCGAACGATTCGCGCCGCGGATCGATCGGTTGCATCGCCACGTGCAGAGCCCGCGGCGTCGGATCCTCGGGGTCCTGCGTCCAGGTGTCGATCGCGAGCAGGACCAGCTCGTCGTCGAGCAGCTCCGTCGGGATCACACGACTCGGACGATTGCGAGGTCGTTGATGGCGTGGCTTGCGGTCGGGACTCCGGCCGAACTTCTCCTGACGAGCGACCATCGATCGGAACGCATCGAGCAGCGACTCGGTGTGTTCGAGTTCGGGTTCGAGGATGCGCAGCGCAGCGACGATCGCCTCGATCGTCGAGACAAAGTGTGGGTGGGGTTCGCGCCGGATGCGGTACTCACTCTCGCGGGTTGGAGTGAAGCGAATGCGTGGGAGTTCGCGCACCCAGGGGTTCTCGTGGAACAGTCGCTTCGCCTGCGCCCAGGTGCCGTCGAGGACGCAGAGCGCCTGCGGACGCTCGTCGGGAGCCAGTTCGTCGAGGTAGGGCGCCGCCGGGTCTGGAAACAGGAGTGCTGTGCCGTCGACGAGAGTCGATCCCGGATCGACGGTGAGGCTCTCGTTCGTGTGGTCGCGTGCGACCAACACTTCACAGTTCGCGAGTCCGAGCCGTGCGATCCGGGCGGTGCCGATCGGATGAAAGCGCTCTTTCGGATGCTGCAGGACCAAGAGGCCCGTCCGGTTGCGGAGCGAGGGGATCTCGTCACAGAGGCAGTGCTCATGGACGAGGAAACAGCGGAGGCACTTGCGTGAACTCGTCGTCTCGTGGTCCTGGTCTCGCATCGGCCTCGGGCCGGATCCTAGCAGGCCCCTGCTCGCATCCGAGGAGGACGATCGGAGTTCCGACGTGTTCGCTCGACTCGAGTCTGCGGAAGGCACAGTCGGTCTCTTGCAGTCCCAATGAGACGTCGATCACGGGCGTGAGTTCGGCGCGCTCGACCAGGCTGGAGAGCTCTTGCAGGTCGCTCTGGTTGGTCTGGGAGAACATCATCCGGAACCTCGAGGCGTCGGTGGCGGCTGTATCGAGGATGCCGTCATCGGCCTCGTCTCGGAGGTGTTCTCCGGTCGCTGGGTCGAGCATCGTGTCCGCCTCAAGGCGCCAGACCGGAGTTGGCGGATCGCACGCATGCGATCCCTCGAGGCCGAGTTCGAGCGAGGGCTCGAGCTGCTCCTGAAAGGTCTCGCACGGCAACTCTCCAGGGAGTGAACCGCTCGCTTTCAGAGGCTCGGGGCTTTTCGGCAATGTGCGATTCGAGGATCCTCCCAGCCATGCGCGCTCTCCCCGCTTTCGCCGTGCTTCTCACCGTGGTGCTCTCCGGCTGCAACGGACAGTCGGTCGAATCGAACGGCGGTGACGATCAGAGCTCCGGAACCGAGGCCGTCGCGCTCGAGCTGGTGAAGAGCGACGTTGCGAAGGCCTACCCGTTCCATCGCTACGGCGCGGACCTCTACCTCGCCGGACTGCCGAGCGAAGCGGACTTCCGGTCGATGGCCGAAGCCGGAGTCCGGACGATCTGTGATCTCTGCGACGTGGGTGAGCGCGGCCGGAACGATCCCGAGCCGGACCTGGTCCGCGAGCTCGGGATGGAGTTTCTGCACTGCCCCATGGGGGGGGACACCGGTCACGGCGACCCGATCTTCGATGAGGGGCGCCGCATTCTCCGCGAGGCCGAGCGCCCGCTGGTGATGCACTGCCAATCGAGTAACCGCGTCGGCGCGGTATTCCTCACCTGGTGCATCCTGGACGAGGGGATCGACCAGGACACGGCGCTCGATCTCGCACGGCGTTCGGGGCTCTCCAGCTCGTTCCTCGAGGGCCGGGCCCTCGAGTACGTCGCGGCGCACCGCGGCGACTGAATCCGTCGTCTAGACGGTCTGCTTCGCGGCGCGGTCGAGACGCCGGCGATCCGCTTCGCGCAGGTGGATCTTGCGCAAGCGGACGTGGTTCGGTGTGACCTCGAGGTACTCGTCCTCACCGACGTACTCGAGGCCGTCTTCGACGACGAAGATGCGCGGCGGCATCAGCTTGACGAAAGCTTCCTTGGTCGAGCTGCGGATGTTGTTGAGCTTCTTCTCCTTGCTCAGGTTGACGACGAGGTCGTTGTCCTTGCAGTGCTCGCCGACGACCATGCCTTCGTAGATCTCGTCGGCCGGGTTGACGAAGAACGTGCCGCGGTCGCGCAGTGCGTCGAGGGAGTAGAAGGTCGCCTTACCTGGCGCCATCGAGACGAGGACCCCGGCGTTCCGCGATTGGATGTTGCCGCGGTGTGGGGCGTATTCGTGGAACCGGTGGTGCATCGTCGCCTCACCGCCCGAGGCGTTGAGGATGCGGTTGCGCACCCCGATCAGGCCGCGAGCCGGCACCGTGAACCGGATGCGCTGGAACGTGCCCTTCGGCTCCATGGACTCCAGTTCGGCGCGGCGTTCACCGAGAATCTCGATGATCTTGCCGCTCGCGTCCTGGGGCGTGTCGATGGTCAGCAGCTCGATCGGCTCGAGCGTGACGCCATTCTCCTCGTGGTAGATGACCTGCGGCTTGCCGACCGAGAACTCGTAGCCTTCGCGGCGCATCGTCTCGAGCAGGAAGCCCAGGTGCATGACGCCACGCCCTGAGACCTGGAACGCGTCCGGGCCACCGGCCTGTTCGACCCTGAGCGCAACGTTGGTCCGCAGCTCCTTCTCGAGTCGGTCGCTCAGGTGGCGGCTGGTGATGAACTTGCCGTCCTTCCCGGCGAAAGGCGAGTCGTTGACGCGGAGCAGGATGCTCATCGTCGGCTCGTCGATTGCGACGAAGTCCAGCGGCTCGACGGTCTCGGTGTCGGTCAGCGACTCACCGATGAACAGCTCCTCGATGCCCCAGATGGCGCAGAGGTCGCCGGCCTCCACCTGATCGACTTCCTTGCGGCCGAGTCCGTCGAAGCTGTAGAGGCCACGGATCGTGTGCTCGGTCTGCTTGCCGTCCTTGTCGACGCGCGTGACCCGGTTCCCGACCTTGATCGTGCCGCGGTGCACGCGGCCGATGCCGATGCGGCCGACGTAGTCCGACCAGTCGAGCGTCGTGACGCGGAATTGCAGCGGCGCCGCCGGATCGTCGGTCGGCGCTGGGACGTGCTTGATCACCTCGTCGAACAGCGGGCGGAGGTCTTGGCCAACTTCGTTGTCTTCGGCGTAGGTCCTCGTCACCCATCCGTCCCGGCCGGAGCCGTAGAGAACCGGGAACTCGAGCTGCTCGTCGTCGGCGTCGAGGTCGATGAACAGGTCGTAGACCTCGTTCAACACTTCTTGGCAACGCGCGTCGGACTTGTCGACCTTGTTGATGACGAGCAACGGAACGAGTCCGTGTTCGAATGCCTTGCCCAGGACGAACCGCGTCTGCGGCATCGGGCCCTCGGCGGCGTCGACGAGGAGGATGATGCCGTCCGCCATCGACAACACGCGTTCGACCTCACCGCCGAAGTCGGCGTGTCCTGGAGTGTCGATCAGGTTGACCTTGACGCCCTCGTAGTGAACGACGGTGTTCTTCGCGAGGATCGTGATCCCGCGTTCGCGCTCCAGGTCGTTCGAGTCGAGGATGCACTCCTCGACTTGCTGGTTGTCGCGGAAGATGCCGGTCTGCTTCAGCATCGCGTCGACGAGCGTGGTCTTGCCGTGGTCGACGTGGGCGATGATCGCGAGGTTGCGGATGGGGCGCGTGGCCATGGGACGGAAGTGGCGCTGGGGCGAAAGCCCGGGGGAAGTGGTGGCGAAGGCCGGGGGTGGGGGGAATCCCGCTCCTCAGTCGACTCATCGCGCGGGGTGGACTGCTATCGGTAAACCGAAAGAGGTTTCCGACGAAGCCGAAGCGACGAACGAAGAAGGGATCGGGCGGAGAGTCTCACCTCTGGGGCCCGAGTCTCCAACCCGCTCGCGACGGATCTCGTCGCTGCAGGGTTCCGTTTCAGAATCGAACCCCGACAAAAAAACCGGGTCCGCCGCGAAACTTCCGAGGCCTCAACGTCTAACTCTCCTGTGTCCAGACGGGCTTCGGTCTGACTGGGCCCCGCCGAGGAGGTGTTCTGGGGAGAGCGCCGAGTCGGTGGAAAACGAGCAAGAGAAGAGAGAGCGAGCAGGAGGCCGAAGTTCTCCAGCGCCTGCAAAGGCACTGGGTGCTTCGGTCTCCTTTTTTTATGCCCGCAGAGAGCTACTCTCCGAGGCTCGCGGCGCGCTCTGGCTGGACGCGCCTCAGCCTGTAACTCTCTAGCAAGAAGCGCTTTGCGACGTATCGAGAAGGCTCAGCGGATCCAGGAGATGCTCGAGGAGCTCTACCCGGAGACTCCCGTCCCACTCGACCACCAGGACCCGTTCACGCTCCTGGTCGCGGTGTTGCTCTCAGCGCAGACCACCGACGCTCGCGTCAATCTCGTGACTCCGGGGCTTTTCGCTCGAGCGAATACTCCAGAGGCGATGGCCGAACTGTCCGCGGATGAGATTCTCGCCGAGATCCGCAGCTGTGGCCTCGCCCCAGCCAAGGCCAAGAACATCAAACGATTGTCCGAGATGCTCCGGGACGAGCATGGCGCTGAGGTGCCGCAGAGTTTTGCCGCGCTCGAGGCCTTGCCGGGGGTCGGACACAAGACCGCGAGTGTCGTGATGGCGCAGGCGTTCGGGGTCCCGGCCTTTCCGGTCGACACCCACATCCATCGCCTGGCGGCTCGTTGGGGTCTCAGCCGCGGCACGACGGTCGAGCAGACCGAGAAAGACCTGAAGGCGGTGTTCCCTCGCGAGTCGTGGAACAAGCTGCACCTGCAGATCATCTTCTTCGGTCGCGAGCACTGTCCCGCGCGCGGTCACGATCTGTCGCAGTGCCCGATCTGCTCCTGGGCGGCGACGAAGAAGCGGATCGCCGCCGAAAGTCGCTGATCGAGGTCAGCGGGACCTCAGCCGTGAGAACGCGCCGCCGCGTTCCGCCAAGACCGTCGGGGCTCCGGACTCGACCAGGCGGCCGTTCTCGAGGACCAACACTCGGTCGGCTCCCATCACGGTCTCGAGCCGGTGTGCGATCACGAGCACGGTCACCTCGCCTCGTTCTTCCTGTAGCGCTCGTCGGAACGTTTCCTCGGTACGAGGGTCGAGTGCGGCACTCGGCTCATCGAGCAGCAGAAGACCCGGGCGGGAGGCGAGGCTGCGTGCGAGGGCCACGACCTGACGTTCGCCGTCGGAGAGGGCTGGGTCGCCGTGTTCGTCCAGCGTCTCTCGGCGCAGGTCCCGACCGAGTTGTCCGAGTGGGTCGGAGCGTTCCAGCGCGCGCCTGGCATCGGCGTCGTCGAGACCGTCGCGGCGCGCAGTGATCGCTTCCGCGAGTTGCGGTTCGGTCAGCGGTGCTCGCTGCGTCAGGAGAGCGGTTCGGACTCGGAGGTTCGATTCCTTTACGTCCGTGAGGGGGGCGTCACCGATCCGGATCGCGCCACAGCTGGGTTCGTGGAGCCGGGCCAGGAGGCGGAACAGCGTGCTCTTGCCGGCGCCGGTCGGGCCGACGATCGCGACGTGCTCGCCCGGTTCGATCGAGAACGAGACGTCGTGGAGCACGTTCTGATCCGAGTCGTAGCCAAAGGTCAGACCGTCGACTTTGACCGCGAGCGCGTCGTGGGGGAGTTCGAGTCCAGCCGACTCGGGGCCCCGTGGGGCTCTGGGTGCGTCCAGAACTTCGAGCAGGCGCACCAGGCTCGAACGCGCTGCCTGCAGGGTGTGGAATCGCTCGCCGAGCTCGCGGAGCGGCCGAGAGAGCAGTTGCAGGTAGAGCCAGGTGCGCAGCAGCTCACCGGCGCCACCGTCACCGTCCAGCACACGCATTCCTCCGACGAACAGAAGGCCGGCCTGCGTCGCCCGCAGCGCGATGTCGGTCGCGGCAAAGAACGACGCGTAGGAGCGGACCGTTCGATGCCATGCGTCTTCGGTTGCCCGGTTCGCCTCCTCGGCTCGATCGGCGAATCGGCCCTCGGTTCCGAGCCGGCGCAGCGTCGTGAGTCCGCGCAGCGATTCCAGCAGCAGTCCGTTCTGTCGTGAGACGCGCGAGCGGACCTCGCCGTAGCGCTCGCGTGCGCGGCCACGGAACCACAGTCCAAAGGCCCCAACCAGCGGAAGCAGGACCGCGAGGTAGAGACCGAGGGTCGGGGCAGTGATCGCGATGGCCAGGACGAAACCGATGATCCGCAGCACGTCGAAGAACGCATGCAGTCCACCGCTCGTGACCGCCTGGTCGATGTTCTCGACGTCGGTGGTCAGGTTCGTCAGGTTGCGACCGAGTGACCTCTGCTCGAGCCAGGCGAGATCCGCGTGACCGAGCGAGTGGGCCGTCCGACGACGGATGTCGAGGGCGATCCGCTGGCCGGCACGCGCGGTCGTGTGGACGAAGGCGAGCCCCAGCAAAGCTCCGAACGCGGCGCAAGCGAAGACGCCGAGCGCGTAGAGGCCCAGGTCGTCCCGGGCGCTCGGATCGTCCGATTGCCTCAGCGGGCCGTCGACTGCTCGCTCGATGAGCCAGGGCGCGAGGAGTTCGAGCCCGAACGAGAGTCCGAGGATCGAAAGGGCGAGACCGAATCGACCGAACTCCGGCCGGATCAGGTCGATCAGCGTGACGCGAGGGCGTTCGTTCACGAGATACCTCCCTCGCCGTCGCGGAATCCGCGGTCCGCGGCCTGCGAGTCAAAGGCCCGGCGATACGGCTCGAAGCTCTGGTGAAGGAACGCGTGGTCTCCTCGCGCCCGAACCTCGCCGTCCTCGAGCCAGTAGATCTCTTCGGCTTGTTGGATGGTCTCCAGTCGGTGGGCGACCACGACGAGGGCACGGTCGGTGGCTCGGAGTGCCTGCAGGACGTCCTCGGTCGTGCGCGCGTCGAGGGCCGAGAGCGCGTCGTCGAGACAGAGGCAGGGTGCGCCGCTGAGCAGCGCACGGGCGAGGGCGAGTCGCTGCCGCTGCCCACCGCTGCGCGTCTCGCCGCCCTCACCGATCCGATCGTCGAGTGCGAGCGCTCCGGGCGCATCTGGCCCGAGTCCGGCTGTCCTCAGGGCATCCTGCATCGCGGCGTCCGCCAGCGGAGACGTCGAGGCGAGTTCGAGGTTTTCGCGTACCGTGCCCTCGAACAGCAGGGGTTCCGACTCGAGGTAGGCGATCAGCTTCGAGCGCTGGTCGGGTGGGAGCTTTCCGAGCGCCCAGTAGGAGCCGACGTGGGGGAGCGACTCGAATCGGATCCCGAGCTCCTCGGGCTCCGTCAGCCCGGCGAGATGCTGAAGTAGGCGAGACTTTCCGGAGCCGACCACGCCGGTGATCCCGACGAACCTGCGTGGTGTCAGCCAGATCGAGAAGGTGCGCCGTTCCACCTTGGACGGCGGCGTGATATCGACGAAGACGTTGAGCTCGTCGTCGTCGCCTTCGAGAGGCCTGGGCGCTGGCTGCTGATCGAGGTCGAAGACGTCCTCGATACGCTCGCCGGCGGCCAGAGCGCGAGGTAGAACGCTCGCCAGGAAGCCTGCCGCGAGCAGTGGTTGCCACGCGATGCCGAGTGTTGCGAAGCCACGGAGCAAATCTCCGGAGCTGTTGCCGCCCTCGAGCACGGCGACACCGCCGAACCAGAGCAAGAGGGCTCCCGAGCCCTGCAGCGTGAGGTGCAGCATCGCGTCGAGTCGGGCGCGTCTTGTCGCGAGTCCGATCTTGGCCTGGCTCAGTTCGTCCGCGGCGTTCTCGATCGCTTGCGTCGAACGGTCTTCGAGGCCGAGGCTCCGTCGAGAGAGCGGGTCCTGGAGCGAGATCTCGGCCGTACTCCCGACGGCCGCGAGCTGCTCCTGCACGGCGGAGCCGGCTCGGCCGAGCGAGGGCGCGAGTCGGCGGATCGCGAACAGGAGAACGACCGTGACGAAGGAGAGTGCGAGGCTGGTCTCGAGTTGCAGAGTCCCGAGCGACAAGGCGGCGCCGGGCAGCACCACCAGGCTCTGCGTCCCGTGGAGCAACAGTGGGCCGGTGGCGAAGCGGAGTTGCTCGACGTCGTCGTTGAGCCGAACGAGCAGATCGCCCGGGCGGTAGCGACGGAGGTCGCGCAGCCGGCTCCTCAACATTCGGCGGTGCAGATCCGACTTCAGGTCTGCTTCCGCAGTTCGGGATCGGCCGACCAGGGTCCGCCGCGCGAAGGCTCGGAGCAGGGCCTCGGCGACCGCGCAGGCGAGGAAGATCAGCGCGAGGTTGCGGAGGGGCAGTGGCTCGGTTCCGGGTGTGGTCGCTGCGTCGAGAGCTCGTCCAGCCAGGATCGGCAGCGCCAGAAGGCAGAGTCCTGCCAGGGCCGCGGAGGCCATTCCGATCGCAACCGAGCGCTTCTCGGCGAAGTAGAGGTCGAGAACGCGGCGGAGTCCGCGGATTCCTCGGTGGCGTCGCAGGTCTCGGAACAACGGCGTGCTGCGGATCTTGGCTCGGTCGACCGGGAGAGTCCCGATCGGGGTCCGATTCTTGGACGAACCAGAGGGTTCGGGCCAAGTCGGGCGGCCAGGGTGTCGATCTTCTCGACGGACCCGTCTCCGTCCCGCGACTTTACCGCGGCGGGGAAGCGGTGCCGAGGGGAACGATCATGATGGACCAGACTCGAGATCGAGGCTTCACGCTCGTCGAGATGATGATGGGCACAGTGGTGTTCGTCATCGCTGCGGTGGTGATGGGGAACCACCTGACGTCGAGTTATCGCGAGACGAACGAGCAGCGCGACCGGGTGTTCGCGTACACCAAGGCGCAGGCGATTTTGTCCGAGATCCACTCGCTGGTGGACCGCGGCGATGTCGAGGCGGCGGTCGACCTCGACCAGTACGATGACGGTGTTCTTCGTCGACCGTCGCTGACCATCAACGAGGACGACGGGACTCTGCTCCCTGCGGACCACCCGGTCAGCGGGAACACGATGCGTGACGGTCAGTGGGTCTGGGCTCGCTCGATCTCCGTCCGACCGTTCTCCGGACTGAACAACCGGAACATGCGCTACGTGACGATCCGCATCTTCAAGCGGAGTCAGAACGGCAGCGAGCGCGAGTTCGCAAGTTTGTCGTCCGTGGTCAACTCGGTCGCCTCGTCGTTCCCTGCGACGCAGGTGTTCGACGTCTACCTTCTGGCGATCGACACGATCCCGGGTTGGTGGGTGTACATGGAAGCGATCGTTCCGTTCGTCGAGTCGGCGATCACGGACCTCGAAGCGCGCAACCCTGGTCTGTCCGTGCGCACGCACTGGATCAACAAGGCGGGCTTCGGTCGCAACCAGATGTACCGCCCGTACATCAACGACGAGTTCGACAGTCATGAGACGGTCGACGACGTCTACTTCTACCCGGGTCGCATGCCGGACGGCAGTTCATCGACCTACTACTACGTGCCCGACATCATCAAGGGTCGTGTGAACCTGGACGGCACGCCGATCAACGAGTGGGATTCGCAGACGAACCCCTACCCGTACGCGCTTGCTGACTACTACAACCACTGCATGCGAGCACCGCGTGCTCGAGCCTTGCACGACCTACGGGTCGCAGAGGTCGAAGCGCGGCGCGAGGCGATCCGAACCGCCGAGCTCAGTGGTCTGGTTCCTCCGGACGATCTCGTCGACATGTCGGCCGAGCCGCCGCTCCAGCTGCTGCTCGACGACATGGCCCAGAGCCCGGAAGAGTATCGGAACGCGCTGCTCATCAACCTGCACGGTGAGCTTCTGCCGACCGCACCCACCCGCAACTACTCGGACGCAGCACGCCTGCCCGAGCGTCTGCCCGGTGCTCGCGTCGTCACCCACCCCGAGGAGCTGCGTACGCAGTCCCCACAGGGTGTGCCGGGTGAGGAGCAAGACGTTCGCCTGCGTGTCTACGGTTGGACCGACGACTTCGACAACATGCCCGTGGGGCTGAACAACGGTCGCATGCCGTTGGATGTGCCGATCGTCATGGAGGTTATGGATGTCGACCTGTGTGGCCTCGAGCCGGTGGGCTATCTACGACCAGAAGTACAGCTCGAGCGAATCGCGGGTGGCGTTTTTGTCGGTGGCGACAACACCTACCGTCCGCCCGAGCCGGCTCCGTGCCTGCACGACATCACCGGATCCTTCGACGAGGAGATGTTCTACTACGCGTTCTTCCAGCCCGGATTCTCGGGCGAGCGCGCGCGGACCTTCATCTACATGTGGAACACGCCAATGACCGCGCCGACGGATGTCGACGGACGTGGTCTCTGGCGCAACCAACGCTCGCTGCTCTACGGCCGCGAGTACATCCCGTCGCCGACCGGTTCGACGATTGACTTCAGTCGCAATCTGTCGTCGCTGGGTGATGGTCCGAAGAACACGGCTCGCTGGGTACTGAACATTCCAGTCGAAGCCTGGGACCAAGAGTGGTTCGCGGAGCCGGGTTTCCCGACGACCTATTACGACCCGGCCGACGTCGGTGACGGCGACCAGCTGGTGACCGTCCGAACCCGCATGCTGGATCAGTCGCAGCCCGATCCGTTCCTCTCCGGAACCGTTCCGGGCGGCTCGGTGGGCTTCTACTTCCAGCCGGACAACCTGTCGGAGACCTACACCTGGTGGGCGGAGAACGCAGACGCCGTTCCGCCGAGCGAGCGCTACCAGATGCACGGCGATCCCCGTCACGTGCCGTACCTCGACACCTGCATGGATGCGGGTCAGAAGCCGGACTTCCCGGACGCCTACAACTGGTTCTACGACACGCTGCAGAACCACTCGCAGAACAGCCGTGCTGACTACCCGGGTATCCAACGGGGTTGGAACAAGTTCAACGGCGGTCCGCACTTCGACATTCCACGTGCGATGCAGCTGTTCCGCGAAGCCCTGATCGGGGCGAACGCGATCTACACCACCTTGTCGGGCTACTCGTACTACTACGTGGGCTGTGGCAACGAGATCGGGTACGACTCGGCGAACGGCTACCCGAACTCGATTCCGGTCAACCAACACCCCTGGGGAGGCTCAGAGGGAGCGACTGGTTTCCAGAACAACATCACCGGCGTCCGCAAGTGGGTGCGAAGTGGTGCTGGTTCCGGCGATCACTGGTACGGCCGCCCCTGGTTGGGAGAGCTCTACCCGGATTGGGCCTACCTGACCGACTGGTCGGCGGATGATGGCTCGGGCGGGGTGCGCGGCAACCTGACCGCGGGCTCCCAGGTGTCGGAGTTCCGGCGCCAAAACCACGAGTCGGTGCACGACACCTCGACGGTCTTGCGTCGGGGTTGGGGTACCGATTGCGACAGCTCGCACCACCGGACAAACAGCCGCGGTTGCGTCACGTTCTTCAACAACGGTACGTCGTCGAGCCACTTCAACCACCACTTCTCGGGTGGTCAGGGATCGATCGTCGGAGCTGGTCAGGACCTCGTCGACAACTACGGCTTCCCGATTCCGAACCGGGCCGAAGCGTCGCGCCCGTTCTCGTTGAACACCGGCGGCAACGTGCCGCAGCACTACAACTTCGCGCCCTACTCGAACAACCGCGCAACGGCGACGCTCGTCGATCGGTTCTACAGCCACCCCTCGGGATACCAGTCCTCGGGACTCGTCGAGCTCGAGGGGCCGGATCGGACCGACGCGGCGTGGATTGTCGTGAACGGTCTGTCTCAGACTACGGAACTCGGTTCCGCATTCCTCGCGAAGTACTGCTTGCTGTCGATGTATCAGTCGTTCTTCGAGCTGGGAGACCAGTCGGCGACGCACCGCATCCAACAGCCGCCGCGCCTCGAGATCATCTCGCCGACCGAAATCTCCGAACTCGAGAACCCCTCGGTGATCGAGATCCAGATCGAAACTCAGTGGCGTCGTTGGGATCGTCTGCCCTACACGAGTGGCACGCCGTCGGACTTCGCGGAGGACGAGACCAACCTACGCTACCTGGTGATGTACTCGCCGGACAACGGCTCGACCTGGCACTACATCCAGGATCAGTCGGTCGCCACGCCGGGCGAGACGCCGCCGAACGATCTCTACTACCTCGACGACGCATCCGTCGGCGACGAATTCATCGACTGGGACGTGTCGGCTTCGGACTTCCCGGAAGGGTCGTACGTCCTGCGGGTCGAGGCGCACCGCTTCGATGTGCGACTGCACTACTCGGTGCACCAGGTGAAGGTCTACGTACAGCGCTGAGCGACTGGGGAATCCAATCATGGACAAGCAAAGAACGTCTCTGGAGTCGCGCGAAGCAGGCTTCTCGTTCATCGAGGCGACGATCGCCTCGGTGCTGCTGGTCAGTCTCGCGGGGCTGGTCGCGAGTCTGACCCGTTCGGGTGCAACTGCGCAGCAGTTCAGCCAACGACTCGCGCGAGTGACCGAGATCTCTCAGGACCTGGCTGACCAGATCCGTACCGGCCTGTCGGCCTCGGTGCGGATCCTCGGTTCTGGAACGGAGGGTGACGCCTACCGCTCGATGTGTCAGCTGCCCGACGAGCCCGAGTTCTCGATGCCACAGCCGATCCAGACCTCGCGCCTTCCTGTCGTGAGGACCAACGGTCACTTCGACCTCGAGGACGCGAGTCAGCCGGTGACCGGCAACGACCTCATGTTTGCTCGCTACTCGTGGACCTACGAGTACGAGGTTTCGTCGGGCGATATCTACCGCGTCGATGTCTACCGACTCGAGCGCTACTACATGACCCCGGCCGGTGATGGGCCACAGCAGGGCTCACCGGTCGGTTTGAACTTCGTCCACTGGGTGTCCGAACCGCTCGCCGACGGGGCCCAGATCGATTCGATTGCCGATTCCAAGCACCGGGACGAGATCCTGACCGCGCTCTTCGACGCCGAGGCCGATCGGTTCGGAGTCACGCGGACCCCGGTCCAGGTGCTGTGGACGCTCGGAGCCTCGATCTCCGACGTGACCACGCTGCGACAGATCTTCTCCGATGGTTCGACCAGCAACGACTCGCAGGCCCCGCGCTCGACGACCTGGGAGTTCGAGGCCGACCCGGACCTCTGTCAACCGAACATGCTCGACTACCGCCACCACTCGATCGCGACGGTCTTCTCGCCGGTGCGGATGGGGGCAAACCGATTCGGCCTGGTCGATGAGACGAGCGATGGGTTTCCGCATGGATTCGAGATCCAAGTCATCGGGCCCTCTTCGTCGCGCGAGATTCTCGTGCACCTGACGATCGTCTCGACCCGGGGGGACGGCCAGCGGGCCTTCCACGATCTTCAGGTCGTTTCGGATATCCGAGACGTCTGAGAGGAGTCCCGAGGGCGGCGCTTTCCGTGGAGAGCGACCGCCGAGGGGCCTCGATTCGACTCTTGCGGCCGGGCTTGGGCGCGCTACGCTGCGGGGCCCACTTCGTTGATGGATACCCTTCCGCTGCAATTGGTCCGGCAAGTCGCCGGTTCCTTCGAAGCCACGTCGCTGCTGCAGAAGCGCGTCCGCGAGCTCGTCCGGGGCCAGAAGCCCCTCTTTGAAACGCGCGAGCGGAACTACGTGAGAGTTGCCGCCGAGGAGCTCTCCCGCGGCTTGATCGAGCTGAAGCCCGAAGAAGACGACACGCCGGCCGGGTTCTGACCCCGCCCTGACCGGGGTCGATCGGCCTCGACGTGTGTCCTCTGGCTCCGCCCTTGGTGAACACGACGGGCTCTTGCTGAAGCTGGTCTTGCCAATCCGTCAAGTCGGCCGCATGCGCCGAAGTCTCGGGCGCGGACCCGGCATGGGACCGACCCGGATCTGCCTCCATGACCTCGCCAGGTCTGGTCGATAGCGGGGATGGAGGACCCGATGAACCGATCCATCTTCTGTGGCTGGCTCTTGCCCGCTCTGACCTGTCTCTGCTCAGCCGATCTGTCGGCCCAGCAGCCCGAGAAGCCGACACCGGAGGTCCAGAGGCCGGCGCCGGAAGTCGAGAAGCCCGAAGAGCGCCGCCGGATCGAGCGAGAGGTCGCCGAGCGACTCCGCGAGATGCGTGAGGGTCGCGTTGTTCGCAGTCACGTGCGGGTGACGGTCTGGCTGACGAACGGCAATCGACTGCTCGGGGTCGTGAAGAACGGCCGCTTCGTCGAGAAGCACAACGGCTCGACTTTCGTCGAGGCCAACCCGAACGACCGCGCGGTTGGTATCCGGCTCTGGTACTCGGACAACACCAACAGCTACATCTTCCTGCCGTTCCACTCGATCGCCCGCTACCGCATCGGCGAGCGGCTGAGCGAAGAGCAGGTCCGCGATCTCGGGGCGGCGCTGCAGCGTGCGGCCGACGAGCGGGCCGAGAAGGCCCGCGAGCAGGCCGACGCCCGCCGCCGTCAGCGGGAGGGGCAGAACAACGAGGGACAGGGTCCGACGCCGACTCCGGGTGGTCCGGCTCCGGCGCCAGCCGGCGAGAGCAGGGCGCCGCAGCTTTCGGCCGAAGAGGCTGCGTTGCTCTCCGAGTTCCCGCCGTCGGCTGGCTGGGGTCCCGAGAAGGTTGCCGAGCTTCAGCGCCGTCAGGTCGTCCTCGGCGTGTTCCCCAACGCGATCGAGCGCAAGTTCCTCGACAACTTCGATGCCTGGACTGCCGCCGTGAAGAAGCAGGAGGCGATCGACAAAGCCAAGGCCGGCTCCGTTCCCTCGCCAGCCGGAGGTCCCGGTCAGACGCCGGTTCCGGGCCAGACCCCGACTCCGGGGACGACCGGAGAGGCTGAGCAGGCCGAGTCCGGCAGCTCGCGTCGGCGCCGTGCACGCACCCGTCGCGGCGGGCGCGTGCGTCGCTACCGCGGAGAGACGGAGAACGAGCCGAGCGGCACTGAGCCGTCCTCGGGCGGTTCCCAGTCGCCGGCTCCGGCCCCGGGCGGCGGCAGCCTCTGAGCGGTTGCCCGGTCCGCCATTGATCTCGGCGGGCCTTCGGCCATCCTGCTCGGATGGCCACAGCCTTCCTGTTCACCGGTCAGGGATCCCAGTTTGCGGGCATGGGCCGCGAACTCGCCGAAGCCTCCTCCGCGGCCCGTGAGGTCTTCGCCGAAGCCGACGAGGCGCTCGGGGAGCCGCTCTCGCAGCTTTGCTTCGAGGGGCCGGACGATGCGCTCGCGCTGACGGCGAACACGCAGCCGTGCACGCTCGCGGTCTCGCTCGCTGCCTACCGGGCGCTCGGTCAGCAGACGGACTTCGTCGCCGGGCATAGCCTCGGCGAATACTCGGCCTTGACGGCGGCCGGAGCCCTCGACCTGAGCACCGCGATCAAGCTCGTGCGCGAGCGCGCGAACCGCATGCAGGAAGCCGTGCCCGCCGGCACCGGCGGCATGGTCGCGTTGCGGAAGACCGACCGGAAGGAAGCCGAAGAGATCGCGGCGAAGGTGACGCGCGGCATCTGCGACGTCGCGAACCTCAATACGCCGGGGCAAGTCGTCCTGTCGGGCGAGACGGCAGCGATGGACGAAGTCGAAGAGCTCGTCGGGCCACGGAAGGCCGTTCGGCTCCAAGTCTCGGTGCCGTTCCACAGCTCACTCCTGAAGAAGGCAGCGGAGGGGTTCGCGGAAGTGCTCGCTGACGTCGAACTTCGTGACCCGGCGTTCCCGGTCGTCTGCAACGTCGATGCGAAGCCGCTGCGTCACAGCGACGAGATCCGGGATGCCCTCGTGCGCCAATTCGCTGGATCGGTGCGTTGGCAGGAGAGCGTCGAGTGGATGCTTCGCGAGGGCGGCATCGATCGATTCGTCGAGTTCGGGCCGAAGCCGACGCTGACCAAGATGACGGCCCAGATCGCGAAGGCAATCGAGGTCGACGGGTTCGAGAGTTTCGCCGTCTGTGATGCCGAGGGGCTGAGTGCTCTGCAGGCAGGTTGAGAAGATCGAGCCCGAAGCGTCTCGCTGATCGTGCCTGAATCCCGGAAGGTTCTGCGCCAGAGTCTGTGGCCACTGTCCTTCCTGTGGGCGGCGATCGCTGCTCTACGACACTGGGCTTTCGACGTCGGCTGGAAGCGCATCGAGAAAGTCGGTGTGCCGGTGATCTCGGTCGGAAACCTCAGCGTTGGCGGGACCGGCAAGACGCCGATGGTCTCCTGGCTTGTCGAGCGTCTGCGGTCGACCTCGCTCGAGCCCGCGGTCGTCGCTCGCGGCTACGGCCGAGCTGAGGGGGCAGAACTCAACGATGAGGGCCTCCTACTCGACTCGAAGTTCGAGGGACTCGTCCAGCAGCAGGATCCCAATCGGGTGCTCGCGGCGCGTCGGACGATCGAGCGCGGCGGTGTCGACGTGATCGTGCTCGATGACGGATTCCAGCACCGGCGGCTGCACCGCGACACGGACATCGTGTTGTTGGACGCGATGCGTCCGTTCGCCGGTGGACTGTGCCTCCCAGCCGGTGATCTCCGCGAGACGCCCGGGGGGCTCCGTCGCGCGGACCTGGTCGTGCTGACCCGGGCCGAGCGACTCTCCGACGAAGCGTTTCGTGTCTGGACCGAGAAACTCCGCCGGACGGCACGTAACGAGTCGCTGCCGGTGTTCCGGGCAACGCACGCTCCAGTGTCGGTCCGGCTCCCAGGCGATTCCGGGTCGGCCGAGGATCCATCCGCCTTGCGCGGGCGTCGCGTCCTCCTGCTGTCGGGAATCGGTCGCCCGAAGAGCTTCGAGCAGACGATTCTCGGGCTGGGAGCAACGGTGGTCGGACACGTCGTCAAGCCGGACCACCACTTGCACTCGCCGAGTGAGATCGAAGAGTTCCTCGCTCGAGCGGAGACCGAAGGTGCTTTGCCGGTGACGACGGAGAAGGATCACGTGAAACTCGGTGTGCAGGCTCCGAACGTCGGGGTGCTGCACATCGGTCTGCGGTTCCTCGGTGCTGAGCCGAGCCTTCAGCAGCTCGGCCTCGCGACCGACGCCCAGGCGACCGTGCACGATTCCGAATCACCCGAGGAAGATCTCTCCGCGGAGCTCCACGAATGAGTTCGTCATCCACGCAATCGAAGGAGCGACCGATGCGGTGGTTCCATCACCTGGAGTACTTCGCGTTCCGAACGACGGTGGCGGTCGTTAGCCGGCTGCCGGAGCGGTTCGCGTACTGGTTGTTCGCTCGGACGGCCGACTTCTACCTGCGCTTCGCCAGCCGGCGCCGCGAGCTGGGGCGGACCAACTTGAGCCTGGCGTTCCCGGACGCGGACGAGGACTTCCTCCGCCGGACGCTTCGCGAGGCGACCCGCAACGCGTTCCAGAACGTCCTCGATGCGATGCTGATGCTTCGCCATGTCGAGAAGGGGACCTTCGCCGAGCGTGTCGACACATCGGTTCCAAGGGCGTTGAAGCCCGAGGGCGCCTTTCTCGGTCTCGCAGCCCACCTCGGATCTTGGGAGGTTTCGGCGATCGGGATTGCCAGCCTCGTCGAGGAGGGGCACGCGATCGGTCGCATGCCGAAGAACCCGAAACTCGCCGCGCTCTTGCGCCAAAAGCGCGAGTCGGCCGGCCTGAATCTCCACAATCGTCGCGGCGGGATCCGTCCGCTGGCACGAGCGCTCGTCCGAGGGCACGCCGGCATGCTGGTCGTCGATCAGAATCAGCGCCGGAGAGGGATGTTCGTGCCCTTCTTCGGGAAACTCGCGTCGACCGACCGATCGGCCGCCACCCTCGCGCTCAAGCGGGGCTATCCGATCATGTTCGGGACGGCGGTCCGGAAAGGGCCCGGGTTCCGATTCGTCTTCGACGTCGAGATGGTCGATCTTCCAGCGCCGACCGGAGACGAAGATCAGGACCTCTACGAGGCCTGCGCGCAGATCAATCGCACGATAGAAGTTTTCGTGCGTCGCTACCCCAGCCAGTATCTCTGGATCCACGACCGCTTCCGAACGCGCCCGCCTTCGGAGACCGCTGAATGTCCCGCCTCGCTCGCATCCTGAGAGACCTCGGCTCGCCGCGGATCCTCGTCCTCGGAGACCTGATCCTCGACCGCTACATCGAAGGTCAGGCCAGCCGCACGTCGCCCGAAGCTCCGGTCCTGGTCTTCGAGAAGGAGGGCACTCGCACGCTGCTCGGTGGAGCCTGCAACGTCGCGGCCAACCTCGTCGCACTCGGCGCGAGGACCTCGATCCTCGGAGTCATCGGTGAGGATGTCACTGGAGAACAGCTGAAGGACCTGCTCGAGGAAATCGGTGTCGAAACCGACTCCGCCGTCGTGGATTCCAGCCGGCCTACGACACGCAAGACGCGCTACGTCTCGCGGACCCAGCAGGTGCTGCGCGTCGACGAGGAGAAGCGTCACGCGGTGGCGGGGCCCGCGCGAGAGCAGATGCTCGCCTGTCTGCGGCAACGACCCTTCGAGCACGAGGCGATCCTGATCAGTGATTACGGCAAGGGTGTCGTCGACACCGAGATCGTCGAGGCGGCGGTCGCTGCCGTTCGGTCGAACGGCGGGATTTGCGTCGTTGATCCCAAGGGCCGCGACTACAGCAAGTATCGCGGAGTCGACCTTCTCACGCCGAACCGAGATGAGGCTGAGGCGGCAACCGGAATGTCGACGGCCACCGAAGAGGGGCTACACCAGGTCGCGGCGAAGCTGCGCGAGATCACCAAGGTTCCGTCCGCGACGATCACTCTCGGTAAGGACGGCATGTTCTTCGAGCGTGAGAACGGCGAAGGGCGGACGATCCCGACCGAGGCCAAGGCCGTGTTCGATGTCACCGGCGCCGGAGACACCGTCATCTCGGTCCTGACGCTCGCCCGCTCTTGCGGCGTGTCGCTCGAGGACAGCCTGCGTCTCGCGAACGCCGCCGCCGGAATCGTCGTCGGTCGGTTCGGCACTTGGGCCGTGAGCCGGGCGGAGCTTCTCACGACGCTCGGACGTCCGACTCGCGGGAAAGTGCTCGATCTGGACGAGGCTGTCTCGGTGGCGGCTCGCTTGCGGACCGAAGGGCGCCGTTTGGCCTTCACCAACGGTTGCTTCGACATCCTGCACCCGGGCCACACCGACTATCTCGGGCGCGCCAGGAGTTACGCCGACGCGCTGATGGTCGCGGTGAACACCGACGAGAGCGTGCGGCGCCAAAACAAGGGCTCGGGTCGGCCCGTCAACGCGTTGGCCGATCGCATGGATCTGCTCGCTGCGCTGCAGGACGTCGATTTCGTCGTGCCTTTCGATGACGACACGCCACTCGATCTGATCAAGGCCGTCACGCCGAATGTCCTGATCAAGGGCGAGGACTGGCGGGACAAGGGGGTCGTCGGAGCGGACTGGGTCGAGGCCCACGGCGGATCGGTTGTGCTCGTTCCGCTCCGGGCCGGCTGCTCGACGACGTCGATCATCGAGCGGGTCCGAGCGATGGAGGACTGAGGCCGACCGGAAGGAATTCGCGTCCTGCGATCGGTCTTCGATCCGCGGTTCCGCCGCGCATCTGCAGTTCGAGGCTCGGAGTGGGCCTCCGCAGCCGCTAGAATCCGGCGTCGGAGGAATCCGTGGTCGTCGTCCCTCGCAATATCCGTTCGAAAGAGAAGGTTCACCCCAACGCCCAGACTCTGGCTGCAGTTCTGCAGGCAATCCAGGCGCAGGGGAAGTCCGTCGTGCTCGCCAACGGGGTGTTCGACCTCCTGCACGTCGGCCACATCCGTTGTCTCGAAGACGCGCGCGCTCGGGGGGATTACCTCGTCGTCGCAGTCAACGACGACAAGTCGGCGGAACGCAACAAGGGCAAGGGGCATCCGGTCATCCCGTGCGACGAACGCATGGAGATGATCTCGGCGCTCTGGTTCGTCGACTATGTCACCTGCTTCGCAGAGGACACCGTGGACGAGTTGCTGCGGATGATCCGACCGCAGTCTTATGCGAAGGGCACCGACTACAACGCGAAGACGCTGCCCGAGAAGGACACGCTGAAGGAGCTCGGCATCAAGCCCGTGTTCGTCGGCGACTCGAAGGGGCACTCGACTTCGAAGATCATCCAGCGAATCCGCCGGAAGAAGTTCGGCTGAGCCGGACGGTTTCGGGCCGCCCCGGAGCGGCTACCGCGGCCACGGCGCGGACTCTGGTCCGAGCGCCTCGAGGCCTTCGCCGGCCGAGCCGGGATTCGGCCAGTGACTCGCGGATGGTGCGAGCTCGTCGCGATCAGGCGTAGATGCCGCGGGTCTTCGTGATCTGCGCGACGCGGTCGATGCCGAGCAAGTAGGCCGCGATGCGGTTGCTGACCTCGAAACGACGGGCCATGTCGACCACGTCCTTGAAGGCCTTGACCATCATGCCCTCGAGGCGCTCGTCGATGTCGTCGTGCGACCAGAAGTAGCCGATGCGGTCCTGCACCCACTCGAAGTAGGAGACCGTCACACCGCCAGCGTTCGCGAGGATGTCCGGCACGACGAAGATGCCCTTGTCTTCGAGAACCTGGTCCGCAGCTGCCGTGACCGGGCCGTTTGCTCCTTCGACGATCAGCTGCGCGCGGATGTTCTTGGCGTTGCGGCTGGTGATGACGTTCTCGGTCGCCGCTGGGACGAGGATGTCGACGTCGAGCTCGAGCAACTCCGCGTTGCTGATCCGATCGCCGGCCTCGTAGCCTTCGAGCGAGCGGATGCGAGTCAGGTGCTCGATGACCTCCGGGACGTTCAGTCCATCCCGGTTGACCACGGCGCCGGTG
Organism: Planctomycetota bacterium; assembly: GCA_039815565.1. Taxonomy (GTDB): domain Bacteria; phylum Planctomycetota; class UBA1135; order UBA1135; family UBA2386; genus JBCBZB01. The sequence goes on from JBCBZB010000003.1 coordinate 107,006, forward strand.
ATGTCGCTGATTGCGATCACCTTCACGCCCATCTGGTCGAGGAGCTTGGCGGTCACCTGGCCGACGTTGCCCGCACCCTGGACCGCCGCAGTGCAGGTCACCGGGTCGCGCTCCATCTCCTTCAATGCTTCGCGAGTGCAGAGCTGAAGACCGCGGCCGGTCGCCTCGATCCGGCCGAGGCTGCCGCCGAGTCCGACCGGTTTTCCGGTCACGACCGACGTCGATGCCTGACGGACGTGCATCGAGTAGGTGTCCATGATCCAGGCCATCACCTGGCCGTCCGTCCCCATGTCGGGGGCCGGCACGTCTCGGTCGGGACCGATGATGTCGAGGATGTTCGCGATGTATCGGCGCGTGATCCGCTCCATCTCGCCACGCGAGAGCTTGCGGGGTTCGCAGACGACGCCGCCCTTGCCGCCACCGAACGGGACGTTGACGACCGCGCATTTCCACGTCATCCACGCCGCGAGGGCGCGGACTTCGTCGATCGTGACGTTCTTGTCGAAGCGGATGCCGCCTTTCGCCGGTCCGCGCGCGAGCGAGTGCTGCACGCGGTACCCGGTGAAGACCTCGACCGATCCGTCATCCATATGCACCGGAATCGCGACCGTGAGTTCGCGATCGGGTGTTCGGAGGATCTTGTAGAGGCCCTCGTCGAGACCGAGCTTGTTGGCAGCCAGGTCGAACCTGGCGTGCATGGCTTCGAAGGGGTTCTCCTCGCCCAGGACCTGGTTCGGGTTCATCTCGCTGCGATCGTCGAGGCGCGTCCGCCTGAGGGACGATCAACGGGACGTTAGCGGTCGCTTGAACCAGCGGCAACAATCGCCGGTGCTGTCTCGAGACCGATGCGACGATTTCGTTCCAAGTCCCTGCGATTCGCGGAGTGGGTTCCGGCCGAGCTCCGGGAGGGACTCGGCTATCCAGATGCCGAGGCGGCGTTCGCCGACCGGCGGGGGACGGTGCTCCGCCGGACTCCGCGTCGGATCACTTTCCGGACGCGACTCGCCGATGGCATCACGATCTTCCGCAAGCTGAGAGTCGGTCGGCTCCGTGACGCCGTGATCGAGTGGCGGTCCCTCCACGCCCTGACCGACCTCGGCCTGACGGTTCCCAGGCCGATCCTGATGGCCGTCTCCGAACAGGGCAGCTCCGTGGTCTTCGCCGAAGTCCCGGGTCGAAACGTCAAAGAACAACTCGCCGAGGCGGGCCGGAGGCCGGCCGGTTTCGAAGAGTTCGTCCGTCGGAGGGTCGCGCCGACGGTTCGGACGCTTCATGAGGCGGGGCTCGTCCATCGGGATCTCTACTGGAACCACGTGTTCGCGGAGGACCTCGCACCGGAGGGACCGCCGGTGGCGTTGATCGATGTCGAGCGGATTCGGCGGATCGGTTGGCCTCGTCGGCGGCGATGGCTCGTGAAGGACCTGGCGGGTCTGTGCTCGAGCTGGCCGCTTCCCGACGACCTAGGACTCGCTCGTCGACTTCTCGGAGACTTCGATGCGCAGCACGAGAACGACCGCGGCTTCACCCGTGACGTCCTGCTCAAGGCTCGTCGAATCCGCTCCCACGTCCCGAAGTGGGATGGCGAACCGGGAGATCCGGCGGCTCCCTGGCCTTGAGCCTGCGATTCCCTCGTCCGCATGGGGACTCGCGGTGCAGCAGAAGAGGAGAAAGGTGTCCGGTCTCCGTAAGCCGAGTTCTGGTGCCGCCCCGGAGGGCGGTGGCGACCATTTCTCTAGGAGGCACCTCGCGGTGCCCCTCCAACGACCCCTCGGAGAGTTAGGCACGGGCCGCGCGCCTCTCCTGCGGTCTTCCTCCGGCTGGGGTTTGCCTGCGCGGACGCGGTCACCCGCGCCCGGGTGAGCTCTTACCTCACCATTTCACCCTTACCGTGGGGGCGACGAGCGCCGCCCGACGGCGGAATCATTTCTGTGGCACTTTCCCTTTCCGGCTGACGCCGGACGGTGGGCGTTACCCACCAGCCTGCCCTGTGGAGCCCGGACTTTCCTCCCGCGCCATCGAGACGCCGGCGGTCGCCCGGAGACCGGACCGAGTCAGCTTGCAAGTGGCGATCCAGCGCGTCAAGCGAGCAGGAAGATCCGTGTCCCCGAGGCCGGTCCGGGTTGCAACTTTGAGCCGATCCCAGTTCCCTTGCGTATGGCCGATAGGGGCTCGGTCTCTCCCTCCTCCCTGCCTCAAGACCCCACTCGCTCTCACCCCATTTGGATCTCCGTTCGCTAGCGATCGGTGTCTTCGCTGCGACCGTTCTGTCGCTCCCTGCCGGAGCCCAGACGGCGTCGCCGCCGGACCTCGCCGATGACGGCTCCGTGGGCACGGTCTACCCGGACGAAACGTGCGTGGATCCGGTGTTCTGGATCGGCGACTACCCCTGGTTCAACGGCTGTGGGTTGGCTCTGTCCTACTTCGGCCGGACCGATCAGATCGTTTTTGGTGTACCGCACTTGGCCACTTTGTTCGTTCGGCCGGAAGCGGAGAGCGCCCGCCCGGAGAACGTCGCGGGGTCCTCCGGCGACTTCGCTGGTTCGAAGGACCCGAGTCCGCGCGAGCCGGTCGCGTTGCCAGCGGGCCGGGCCTCTGCGACCCCGGAGCCGCTGACACTCCTCCTTCTCGGAGTGGGGCTACTCGGACTCGCACTGTCTTCGCGCCGCTGGCAGCGTCGGCCTTCCTGAGGCCTCAGTGCCCCGGTCGCCGCCGCTCAGAACTCCGGTTCGGGTGGTTCCGGTTGATCGATCGGCTGATTGGCGAGGAACCGTTCGAGGATGATCAGCGCCGCCATGCTGTCCTCGATCTTGTGTCGGCGAGCCGCCTTGATGCCCATCGACTTCAGGCGGGCGTGGGCTTCGTCGGTTGTGTGCGACTCGTCGACGGTCTCGATCGGCACCTTCACGTGCCGCTTCAGGACCTCGAGGAACGCGCGGGTGCGCTTGGCCCGAGGGCCCTCATTGCCGTCCAGCGAGAGAGGGAGCCCGGCGACGAGGAGTTGCGTGTCCCGTTCACGGACGAGAGAGGAGATCTGTCGCGCACAGGTCTCGTCGTCCCCGGCGAAGATCGTCTCCAGCGGGATCCGGATCGTGCCGGTCCAATCGGTCGATGCGACCCCGGTCTTTCGATCGCCGAAGTCGATCGCCAGGATCCGCTTGGGGCGATCCTCGCTCGTCACAGCAGTTCGTCCATGCCGCGGCGCTTGAGCTCTTCGCGCAGCTTCTTGATGTCCTCGGTGCGAGACTTCGGGCAGACCAGAATCGCGTCGTCGACGCGGACGACCACCAGGTCTTCGCAGCCGAGCAGAGCGATCGTCTGTGGGCCATCGCCGTAGACGATCGAGTTCTTGGTGTCGAACAGCACTTCGCGGGCGCCGTTCTGGGTCAGGGTCGTGTTGCCGTCCCCATCGGTTTCGGTCACGCGGTCGAGGGCGAGGAACGAGCCGAGGTCGTTCCACTCGATCGGGGCCCGGACGACCGCGATCCTTGGGGCCTTCTCCATGACGGCGTAGTCGACGCTGGTCTTCTCGGTCGTGCCGAAGATCGCGTCGACCGAGCCTCGGTCACCCTGACCGAACCCGTCGCACATTCGCGCCATCGCGCTTTCGAGGTCGGGCGAGGACGCCTTCATCGCGTTGCGGAGTGCGGGGTAGCTCCAAACGAAGATCCCACTGTTCCAGAGCATTTCGCCGCCGTCGAAGAACTCCTTCGCCGTCGCTTCGTCTGGCTTCTCGCGGAAGCGGGCCACTTCGAAGGCCTGAGGCTCAGCGTCGTCCAGCGCCTTCGAAGGCTCGATGTATCCGAACCCGGTCGCCGGATAGGTCGGCGGGATGCCGAACGTGACCAGGGTCTCTCCGTCGGCCGTCAGCTCAGCGGCTCGTCGGACCATGTCCTGGAACAGCTCGACCGGCTCGATCACGTGGTCGGCCGGGAGGAAGCACATCACGGCCTCGGGATCGCGGGCCGCGATTGCTGCCGAGGCGAACGCGACGCAAGGGGCTGTATCGCGTGGCTCGGGTTCGACGAGGATCTGCTCGGGCGGGAAGTCCGGTTGGATCTCCCGAAGCAGAGCGGCTTGCGTCGCGTTCGTGACGACCCACAGATTTTCGTTCGGGATCAGTCCGTCGAGTCGGTCGATCGTCGACTCGATCAGGCTCTTGCCCGAGACGAGCGGGAGGAATTGCTTCGGGCGGCCGGATCGGCTCGCGGGCCAGAAGCGTGTGCCGGATCCGCCGGCCATGATCACCGCGTGAAGGCTTGCCATGTTCGACTCCTGGGGCCCGCTCGCGAATTCACCCCTCGGTTCGCGCGCCCGCGGGCAAGAGCATGGATCCGAGGGTCGTTCGATGCCACCGGCAATCGCGGAGCCGAGGGCCCGGTCGGGGGTGATGCGACTGTGCCGGACCTCGGCTCAGTCCCTCCGTTCCGGAGATCAACGAGGTGGGATCGGCCCGAGCGGCGGGCGTTCGACCTCACCGACGCCGCCCCACAGCACCTTCGACTGCACCGAGCGTAGGTTGCCGAAGACCTGGATCTCCATCAGCTTGTCGAACAGCGTCGGAACCAGAAGGATCTCGTTCTGCTCACCGAAGAATGAGTGCGTCAGGCGGACGTCGACGTAACCGTCCAGTCCGACGGCGCCCTGACCCCGCAGAGTCACGATCTCCGAGGCCCCGAGGACGATGTCCGAGAGGTTGAGTACGCGGTCGCTCAGGCGGAACCTCAGCGAGGCCGAGTCGAAGCGGGGTCTCCGGTTCGGCTTGAACTGTCGGTAGTACTCGTTGAGCAGCGGGACCTCGCCGAGATCCCCTTCGGCGACGCGAATCGACCCGTTCGCCAAGGTCGCGATCGGGTTCGTCGGGTCGAAGCTCTCGACCCGGAGGATGCCGCTGACGTCGCCGGTTGGCTCGGAACCGCGGGTCGCCCGGCGGCGTTCCCCGATGATCTCACCGAGCTGCAGTCGGTCGAATTCCAGGTCGGTGCGAAGGCTGCCGGAACTCCCGGTGAGTCCGAGGACCAGGGCCGGCTTCTGGCTCTCTGGGGCCCGGCTGCGGACCCGACCGTCGAAGAGTTCGGCGTCGAAGTCGTAGAGGGCCAACTCGTTCTCATCGAGGAGGAAGCGCCCGGAGCCCTTCGACAACCGCTTGCCGAACACGGTCAACGCGGTGTCCTCGATCCGGCCCTGGAGCAGGCCGGAGGCCGAGTCAGCCCGCCCTTCGTCGAGGACGATCGTCGTCGAAAAGCCCTCGATCGGCGTGCCGAAGTCGACCGCGACGTCGCGGAGACGGACCGTGCCGTGGCCCTCGGTCCGGATCGCGCTCGCGCTCTCGGAGTCGATCACGAACTTCACCGACAGCGGGGCGAGGTCGACCTGGCCCCGCACACCACGTGAGAGGTAGGTCGCGCCGAGAGGACCTTCGAGCGCGTTGGCGAGGTTCTCGTCGAGCGGGAAGCCGAGGGTGCGGATGTCGAGCTCGATCTCGCGGAATTCGGGTTGTTCTCCTGGCCCGATGCGACCGGAGTCACAGGCGACCTGGATCTCGCGGTTCGACCCGTCGCCGGACTCGACGAAGACCTTGCCCTCGAGCTCGGACAGTTCGACCGAGTCGGGGGTGATCGTCACGCTTCCGACGAGTTCGTGCACCGGGCGGGGGAGGACCGGCATCGCGACGCTGGCGCCACGCAGTTGGAGCCGGATGCTGTGCTCGGTCACCGGCTCGATCGTCGTGTTGCGACGCCAGACCATGTCGACCTTGCCGCTCGGAGCGATGAAGTCCCAGAGCTCTTCGTCGACGATCTCGGCTCGGTCGAGGACGGTGCGGACCCGGTCGTTCAGGTCGAGGTTGCGCAGGACGGCGGCGATGTCGTCGCCGGCCTCCGAGGGGCCCGGCCCGACGACGCCTTGGAGCCAGGCGTTCGCCAAGGGCACGTCGTCGGCTCCGTCGCCGATCGCGTAGATCTCGCTTCGGACACCGCCGATATCCGCTCGGTCGAGTTCCGAGGCTCCGCGGGCGAACACCGGCCCGGAGAGGTTCCGGATCGCCAGGCCGAGATCCTCGAATCGGAGCGAACCCTGGTCGAGATCGACGCGGAGGTCGAACTCGCCTTCCTCGACGGGACCTTCGCACCAAGCGCTCAGCTCGATGTCGGCGCGGCCGCGGAAGGCGTGCTCGACGAGGGTCGTTCCGAGTTCGGGCGCCGCGGACTGGAGGGCCGTATTGACCTCTGTGTCGATCTCCAGGTCGGTCGCGGAGAAGAAGATGTCCGTCTGCCCGCCGCGGGCATCCGAGCGGATGTCGGCCTCGAGGCTGACCGAAGCACCGTTTCGGGTCGCGTCGACGTCGATCTCGAGACCATCAGTCGAGATCGAGATGCGGCCGACGGCGTCGTTCACGGTGACGGGGAACTCGGACCAGGTGACCGAGGCGCCTCGGGGTTCGAGCTCGACCGCGAAACGCTCCGATTCCTCGTCGTTGTCGATGATGACGACCAGGTCAGTGAATCCGCTCGGTGCGAGTCGCTGGTAGTGCTCGCCGACCTCGGTCTGAACCGACTCGCCGACTGCGAACAGCGCCGCTTCGACCCGCTCGCTGAACGCGATGTTTTCGCCGGTGAAGACGAGGTCGACCTCGGAGCCGTTGATCGTGCCGTCGAAGTAGACGTCCCCTTCGTCGGCCTTCATCTCGAGGTGGTCGATCGAGATCTTGCCGTTGTCGAGCAGGATCGGACCGGTCACTTCGTTCACCGGAACGGGGAACGGAGTGGAGATACCACCGGTCGTCGAGTCTGGCACGCCGCGGTAGCAGCCGGAGACGTGGTCGAGGTCGAGGCGAGCTTCGAAACGGTTGCCGGCTTCCCCGCGGGTCAGGCGGGTGTGGAGTGAGGCCTTGCCGCCGGCGGGTTCGAATGCGTTCCAGATCGCAGCGACCGACGGCACTTCTGACAGCAGGGTCGCGAGATCCTCGTCGACCGGAACCGCGCGAGCCTCGGCTTCGAGGTCGAATTCGTCTTCGTCCGAGAGTCGGCCACGCAGAGTGATCGTCGCGGGGCCGAGCGAGCCTTCGATGTCGAGGTCGCAACTCGTGACCGGAAGGACGTCGAACCCGATCTCACCATTCAATTGCCGGATCGGGGCCTTCAGTCCATCCAAGCCGACTTGTCCGTCGCGCAGTGCCACCAGGCCGCGGAGTTCCCAGCCGGCGCCGAGCTCTTCCTCGCGGTCGTAGCTGGCGAACAGTCGCAGGCGTTCGATGTCGAGGCTGAGTCCTTCGGGCAGGTTTTCGGCGAACCCGGGTGGCGAACTCGGGAGCAACGAGTCCGGCGTGACACCGAGGTCGGAGAGCGTGACCTCGAGTTCGAGGTGATGCATCTCGCCGTCCTGGAAGACGATGCCGCCGTGGAGTTCGGTCAGCGATTCGCCTGGTCCGCGGCCGTTGCCCTCGAGTCCGAACTCGCCCGGTCGATCGCGAACCGGCGAGAAGCGCAGCCAAAGGCTCTCGAACTGGACCGGTGGGGCCTCGGGATCGAACCGGAGGCTCAGGGTCGAGTCGAGACACTCGAGAGATGGAGCTCGCGAGACGTCGATCTCGTCGACCGGGGCACCCGTTCCCTCCACCGCGGGAAACAGCGAGGCGAAGTCCGGGAGCTCCCCGTCGAACAGGTCGAGGTGCAGGTTTGCTCGCTCGATCCGAACGTGGCGGAGGCTGCCGGTCTCACGGAGCGGGTTGAGCTCGATCTCGAGCTCGACCAGGTCGGCGCTCGATCGCATCTCGCCGTCCGGGTTCGCCTCCGTCTCCAGTCGGAGGTTCTCGACGCTCAGGACTCCGCTCGACAGATCGAACGAAGCGTCGTCGAACTGCAAGCGATCCGGGTCGAAGACGTCGTTCAGCCGATTCGCGACGAGGCGCTTCGTGACCTCGGACCGACCGACCAACACCGTCGTCACGACCACGACGACGACGATGAGGGTGACGTAGATGAAGGCGGTCCGCTTTCGACTCACTGCGATGGGAAGTTAGCAGATTCCGAGCGATGTCCGAGGAGGCTCTCCAAAACTGCCGATTTCGGACGATTCTGGGCTTTTGAGCGTTCTTTCTGTTTGCCGCGGAGCGTCCTTCCAGCGAATCTTTCGGCCATGAGGCGCGCCGAGGGGGCGCAGCCCGCCATCTCACACACCAACTGACTCTGGAATCAAATGGCTGCGAAGAAGAAGACCAAGAAGAAGGCTGCCGGCGGCGACCTGATCATCTCGAAGTCCCGTACGAAGGACGCCGTGCAGGACTGCGCGGTCAGCGCCGATTTCTACGGCGCCCTCGACGAGCGCGTTCGCGAACTGATCGCCGCTGCTGAAACTCGCGCGACCGAGAACGGCCGCAAGACGCTCAAGCCGCACGATCTCTGAGATCGTCGATCCGGAGCTCCTCGTGCCATGGCGCGAGTCGCTTCGTCTGGCTGCTCAGCTTTCTGATGGCCCGACCGAGGCCGTCGATCCACACCGGGTCGGCGGCCTCGTTTCGTTCAGGGGCACCTCGGACGATCAACGCCTCCGCTTTCGGCTGCGACTCGTCGTAGTCACTCACTCGTCGATCGTGCTGCCCATCAAGTAGAGAGGCAGCACTTCGTTCGACGGCTTCTCTTCGGGCAGGAGTCGCCGATCGAAGAGATCGTCCGGGATCGGCGTTGGGAGCTCTCTGACGCGCTCGCTCGGAACTCCGAGCGATTCCGCATCGAGGCTCGCGTCGAGGAAGACGAGGCCCGTCTCCTCGGTGTCGAACTCTTCGATCCGAACCGCGCAAGGCGGCTCGATCACCTTCGCGATGCCATCCTGCAACGCGACGAGGCCGCGGTGGACCCGACCACGTCGTGCGTCGAGAACGAAGGTCATCGGTTCGGCGCACACCCGAGCTTCGTCGTCGGACTCACGGAGAGCTGCGACCGCCAAGAGTTCGAAGCGCGTGAACGCACACAGCCTCGCCCCTCCGAGTTCGGCTGCGGTCCGCGCCGTGACCACGGCTGTGCGTAGACCGGTAAACGATCCCGGGCCGACTTCGACGCGCACGGCGCGGATGTCGCGAGCTTCGATACCCGCCCGCTGGCAAGCGGTCGCAACGGCTTCGGTCGTCGCGGTGCCGCGGCCTTCGACTTCGAACGCTTCACAGCCCGAACTCGTTCGAAGTGCGACGAGCGAAGGGCGGCCGCCGGACGACAGCGCGAGTTCGACCGCGTCCGTCACGCGAGTTCTCGCTCGACAACGTCGGCGATCGTCGAGGTGAGTCGATCGACGGTTTCCTGGTCCGGTGCTTCGACCAGCACGCGGCACATCGGTTCCGTGCCGGAGTAGCGGAGGACGACTCGTCCGCGTTCGCCGAGTTCGGACTCCGCTTCTCGCAGGGCTGCCTGTATCGATTCGACCTCCTCGAGCGGCGGCTTCTTCGAAACCGTGACGTTGCGAAGGATCTGCGGGAAGCGTTCGAAGTCCTGGAAAACCTCGGCGGCGCCCTTCTCGACGATTCCCGGCAGCGAGAGGACCTTCAGGGAGGTGTAGATCCCGTCGCCGACCAAGCGGTCGCCGGTGTCGAACAGGATGTGGCCGGAGGGCTCTGCGCCGAGGGTCAGGCCGTCCTGGCGCATCCGGGCGGTCACGTGACGGTCGCCGACCGGCGTCGCCAGGACCTCGATGCCCTCGTTCCGGAGGACTTCGCGCAGAGCGAGGTTGGACATGACGGTGGTGACGACCGAGTCGTTCGGCAGCCGCCCCTCGCGCTTCAGCATCGGACCGAGCGTCGCGAGGATGTCGTCACCGTCTCGGACTCGGCCGTTCGGGTCGACGAACATGCTGCGGTCGCCATCGCCATCGAGGCTGATCCCGAGGCAGGCTCCGCTGGCCTTGACGATTTCAGCGATCGCTTCGGGGTGGGTGGCGCCGCAGCCATCGTTGATGTTGAAGCCGTCCGGTTCGCAGGCGACCTCGACGACATCCGCTCCGAATCCACGGAAGATCGCCGGGGCGAGCTCTGACCCGCCGCCGTTCGCTCCGTCGACGACGATCGTTGCACCGCTGAGATCGAGATGTCCGAACTCGTTCGCAAGTGCTTCGACGTAGCCATTCGCCAGATCGGATTGCTCTCGGGGTCGGCCCGTCAGCTCCGGAGCCAGGTCGATCTGGGTCGAGAGGTTCGCGATCGTCTCCTGGGCTTCGTCGGAGAGCTTGTTGCCGTCGGCATCGAACAGCTTCAGTCCGTTGTCGTGCGCCGGGTTGTGCGAAGCCGAGATCATGATCCCGGCAGCGAATGGCTGTGCTCGGGTCAGGAGTGAGAGCGCTGGGGTCGTCAGTAGGCCCGCGTCGACGCTGCTCGCCTCCGCCTGATTCAGGCCCTGCGCCATCGCTTCGAGAATCCAGCTCGCGGACTCGCGTCCGTCGTTGCCGAAGAGCACGCGTTTCAGGTCGGGGCCGGATTGCTGGAGCCAGATCCCGAGAGCAGCACCGAGTCGGCGCAGGGTTGCGGGGTCGAGCGGTGGTTCGCCGGCGCGGCCTCGTAGACCGTCGGTTCCGAATCGCGGCTTGCTCGGAGCTGTCATGGATTCTTCTGCTTGAAGTCGATCGTCAGGGGTGCGGTCAACTCGAAGTCCGTCCCCTCGCGGAAGTCCGTTCCGAGTAGGAGACGCGGGTTGGTGATGACGTCCGCATCTCTCGCGTCGGCTGGGACGCGTGCGACCAGCATCGCGTTCTCCTGGACCCAGCGCATCCGTTCTTGCTCATCCATCTCGTCGAGTCGCGTCTTGAGCAGGCCGAACGCGCGGATCGGGACGTTCATCCGATCGTTCCGCGGTTCGTACTGCTCCGGCGAGTCCTTCGACTGGTAGAGCACAACCGGTACTTCGTGCAGCAGGATCTCGTAGTTGGGCAGCTGCCTCGGGATCTGAAGGCGGACCGGTGTCGACAGGTCCAGCCGCCAGTCGATCGGCTCGATTCGGCCGCGGAGGATGTCCGGAAGACGGTCTTGGGGCGCGATCCGTTCCGGCAGGAACCGGAACGCGGTCTGGCCGCTGCGAATCTTCTCGAGAAGTGGGACGGGGCCGGTCATCGAAACGATCCCCGGCGAGAACACCGCATCGTTCCACTCGAGCTGGTCGGGGTCGATCCGGCGGTCGGCGTTGCCGGCGAGCCGCACGTGGCCGGCTCTGAGGTCGATCTCGAGCTTCGCGCGCTCGACGACCTCGATGCGTCGATCTTCGGGGGTGATCGAGATCTTCAGGCCTCGGTGGACGCTCGAGGCGTGGCGGATCGTGTCGCCGTCCAGGACGAGTTCGAGACGGCCGTTCTGAAGTTCGACGCGTGCGACCGCGTAGAGCGGAGGGGGCGTGCCGTTGGTGTCGGGAAGGTTGCGGCTCACGCCGCTGAACGTGACACGGACCTTCTGCTCCCGGAGCGAGTTCTGTTCCGGGTTGTCGATGCTGTAGTCGCGGTCGTTGAACGCGACGACGAGTCGGCCGCTGGGACGCTTGACCTTCGGGCGGTCGGAATCCGTCGACTCGACGTTCTCCTCGGTCTCTGCGGGTGTCGAATCGTCTTCCTGGGACTCCTCGTCGATCGTGACCGGGAGGGAGTCGAAGACGATGTCGTAGGTGAGGGTGACCTCGCCCTTCCCGTATTGCTCGAGCCAGACGAGCATCAGGACGGCGATCGCGAGTGAGATGAGCTTTCGCTTCCAGTCGCGAAGAAGCAGGCGGCCGATCCGGCTCGGCTGGAGTGGGTGGCGTTTCTTCACGTCTTGTCCGACTCCACGTGCAGTGCCTTCTCGAGCGTGTGCTCGAGTTGTTCCATCGAGAGTCCAGTCCGGAGTCGGCCGTGCACCGCCGTGGAGATCTTGCCGGTCTCCTCGCTGACGACGATCACGAACGCATCGGTGTCCTCGGACATGCCGAGCGCCGCCCGGTGGCGCGTGCCCAGTCGCTTGTCGATCTCCTGATTCTGCGAGAGCGGCAGCAGGCAGCGAGCCGCGATGATTCGGTCACCCTCGACGATGACCGCGCCGTCGTGCAGCGTCGACCCGGGGTAGAACAGCGACTCCAGCAGGTAGGAATTGAGCTCGGCGTCGATGCGGATTCCGGACTGCGTAACGTTGTTCAGCGGCGTGTCCTGCACGAGCACGATGAGTGCTCCGACCTTCTCCTTGCTCATCCGAGCGATCGCACGCAGGAGTCGAGGTAGCGCTTTCGGTTGGCGCTTCAGCAGTCGGCCGAACCACTCGTGGTCCCCGAGCTGCGCGACGCCGCGGCGGAGTTCCGGCTGAAGGATCACGACGAGCGTGATGATCAGCAGCTCGGCGAGCGAACGGAACAGGTCGCTCAAGTGTTCGAGGCCGAAGACCTCGAGTGCGACGATGCCGGTCACGAGGGTGACACCGGACAGGAGCCCGAAGCCGCGGAACAGGCTGTTGCTGCGGTCCGAGCGGATCGCTCGCAGGACCGAGTCGATCAGGACCCAGAGGACCAACAGTTCGATCGCGATCCGGACGTCGAAGGTCAACTCGCGACCTCCTCGACCCGACGTTCCCGGATCGCCTGGCAGACCGCGACGACGTCACGCATCGGTGCGACATCGTGGACGCGGAGAAACTCGACTCCGCAGAGTGCCAGCGCGGCGGTTGACGCGGCGGTGGCGTAGACGCGTTCTTCGGTCGGTCGGCCGGTCAGATGGCCGAGAAACCGTTTCCGGGAGGCACCGACCAGCAGCGGGTAGCCCAGGCTTCTCAGGTCATCGACGAACGCGTGCACGTCGACATTGTCGCGTGCAGCGAGTCCGAATCCGACCCCGGGATCGAGGACGATTCGATCTCGGTCGATTCCGCGCCGCTCGGCGCCGTCGGCGGCGACTCGCATGCGGTCCCTCAGGGCAGTGATCAGAGCTCGTCCACTTGGCTCGGAGCCCTCTTCCCGCGCCGGCTCGGTCCGAATCATCAGGACGACCGGGCAACCGCGTTCGGCGCAGAGGTCGGCGAGGGACGGGTCACCGCGAAAGGCGGTCGTGTCGTTGATCCAGTCCGCGCCCGCGTCCAGGGCTGCTTCGGCGACCGCGCGCAGCGTCGTGTCGACCGAGATCACCGCGTCCGTTCGCTCCCGGAGCGCAGTCAGCGTCGGGATCACTCGGCGGCACTGTTCGCCTGCGTCGACCGGATCGTGGCCCGGGCGCGTGCTCTCGCCGCCAAGGTCGAGGACTTCGGCGCCGGCCGCCAGCAGGGCAAGGCCGTGTTGCACGGCCGTCTCCACCTCGGTGAAGCGACCGCCGTCGGAAAACGAGTCGGGAGTGAGGTTCAGGATCCCCATCAGGCGCGTGCGCCCGTCCTGAACCACGTGGCTCTTCACTCCTTGGTCCTCGCCTCCGGACCGATCACGGGTGGGCGAGACCTTCGGCTCCCGACAGGCCGACATCCGGCTCGTCGCGGCCCTCGGTTTCCCGGCTTCCGGAATCGCCCGGGATCGGCGGCGGCGCCTTCTCCCGCTCCTTCGAGCGCCGGAATTCCTCGAGGTCGTCGCCGCGCAGGATGACCGACACCTCGTCGCCAGACAGCGTCTCGTAGCGGAGAAGGCCCTCGGCGACGGCGTCGAGCTCCTTGCGGTGTGTCTGGAGGATCTCGGTCGCACGCTGGTACTGCTGATCGCAGAGGGTGCGGATTTCGTCGTTGATCAGCTGCAGCGTCTGCTCGCTGACGTCCGAGGCGATCGAGAAGTCCCGACCGAGGAAGTTCTGCTCGCGGACTTGGGTGTAGTTGATCGGTCCGACCTTCTTGCTCATGCCGAGCTCGCAGACCATCACCTTGGCGAGGTTGGTCGCCTGCTCGATGTCGTTCTGCGCACCGGCCGAGATCTCGCCGTAGATGATCTCTTCGGCGATCCGGCCGCCGTAGCAGACCGCGATTCGACCGAGCAGTTTGCTCCGGCGCTGGTGATAGTCGTCGCGCTCGGGCAGCGACATCGTCAGGCCGAGGGCCATGCCGCGGGAGACGATCGTCACCTTGTGCACGGGGTCCTGGTCGGGGATCAGCGCCGACACCAGCGCGTGGCCGGCCTCGTGGTAAGCCGTGACCCGCAGGTCGTCCTCGTCCATCTTCCGCGAGCGCTTCTCGCGGCCGAAGCGCACGCGGTCACGCGCCTCTTCGAGGTCCGAAAGATCGATGGCGTCCTTGTTGCCCATCGCCGCGAGGATCGCGGCTTCGTTCATCAGGGCTGCGAGTTCGGCCCCGCTGAAGCCCGGAGTCGCTCGAGCGATCACCGCGAGGTCGACGTCCGAGCGCAGCTTCACCTTGCGAGCATGGACTCGCAGGATGTGCTCGCGACCGTTCGCGTCCGGCATGTCGATCGTCACCTGACGGTCGAAGCGGCCCGGACGCATCAGAGCCGGGTCGAGCACGTCCGGGCGGTTCGTCGCCGCGATCAGGATCGTGCCCTTGTCCGAGTCGAAGCCGTCCATCTCGACGAGGATCGCGTTGAGTGTCTGTTCGCGTTCGTCGTGGCCGCCACCCATGCCGGAACCGCGCTTGCGGCCGACGGCGTCGATTTCGTCGAGGAAGACGATGCAGGGGCTGTTCTCACGGGCCTGCTTGAACAGGTCGCGCACCCGGCTCGCACCGACGCCGACGAACATCTCGACGAAGTCCGAACCGGAGATCGAGAAGAACGGCACCTCGGCCTCGCCGGCGATCGCCTTCGCGAGCAGCGTCTTGCCGGTGCCGGGCGAACCGACCAGCAGCACGCCGCGCGGGATGCTGCCGCCGAGCTTGGCGAACTTCTGCGGGTTCTTGAGGAACTCGATGATCTCGCGGAGCTCGCCCTTGGCCTCCTCGATGCCGGCGACATCGTCGAAGGTCACGTTCGTGCGATTCTCCTTCGTGTAGAGCGCTGCGCGGCTCCGGCCGAAGGACAGAACACCACCTGATCCTCCCGGCGAGCGCATCTGGCGCATCAGGAAGAACCAGACGATCAGCAGCACGAGGATCCAGGGACCGATCGTGCTCAAGAAGAAGAACATCGAGGTGTTCGAACGCTCGATGCGGAACGCCTGTGGGTCGGTCGCGAGGCGGTGACGCGTGATCGGGACCGACTTGCTCTCGAGGGCCGCGATGGCCGTGTCGAGCTGACCGCGGTTCTTCGCTGGAACCACGAAGAGCTTCGGGTTGAGTTCGCCTCGGACCGTCGCGATCACCGACAGGAACGTCTGGGGCTTAGTTTCTTCCGACTCGTCGGATGACTCCGGGCGTGCCTCATCCACCGGCCGCGGCAGCAGAGAGACGACGTGCGCCTGCTCAGCGATCAGATAGCCCGCACCGAGGTCGTCGGCGAAGCTCATCTCGGTGCCGGCGTAGCGATTCCGGTCCGAAGTCGCGAAGTAGGGAACCAGGTCTCGGATCAACTGGCGGTCGGATGCGACCGTTTCGTCGAGCGGTAGTGTGACCTCGATCGTCCGAGCCTTCGGTTCGGTGCCGTCGTCGACGACGCGAGCGATCACGCTGCCGTCCTTGAACTCGGTGGCTTCGACACGGCCCCGGAAGGCCGCTGCCTGCAAGTCGTAGATCGAGGCCGGCTTCTGGTTCCCGCTGTTCGAGATCATCACGAACAGCGCGAGGAGCAGCGCCATGATCAGCAGCACTCCGCCGAATCCGCGTGGGCGACGGGCGTTCTGGCCATCGCGACCCTGCTCGGGGTTCTGCGGATTGCGTTGAGGAGGTTTGGTCTCAGTCATCGTCTGGATTTTCCGTCCGGCGAACGCGTCGCGGGGCGGATGGGTGATTCCGCTCGTCGGGCCGCTCAGTTCCGGTGCACTGGGATTCCGGTGTGCTGGTCTGATTCCAATCCGTCGAGCAAACCGGCGAGATCGGCGGGCGAGGCCGAGTTCTCGTCTACGGGGCATGCTAGCAGACCGGATCTCCCGGTCAGCGCGCGGCCCCAAGTTCGGTCGTTTAGGTTGGGGGTCCGAAACCCCAAGGGAACAGAACTAAGTCCGCTCGTGCCCCGGGTTTTCGAGCGCTCGCCTCGAATCGGATGCGAGCGTCTCCGGAGATCAGAGTGGGTTCTCCAATCGTTGGACGATCTTCCGGGCGATGTCGCGGGAGGCCTCCAGGAGGGCTGTAGCCTCCGTTTCGCCCACCGCGGCCCGGAATTCCGCCCGATCGAGGATCTCGGCCTCACGGACGATTCGGCCCGATCGGAGGTCCACGAGCTCGGCTGTGAGGGCGAAGTCGAGTCCGCCTTCACGCACCGGGGAGAGCCGCGTGCCGCCGGCGAGGTTCGAGCCATCGACCGTCACGATCTTCGTCCGCAGGGCGTAGTCGGCCGAGCCCGGGCCCACGAGTGTCCAGTTGGAGTGGATCGGGATCTCCTCCTCGAGAGCGCGGGTGATCGGCCGTTCGAATCGCTGCCGGAGCGTCGCGTTCCCGACCACCTCCAGCGTGACCCGGCGGCCGCTCGGTCCGTAGGTCTCGTAGCCGACCGAATAGCCGCAACTGGTGCCCAGCAGGGCGCCTGCGAGCACGGCGAGGGTGAGGACGAGTCGTTGGAAGGAGCGAGCGGGCGTCACGGGCTTCGGGTCGGGTTGCGGTCGAGACGGAGCGGAGAATTCAGGGCGTTCCGCCGTCGGAGTCTAGGTCCTTACGGACGAGGCCGAGGCGTTTCCGAGCGATCTCCGCCTCGGGCGAGTCGGGGAATTCGCGGAGGACCAGATCGAGCTGACGGCGCTCACCGTAGTCGTTCTCGATCGTGCGGTAGAACTCGGCGTTCTGGAGCCAGCGCTGAGCCAGCCAGGTCTCCACCTGGGCGAGGGCCTCGGAGGCTTCCCGGACGGCCTGTGGCAGCTCGGGCAGGAGGTTCAGGTAAGTCTGGAGCTCCCGGCGGGCGATGCGCATCTGCCCTTCGTCGTAGCAGACGCCCTCGACTTGCTCGAACGACGAGATCGCGAGTCGGAATTGCGCGTAGGGGACCCATTCGCTGTCCGGGTACTCCTGCAGCAGCTCTTCGTACCGGAAGCGCGCGAGCGGCCATTCGGTCGCTTCCTCGTGGAGTTCGCCCAGGAGACGAAGCACGTTGGCGCCCCGGGCGTGGCCTGGGTAGCGCTCCAGAAATCGCAGGAGGCGCTCCTGGGCGAAGCCCTTGTCGCCGGTGAAGAAGTCGCAGGCCCACCAGAACGAGCCATCCCGTTCCAAGAGTGCTTCGCACAGACTCTCGTGCAGCGCCGCAGCCGCCTCGATCTCGGGACGGAACCGGAACCGGCGGGGAAAGTCGTCGAGGAAGCGGCAGAACGCCGTCCGGAGCCGGCCCTTCGCGGCGAAGGCGCGGGCGCTGGCGATCGAGTATCGGACCGCCGAATCCTCTGAGAGCAACTCGCCGTCGACCGATCTGAGGACTGCGTAGGCCGCGTCGATCTGCCCTTGTTCGAGCAGCTCCGCAGCGAAGACGACGCGGTCGTCGAGGTCCGTCGGAGTCTCGGGGGGCAGGGTCTGACAGCCCGTGAGCAGGGCGGCGAGGACGATCGACCAGAGTGCCAGAACGCGGCGCACGCCCCCTGTATAGGGGCCGGGACCGGTGGAATCCGCCGCGTTCGCGGTTCTGTCAGGGAACTGCCCTAGGCCCCCCGCACGTCAGAAGTGAAGGGAACGCGGGCTCTAGGGCTTTCGGCGACTCTCGCTTCTGCCGATCGTCTGATCATCCGCTTCGCGCGGAAAGATCCGTTGACCTCGACGACCAAGACCAAGAATGCCGGCCAGAGCCTGCCGGACGATGCCTCTGAGCTGGGGCGGCGCTTGCGCGTCGCTCGTGAGGAAGCTGGGCTCACCCGAGCCTCGGTCGAGCAGAGGACCAGGATCAGCGTGTCGAGTCTCGAGCGTTGGGAGCGAGGGGTCGTCGAACCTCCGCTGCTGAAGGTCGATCGACTCGCTCGAGAATACGACGTCTCGATCGACTGGCTCGTCGGTCGCACGACGTTGACGTGGGTCCACAAGATCGATCGCGGCGTGATGATCGTGCGCAATCACTTGATGGGTCGCTTCTTCGCTTGGACGCGACGTCGCCGCAGTGACCAGGTGCCCGAGGAGCTCATCGGGCCGAGCGTGCGCGGCATCGTCCGTATCCCAGACGAAGGGGACGTGCAGGTATTGGACGGAGAAGGAGCCGAGGCGCTCGAACAGCGCGTCAGGGCGAAGATCCGGGAGCTTTGACGGAACGGATGTCGAAGTGACCGGGCGTCAAAAGGTGGAAATGGAAATGACTGTTGATGGATTCGGATCGGAATCGGCTTGGGCCGGCGAGTTGAGTCGCGAGGAGTATTCGCGGATCAATCGGCGTCCCAAGCTGAGATGGCTGCACTTGCTGACCGGCATCCTGCTTGCCACCTCGCTGCTGGCTGCGGGAACGCATCCCTCGGTGCAACGCTGGTTGGGAAGGGAGACTCGGCACCTGACGCTCGAGGAGGCGATGCGGATCTTGGCGACCCAGAAGGACGACGAGTGGGCGCAAAACAACGCGTGCTACGCGATCGCGGATCGGGTGCACAGCGCCTGCAAGGCTTTGGCCGATAAGGCTAGAGAGCCAGGGGAGGCAGGATTGAATGCCGCGATCTATCTCGGCGGGATCTCCAAGACCCAGCTCAAGAAAATCATCGAGCTGCTGTCGGAGTCCTCCAGCCCGCACGCGGAAATGCTCAAGAAACTGCTGGAGGACATCAGGAAGACGATACCTCCACGATGAGCGACTCTACGCAACGCATCAGCATCGACCCGGCGACGCCGGTGGCCGGCCAATCGCTGAAGATCTGCTACGACTTCGACGGTTCCGGCATCAACAAGACGGAACTCTGCATCACGACGAAGCCGCCGGAGCAGATGATCTCCCGAACGGTTTCGACGGCAGACAACTGCACGACGATCACGGTCCCTGAGACCGCTCTCACGATCTTGATTGAGGACAAGGACGGCGATAGCCCGGACTTCTCCCGTCCGGTCATCCAGAGCAACCAGCCCGCACCGACGGCCTGAGCGCCGAGCTGCTGTCCGGGCTCAGACCCGGGCGTTGCCCACTTGTGACGTGTTGGGCGGCTGAGCCGATTGACCGGCTCGCTCCGGTTGTCGATACCGGACTACGGGAAACTCGTAAGAGGACGAGGGATGTCACTCTCTCACCCGCAGCCGCGCGATTTCATCGCGCGGCTGCGAGTCCTTTTCGCGGGCAACACCTGGTCCAACACGAACTCGACGAAGTCGATGACCACCTTCCACATCGGCCTCGTGATCGGTCCAGCGTCTCGGACCGAACGACCTTGAACTGCGCTCCCGAGGGTGTGGATCGGTGTTGCCCGCGACTTTTTTGGTCGGCGACTCAGCGCCGTGTGACGACGAGCACGCGCGGGACACTCCCGCCACCAAAGTCTGCCGGAAAGCCCTCGGACACCGGCAAGATGTCGGTGATCTCGTGACCGCGTTCCTCGAGATCGTTCAGCATCCCCGCGATGTGATCGATCTCGACGTAGTCGCGCCGAGTGCTCTCGGTGAGCCGGCGGATCGGTTCGGAGAGGAACGTGTGGTAACGCTCGGGTCGCTCCTGTCGATCACCGCGCTGACCAGAGAACGCCGCGGTCAGAGTGACGACGAGGGTGAGAGCGAGAACGGCGAGCGCGCGGCTCGGGCGGGAGGGGATCTTCATCGGATTGGTTCGAGTGCGGGCGGTCGCCTCTGCAATCGGCATGCCCGCGTCGTTTACGCGCGGAGCGCGAGTGCCCGGAACGGCAACCCAACTTCGAGCCCGGCATGCAGCCAGGACCGCAGACGAGCGATCAGTTCGCCCTGAGCCGGATCGTCCGGCAGTCCGGGAAGATCCCGGCCGCGACTCTCGATCAGTGTTCGTGCGCGTTGCAGGGCCTGGGCCGAGATTCGATCGGCCCTAGGTGACGCGTGAGCAGGACAGCGCAGGGCTCCGTTCGGTTCGATCCGCAGCTCCGAGCCCTCGCGACCACAATCCGAGCACCGGTCGAGTTCGGGGAGGGAGCCGAGCTGGCGCAGCAGCTTGAGTTCGATCCCGGCGGTTATCTGGGGAAGGGTCGACAATGGGCTTCGTTCCGCGAGGCGAAACGCACCGAGCCCCAGGTCGAACAGCTCGGGATCGGGGTGCTCCTGCACGAGGCAGGCATCGAAGAGGCGCGCGAGATGGCAGGCGAGCCAGTAGCGCTCGGGGGCCCGCAACGGTCGTGGTTCGTGCACGAGCTTTACTCGCCGGAACAGCGGGACGCTCCGACCGCTGAGCTGCACGTCGAGTTCGTTCAGGAAGTCGATCTTCCCGAGCAGCGCGCTGTTGTGGCGATGTGCACCCTTTCCGAGCACGCCGAGGCGTCCTCGGTCACGGGTCCAGAGAGTGATCAGCCGGCTCGATTCCCGGAGGTCGCTCCGCTTCCAGACCAGGGCCTGCATCGTGCGTCGTCGGTCAGGCCTCGGACTTCGGCGTCAAAACGGCGGTTGGCGACCGGTCGTCGGTGCCACGGATCCGAAGCGTGAGTCGCCGAATGCGCTGTGCGTCCGCATCGAGGATCTCGAGGCGGGCCGGTCCCAGCTCGAACTCCTCGCCCTTCTCCGGGATCCGTTCGAGGGAGGTGAAGACCCAACCGGCGACGGTCTCGTAGTCGTCGCCCTCCGGGAGTCGTTGTGCGAGGTGCTCATTGACCTCGTCGATCCGAGCGCGGCCGTCGACTTCGAGGGCGCAGCCCTCTTCGAGGACGCGAACCGTGCCGTGTCCGACGGCGTCGTACTCATCTTCGATGTCTCCGACGATCTCTTCGAGGATGTCCTCGACTGTGATGACGCCGCAGGTGCCACCGTATTGATCGCGGACGATCGCCATGTGGCGCTTCGAGCGACGGAACATCTGGAGCACCTCGGCGAGGCCTTCGGTGTCGTCCACGAAGACCGGTTCGCGGACGAGCGGTCGGACTTCCTCGTCCCCGATAGGTTGGCCGGAGTCGACCATCTCGAGCAGATCCTTGGCGTAGAACACACCGAGGACGCGGTCGATCGTCGACTCGAACACCGGGTAACGCGAATAGCCGTGGTCGACGGCTTGAGCGAGTGCGTCACGCAACGACAAGCTGGACTCGAACGCGATGACGTCGGTCCGCGGGGTCATGGCCGCACGAGCCGTGCGATGTGCGAGCGCGACGATGTTGCCGATCCAGTAACTCTCGTCTTCGTCGAGATCGGCTTCCGGCAGCGTGTCGCGGACGGCGGTTAGTAGTTCTTCGTTCGGGTCCTCTTCGTCCGACTCGGGCTCGGGTCCCGAAAATCGGTTGAGGATCAGGTCGGTCAATCGGTGGACCACGATCAACAGCGGATACCGCAGGACTCGGCGCAGCACCCCGAGGATCGGATCGAACGCGAGGAGGACCGATTCCGGTCGCCGCCCGCCGACTCCTTGTGCCGACACGATCGTGAGGATCGCGAACAGTATCGCCGAGACCGTGACGACCGGAGCGGTGTTCGCTGCCCGCAGGCAGAACGCACCGAGTCCGAGGACTCCGAGCACCAAAATCGTCGTGCCGAGGACACGGTAGTCCCGCTCGATGCGCTCCAATCGGCAACGAATCCGCTCACCACGCTCCGTCTTGTTGAGCTTGGACGGAGAGACTTCGAGCAGCGTGGTGTCGACGGCTGCACCGATCGCAGCAGCGACGAGCGCGGTCGGGCCGATCACCCACCAGATGGGAGACAGAGGGTCTTCGAGAGGCGTCGGCACTGCAGGCGCACACGGGGTGCGGAGGATCGGCCGTCGGGAGCGGAGCAACCCGAGGGGCAAGACCCCAGAGCGTCACCAGCCGAGTCCGTGCGATCAAGGCCGAGGCGGGTGCTCGGTCCACAATCCAGCACTCAGCCGTCGACCGAAAGGCGGTTGCGCCCGCGGGACTTGCTGGCGAACAGGGCCAGATCCGCCCGTCCGACGATCGAGTCGGCGTCATCCTCCGCCTGGAGCTCGGCGAGCCCGATGGACGCGGTCAGCGGCAGCCCGGCAGCGACGCCGGCGGTCTCGATCTCGACAAAGAGGCGGGTCCCGATCACTGAGGCCATCGCGGCGTCTGTCTCGGGCAGTGCGATCAGGAACTCTTCCCCGCCGAGACGGCAGAGGACGTCCTCCTGACGCAGGGAGCGTCGGAGCACGTCGGCGGTCAGGCGAATCGCCCGGTCGCCTTCTTGGTGTCCGAACTGGTCGTTCAGCTGCTTGAACTCGTCGAGGTCCAGCATCATCGCGCTGATCGGGCGCCCGGTCCGGCGTGACCGCGAGACCTCCTCGTTCAGCCGGACCATCCCCGCGCGGCGGTTCAGAACGCCGGTCAGCGGATCGGTGCGGGCGTGGCGCTCGGCTCGACCCTGGTGGAGCCGAAGGCGGAGGTTGTCGCCGAGTAGCGCGAGCAGCGAAGCGAGCGCCGCGACTTGCGGGCCGTCGCGGTGGAAGTCCAGATCGCGGCAACGCACCGCGCGGTCCAAGACGGCGAAGTTCGTCGAGCGCGGGGATTCGCCGAACATCGTCACCAAGGCGCGGTCGGCTCCGAGGGCGGTACACAGGCCTTCGTTGCCGTCGCGGACCAACATCTGAACGGTCCCATCCTGACGAGCACGGGCCAGCAGCCGGCTCTCGTTCTCCGAGGGCGTCACCGAGAGGCGTCGGAACGGGAGCGGGGACAGGTCGGCCCGAGTGCGGACCCAAGCTCGAGAGAAGTCGCGCGACGCCTGGACGACGAAGGCCCGGTCGAAGTCGAGGTGCGTGACAGCGGACTGCAGCGCGAGCTGCATCGCGGCCCGCGTGCAGTGTGCCTGACGGCAGGTGAGAAGTGACCGTGTCAGCGCGGCGACGTCGACGAGGTCGGATTGCTCCGAGTCCCCACCAAATCCTCCGAACCCAGGAAAGCCGTCGTTGGTTCCGGCGGTCAGGTCCGGCTCCAGGATCAACTCGAGGTCGATTCCGACGGCGGCCAAGCGGTCGCGGACGGCCTGGCTCACCGGGTCGTCGCCGGGGGTGGGCGTCTCGTCGAGGCGGAAGCCGAGGGCTTCGACTTCCTGGTCCAACTCGTCGAAGTCCTCGAGTGCCGGCACGGCGTCCAAGTGCCAGCGACGCGACCAGTCGGCCGGTGAGACGTCCGGTTTGCCACCGTTGTGGTGTTTCGCGAGAACCTCGAGCCAGCGCGACTTCGGAGTGACCAGCGCGGAGAGGTAGGCGGCGCGTTGGGCGGCTGGGCCCTCGGACTCCCGGCGCTGTTCGGCCAGGCCGGCGACCGCCAGGTTCCGCAGCCAGGCGCGGCGGACTCCCCGGGTCCGTTCCGCCCCGACGGCCGGGACCGAGAACACCCCGGTTCCGACCGTTGGCCCGAGGCGGACGACGAGGTCATCGAGGGTGAACGCGTGCGGCAGCGGCGCGCACTGGATCGGCGCGCAGGTGAGCCGAATGGCACGCATCGTGGCGAGTGGGTCGACTGCAAGGCGCGCCACGAGCGCGTGGTGATCCAGGAGTTCCGACTTCTCGACGTCCTCTGCGATGTCCTCGATCGCCAGGATCGAGGGCAGCGAGTGCAGCGGGTGAACGATCGAGAGTGCGCTTCGCACGACTTTTGTGAACTCTGGACTGGCCCCTCCGTCCGGGCCCATCCCTTCTGATCGGCTGTTCGGGTGCCCGCGCTCAATCTCTGTTCGATTCGGCACGCTGTCCCTGTGTGCGATTTCGCTCGCGCAGCCGGGGGATGGCCTCAGATCCGGCCTGAGAGGCCAGACTCGGCATTCTCACGGCTTTCTGCGGTCATGGCCCGGGATTCGCTCTCTGTGCTTCCGCGATGCGAGAGACCCCCCAAGTGCTCGAGGAATTGGCCCCCGTGGATCCGGCGATCGACGAGTCGTTCGGCGGCTGCGCGCTCGCCTGTTCCGTAGACCTCGAACGAGAGGCCGCGGACCTCGGCGTGGACCCCAGTCCGGTCGTGCGGGCTCAGGAGTTGCTCCGTTCCCTCGGACTTCAGACGCCCGAGGAGCGGTATCAGGCGCTCGGCCGCAACCGGCCTCTGGACGCGCTTCAGACGTGTCTGATGGATGCCTATCGGCAGACGCGATCCGCCGAGGTCTTCGCGCTGCTCGAAGAGATCGGTCGCCCAGCGCTGCTGCGGCGGATCCGTGGCCGGCTTCGCACGCTCGGCATCGCCGCCGAAGCCAGGGACGTGCTCCAGGACGCCTTGGTCAATGTCTTCCGTTACCCGGACAAGTTCGACGGAACGCAGCCCGGGGCCTTCAAGGCCTGGGTCGCGATGATCATCGACAACGTGATTCGACGCAGCCTACGGGTCCGACGCTCGGCGTTGGATCTGCAGCTTCTGCCACAGGAGATCCTGTCGAACGAAACAGACCGGCCGGGTGACGACCCGGCACTGCGCGCCGAACGAGGAGAGGAATGTCGCCAGGCCCAGGCGGGCTTGAGGCTCCTGCTGATCGCCTACCTGCAGGCCTACGCCGAGCTGTCCGAACGGGAGCGCACCGTCCTCCGAGAAGTCGAGGTCGGCGGCAAGCGCTACAGCGAGCTCAGCGAAGTGATGGGGTCGCGGCCCGAAGCCCTGAAGATGGTGGTCTTCCGGGCGCGCCGCCGGATCGAAGGCCGGATCGCGAGCTGGCTCGCGGGATCCGAGCGTGCGGCGGTCGACCACGCTGCCTGATCTCGGTCGCCAGATCGAGGCCGGCTGTTGAGTGGTCCGGCATTGCTCGTTCAGATGGCCTGCGATGCCCACTCCGGTCGACCGTCTGCTCGTTCACTGCAAGCAACTCGTCACGATGTCTGGAGGGGCTGCGACGGGGGCACGGCGCCGTCCGACCAAAGACTCGCTCGGTTTGATCGACGACGGTGCGGTCGCGATCCAAGACGGACGAATCGTGGCGACGGGAACGACGGCTGAGATCCAACAGGCCTACAGCGCTGAGACCGTCGACGACTGCAGCGGTCTCGTCGTCGCGCCCGGGTTCGTCGATTGCCACACCCACCCGGTGTTCGGGGCGACGCGCGAGGGCGAGTTCCACATGCGCACTCAAGGGGCCGACTACATGGCGATCGCGCAAGCTGGCGGCGGGATCCTCTCGTCGGTTGAGGCCGTGCGTTCGTCCACCCGCGAGCAGTTGCTCGGTCGAACGATGTCGATCTTCGATGCGTTCCTGCGGCATGGCACCACCACGATCGAAGGCAAGAGCGGCTACGGGCTCGACCTGGAGTCGGAGCGCAAACTGCTCGAGGTCTTGACCGAAGCGCGCGACCAACACCCGATCGACGTCCACCGGACCTTCCTCGGAGCGCACGAGGTCCCGAAGGAGCACCGCGCGGATCCTGATCGCTACGTCGACATCGTCGTCGACGAGATGCTGCCGGCGATGGAAGGGCTCTGTGAGAGCTGCGACGTCTTCGCGGAGCCGAAGGTCTTCAATCTGGCGCGATCACGGCGCGTGTTGGAGGCCGGCCTCGCTCACGGGCTGACTCTGCGCGTGCATGCGGACGAGATCGAGCCGATGGGTGGTGCCGAGCTCGCGGTCGAGCTCGGTGCCCGGTCCGCCGATCACCTGTTGGTCGTCACCGAGTCCGGGATCGACGCGCTCGCGGGATCGGAGACGACGGCTGTCATGCTCCCAGGCACGAGTTTCTTCCTCGGCAAGAAGAGCCACGCGCCGGCCCGTGCGCTGATCGATCAGGGAGCGAAGGTCGCCCTGGCTTCGGACTACAACCCGGGGTCCTGCCACACGCTCTCGATGCCGCTGGTCTGCACCTTGGCTTGCGTGCTGCTGCACATGAAGCCGGAGGAGTGCTGGACCGCGGTCACGATCAACGCGGCGGAGAGCCTCGAGCTCGATGCGGAGATCGGAACCTTGCACGACGGGAAGAAGGCCGATCTGGTCTGCCTGGACTTCCCGAGTGCTGATGGCATCGGCTACGTGTTCGGCGGGGATCCGGTCGTCCGGACCCTCAAGGCGGGTCGCGAGGTCTATCGCCGAGCGGCGGCGCGAGTCTGAGTCCGAAATTCGGGGGTCAGCGCGTTCGCAGCGGTGCGGACAGTCGCACACGAATCTTCAGTCTCTCGTCGCCTTCCGAGGTCGCGCGCAGCACTTCGACCACGACCACATCGCCGATTCGCTTGCGCTTCAGGAAGCGAAGCAGGTCGGTCACGGACTGGATCGTCACCCCATCGATTCCGAGGATGACGTCTCCGGTGTTCGCGTCGCCGGCGCGGAGTCCGGCGCGGGAGGCCCCGCTGCCCGGGTCGATCGAGGTGATCAGCGGTCGTTGCGTGCCGTCGTTGAGGTCGATCGGGGTGTAGTCGGCTCCGAGGACCGGGCGTTCTTCGGTCAGGCCGCGGATGATGTCGGGGACGAGCTCGTTGATCCGGTCCGCGGGAATCGCGAATCCGATTCCGGCGTTGGTTCCGCTCGGCGAGTAGATCGCCGTGTTCATTCCGATCAGCAGTCCGGCCGAGTCGAGCAATGGGCCGCCGGAGTTGCCGGGGTTGATCGCTGCGTCGGTCTGGATCGCGCCTTCGATCCGGGACCGGCCTCGTGATTGGATCACCCGGCCGAGCGCCGAGATGATCCCGGCGGAGAGCGAGCGAGTCAGGCCGAACGGATTTCCGATCGCGAAAACGCTCTGCCCGACCCGGAGGTCGTCCGAGGATCCGATCGGAATCGGTCGCAATCCACTCAGTGGTTGAAGGAGCTTGAGGACCGCAATGTCCTCCTTGATGTTCACACCGACGACCTGGGCCGGGAACTCGCGCCGACCGCTGAACCGCACCTGGACCTGCTGGCGGCCGTCCACCACGTGCTGGTTCGTGACGACGTAGCCATTCGCGTCCCAGACGAATCCGGTGCCCGTGCTCTCGTTTTCACCGAGACGCGTTGGCGCGGCGCGGATGTGCACCACCGACGGCGCGACCTGCTGAAAGATCTCGACGCGGGTCTGCTCGTCGAGCGACAGGTCCCCGCGCGCGACCACCGGCCGTGGCTCCGCATCGGACGAGTAGAGCTCGATCGGGGCATGGTTGCGCGTGAACGCGATCCAGGCCGTCGAGCCCGCGAGTGCGCCGATCAGCAGGATGGAGATTCGGGATGCGGTGTCGGCCATGGATTTCGGAAGGTCAGCTCACCGGGTCAGGCCAGAGTTCCTTCCAATTCTCGGGCCGAGCGGACGGGCCTCCTTCGAGGATCGCCAGGGTCGAGGGGTGGACCTTGATGCGCTCGAGCGCGGATTCGCTCAACGCACGGCCGGCTGCCTCGACGATTCCCGCCGGATCGAGGTCGTGGAACTCGTAGACCTCGTTTGGAGTCCCGGACTTGCTGAAGCGCCGAGTCGCCAAAGTGATCTGTCTGGTGCCCACGATTGAGCCGAGGTTGTCGAGCAAACCGGGTTCGCCGTCCAAGATCCCGACGATCGGAATGCGACGTCCGGCGAGGTCGATGGCGTCCATCGGCGACACCTGACCACTCGGGTCAGTGTGCAGGTGAAGCGTGCCGTCGATGCCCAGGCCTTCGCGGAGGTGGCGGTAGTCGCTCTGCTCTCCGAGGATTCCGCAGAGCAGTTCGGGGGAGCTGGCGACCAAGACGTTCGCGTAGATGCCACGCTTGAGCAGTTCTTCGCTCGCCTCGATCGCCTCGTTGACGAGGGCGCCCATCGCGACGAGTTGCACGACGTTCTCACCCGGTCGGTAGCCGCGGTAACCGCGCCAGTCGATCAGGCGATAGCCACCTTCGAGCACGTCCTCTCGCAGTGCAGCGAGGATCTCCGCCTCGGCCACCGCCGGGACTTCGCTCTCCGGCAGGCCTCCGTCGGCCGCGCTGGCGGTCAGTTCCGCGCCTTCGGGCGTGCCTTGCTTGAAGCGCGCCTGACGGCGCAGGTGCTTCATGAGGAGCTTCTGATCCAGGGCACGGGTGACCGCGCGCACCAGGACCCCGCTGCGTCCCTTGTTGCCGTGCGGGTGGTCGTCCGATGGCGCCGCGGCGCTGTTGAAGTGCCGCTGCATCGCATCGACCAGGATCCAGTCCACCTCGGGCGCGAAACTCGGCTCCCAGGTGATCAGGTTCGGCATCTGGATATCGGACTTCCACGAGTGCTGTGCGCCCTCGGGCGACAGCGTCACCCCGGAAGGCGTGCCGAGCAGGATGAACGACGAACCCCAGTAGAGGTCGTAGTAGAGCTGGTCGAGCGCCCGCTTGATGAAGAAGTCGTAGACCGTCATCAAGGGCAGGAGCGGGACGCCGGTGAGGTCGCCCATCTTCCCGAAGCTGCCAGCGGCCGACATACAGTTCGCTTCGGCGATGTCGAAGCGGATGTGGCGTGACCAAGCTTCGTCGGTCGGGGCGAGTCCGGGGCGGAGTCGCTCCCGTGCGTCGAGTAGCTTCTCCCAGTCGTGCTCGGTCTCGGGGCCGAACACCTTGTGGTCCATGGATGGGTTGAGGCTCGTCGAGGTGCCAACGTCAGGCGCGAGCGTGAGAAGGCAGTCGGCCACCGTGTTGAAGCGCTGCTCGTCCTCGGTGAGATCCTTGCCGGCTGGCAGGCCGGCGGCGACCAGTTCGTCGTAGACCCCGATGCGCACCAGCTTCGCTGCACACTGGCCCCACATCCACTGGGTGTGGGCGATCGGGGCGAGCTTCAGATTGATGTCGAGCGAGTTCGGCAAGCCGTTCTGTTGCTCGAGCCTCTCGCCGAGTTGTTGACGGTTCTGGGTCGCGAGCGCTTCGCAGTCGAGGATGCCCTTCCGGAACTCCTCGCGACGGGAGGCGATCAGCTTGCCTTCGTCCGAATTCTCGGCGTAGCGGCCGTAGGGGCGGTCAAAGGTCAGGCCTTGCTCCTCGAGCAGGCGGTCGACCTCTTCCTTCTCCGGGATGGCGGAGTGGTTGCCGGTCGCGGCCTGGCAGTCGAGGCCACGGCCCTTGACTGTGTGGGCGATCACGAGCGTCGGGCGGTCGGAGCGCTTGCTCGCCTCGAAGGTCTCGACGAGGTCTTGCAGATCGTGGCCGCCGAGGTCCTCGAACATGCGGACGACGTCGTCGTCGGACAGCGACTCGACGAGCTTCTTGGCCTTCGGAGCGACTTCGTTCAGAGCCTCGCGGATCAGTCGCGCGTCGCGCTTCCAGAGCAGGGTCTGGTAGCGGAAGTCCGAGAAGCCTCCTTCGAGGGCGCTGCGTAGGTCTTCGCCGCCCTTCTTCGCGAACACTTCGCGGCGGAAGCGGCCGTGACGGAGCTGAACGACTTCCCAGCCATTGGCTTCGGCGGTGCGCCCGATCCGATCCGCGTCGGTGCCACGCAGGCCGCGTGAGTTGACCGTCCGTGTGCCGTCGAGGCTCTGGCGGTTGTAGTCAACGATCCAGGTGACGTTGTTGAGTTCGCGTTCGGCGACTTCCGGCATCACCTCCATCAGAGATCCCTCGCGGAATTCCGAGTCGCCCATCATTGACCAGCAGTGCACGTCGGCAACGTCGAAGCCGTGCGCCTTGGCGTAGCGGTGGGCGAGAGCGAGGTAGACCGAGTTGACCGGCGGGATGCCGACCGTGCCGGACGGAAGGGTTCGCCAGTTGTCCGGGTCGAACTCCGAGTGGTAGCTCTGGAAGACCGGCTTCCCATCCGTGGGGAAGGCCCGGAGCTCATCCATCACCGCCTCGCCAGCCGCCTCATCGAACCAATCGTCACCGCGGTCGACTCCGGAGCCATGCCGCGACAGGCCGAGGAGGTTCAGCAGCGCGTGGTCCATAGGAGCCGCGTGCGGCTTCGAGCAGAAATAGTCCTGAGGATCGCGGACGACGTAGTGCAGCGCCGAGTGGATCTCGAGGCAGGATGCGCAGGCGGCCGGGTGGCCACCGACCTTGGGATCGGTCTTCAGCGCGTCGTCACGGTGGTTAGCTCGCCAGACCATGGCGACCATCTGGGCCAGGGCACGGCGGTTGATCCGCCGGAGGACATCGAAGTCGACGTTCATTCGAGGTTTCGCGGGCCCGCAGGGTCGGAGCGGGGCCGGGAGGATGAGGGTAGGACGCCGGCCGGGGCGGGTCTAGCGGGCGCAGCACGGAGATCAGGCCCGGACACCCCTGGCCTTGGCGGCCTGGCCGAGACAGAGCGTGCGTTCGCGGTCCTCTTGGGCTTCGATCGATTCCGCTCCCTCCCGTGTCCGACTCCCAGATCCCGCTCCGTGAAGCCCTGCGGCTCGGTGCCCTCGCCGGGCGCCGGACGCTTTGCCTGCACCTCGGCCTCTCGATTGTCGAAGGACTCCTGCCGCTCGCGGGGATCTTCGCGATGCGGCTCCTGGTCGACGCGGTGACCGAGAGCCCGGGCTCCGGGAGCCCGGAGGAGGCCTATTCCTCGGTCCTCGACGCGGTCTACCTCGCGGCTGGGATCGCCATCGGCGGGGCGGTCCTTCGGGCGTTTGCGAGTTACGTCGCGGACCGGCATGGCCGGATCGTGACCGACCGTTGTGCGGATCGGATGCTCGAGCAATCGAGTTCGTTGGATCTGCAACAGCTCGAGGACCCGAGAGTCCTGGACCTGATGCAGCGCGCCGGGCAGGAAGTCGCCGGGCGGCCGGCTCGGATCGCCTCGGATCTCTCGGCGAGTCTCCTATCGCTGGTCACGCTCGCCACGATGGGGACCCTGCTCTTGCTGGTCGATCCCTGGCTCACCGCCTTGGTGCTGGTGTTCGCGGTGCCGGGGGTGTGGTTGCGGCTGCGTCATGCGAAGCGGCTCTTCGCCTGGCAGCGAGACACGGTCGAGGCGCAACGGGAGGTCGGTTACCTCTCGACGATCCTGTCGACCCGACAGGCGGCGAAGGATCTACGCGCGCTTTCGTTGGCGCGCCGGTTCCTCGGCCGCGTCCAAGGCCAGCGAACCGATCTGCGGGAGCAGGCCCTCGGCTTGTCGGCGCGTCGCGCTCGGGGAGAGTTGGTCGGCCAGGTGCTCAGCAACGCTGCGTTGTTCTTCGCCTACGGTCGACTCGGCTGGCTCGCCGTGTCCGGGGCGTTCACCGTCGGTGCGTTCGTGATGTATGCGCAGGCTGTCCAGCGTTCGCAGTCCGGGGTTCGTGATCTGCTCGGAAGCCTCGCTGCTCTCAGTGAGCATCGTCTGTTCCTGCGAACCTTCGTCGAGTTCGAGGCGCTCGAGCCGTCGGTCGTGGACTCGGCGAGTCCGATTGTACTGACCGAGCGGGGTCCCTTGGCGGTCCGCTGCCAAGACGTCCACTTCACCTACCCCGGCGGACGGGCGGTCCTCTCGGGGGTCGACTTCGAGATCGCTCCGGGGGAGCGGGTCGCGCTCGTCGGTCGCAACGGATCGGGTAAGTCGACTCTCGTCCGGCTGCTCACGCGTCTCGCAGATCCGACAACCGGTGCGATCCGCTACGGCGAGTCTCCGCTTCGAGAACTCGAACTCGCGACGTGGCGCGGACGAGTCGGCGTGTTGTTCCAGGACGCGACTCCGCTGGATCTCACGGTTCGCGAGAACATCGCGCCGGACGGCGGTGGAGATCCGGAGTCCTGGCGCGATGCGGCCCGCCAGGCTGGCGCGCTCGAGCGGATCGAGCGGCTTCCGGGGGCGTTCGAGCAGCGACTCGGGCGGCGTTTCGCCGGCGGTGCGGAGCTCAGCGCCGGCGAGTGGCGACGGATCTTGCTCGCGCGAGTGCTCCATCGGAGAAGCGAATTCCTGATCCTCGACGAACCGAGTGCGTTCCTCGATGCGCGCGCGAGCCGCGAACTCGGAGAGCGACTACGGGACGAGCTGAAGGGGCGTTCGGTCCTCGTCGTCGACCATCGTCCCGAAGCGGTTCAGTGGGTGGATCGCGTTCTGGTGCTCGAAGAAGGCCGAATCGTAGAGTCTGGATCCCCGGCGGAGCTCGCCGCGAAGGACGGCTCGTTCCGCAAGCTGTTCGGGGCCCCTGCGAGCGGATAACGTCGCGGTGTCGTGCTCGTTCTCCCCCTGCGCTCGTGGCGGACAGCCTTAGGTCTGTCCGTCGTGTCGTCCGTTCTTGCGTCGATCGTTCCGTTGAACGATCCGAGCGCGGGGCCCGCGGACACCCGTGTCTTCCGCCATCAGACGACGTCCGCCTCCTCAGAGGCCTCTGAGGAGGCCTTGGCCTGGGACCAGGGGACCTTCGCGCCCTCGGGTCGGAGGCCGGACGGTCGGGGCGAGCGGATACGGGGCGAACTGGGGGCGGGCGAACAGGGACGAGGCCAACAGGGACGAGGCGAACAGGGACGGGGTGGCCGCGGCCGCGGCGACGACGACGAGAAGAAGGAGAAGCCCGGCATCCCGGTCACGCATTCGCTGGTGATGGCGCACTGCAGTGCCTGCCATACGCCGGACGCGCGCGGGCACCTGAGCCGCATCTCCTACATGCGAAAGTCACCCGAGGGTTGGTCGATCACGCTCAAGCTGATGATCCGGCTCTACGACGTTCGCGTTTCGCCCGACGAGGCGAAGCAGATGGTGCGCTACCTGGCCAGTGAGCACGGCCTGACGCGCAGCGAAGCGGCTCGGGGTCTCTACGAGAGCGAGCGAAGGGTGCACTGGAGTGAGGAGCAAGAGGACGAAGATCTGCAGCAGGCCTGCTCGCAGTGCCACACGCTCGGCCGGGTGTTCAACCAGCAGCGCGACGAAGAGGAGTGGAAGCTCCTGCGCGCGACGCACGTCGCCTACTTCCCGCTGTCGCGTCGTCAGGTCGGAGGTGGGCCTCCGCCGAGCTCCGAGGAGCGTCGCTTCTTCGGCGGCGGCGGTGGCGGCGAGGGCCGTCGTCGCGAGTCGCCGGCCGATCGCGCCGATCGGGTCTTGAAGAAGCTCGCGGAGGAGCAGCCGCTGTTCTCCGACGAATGGGAGAGCTGGTCGGTCAACGAGCGCGAAGTGCCGGTTGCTGGCACCTGGACCGTCAAGGCTCACCAGGTCGGGCACGGCGACGGCGTTGGCTCCGTCGTCCTGAAGCGCACCGGTGAGGACGAATACGAAGTCCTGTGGCACATCGAGTTCGATTCCGGGCATCGGATCGAACGGATCGGTCGAGGCGTTCTCTACGCCGGCTACTCGTGGCGTGGCCGTTCAGTCGAGCCCGCGACCGCGGCCAAGCCGGCCGTCAACTGGCGCGAAGTGCTGCTGCTGAGCGACGACTGGCGCGGCTTTCGCGGCCGGATCTTCACCGGCGGATACGACGAGATCGGCATCGACGTCGAGTTGATGCGCCACGACGGAACGCAGGGTGTTCACCTGGTGCGCAACCGTTTCGTCACCGTGCCGGCCAAGGGTGTGGTTCTCGATCTCTTGGGTGAGGGATTCGAGGACGGCCTCACTGCGGCAGATCTCCATCTGGGAGCTGGCGTCCGCGTCCAGGCCGTCGAGGTCTTGTCGGCGACGCAGTGCCGCGTGACGGTCGATGTCGACGCCAAGGCGTCGCTCGGCCCGCGCAAGGTCTCTCTCGGGCTGGATCCAGGAAGTGCCGAGATCTTCCTCTACGACGCGATCGACTACATCCGCGTCGGACCGGTCCAAGGTCTTGCGCGCATCGGTGGCATCAAGCATCCGGCTCAGACCGAGCACTTCGAGGCGATCGCGCGCCATCGCGGTGAGGACGGCAGGCCGTTCACCGACGACGACATCGACCTGATGACGCTTCCGGCCACCTGGGCGCTTTCGGAGTTCCACGTCCGAGAGGGTGATGACGACGTGCAGTACGTCGGGGTGATCGATTCTGCGACCGGCGCGTTCACGCCTGGAGTCGATGGGCCGAACCCCGAACGCCGTTGGCAGGCCAACAACGTCGGTGATGTCTACGTCGAGGCCGTCTGCACGGTGACGACTCCGGTGCGGGCTGAGAGCGACGAGGACAAGGCTGCGCTGCGACGCGCGGGCGAGCCGAACCTCGTCGAGAAGACGTTCCGTGCGCGCGGCCACCTGCTGGTGACCGTGCCGCTCTACACGCGTTGGAACACCTTGGACTGGGAGTCGCGATGACCGCCGAAGCACCGAAACCCCTGGAGCCGACCGAACTGCGCACGGTGGCGCACCGTCGCTTCGACGATGGTCGCGGGCACCGATTCGTCTACGCCCAGTCGTCGGCGGCCATCCTCGCGATCGACCCCTTGTCCGACCGACTCCTCGATGCCTTCGAGGGTGAGGGTGGCGTCGCTCACGAGATCCTTCCGCGCGTCGAGGTCGCAGCCGACGAGACTTCGAGCGACAACCGGGCGATCGATGTGCAGAAGCACGAAGCCCTGCGGGACCTCGTCGACCTCGGTCTGATTCGGCCGGCGGGCGAAATCCGCGCGCCGGTTGCGGATCTTCCGCCGATGCCGTTCCCGTTGGCGACCTTGGTGCTGAACGTCACCAACAAGTGCAACCTGTCGTGCACCTACTGCTACGAGTACGGCGAGGACAAGCTCGGTCCGGGCACGGAGAGCAAGGCTCGGCCGATGATGCTCGACGACACGGCGCGGGAGTCGATCGACTTCTTGTTCGAGTCAGCAGGCGATCGGCCGCAGGTCGCGATCACGTTCTTCGGCGGAGAGACGCTGCTGAACCTCGGTGCAGTGAAAGCCGCCGTGACACATGCGGAAGAGCTTGGCGCAAAGCACCGCAAGCGGGTGCACTACTCGATCACGACGAACGCGACGCTTCTGTCGACGGAGGTTATCGACTTCCTGACCTCGAACCGGTTCGGCGTCACGATCTCGATCGACGGCGACAAAGACAGCCAGGACACGCACCGGGTGTTCAAGAGTGGCAAGGGTTCCTTCGCGATGATCGAGCCACCGATCCGCAAGCTGATCGCGGTCAACAAGGAACGCAACGGTCGCCCGATCGGCGCTCGTGTGACCCTGACCCGTGAAGCGAAGTCGGTTCTCGAGACCTATCGATTCCTCTGCGAGGACATGGGTTTCGACGAAGTCGGTTTCGCGCCGGTCACGGCCGATCCGAATCGCGACTACGCGCTCGAGGGTTCTCACTATGACGGGATGCTCTCCGAGTTCCGGACGCTCGCCGAGGACTTCGTCCAGGCGGCAACCGAAGGACGACCGCACGGGTTTGCCAACCTGAACGATTTGCTGCGCGAGCTGCACGACGGCGTCAACAAGGCTCACCCCTGCGGTGCCGGTCTCGGCCTACTCGGTGTGTCGACCGAGGGAGACCTCGGTCTCTGCCACCGATTCGTCGAGTCCGACGAGCACAGCGTCGGCAACGTTCGTGATGGCCTCGATCAGGTCGCGCGGACCAGATTCTTGAAGGAAGGGCACGTCGACAAGAAGTCGGAGTGCTCGACCTGTTTTGCCCGGCCACTGTGTGCCGGCGGTTGCTACCACGAGGCTCAGGTGCGGCAAGGAGACCCGTCCGCGCCGAACCTGCACGCCTGCGAATGGATCCGCGGTTGGACCGACATCGGTCTGTCCTCCTACGCGCGGATCATGACGCAAAACCCGGGTTTCTTCGCGAGGTTCGAATCGGCATGAAGCACGTCGTTCCACTGAACAAGAAGGCGCGTCGCATCGCGGCGCAAGTCCAGGAAAGCCGCGGCCAGGCACGAGCCCTCACGCTCGAATTGCCACCCAACGAGTATCCGTTCGGATGCACGACGATCTTCGCTCCAGGGTGGGAGGTCGACAGCTCCGGCGGCACGCACGGCCTTTGCCAGCCGATCGAGCGTGATCTCTACGACTGCTACCACACCTGCTATTGGCCGGCGCAGGTTCCGGACGGGGTCACGAATGCGCCGAGCTGGACGAGCTCCTGTGGTGCGCCGATGAACGACTGGAAGTCCATCGACCTCGTCTTCCCCTGAGCAATCGCCGATCGAGTTCCCAAGTGATGCGACTCTTCGTAGCCGTCGTCTTCCTCTTCTCGGTTCTGCCTGCCCAGGAAGAGGCGCCGCGTGCCGTGCCGCCGCCAATCGAGGCGCTGGATGCGCCGCCTGCCCCGGAACCGAATCCCAATGCGTCCGATGAGGCGAACTTCTGGTTCGTCACCTACCCGGGTGCGATGACCGAGTTTGATCCGCGGACCGACGAGGTCGTGCGGAAGATCCCGTTCCGCTACGGGATGCCCTGGGACGTGAACCTCGCCCACGACCGGAACCGCTTTCTGATCGTCACGAAGCAGCAGACGATGATCGAGGTCGTCGATCGGACGTCTGGCGAGGTGACCGAGGAGCACGAGTTCGTCGAGGACGACTACATCATCCGCGTTCGCGGTGTGACCGAGACCCCGCGGGTCGAAGGGCAGAACGAGCACTGGTACGTCCGGATCGATCGAGTGAAGAAGCACAAGGACCGGTTCTCGTTCGAGCCGAGTGAAGTGCTGCTCTACGACGCCACGGAAAAAGAGGTCGTCAAGCGGCTCAAGAAGATGCCGGACGAGCTCAGCGGACGTGTGACGATTTCGCCCGATGGTCGCTATTGGCACTCGTTCAGCCGCGACGGGAACTTCGTCGTCCTCGATCCGGAGTCGCTCGAAGAGGTCGCGAAGATCGATCTTCGGACGCCGCGTTTCGGTGGCGCTGGAGCGATCCGGCTCAACGGCACGGACCTGTTGCAGGGGCGCGACCCGACTCGCTACCGAGCCATGTACACCACCACGGATCCGGTCGAAGATGATCGGACGATGTGGGGGGTCTGCGAAATCGACCTCGTGAACCACGAGATCGTCAGCATTACCGAGTGGGGTAAGAGCCTCGCGAGTTGGGGGTTGCGGGTGAGTCACGACGGCCGCTTCGGAGCGACGATGTCGGGTGGGGGTGAGCGTGGGTCCCGTGTCTCGCTCTTCGATTTGACGGACGGCACACGGGTGGCCGATCACTACCAGCAGTACCGGCCACGGCGCAGCCTTGCGGCGATCGCTCCGGATGGCTCGAAGGTCTACGTCGGCGGAGCGGGCTCGGACTTCGAGGTCTACGACGCCGAGTTCAACCGACTGAAGACCGTCGAGTTCGACGGCGAGATCTACGGTCCGGTTTTCGTGCTCGGCCGCTGAGCCTGCAGCGGTTCCTCTTGCCGATGGGATCCCAGCTACAACCGGGGTCCTCTGGCTGCTGCCGAGTCGTCGTGATCGACAGCGGCATAAATCTGCGTCACCCGGGAGTCCGCGAGCCGCTCGGGGGATCTGGCATTCCGGTGATCGACGGCGGTGCCTACGGCCGGTCGGGGCGCACCGAACAGACTGGAATCGGAGACCGCATCGGCCATGGGACCTGGGTCGCGGCTTCGATCCTCGCGATCGCTCCGAATTGCGAGCTCGTGTCGCTCCGCGTGTTTGACGACTCGGTGGTGTGCTCGGTCGAGGCCTTGCTCTCTGCCCTTGAAGCGAGTCGCGACTTCGAGCCCGACCTCGTCAATCTGAGCGTCGGAACGACCGCGATCGATCGCATCGAGGAATTGCGACGCACGGTCGAGTTGCTACGAGCGAGCGAGACGCGTCTCGTGGCACCGGCCACGGTCTCTGGCCTCGCGAGCTACCCGGGGTCCCTCGAGGGCGTCGACGCCGTTGTTCCGGACCCGAATCAGCCGCGGACTGCGCCCGAGTGCCGGGAGGTGTCCGGGCGGCCGGTCTGGTTCGCATCTCCGCGCGGGCCGTCTCTCGATCGGCAGCCGCCACCTCTGTGCGAGGGAGCCAGCCTGGCGACCGCTCACGTGACCGGCTTTCTGGCGGCGACGACTACCGGGCGACCTCGTTGAGGAAGCCGCGTTGGTGCAGCAGGCCGATCGCTTCGATCGTCGATCGCTGCGACTGCACGTAGATCCTCGGATCTCGAGCCGCGGCCCGCAGTCCCTCAGCGATCGATTGTGGTTCCGCGAACGCATCGAGGATCGGTTCGATCGGGATCGGCCCGACCTGACTCAGTGGTCCGTCGACTGCGATAGAGCTGGGAAGCGCGAAACCCTCGACGAGTTCGTAACGCTCACCGAATCGATCGAGCATCGCCGTCTTCTCGATCCCGGATGTGACTTGGAGCGCTCGCGGTGGTTGCGAGGAGGACTCTTCGTCCGAGGATCCGCGTCGACGCTGCCAGAACGGGGCGTCGGCGAAGCGCCGTTCGAACGCATGGAACTGCTCCGTGGCGCGGCGATGACCACGCCACAAGCCGCACTCCCAACGCCATTGCGTCGCGGTCGCGAGGTCTCGCAGCTCGTTGCGTTCGAGGATCAATTGAACCAGGGCTGCGGTGTTCTCGCCCGAGGCGATGGCCTTCTCCGTTCCCTGACTGCTCAAGGGGTCGATTGTCGAGCAGGCGTCGCCGCAGAGCAGCACATGGTCGGCCGGCTGGAGCAGTCGGGCGGTCGCTCGAGCCGCTCGACTCGGCTGCCGCCCGGCGAAGGCTCGGCCGGGTCCGCGGCTCTGGCGCAGGCATCGATCGAGCAGCTCCTGGGTCCCCAATCGCTGCATTTCCTCGTGGTCGAGGAACACCGTCAGTGATGCCTTCGAGTCGTCGAGTGGCATCCACCAATGCCATCCGTGCTCGGTGGCCTCGACGACTTCATCGTGAGCGTGATCGAGGTCGGGGATGTCGGCGACGATGCCGAGGCTCGCGGTTTCCGGTGCGGCCTCGAAGACTCTCGACTCGGCGAGGTGCTCGCTCGCTCTCCGCCCAGCGGCGGACACGAACACTTCGGCGTGGCAGCGGAGAAGCGAGCCATCCTGCTCGATCTCCACCGTGCCGGGTCCCTGCTCGGGGAGTGCGCCGGCGACGCGCGCGCCTTCGAGAACGCTCGCGCCCTGCGATCGAGCCCAGTCTCTCAGACCGCGTTCGAACGCGCCGCGGCGGATCCGCACGCCGGGTTGCTCATCCGGTCCGGACTCCTGAACGACTGCCTGATCGGTTCCCCAGATCGCAAATCGGTGAACCGGCGGGGCGGAGCCGAGCCTCTCGATCGGGTCGCGGACCTTCGCGCGTTCGAGTGCGTGGCGTGCGGCCGGCAGCAGCGTCTCGAACGGCACCGGATGCTGCCGCTTACCGTCGTCGCAGAGGAGGACACGGTGCCCGCCGCGAGCGAGGCAACCCGCGAGCGTCGCCCCTGCGGGGCCGCCTCCGACGATCAAGGCCTCGGTTTCGAGCGTTCGGCTCATCACTCGATCAGATTAGCCTTCTCGGCATCGAAAGGGCCGTGGCCCGTCGATCGAGCTTCTGACGCCCGCCCTGATCCCGTGAACCGATTCCTCCAGCAGACCGTCCTCGCGATCAGTGCGCTGTGGATGTCCGGGTGCGTCGAAGCACCGGTTGTCGATCCGTTGGCGATGGACGTTGAGTCGCGTCGGGTCTTCGCTGCTCCGGCTCGGCTCGAAGAGGAGGAAGAACCGATCTGGAAAGAACGGCCGCACCATCTCTCGGTCTTTCCGTCAGGGACCCGCACGACTGGATCGGAGAACGAGGACGCTTTCACGGTCGGGCTCGACTACGAGTACCGCGTCTCCGAACTGCTCGGGGTCGGGGCGGTGGGCGAGTTCGCCTTCGGTCCGATCGATGCGACGACTCTACTCGCGGTTGCGGACTTCCACATCTGGCGTGGGCTCGGCATCCAGACCGGGCCCGGTGCCGTCGTCGAGGACGGTGAGAGCCCGCACTTCGTGTATCGATTCGGCGCCCTCTACGAATTCGAGTTCGGATCGGGCTTCACGCTCTCGCCGCAGATCCACTGCGATCTGATCGATGGACTCGAGAACGAGCTGATCTACGGACTCGCGTTCGGCTTCTCGTTCTGACCGCGTGCGGCCCGATCAGCTCCGCACTTCGTCGGAGTAGATCTCCCGCACCGCGTCGATCAGGTCTGCGAGGTCCTGTGCGAGGGGGGCGACGGACTCGATCGGCTCGCCGTTCCGCAGCCGCTGTTCGATCGATCCCGAGAGTTCGTGCAGCGCGGCGAACTGGTAGTTGCCAGCCGTTCCCTTGATGCGGTGCGCGACGCGTTCGAGATCGGAACCCGAAGACGTAGCGGCGAGTACCTCGTCGCGGATCTTCTCGAGGTTGTCGACGTATCGGCCGACCAGCTCGGCGTAGATCGGGTCGCTCGCGAGGGGGCTTCGAAGTGCTTGCGGGCTCCAGTCGGAACCCTGCGTCACACCATCCTCCGGCACGCCCGACTCGACTTCGACCGTTGGGTCCCCCGAATCGGCGACCGACGTCGGATCGATCAGGCTGCGGATGGACCGGAACAGCAGGGCTTCGTCGATCGGCTTGGTGAGGTAGGCGTCGAAGCCCGCTTCGAGGCAGCGGCGGCGGTCGTTGTCCATCGCGAACGCTGTCAGCGCGACCACCGGGAGGTCGTGACCAGCCTCTCGAATCTTGCGGAGTGCCCCGAACCCGTCGAGGTTTGGCATCTGGAGGTCCATCAGGACGACATCGAACCGGTCTTCCTCGGCCGAGGCGTCCTGCACCCGCTCGAAGGCTTCGAGCCCATCGGTGGCGTCGCGGCAACGCGCGCCCTCGCGCTCGAGCATGAGGTTCAGGATCGCTCGGTTGTCCTCGGAGTCGTCGACGATCAGCACGTGACGACTGCTGAGTGGGGTCTTCTCGATCGTCTCGCTCTCAGCATCCTCGTCGGCTGAACTTGGCGGTTCGCTGGCTTCGAGTGGCAGCAGCACGTCGAATCGACTTCCTACTCCCGGCAGGCTCTCGACTTCGATGCACCCGCCTAGTCGCTCGGCGAGGGCATTCGCGATCGCCAGACCGAGATCACACGGGCCGGACTGCTTCGCGTCGGAGAAGGGCTCGAACACCTCGGCGAGGTGCTCCGGCGGAATACCCTCTCCGGTGTCGATGACCCGCATTCGGATCATGGACTGGCCTTCGTGCTCGACTCTGTCGACGCTGAGCTCGACGAAGCCGCGGCTGGTACGCTCGATCGCGTGACCGACCAGGTTCGCCAGGATCTGGCGGATACGTCCTGGGTCGGTCCGGACGCCTTCGGGGACTTCATCTCCGATCTGGTGACGCAGCTCGAGCATCCGCTCGCTGGCCTGACCGCCGAACCACTCCATCGTGGCGTCTATCAGGTTGGGCAGGTGGACGGGCTCGACGTGAACCGGAAGCTCGCCGGCGTCGATCCGCGAGAGATCGAGCACGTCGTCGATCAGCGACAGCAGGTGATCGGCGTTGTGCCGGATCAATTGTGACCACTCGCCGTGGCGGAGTGGATCGTTGTCCGCGGCGAGAAGCCGCGAGTAGCCGACGATCGCCGTCATCGGCGTGCGGATCTCGTGGCTGACATTGGCGAGGAACAACGCCTTGGATCGATTCGCCTGCTCGGCGGTTGCCAGAGCGTTCTCGAGACTCTTGCTCTTTCGCGCGTGCTTGAGGATCGCCGGGACTGCGGAGCGGAGGAGCGAGGCGAGCAGGCTGAGAGTCGAGGCGTCGAGCGCGTGCTGCAGCCCGAACACGGTCAGGCAGGCGGCGAGACCCTCTTCGCTGGGGAGCTCGACGGAGAACTCGGCGTCGGCGTCGATGCCCTGCAGGTCGTCGTTCGGTCGTTGTGCGTCGGAGCCGAGCGTCACACGTCGGCACGAGAGGGCCTCTCGAAGGGAGCCACAGATCTCCTCCGTCGAGCACCTCGTGCGGGCGTGCAGGGCCAAGAGTGCACGCGACACCCTCAGCTCCAGCTTCGTTGCGATCGACTCGCTACCCATCTCCGTTGTCGGTATCGGCCCGATCGCTGCGGCCTCCACACCGTGGATTACCCCAAACCGTCCCAGGCTCGGGAGATGGCGGCTGTCAAACCTGTCCGATTTGGTTAGTTTGCGGAGTTCCCCTAACCCGCTCGGAGCCCCATGACCCTCCCGACCCTCGCCGTCGTCGGCCGACCCAACGTCGGCAAATCGAGCCTGATGAACCGGCTCGCGGGCCGCCGTGTGTCGATCGTAGAGCCCACGGCAGGGGTGACTCGGGACCGCGTGACCGTGCCGGTCGAGGCGCTGGGGCGCAGGTTCGAGGTCATCGACACCGGCGGTCTCGGCTTGGTCGACGAGGAGAAGCTCAAGGCGCACATCGAGCACCAGATCGACACCGCGCTCTCCTCGGCCGACGCGGTGATTTTCGTCGTCGATGGGAAAGAGGGCCTCGTGCCGGGGGACGAGATGGTGGCCCAGAGGCTCCGGCGTCTCGGCCGCAACGTCGTGCTCGCGGTCAACAAGATCGAGAGCTACCAAGACGAGATGCTCGTCCACGACTGGGCGCGCGTTGGTTTCGGCGAGCCGATCCCGATCTCGGCTCTCGAGGGCTTCGGTATCTCGGAGCTCTTGCAGCGTGCCGTGGAGCTGCTGCCCGAGGCGTCGATGGACGAACACGACACGCCTCGTGACGATGGGCGTCTGAAGTTCGCGGTCGTCGGTAAGCGCAACTCTGGGAAGTCGACGCTGATCAATCACCTCGCTGGTTCCGAGCGCGTCATCGTCTCGGAGATCCCGGGGACCACCCGCGACTCGGTCGACGTCGTGTTCGACTACGGCGATCACGAGATGGTCGCGATCGATACGGCCGGAGTCCGCAAGAAGAGCAGTCTCGCCGACGCGATCGA
This sequence comes from Planctomycetota bacterium, assembly GCA_039815565.1. Lineage (GTDB taxonomy): Bacteria > Planctomycetota > UBA1135 > UBA1135 > UBA2386 > JBCBZB01. Next base: position 149,550 of record JBCBZB010000003.1, read on the forward strand.
GTTGTTCAGCTACGCGCGAGCGACCGAGAGCATTCGCCGAGCGGATGTCGTGCTCCACATGTTCGACGTCTCCGGTGAGATCTCGCAGGTCGACAAGAAGGTCGCACAGTATTGCGCGCAGCATCACAAGCCGGTCGTTCTGGCGGGGAACAAGATCGACCTCGCCGATGAGCTCGAGCTGGCGAAATGGGACGCCTACATCAAGCAGCAGCTCGCAGGTCTACGCCACGCGCCCGTCGTGTTCCTCTCTGCGAAGGAAGGCGAGAACGTCCACGAGACCCTGCAACTGCTGAAGGACCTGGACGAGCAGGCTTCGACCGAGATTCCGACCGCGAGCCTCAACGAGGTTCTGCAGGAGGCGAAGATCAAGCTCAGCCCGAAGTCCCGCGGCAAGTACCCAAAGCTCTACTACGGCACACAGGTTGGCATCCGGCCGGTGTCGATCGTGATCTTCGTCAACGACGTGAAGATCTTCCGGGGCCAATACGAGCGCTACCTCGCGAACATCTTGCGGCAGAAGTTTGAGATGGAGGAGATCCCGATCCGGATCCTCTTCAAGCCGCGAGCCCGCAAGGACGAGGAGCGTCCGAGCGGTGCGCCGTCCCGTCCGATCTGAGTCCGCTCAGAAATTCCGGGACCGGGTGCGTCCAAGGCTGTCGCGGTTCCGAACCCCTTGCCACCTCGAGAGAGCGCCGCTAGCGTTCCCCGCCCCATGACCTTCAGTGCCAACCAGCATGCGCATCGCCATCACTCCGAGAGGAGTTGGGCGCGCGTGTGTGTGTAGGCACAGAACCGAACACGACGCCGCCCTGAGCGGGCGTCGTGTGTGAAGCGTCGGTCGTTCAGGTCGGCTCTGGAGATCTTCCATGAGCCCCATCGACCGATCCGGCACCGTCCAGCTCGCCCTGCCCAAGGGCCGCATCCAGGAAGGTGTCTTCGAACTCTTCGCCGACGCCGGCATCCGCATTCGCCTCGGAGCGCGGGGCTACCGCCCCAACCTTTCGATTCCCGGATTCGAGGCCAAACTCCTCAAGCCCCAGAACGTTGTCGAGATGCTCGGAGGTGGACTCCGTGACGTCGGCTTCGCCGGGGTGGATTGGGTCGTCGAGAAGGGGGCCGAACTCGTCGAGCTTCTCGACACGGAACTCGATCCGGTTCGACTCGTCGCTGCGGCGCCGGCGGATCTCCTCCTTTCCGGTGGCCTGCCCGAGGGGCCGCTCGTCGTCGCCAGCGAGTACGAACGTCTGACGCGACAGTGGATGACCAGGCGGGGTATCGAGGGGTCGTTCGTTCGCACCTACGGGGCGACCGAGGTGTTCCCCCCCGAAGACGCCGACGTGATCGTCGACAACACGGCAACCGGCGACACCCTCGCCGCGAACGGACTCGAGATCTTTGACGAGGTGCTGCAGTCGTCAACGCGGATGTTTGCGAACTCGAAGGCGCTCGACGATCCCGACAAGCGGCGTGTCATCGAGGATCTGACGCTCGTCTTGCGCTCGGTCATCGAGGCGCGATCCCGTGCGATGGTCGAGTTGAACGTCGACTCGGAACGGCTTGAAACCGTCATTCAGAGTCTGCCGACGATGCGCGAGGCGACGGTTTCGCGGCTGCACGGTGACGGGGGCTATGCCATCCGCGCGGCGGTCCCGCGAAGTCAGCTCGTCCTCCTGATCCCGGAGCTTCGCGAGCGCGGCGCGTCGGACATCGTCATCACCCGCCCGGATCAGATCGTCCCATGACACAGGCTTCTCTCACGCAGATGGATGCCTACGCGCCTCCGCGTCCGCGCGGACCGATCGAGTTGGACCTGTCGCGCAACGAGGGGCGTGCTCCCAAAGGGCTCGTTCCAAGTGCCGTGACGCCTGCGGATCTGGCGCGCTACCCGCAGCTGTCGGAGCTTCGATCGGAGTTGGCGTCGCGGTGTGGGGTCTCGGAAGGGCAGGTCGTTCTGACCGCCGGCGGTGACGACGCGCTGCTGCGTTGTTGCTTCGCCGTGCGAGGTCTCGGCAGCCGAGCGCTCCTGACGCGCCCGACGTTCGAGATGATCCCTCGCTACGCCACGCTCGCGGGCTTGGGCCTCGACGAGGTCGAGTGGGCCGAGGGGGAGTTCCCGGTCGAGCGATTCCTGGACGCGGCGGACGGGCCTCCGGCGGTGGCGTTCGTCGTCTCGCCGAACAATCCGACGGGTGGCGTGGCGAGCCGGTCGGATCTCGAGCAGATTGCGACAACTCTCGGTGACAGCCTGGTCGTTCTCGATGCGGCTTACGGCGAACTCGCGGACGACGACCTGACGGAGTTCGCCCTTCAGTTCGAGAACGTGGTCGTGGTCCGGACCTTGTCGAAGGCCTGGGGGCTCGCTGGGCTCCGGGTGGGCTGCGCGATTGGTGCGGCGTCCTGGATCGCGCGCCTTGAGGCGGCAGGCAACCCCTACCCGGTTTCGGTCGCTTCGGCAGAGATCGCCCTCGAGCGCCTCGATTCCGGTCAGGAGGATGTCGACGACTACGTTCGACAGATCCGGCGCGAACGGGTCGAGCTCGCCCGGAATCTCGCCGATCTCGGCGCCCAGCCCGCCGAGCCGACCGAGGCGAACTTCGTGCTCGCGCGGACCGTCGACGCGCCGTTCGTCACGGACGCGATGGCCGCGCTGGGGATCGCGATCCGGCGGTTCCCCGATCGTCCCGAGCTCCGTGATGCGGTGCGCATCGGACTACCCGCTGACGAGAGGAAGTTCGCCTACCTACAGCGGTCCCTCGAGTCGGTGCTGCGTCCCGAGGCGATCCTGTTCGACCTCGATGGAGTGCTCGCCGACGTGTCGCAGAGCTACCGACGGGCGATTCGTGAGACGGCTCGCCAGTTCGGTGTCGAGGTGACCGATCGTGAGATCGCGGCGCGCAAGGCGCAGGGAAACGCCAACGACGATTGGGAGCTGACGCGCTCGTTGCTCAGCGCTCGTGGTGTCGACGCGTCGCTGGATGAGGTCGTCCGATGCTTCGAGTCGATCTACCAAGGGGATGGCGATCGACCAGGGACTCGAGAGACCGAGAGGCTCTGCGTCTCGATCTCGGTGTTGCAGCGCCTGCGGGAGAGCTTCCGAATCGCGATCGTCACTGGCCGACCTCGTGCGGATGCCGAGCGATTCCTCGAGCTCTTCGGACTGCGCAGCCTATTCGAGGTCTGCATCTGTCGGGAGGACGCTCCGCTGAAGCCCGACCCAGCTCCCGTTCGGCTGGCGATGGACCGACTGCGGGTTTCGCGAGCCTGGATGCTCGGCGACACACCGGACGATCTGCGGTCGGCGCGAGGCGCCTCGGTCGTGCCGATCGGTGTGATCGCTCCCGGCTCCGAGGAGGCCTCCGAGCAGAAGGCTGTTCTCCAATCTGCGGGCGCTGCACGCGTCCTGCAATCGACCGACGATTTGGAAGGGTTGCTGCAGTGACGAATATCACGAAGAAGACCACGACGAAGACGGCGACGAACACGACGGCGACGAATCGCTGCTCGGACCAGAGCCGCGAGACCAAAGAGACGCGGGTCGATCTCCGCCTCGATCTCGAGGGCGACGGCCGCTCGGTGATCGACTCGGGGTTGCCGTTTCTCGACCACATGCTGACGGCCTTCGCTCGCCACGCCCGATTCGATCTCGAGTTGCGTGCGAGCGGTGATCTTCAGGTCGACGACCATCACACCGTCGAAGACTGCGCGATCGTACTCGGTCGGGCGCTCGGCGAGGCGCTCGGTGATCGAGCCGGAATTGCTCGGTTCGGGTCGGCCCACGCGCCGTTGGACGAAGCGCTGGCACGGGCCGTCGTCGACCTGTCGGGTCGGCCATGGCCCGCGATCCGACTCGATCTGCGCCGCGAGATGCTCGGGTCGGTTGCGACCGAGAACCTCACGCACTTCTTGAACACGTTCGCGATCGAAGGGCGACTCGCCTTGCACGTCGATGTCCTCGCCGGCGAGAACGATCACCACAAGGTCGAGGCCGCGTTCAAGGCCTTGGCGCTCGCGATTCGAACGGCGGTTCGGGTCGAGGGCGAGTCCGTGCCCAGCACGAAGGGAGTTCTCTGATGACCGAGGAAATCGTCGTCGTCCCGACCGGCACCGCGAATCTCGCGTCCGTGCGGTCCGCGTTCACGCGCCTGGGTGCTTCTGTCCGGCTGGCTCGAGGGCCCTCGGACGTGCTCGAAGCCGAGTTCGTCGTGCTGCCTGGTGTCGGTGCGTTGCGAGCCGCGATCGATCAAGTCGACGCGCTCGGCCTGCGTGAGCCACTACGGCTCCGTGTCGAGGAGCAGCGTCCGACTCTCGCGATCTGCCTCGGCTTCCAAATGTTGTGTGCCGCCAGTGAAGAGAGCCCTGGTGCTCTCGGTCTCGGTTGCATCGACCGAGAGATCGAGCGGTTCGGCTCGGATCTCCGGGTGCCGCACCTCGGGTGGAACGATGTCGAGCCCGGGCCCGGTTCGTTCCTCGAGCCAGGGCAGGCCTACTTCGCGCACTCGTTCCTGCTGCGCGACGTTCCAGAGGGATGGCAGGTCGCCAGGACCGAGTACGGATCGCGGTTCGTCAGCGCCGTCCAGCGTGGTGCCGTACTCGGTTGTCAGTTTCACCCCGAGTTGTCGGGTTCCTACGGCGAGCGACTGCTCGGTCGTTGGTTACAGAACAGTCGGGAGGCTCTTCGATGCTGAAAGTCCGTTTGATTCCGTGTCTCGACGTCGACGGCGATCGTGTCGTGAAGGGTGTGAAGTTCCAGGACCTCCGCGACTCGGGAGACCCGGTCGAGCGAGCACGCACGTATCTCGAGGCTGGGGCCGATGAACTGGTCCTCCTCGATGTCTCGGCGACGCTCGAGGCGCGTGAGAACGCGCTCGCGACCGTGGCCCGCGTGCGGTCGGTGCTGTCGATCCCGTTGACCGTCGGCGGTGGCGTGCGATCGGTCCGGGACGCCTCACGCCTGCTCGAGGCGGGTGCCGATAAGGTCGCGGTCAACACGGCCGCGGTCGAGAACCCGGATCTCTTGAACCAACTGGCGGCTCGCTTCGGATCACAGTGCGTCGTTCTGAGTGTCGACGCGGCACGTCGTGACGCCGGTCGGTTCGAGGTCTGCACCCGTAGCGGATCTCGCGAGACCGATCGCGAAGTCGCAGACTGGTGCCGGGAGGCGGTAGCGCGCGGAGCGGGCGAGATCCTCGTGACCAGTATCGACCGAGATGGCACCCGTAGTGGCTACGACCTCGAACTCCTCCGGCTGGTCAGCGATGCGGTGCAGGTGCCCGTGATCGCCTCAGGCGGTGCGTCGTCCTCCCGAGATCTGGTCGATGGCGTTCGTTCTGGTGCCAGTGCCGTTCTGGCCGCCTCGATTCTGCACGACGGCGACGCGACCATCGCCTCGCTCAAGGGCGATCTGGCCTCGGCCGGTGTGGAGGTGCGGCGATGATCATCCCTTCGATCGATCTGGAAGGCGGCCGGACCGTGCAGCTCGTCGGTGGTGAAGAGCTCGCAATCGACGCGGGGGATCCGCGGGCGATCCTGGAACGGTTCTCCGTCGTCGGCGAAGTCGCCGTGATCGACCTTGATGCGGCGAAGGGCGAGGGTTCGAACCGCGAGTTGATCCGGGAACTCTGTCGCCTCGCACCGGTCCGAGTCGGTGGTGGCATCCGAGATGTCGACACCGCGTTGGAGTGGCTCGACGCTGGCGCGCAGAAGGTGATCCTCGGAACCGCCGCGGATCCCGAGTTACTGCGGCAGTTGCCCCGGGACCGTGTGCTCGTCGCACTCGACACGAAGAACGGTGAAGTCGTCACCCATGGTTGGAGGCGGGGCACCGGGCGTTCGGTTCTCGGTCGAATCGCCGAGTTGCGAGAGTTCTGCGCGGGATTTCTGGTGACCTTCGTCGATCTCGAGGGGCGACTCGCCGGGACGGACCTCGAACAGGCCGAGCGGATCGCCGAGGCGGCTTCGGGCCGCTCGGTGACGATTGCGGGTGGCGTGACGACGGCGGACGAGGTCGCCGCACTCGATCAATTGGGCCTCGATGCCCAGGTCGGCATGGCGCTCTACTCGGATCGACTCGGGCTCGGAGAGGCGTTCGCTTCACCGCTCCGTTCGGATCGCGAAGACGGTCTCTGGCCCACCGTCGTGACCGACGAACGAGGTCAGGCACTCGGCCTGTGCTACTCGAGTGCGAACAGCCTGCGAGAGGCGATCGAGTCCCGGAGAGGCGTCTACCAGAGCCGTCGACGAGGTCTCTGGGTGAAGGGCGAGTCGTCGGGTGCGACGCAGGAGCTGCTGAAGGTCGAGGTCGACTGCGACCGCGACGCCCTGCGCTTCACGGTGAGGCAGGCGGGGCCTGGCTTCTGTCACCTGGAGCAGCCGACCTGCTTTGGAGAAGACCAAGGCCTCGGCCGTCTCGAACGACGCCTCGAAGACAGGAGGCGCAGTGCCGATCCATCTTCGAATACCCGTCGGTTGTTCGACGACCCGCAACTCTGGGCATCCAAGATGCGCGAGGAGGCAGGGGAGTTGGTCGACGCGGTGACGCTCGACGAAATCCGTCACGAGGCGGCGGATGTCCTCTACTTCTTGATGGTCAAGCTCGCTGCGAGTGGTGTGTCAATGTGCGAGGTCGAAGCCGAACTCGACCGTCGCGAGCTTCGCGTGACCAGGCGGGTCTGCGAGCGGAAGGAACGGCGATGAAGACTTCGATGCTGAGACTCGTCGATGCGGCGGACCTTCGTCCGGCCACCCGAAAGCCAGTCGATGCGACGGCGCTTGCGACGGCCTCCGAGATTCTGGAGGACGTCCGGGATCGTGGGGAGGCCGCTGTGCGCGAGCACGCCGAGCGATTGGGAGACCGTCAGCCGGGCGAGCCGTTGATCCTCGGTGTCGAGGAGCTGCAGCGCTCGCTCAGGACCCTCGACGAGGCCGATCGCACTTTGCTCGAGCGCACGGCCGATCGTATTCGACGATTTGCCGAGGCTCAGCGGGAGTGCCTTCTGCCGCTCGAGACCGAAGTTCCCGGCGGTCGTGCCGGGCACCGATGGCTTCCGGTGTCGGGGGCTGGAGCCTACGCGCCGGGCGGCCGTTACCCACTGCCGTCCTCGGTCCTGATGACCGTGATCCCGGCGCGCGTCGCGGGGGTCGAATCGGTCGTCGTCGCGTCGCCGAGGCCGAACACTCTCGTTTGCGCAGCGGCCGCGGTCGCGGGTGCCGACTCGCTGCTCGCGATCGGGGGTGCGCAGGCGATCGGGGCTCTAGCGTTCGGCACATTGACCGAGCGTGCGGACGTCGTGGTCGGTCCAGGCAATCGGTTCGTGACTGCCGCGAAGCAGCTCCTGGTCGGCGAGGTCGGCATCGACGGTCTTGCCGGACCGAGCGAACTCGTCGTCCTCGCCGACGAGGAGGCCTGCCCTCGCACGATCGCGGCCGACCTGCTTGGTCAGGCCGAGCACGACGCCGACGCCGTGCCGATTCTGATCTCGACGTCCCGTTCGGTGGTCGCTTCGGTCCAAGAAGAACTGCTTCGCCAATTGGAGACGCTGCCGACCGCGGAGACCGCTTCGACCGCACTCGACCACAACGGTCGCGCCGTCGTGGTCGACGATCTGGAGGCTGCCGCTCGCCTTTCGGATGCGCTGGCTCCCGAGCACCTGCAGCTCCTCGTCTCGGATCCCGGTCCACTGGTGAACAGACTTCGCAACTACGGTGGGCTCTTCGTTGGGTCGAAGAGTGCGGAGGTGTTCGGCGATTACGGCCTCGGTCCGAACCACGTGCTTCCGACCGGTGGAGGAGCGCGGTTCCAGGCTGGTCTCTCGGTTGCGACCTTCCTTCGCGCTTCGACGTGGCTCGAAATCGACGACGCGTCGCTCGTCACGGACGAGGTGTCGCGGTTTGCGCGGCTCGAAGGGCTCGAGGCGCATGCGCGGGCGGCAGAACAACGTCACTTCTAGAACTGCCCTCCTCGCGTGTTGTGTCCAGAGCCCAGGTCCCCGGATCGAGGGGTTTCCAAGTCACCGAGACGGGTTTCCGTGCACCGGGAGTGCGAGAGGCCCTCGGATTCGCCGAGGGCTTCCGCGCACCCCGATGTTCCGACCCAGCCACTGCCCCTACCCCGAGTGCTCGATGCATCGCGAGCCCTCAGAGAAGTTCTTCATCCG
>JBCBZB010000145.1:0-1877 GCA_039815565.1 Planctomycetota bacterium
CCGCTCCTGCTGGCCCCGCTCATTGCTGCGCCGCTGGCTACCCCGGCTCCTGCCCCTGCTTCTGCTCCGGCTCCGGCGCCGCACGCGTTCAACCAGAGCTACATCTACCTGCGCATCGACGAGGAGAAGATCGAGGGCAAGCTCGAGATCAACCTCAGCGACCTGAATCGCGCGATCGGGACCGAGTTCCGGACCGACCTGACGGTGACCGAGGACGAGGTCTCGGCGCAGATCGGGCCGATCGAGGAGTACCTCTACGGCAACGTGTCCTTCGCGATCGGCGGTGAGACCGTCGAGCTGGAGCGCCAGGGGCACGGGATGTACGAGAGCGCGAAGTCCCAGTACGTGTCGTGCCGGTTCCTGATGCTCGGCGTCGAGAGCGTCCCGGACGAGATCGAGGTCACCCACGACCTCGTCTTCGACGTCGACCCGCAGCACCGCGGGTTCCTCGTCATCGAGCACTTCTTCGACCAGGGCACGTTCATGAACGAGGGGATGATCTCCCTCACGTTCTCGCCCGGTGACACGACGCAGACGCTGGACCTGACGGACCGCTCCGTCTGGCGCGGCATCCAGGGGCTCATCAAGCTCGGCGTCCACCACATCCTGATCGGGATCGACCACATCCTGTTCCTGCTCGTGCTGCTCCTGCCGTCCGTGCTAAGGCGCAGGGGCAACGCATGGGAGCCGCGGGAGAGCTTCAAGAGCTCCCTCTGGGAGGTGCTGAAGATCGTGACGGTCTTCACGATCACGCACTCGATCACCCTCAGCCTCGCGTCGCTCGGGATCCTCACGCTGCCCTCGCGCCTCGTCGAGTCGGTGATCGCGCTCTCGATCGCGATCGCGGCGATCGACATCCTCTATCCGGTCTTCCGGGGCCGGATCCTCGCAGTGGTGGCGCTCTTCGGGCTCTTCCACGGCTTCGGGTTCGCGAACGTGCTCGGCGAGATGGGGATCTCGGGCGTCGACATGGCGCTGTCGCTCCTCGGCTTCAACGTCGGGGTCGAGATCGGCCAGGTGATGATCGTCTGCGCCGTGTTCCCGTTCCTGTTCATGATGCGGCTGTCGAAGCTCTACACGCAGTTCTCCGTCTACGCCGGCGCGGGACTGGCGATCTTCGTCTCGCTGTACTGGTTCATCGAGCGCGCGTTCGAGGTGAACCTGACGCTCGGCGAGTACCTCGGGCCGATCCTGAACTTCTTCTGAGCGGCCTGGACCCATGGAGTTCGCCTGGACCGAGGAGCAGGAGCGCCTGCACCAGGACGCCCTCCGCTTCGCGCGGGAGGAGCTCGTCCACGACGTCGTCGCCGCGGACCACGCGGGGACGTTCCCTGCCGATCTGTGGCGCCGGTGCGCCGAGTACGGGGTCCTGCGCTGGCCGGTGCCAGCCGAGCACGGCGGCGCGGGGCACTCCGTGACGACCGTCGCGTACCTGATGGAGGCGCTCGGGCGCGGATGCGTCGACAACGGGCTGACGTTCGCGCTCGGCGCCCAGCTCTGGGGCGTCCAGACCGCGCTCCTGCACTTCGGCACGCCGGCCCAGATCGACCGATACCTCGGCGGGTCGATGAGCGGCGCGCGCCTCGCCGCCTACGGTATGACCGAGGTCGGCAGCGGCTCGGACGCGTTCGGGCTCTCCGCGACCGCGGTCCGGGACGCGGACGGCTACGTCCTGAACGGCGAGAAGGTCCTCATCACGCTGTCCCCGGTCGCGGACTTCGCGATCGTGTTCGCCAAGACGGATCCAGACGCAGGGCGGTGGGGGATCTCGGCCTTCCTCGTCGACGCCGACACGCCCGGCTACCGAGCCGTTTGGAACTTCGCAACATCACCTTGCCAGATGGCAGTGAGTCTGAAATTTATGTGGTGCAAGGCTC
>JBCBZB010000130.1:0-5592 GCA_039815565.1 Planctomycetota bacterium
TACGCCAGCAAGACCAGACGAGCCTCGGTGCTACGGCCCCGAGAGAACTTCTGAATCTGCGTCCTTTCGTCGTCGGAAAAGCTGATCGCCACCGCAACTCGCATCGTGCAGGCTAGTACGATAGCCCCGCCGCAGCCGGTCAGAATAGTTGCGCTTGTTTCTGCTGCACCACACTACGGAGCAGCCCGTCGAGTCGCTCGTGTTCGGCGATCGGACCGGTCTTCCCGGGATGTGTCGTCGTCTGTGGTTCGATGAGTTCGGTCCCGATGCCCTGGTGCGGGCGCTCGGTGTTGTAGTGCGCGACATACTGGCGGTGCGCCTGTCTCAGGTGGGCGTTCCCGAACAGGATCAGTCGGTGGAGGCACTCTCGCTTGAGCGAGTCGAGGTACCGTTCCGCGATCGCGTTCATGTGCGGTGCATGGAATGCGGTGCGGACGGTGGTCACTCCTGCGTCACCGAGGATACGGTGGAGCTGGTCGGTGAACTTGGTGTCGCGATCGAGCACGAGGAACCTTTTCCGACGCAGCGCGCCGTCCTCAGGATCCGTGAGGTTGCGGGCGGCGGGGGAAACGTCCGGGTGAGACGGTTGCTTCTCGCGACCTTGGGGACGCTCAGCCCTAGGGGGCGTCTAATCGAACGTCGCGCGGAGCTTCACCGCGGGTCTCCGGCCGCCACCGAGAGTGAGTCGATGCCACACGGACGCAGCTGGATGTCGACGTCCTGGGTGACAAGCGCCTCGGCTTCGGCTCGACTGATCCGCCGTTCGGCTGGAGCGAAGCGAATGCTGTACGGCCGACGGCCCCGCCTTTGGAGTCGGGCAACTGCACCGATTCTGCTTGGGTGGGCTGGTGTTGCTCGTGTGCCGGATCGCGACTGAAGTCTCGATTTTCCTCGCTGTAGTCCAACTCCCGCTCTGATGACAAAGCGCACGCCAACGGCGTTATCGGGCGACTACCGCGTGGTGTCGAGTAGCGCGCGCAAACCGATGAGGCACTCGCCCGCGTCTGCGGGTCGGTTCTCGGGCTCTTGGTCGAGCCAAAACCGAAGAAGCTCCTCACACAAGGATTGTAGGTCCAACGGCGACGCATCCGGTGCACCTACGTCCGCGGGTAGTATTGTCAAGATCTGAGGCTCTCCTGGTCTGGGCCGCTGGCCGCTCAGCAGCTCCCACGCGATCACGCCCAGAGAGAACACGTCTGCGGTTGGGCCAACTGCGGTCCACTGGCGGCTCTCCTGTTCCGGGCTCATGAAGCCGGGGGTCCCTCCGACGTATTCACGATCGTCGCCGACGCGCAGTGCCAATCCAAAATCGACTACGCATGGGTTCCCGGATCGACGAACCAGAATGTTCGATGGTTTCAGGTCACAATGTACGAGGCGTCTCTCGTGAGCGTGAGCTACCGCTTCGCAGATCTGGCTTGTCAGTACGAGTCGATCCCTGGTCGACAGTCGCCGCTGCGAAGCCCACATTGTGACGGGCTCGCCGTCGATGAACTCCATGACGATGTACGGCTGGCCGCCCGCGGTCAGTCCAGAGTCTAGGACCCGGCCGATGTACGGATGGTCCAATAATCGCATGGCCTTCATTTCGCGCTGGAAGTCGTCGATCGGATACTTGCCGAATTCGTGCAGGATCTTCAGCGCGACTTCGCGGCCGGTTGCGGTGTGGATCGCACGATAGACCACTCCCTGAGACCCTCGACCAACCTGTTCTTGCAGGTCGAATCCCTCGACCGCGTCGTTGTCGCCCGACTCTGCGTCGACGTCACGATCGAGCGGCTTGGCGAGCGTCTCGATGGCCGCCTGCTCTTCGGGGAATCGGCGCGCGAGCTCCTGAAGCGCCTTCTTAGGATCGTGGTCGGTGTCGAGAAGGTCGTAGAGTGCGTCTTCGATCGCGGTGGGCACGACGGCCGGGTCGTCGGCGGCTTTGGAGTCGCGCACGAATTCGGCGATGGGCTCGTGGAGAGCCTGCAGAGCATCAGGGCGGGCCTCGGGGCGGCTGTCCAGCATGCTCGACAGCACCGACTTCAAGCCGGACGAGAGTTTGGTGCTGTCGAGGACCGACTCTCTGGGCACGGCCTTGCTGTGTTTGAGGTGGATCTCGTACAGGTTGTCGCCGGCGATCGGGTATTCACCGGTGAGTATGTGCAGGAGCAAACAGCCGAGGGAATAGACGTCGGCAGGGAGGCCTCCCTTGCCATAAAACGTCTCCGGCGCGGCGTATGCCGCGCGCGATCTAGCGATGGGTTCCCCCGGAGAGAAGTCACTGATCGGGATACCGACGTCGGTCAGGGAGACCCTGCCGTCGTCAGAAACTATGACGTTGGCTGGGTGAATCGCGCCGTGCGCTATTCCGAGCTGCTGCAAGTACGTAAGAGCGCGCGCAGTGGAGGATGCAAGGTTGGAGGCAATGTTAAACGCCTGGGCGAGTCCGGTGGAGTCCGCTAGCATCTTGCTGAGCGGCTTCCCGGATACGTAGTCGCGAACGCACGCGTAGACACCCGAAGCCGGCAGCTGGATGATCGTTCGGGTTACGGTTAGGTTCTCGTGCACTACGTCGGACGCCTGTTTCCAAAGGTCGAGGACGCGAGCCCGAAGCGGATCTGTCTCGGCAACCTGCGTACGCAGCAGCCGCAAGACTCGTCTGCGATCGACCGATCGATCGAGCACGGGATAGGTCGTCGTGTATAGGCCGTGTCCGATCGGAGGGCCGAGCAGTCGGTACGGGATACGCGCACGGATAAGTGCATCGCCAAGCGCGTTGAATTCGGCGCGGTGCCGGAGCTGACGGCCCACCGTGCCGGCCTCTTGGCGAGCGTGCGGGGCAACGTGACCGATGTGCTCCGTGAGCCCCGTCCAGCGTGCGGCATCGGGAAGCTCGGCAACTGCTTGCAGAAGCTCGGACGCGGATGGTCCTTCCAGCAAGCGAGAAGGCAGATTCGACACCACCTCGTCAACGTCGAATTCGCGCAGGATCCGCCGTGCCTGATCCCGCGTGTAATCGTAGGGCGACACCAGCGCGGTGAGGACCGTTCCCACATCGGCTTCGCTGTCGGCGCCGGTCACCGACTGGAGACGCTCCAGATCGTGGGCGAGATCCTCTCCACGGACTCCTGGGAACCAACGCGCAGCCTCGCGACGCAGGGTCTGTCGGTCGGCTTCGACATTCGTGTCCAAGGCCAGAGTCTCGTTGAGCCGGACGTCGAGGCTGCCGTAGTCGCACGCTTCGATCAGCAGAACTACGATGCGTGTCCCGAGGTTGCGCGCCGTCTTGCACTCACCCCGTACCCACGGTGACTGAAGTGCCGCCGGAGACAGGGCAGCAACGAACACGTCGGACTTCGCGATCGCGGCGTGAATCTGCTCGTTGAGCCCGTCCGTGACGACCAGATCCGACGGCGAATACCAGACCTCATGTCCGAGGCTACGGATCGGATCTACGACCCGTTCCTGCACGGCGTCGGCGTCCTTTGAGCTGTGGCAGACGAAGACGTTGGCCATCGCGGGTTGGGCTAGACTTCGAAGCCACGGTGGAGCATGAGCTGGTGGAGCTGATCACGTCCGACCCGATACATGTAACGAACGGTCGCTTCCTTGTTGCGCCCGATGCGCTCCGCGATTTCGGAGAATGAAAGATGCTCGAGTAGCCGCAGTCGTAGGACCTCTGCAGTCTCGGGCCGCATTTCGGCAATGCAGTCGAGAATCGACTGATTGAGATCCGCGAGGCGAAGATAAGCTGAAGGGGTCGCGGAGTCGATTTCTGCGGGGGCGGTCGCAGGGGATTCGCTGGCGGCTTGCTTGCGAGCCCGCTCGCGACGCCAAAGGTCGATACGCGCGTTGTCCGCGATCCTGTGGACCACGGACCAGAATTCCGGCCGGCCACGGATCTCGATCTTGGGTAAGGAATGGAACAGCCGCAGCAGCACCTCGGCTTTTAGGTCGTCCAGGTCATGACCGTCCGGGAGCCGTTCCATGCGAAAGCGCCGGTCGACGAACGAGAACACTCGGTCCGACAGCGCGCTCCAAGACTGGTCGTCGGCGCTTTGCGCCGCGCGACGCACATGGAGGACTGTTGATGGTGGATCCGAGTCCGGGGCCTGCATGGTGGAGGCGGTGGGGGCTTCGCGACCCACGCGTCTGACGATCGCCGGATCGCCCTCTTGAGATTGGCCAGGGTTCCCCTTGGCCTTGCCCAGTCTAGTGGACGGTTGAGTTGTAAGGCTACCGTAGCCGCGCCTAAACTACAGCGGTCTTCGAACCAACCGGGGCTGACTGACCTTCCCCCGGTTTGGTGACCATCCGGGTTATGCTGCCTGTGCAGCGTGAAAGTCGTCCTCGTACTCCGCCGGACTGGCTTGTCCGAGCTTCGAGTGACGACGACGCCTGTTGTAGAAGACTTCGATGTATTCGTGAATGGCCGAGTGTGCGATTCGGCGAGTCGACCAGGTTGATCGGTGAACAAGCTCAGTCTTCAAGGTTCCGAAGAAGCTCTCGACGACGGCATTGTCATAGCACTCAGCTCGACGACTCATGCTGACCGCGATGGAGTGTTGCTCCAAGATCTTCTGGTAGCCGAAGCTCGCGTACTGACTGCCGCGGTCCGAGTGATGCATGAGCCCTTCGTCGGGAAGGCGGTTGCCCAACGCCATCACGAGCGCGCCCTGACGAGGTCAGCCCGCATGTGATCCGCCATCGACCACCCGACCACGCGCCTTGAGAAGAGGTCGAGGACCACAGCGAGGTGCAGCCATCCTTCTTGGGTCGGGATGTAGGTGATGTCGGTCGCCCACACCTGGTTTGGCTGCTCCGGATCGAAGCGTCGATCGAGCAGGTTGGGCGCGGCCGGGTATCCATGCTTTGAGTCGGTCGTCCGCCGGAAGCGACGTCTCGCGAGGGTCTGGATGCCGTTCTCACGCATCAGGCGCTTCACTCGCTTTTGGGCAACTCGGGTTCCGGTGCATTTCAGCTCGGCGTGGACTCGTGGTGACCCGTGCGTGCCTCGACTCTCTCCGTGGATACGGCGAATGTCGACCAAGAGCGTGGCGTCAGCGGCCTCCCGCGAACTCGTGCGAGGCCGCTGATGCCACGCTCGCAGACCGCTTCGAGAAACACCGAGGAGTCGACACAGCATCGCGATCGGAAACGAAGCCTTCTCCGCTTCGATCAGCTCGAACGCGGATCGTTTTCCTTGGCGAAGAAGGCTGCGGCCCTTTTTAGGAAATCGCGCTCCATCCGCAGAGTGCGGTTCTCCTTGCGGAGCATTCGGAGTTCCTCCAGCTCCTCGGTCATGACGCCTCCCTCGGGGCCCTTGCCTTCGTCGATGTCTGCCTGACGAACCCAGTTTCTGAGAGCTGACTCCGTCAGATCCAGATCCTTCGCGACCTTGGCGATGCTCCCGACCTCGCGGGTCAGGCGGACTGCTTCGGCCTTCTGCTCATCCGTGAACTTCCGTCGTGTGCGACGTTCCATGCTCTAGTGTAGTGCAGCAGAAATAGGCGCAACTATTCTGACCGGCTGCGGCGGGGCTATCGTACTAGCCTGCACGATGCGAGTAGCCGTGGCGATCAGCTTGTCCGACGACGAACGGACGCA
>JBCBZB010000070.1:0-24344 GCA_039815565.1 Planctomycetota bacterium
CCCGAGAGAACTTCTGAAGCTGCGTCCGTTCGTCGTCGGACAAGCTGATCGCCACGGCTACTCGCATCGTGCAGGCTAGTACGATAGCCCCGCCGCAGCCGGTCAGAATAGTTGCGCCTATTTCTGCTGCACTACACTAGCTCGTTGTCCAACGACAGGAGGTGCGTCGCAGCCCAACCGCGAACTCCCGGGACTTCGTGCCTGGCTAGACCACGCAGCGCGGCCAATCCCCGATCCGTTTCCTCCCGAAGAACTCGGAGGCAATCGAGAATGCGACCTGCGGCGCGGTTGCGCCGACGAGTGGAGACAGTTTCGTCATCGCTCAGAATCGCAGCGTCTGCGTAGCGCTGGACGACCTTCTCGATCTTGGTCACGAGGCCGTCGTGTCGCCCGGGCACGCGTTGAACACCTCACGCACCGCCGCACACAGGAACGAGAAGTCCGTGTTGCCGCCGGTGAGGATCACGCCGACGCGTCGACCGGCGAAGCGCTCGGGGTCGCCGCGCATCACCGCGAGCGCGACAGCCGCTGAAGGTTCGACGACGACTCGGAGGGCCCGACACAGGTCGATACCTGCTCGTTGGATCGCCGGCTCGTCGGCGGTGAGGACTTCGACCTGGTGCCTCTGCAGGATCTCGAAGTTCGGTTCGCCGAGGTTGGTCATCAGGCCGTCGCAGGCCGTGACCGGGTTCTCGACGCGAGGTTGGCGCACCCCGGTCGCCATCGAGCGCGCCGCATCATCGACGGCGAGTGGTTCCGCGCCGATCACCTGGGAGTTGGGCAGCAGGCTTTTCGCGACGACCGTCGTGCCGGAGAGGAGCCCTCCGCCGCCAACCGGCGCAACGAAGGTGTCGAGCCCCTCGATGTCTTCGCAGAGCTCGAGGGCTGCCGTTGCCTGACCGGCCATGACGTTCGGGTTTTCGAACGGGTGCACAATGGACGCCCCACGTTCCTCTGCGACCCGCGCACAGGTCGAGGCGCGCTCGCTCGGCTCGCAGAACACGATCTCAGCCCCGAAGCGCTGGATGTTGCGCAACTTGACCTCGGGTGCGTTCTTCGGAACGACAACGGCGCAGGGGATCCCCCGCTGCTCAGCAGCGAACGCCAAGGCTGCTCCGTGGTTGCCGGAGCTGTGGGTCACGACACCGCGGTTCGCCGTTTCGTCATCGAGCGCGAAGACCGCGTTCGTCGCTCCGCGCGCCTTGAACGCACCGATCTCCTGCAGGTTCTCGCACTTGAAGAAGAGCTCGCAGTCGAACTCTTCGTTCAGGACCCGGGAGATCTGCACCGGGGTTCGCAGAACGCGACCCCGGATACGTGCCGCAGCTTCCCGAACCAGATCGAGGTCCGGGAGCGCGCTCAATCTGGGTTGACCTTCAGCTTGCCGTTCTTGCGCTCGACGTTGAATCGGCGGTTGCCGATCGGGACGCCGTGCAGCTTGAAGTCCGGCATGTCGTCGATGACCGGATCATCTTGCACTTCGCCGAAGCGGACGACGAATCCACCAGCGACGCGGAAGATGTTGTCCATCAGGAACGCGCCGGTCGACCAATCGACTCCGTCGTAGCGGGACGGGCGGCCAGTCTCCGGGTGGTAGTGCGCGTGCACGCTCGCGTTCTCGTGACCTTCGAGCTCACCCGAGCACATCGACACGGTCTTCTCGAACAGCTGCTTGAGGAGCTTGCGGCCCTTCTTGTGACCGCGCTCGGCCACGTAGGCGAGCGAGTCCATCAGCTGTGAGTTGATCGACATGTGCGTGCGACCGTTCCAGGCCTCGTGGCGGCGCGTGCCCTTCCACTGACCGAGCGGGTCGTAGGACGGGTCAGACACCGACACGGTCGGAACCGGGTACGGCGTCCAAAACTCGTCCTTCTTGCCGAGCACATCGATCATCGCATCGATCTGCTTCTGGTTCGGGATGTCCGTGCCGAGCGGCAGGAATCCGATCGCAGACTTCACACCGGTCTTGCGACGCGTGCGCGGGTCGACGTCGATGAACATTCCGGACTTCTCGTCCCAGAGGCGCTTCGCAATCGCGGCCTTGATGTTCTCGGTCGCGGCGATGAAGCGGTTCTGCATCGCCTTTTCCTGCAGCTCGTCAGCGACGAAGGCCAGGAACTTGACCAGGCGGTAGCGATAGACCGAGGCGTCGACACCCTTGATGCGGAACGCTTCTTCGGGCGCGTCGTCGGCCTTGTCGAGCTTGTCCTCGAGCACCGAGAAACGACGCGAGAAGCGGTGGCCGCACTCGAACACGTTCACGATGTCCGTCAGGCCCGAGCCCTCAGGGTCGCGGTTGTTGTCGAGCCACTTTGAGTAACGCTGCATCTCCATCACGACCGCGCGCTTCGTGGCGCGATCGGAGTGGATGTCATCGAGGGCTTCGAAGGCTCCGCCCCAGTCGGCGTGCTCGTAGTCGACGCCCTGCAGACCGGCCATGTGGAGCCGATTCGGCACCATGCCGTTCTGCTTCACGTTCTCGAAGAACGACTTCAGGATGCCGCGCGCGAGCGCCGGGTCCTGCAACCAGCGCGCTTCGCGGATCGCCGCGGCGGCCGAGCTGGCCATCGGCACGTGCTCTCCGGTGTTCGCGCGGCAGATCGTCGGCGAGCCGAGGTTGCCGGCACCACCCGGGGTCCGCAGCAGATACATCGCTTCGAAGCGATGCGCGACGATGCGCTCGAGGCGCTTGTCCTCGCAGGTGAAGCGCGGGACCTTGTCGTAGAACGCGCTGTAGCCGTTCTCGTCCTTCGGGTCCGGACGGCGCGGGCGGTGCGTGATGCCCTTGCCCTTGAACAGCACGTTGGCTTCTTGACGGTGGGTCACCGTCTCGCCGGCCTTCATCGGGCACTTGCGGAACACGCCGAGGTAGACGCGCGCGGTGTCGATGATCGGCGACGGCTTGACCATCGGCTTCTTCGCACGCGGCGGCGTGAGGTCCGAGCGATCGAACCAAGGCGTCTCGCCCCAGACAGGATCGCCACTGTCACCCTCGGCGAAGTAGCCCTGCAGGCAGCGCGCGCCCTTCGAGTCGGGCGACCCGAACACGATCTCGGTCGGGACCGCCGGTCGGTCGCCGGTCTTCAGCTGACGTCGCAGCTTGAACGAGTCTCCGTCGAAGATCGGAGCCTCACCTTCGGGATCGGTCGTCGTCCAGAGGACGATCGCCATCTCGCGTTCAGCCTTGGTGCTGTTGTCGAGCGTGATGTTCGAGACGAAGCGATCATCGGTCGTGATGTAACGCTCCTCGCGCACCTTCACGCCGCGGATATCGGTCGCGTATTCGACCGTCAACACACCGTTTTTGAACTCGTGTTTAGTCGCCGTGAGCGGGAGCTCGTCGCCATCGTGCAGGATCGTCACGACGAACATCCGGGGCAACTCGACGTCCGCGACGTGGCACGGATCGGCGAAGCCCGGCGAGAGCAGATGGCGGGGGAACCTCGGGGCGTAGAGGCAGAAACCTCCGCCGCCGAGAGCGATCTTCGAAGTGGCGGGCATGGGGGAGGGCACGGGCGACGACGGTCGACCCGTAAACTCTTCCGGAATCGCATCTTCCGGTCCGAGGAAGCCGATTCAAGCGCGGTCCGCGAAAGGCCCGAGTCCGACGAGGCGCCGCCACTCGCTCCACCGGCGCCGGCTCAGCCCAGCGCGAGGGTCTCGACCGCGACCGCAACGAAGGTGATCACGCGGAGCATCCATCGGAAGAACTCGCGAATCCGCGACTCATCCCAGGCTGATGATTCCATGGGGAAAACCTCTAACTACCTTCCTGCCAGAGGTTTGAGAGGGTATCCGATAGCCTCGGCCGACCACCATCGGGACTTTCCAAAACGACGTTCCGATGCCCCTCCCCAGCCGGATCCGTCGGAGTGATCCTTGACAGCACCCCGGCCGGACCCCTAACAGCGCGGCCCACTATGGCTGGCAACTCGAAGAACGGGCGCGCCTTGGTCATCGTTGAGTCTCCTGCGAAGGCTCGGACGATCTCCAAGTTTCTTGGCGACGACTACGTGATCGAGGCCAGCGTCGGCCACATCCGGGATTTGCCCGGCAGCGCCGACCAGATCCCCGAGAAACTCAAGGCTGAGAAGTGGACCCGCCTCGGGGTCAACGTCGAGAACGACTTCCAGCCGCTCTACGTGGTCCCTCCGGAGAAGAAGGATCACATCAAGCACCTCCGGAAGCTCGCGAAGGACGCCTCCACGATCTTCCTCGCGACTGATGAAGACCGCGAAGGAGAGTCGATCTCGTGGCACCTCGTCGAGGAGCTGTCGCCGAAGGTCGAGGTGAAGCGCCTCGTCTTCCACGAGATCACCAAGGACGCGATCCAGCACGCCCTCGAGAATCCGCGCAGCATCGACGAGGACCTCGTCGAAGCCCAGGAAACGCGCCGCCTCGTCGACCGCCTCTACGGCTACGAGGTCTCGCCGCTGCTCTGGCGCAAGATCCGGCCGAAGCTCTCGGCTGGCCGGGTGCAGAGCTTCGCGGTCCGCCTGGTCGTCGAGCGCGAGATCGAGCGCATCCGGTTCCACTCGGCGGAGTACTGGGACCTGATCGGCACCTTCGCCGCCGACGGCGGGGAGGCACCGTTCGAGGCGACGCTCAAGGCGTTGGGCGGCAAGTCGCTCGCGATCGGCAAGGACTTCGACCCCGACACCGGGAAGCTCGCCGCGTCGAGCGCCGACCGGGTCCACCTCGACGAGCAGAAGGCGAAGGAACTCGCCGCCCGCCTCGAAGGCCAGCCGGCCGAAGTCACCTCGGTCGAGAAGAAGCCCTACACCGAGCGACCGCAGGCGCCGTTCACGACCAGCACGCTGCAGCAGGAGGCGAGCCGAAAACTCGGCTTCCCGGCGCAACGCACGATGCGTGCGGCTCAGCGGCTCTACGAGAACGGTTTCATCACCTACATGCGAACCGACTCGACGACGCTGAGCAAAGAAGCGCTGTCGGCGGCTCGCAACTGCATCACCGAGAGCTACGGCGCCGAACACGTCTCGGACAGCCCGCGCATCTACAAGTCAAAGGTCAAGAACGCCCAGGAGGCGCACGAGGCCATCCGCCCGGCCGGCAGTTCGTTCACCAAGATCGACGGCCTGTCGCGCGACATGGGCTCGGACGAGCGACGGCTCTACGAGCTGATCTTCAAGCGCACCGTCGCGTGCCAGATGAAGGACGCGAAGGGCCACCGCACGACGATCTCGATCGAAGTCGACGAGGCGCGGTTCCAGGTGTCCGGCCGTACGATCGAATACCCCGGCTTTCGCCTCGCTTACCAGACCGCCGAAGCCGACAAGCCGGGCGAGGGCAAGAAAGACGAGGACCGGCTGCTGCCGAACGTCACCGAGGGTCAGAGACTGCAGTCCAAGGCTTTCGCCGCCGAGGGGCACCACACCAAGCCGCCGGCGCGCCTGACCGAAGCGACGCTGATCAAGGAACTCGAAGCCCGCGGCATCGGCCGACCGAGCACCTACGCCTCGATCATCGAGACGATCCTCAACCGCTCGTACTGCTTCAAGAAGGGCACCGCCCTCGTGCCGACCTTCACCGCGTTCGCGGTACTGCGCCTGATGACGCAGTGGCTCGGATGGCTCGTCGACTACACCTTCACCGCCAAGATGGAGGACGATCTCGACGAGATCAGCAACGGCCGCAAGCAGCGCACCGAATACCTGAACTCCTTCTACAACGGCAACGGACAACCGGGCCTGAAGGAGAAGCTCGTCTCGGTCGACGGCCAGATCGATCCGCGCGAAGTCTGCTCGCTCGCCGAGTTCGACCTCGGCGACTTCGATGGCGAGAACGTCGAGGTCCGCGTCGGCCGCTACGGCCCGTTCCTGTCCGCTGGTGAGGTCCGCGCGACGCTACCCGACGAGTTCGCGCCTGACGAACTCGACCGCCAGACCGCGCACGACCTGTTGCAGGTCGCCGCGGCCGGCCCGACCCCACTCGGCAAAGACCCCGAGTCCGGCCTGCCGGTGTTCGTGAAGTCCGGCCGCTTCGGTCCGTACTTCCAGCTCGGGGATTCCGAGACGCTCGGCGACGAGAAGCCGAAGATGGCGTCCTTGCTCGCCGACATGGAGCCGGAATCGGTCACCCTCGAGCAAGCGCTGCAGTGCCTTGCGCTGCCCCGGAATCTGGGCGAGTTGACGCTGCCCGAGAGCGAGCCCGAAGCCGGGCAGACATTCGAGGTGCAGGCGCACAATGGGCGCTACGGGCCGTACCTGAAGTGCGGCAAGTCGACCCGCAGCCTCGGCCCGGACGACCATCTGCTGAAAGTCACGCTCGAGCGGGCCACGGCGCTGTTCGCCGAACCGAAGCAGCGCGGCCGTCAGCGGGCAGCCGCAAAGGTCCTCAAAGAGCTCGGTGAGCACCCCGAGAGCAAGGTCGCGATTCGCGTCCTCGACGGCCGCTACGGCCCGTACGTGTCCGATGGCGAGTTGAACGCCACCGTGCCGAAGGGTCAGGCCCCTGAGGAGGTGACCCTCAACATCGCGATCGACCTGCTGGTCGCGCGGGCCGCCAAGGTCGGCAAGAAGAAGAAAAAGAAGAAGACCAAGAAGAAGTCGAAGGCCGCGAAGAAGAAGACCACCAAGAAGTCGACTTCGAAGAAGACGGCCAAAAAGAAGGCCACCAAGAAGAAGGCGTCCAAGAAGGTCACGAAGAAGAAGGCTTCCGGCGGCGACGACGCTCCCGAGTCCTGAGCCCAGAGTCCGACTCCCAAAAGCACAGGGATTCGTCCGGGGCGCTTGACCTCCGGAGGCGCCAGTCGACGATACTGGGTCACGCGGTCGGACCTCGCTCTCGCGCTTTCCGGCACCGACCGCAGCGTGCGAGTTCCGCTCGCTCCACTCGATGAACAACGCGTTCGAATCCCGATCACCATTCCGGTTGATCCAGAGCGATCGCCGACGACCGATCCTCCGGCCGTTGGCCACGGTCGCCGAGGTGACGCTCGGACTGCGTCGACTCGAGTCGCTGCACTCGTCGGTGAAGGACTCGCTCGGTGCGAGCCCATCGGCCGAGCAGTTCATCGAGACCGCGCTCGACGCCCTCAAGGTCGAGACCGATACACCGGAAGACGACATCGCCGAGATCCCGACCGAGGGTCCGGTGGTCGTCGTCGCAAACCACCCCTTCGGCGCGATCGAAGGCCTCGTCATGCTGCAGGTGATGTTGGCCAAGCGGAAGGACGTCCGGGTCCTCGCGAACCACATCCTGTCGCGCTTCGACGCCCTGTCCGAGCACCTGATCGCGGTGAACCCGTTCGGTGGTAAGGACGCGACGCGCAACAACGCCCGCCCCCTGAAGGAAGCTCTGCGCTTCCTCGAAGGCGGCGGAATGCTGATCGTCTTCCCGGCAGGCGAAGTCGCGCACCGACGTTGGGGTCGCCGCGGCATCGTCGACCCGGAGTGGAACCCGACGGTCGCACGCCTGCTGCGCCGCACCGGCGCCGGTTGCCTGCCGGTGTACTTCGGCGGGCACAACGGTGAGCTGTTCCAACTCGCGGGCCTGGCCCACCCGGTGCTCCGGACGCTCCTGTTGCCGCGAGCACTTCTGCGCAGTCGGGGTCGTACGATCCGCGTCCGCATCGGTCGCCTCGTCGACAACAAGGGCTTCGACCGATTCGCCGACGAACGCGAACTCGTCGACTACCTACGACTGCGAACGCTGATTCTCGGACGACGCCTGGCGAGCGAGCTCGGACCGCGTGGTCCGAAGCGCCTGGTGCAGAAGTTCAAGCCGAAGTCCGTGCTCGCTCCGATCGTCGAACCGGTCGACCCGAACCTGTTGCAGCGCGACATCGACCAACTGCCCGAAGACGCGCTGATGGACTCGGCCTCCGGGCTGCAGGTGTTCCTGGCTGGGGCTTCCCGCCTGCCGAACGTCTTGCACGAGATCGGTCGACTACGCGAGGTCACGTTCCGCGACGTCGGCGAGGGCACCGGTCGACCGATCGACCTCGACCGCCACGACCAGGACTACGAGCACCTGTTCGTCTGGGACCCGAAGACGAGGGAGATCGTCGGCGCCTACCGCGTCGGCAAGACCGACCGCCTCTTGTCCAAGGGCGGCCTTTCCGCGGTCTACTCGTCGTCGCTGTTCGAGCTGGACCCCGCGTTCGTGAATCATGTCACGCCGGGCCTCGAGCTCGGTCGTTCGTGGGTTCGCAGCGACCGTCAACGGGCCTACCTACCGCTGATGCTCCTGTGGCGAGGCATCGGCTCGATCGCTGTCCGCGAACCGCGCTACTGCAAGGTGTTCGGTCCGGTCAGCATCTCCGCGGCCTACGAGAAGGCCTCCCGCGAACTGCTCGTCGACCACCTCCGCGAGCACGAGAACCTGCCCGAGTTCGCCGAGTACGTGAAGCCGCGCCACCCGGTCAAGGGCGGCGTCGTCAAGCGCTTCGGCTTCGAGCTCACGCCATCGATGGTCGCCGACCTCGCCGACGTGTCCCAGATGGTCGCCGAGATCGAACGCGACGAGAAAGGCGTGCCGGTCCTCGTCCGCGAGTACCTGAAGATGGGTGGCAAGATCCTCGGCTTCAACGTCGACCCGGAATTCCGGAACGTCGTCGACGGCCTGGTCTTCGTGGACATGCGGGAAACGCACCCGCGGCTCCTGACCCGCTATCTCGGCAAGGACGGGATCGGCGGCTTCTACGAGTACCACGGCATCGATCCCGAGAAGCTGCCGGCTCGGAAGGGCTGATCGCATCGCCCGGGAGGACCTCGATCGTGAATTCTCACGAATCGGAGGAAACCAAACGCGGCTGCTCGCCTAGCAAGCAGTCGTCGACGGTCGGACCAACGGCAGTCGAAGCGCGATGCAGTCCTCCGCGGAACAAGGATCCGATCGGCTGAAGCCGGACGACGCCCCAAGGCAGTTCCAGAGCTTCCAAGAGTTTTGGCCGTACTACGTCGGAGAGCACCGGCACCCGGCTTGTCGCGCGCTGCACTACCTCGGCGCGATCGCGTTGATCGGGTTGCTGACGACGAGTCTCATCACGCGAGAGATCTGCTGGTTCCTCGCGATTCCGTTCGCCAGCTACGGCCTCGCCTGGACCGGCCACTTCTTCATCGAGAAGAACCGCCCCGCGACCTGGGGCTACATCCTCTACTCACTGCGCGGTGAGTTCCGGATGTTCCGCTTCTTCCTGATGGGGAAGATGCGTGGGGAGCTGATCCGAATCTACGGATGCCCGCACCCTGACCGCGACCAACAACAGTTGGTCGAGTGCTGAGTCAGTCACCGCTCGACTGCTGACTCGGACGCACCGGCTTCGGCTTCTGGATCTCGTCCTCGAATTGGTCGAGCCGCACACCGAGCATCTCGCGCCATTCGGTAATCGAACGCTCCCAGTGTTCCTCCCACTTCTGGCCGAGAAACTGTTCGGAGCCGAGGCCGAGGCGGTAGCCGATCGAGATGCCGTGCAGCAGATCCGAGAGCCCTTCGGGGTCCTTCATCAGGAAGCGGATCACCGCGCCCGAGCAGATGACCGCAGCCATCGGCCGGCGCAGTTGCGCGAGCTCGAAGGCCTTGAGCGAGACCTCCCCGATCCGGTCGGTCTGAAAGCCGGTGACCATGTGCCAGATATCGTGCGTCTGCCGCACGCGCATCATCACGTAGTCCGCATCGGTCCGGACCTTGATCTTGCGGAAGTAGTCCGGGTCGAAGCCGTTGTCGCGAATGTGGCGGGCGAACTCGTGTCCGAGTGAACCCGCCGGCAACTCGATCAGCCGATCGAGGTCGGGGTCCTCGGTCGCGAGCCAGCGTTCCTCGATCATCGCCTTGGTCGCGCGGCACTCCTTGAGGTAACGCACCATCTCTTGCGTCGCCTCGATGTCCTTCAGCCCATCCTCGATGTCGAAGACCGACTCAGTGTGCTCGGGGTTGCGGAGCATCCCGAGCACACCCTTGAGGGTGTGGAAGTAGTGCAGTTGGTTGTGGTGGCGTTTGAACAACATCGCGGAAGAACCCGAGGCCCCAGGCGTTGTGAAACTCGCGATGGGGCCGGCCCCACTGCATAGTTCTGATCGATCCGCGTCCAAGCATAGACCAGCGACGAAAGCCCGACCGGATGCTCCCCCACTCATCCCCCGTTCTCGTTCTCGGCGCCGGCCTCTCTGGGCTCGTCTGCGCCAAGGAACTCCACCAAGCCGGGGTCCCGGTGCGTGTGCTCGAGGCGTCCAACGAAGTCGGTGGCCGCATCCGGACAGCGCGCGTCGACGGGTTCTCGATCGACCGGGGATTCCAAGTGCTGCTCGACGCCTACCCGAGTGTGAAGCAGCACCTCGATGCGACCGCGTTGGGGCTGAAGGCGTTCGAACCGGGAGCGCTGGTCCAGTGGCGCGGACGACGACATTACGTCGGGGATCCGCTCCGGCAGCCCGGATCCCTCTGGTCGAGCTTCCGTGCACCGATCGGCGGAGTCGCCGACAAATGGAAGATCCTCTCGCTACGACGCGAGCTCGCGTCGGGTGACCCGAACCTGCTCTTGAAGCGCGCGGCGACGAGCACCGCGGAGTCTCTGAAGACGCGCGGCTTCTCGCAGTCGATCCGCGAACGCTTCTTCCGCCCGTTCTACGGCGGCATCTTGTTGGAAGAAGAACTCGAGACCTCGAACGGGATGTTCGAGTTCACGTTCCGCATGTTCACCGACGGATCCGCCGTCCTACCGGAGGACGGTATGGACGCGATCCCTCGCCAACTCGCCGCAACGCTCCCCGAGGATTGCATCCGATTCGGAGCGCGCGCGACCTCGGTCGAACCCCACGCCGTCGAGCTCGAGTCCGGGGAACGGCTGGACGCGGGCGCAGTCGTCCTGGCGACCGATGGTCGCACTGCTGGTCAGCTCCTCGGACCGAGAGCCGGGATGACCGAGGAGTTCCGGACAACGACCACGATCGCTTTCGCCGCAGACACTGCTCCCTACGACCGAGCCGCGATCTGTCTGCGTGGCGACCCGACCGACGGACCAATCCTGCACGTCGCGGTTCCGAGCAACGCGTCCGCCTCCTACGCCCCGCCCGGTCAATCGCTCGTGCTGGCGACCGCCGTCGGTCCCCGCGCTGAGGATCAGGATCTCGAGACCCGTGCCCGTGCGCAGCTCCTCGGCTGGTTCGGGGACGCCGTGCATCAGTGGCGCACCCTGCGAGTCGACCGGGTCCGCGACGCGTTGCCCCGAAAGGGCGCCGAGGACGACCTGCAGATGTCCGTCGAACTGCCGTCGGGGCTGTTCGTTTGCGGAGATCACCGCTCTTCTCCATCGAGCCACGGCGCCATGGAGTCCGGCGAACGAGCTGCCTCGGCCGTGAAGGAAGCCCTGACGACCCTCTCGGCATGAGCGCTCCCCGACTCGAACTCCGGGCTGTCCGGCACAGCTACCGCGAAGCCGACAACGAACGCTCGATCCTCCGCGGGGTAGACCTGGAGGTCCGTGCCGGGGAGACGGTCGCGCTCGTCGGACGCAGCGGCTCCGGCAAGTCGACACTGCTCCACCTGACCGCCGGCATCGAACCGATCGAGAGTGGTTCGGTACGGTTGGACGGTCGAGAACTCGACTCCATGGACGATCACGACCGAACCGTCCACCGGCGTCGACACATCGGGCTCGTCTTCCAGTCGTTCCACCTCCTGCCGCTGCTGACGGTGATCGAGAACGTCCTGCTGCCGGTCGAGCTCGAAGGACGCGTCGACGCCGAAGGTCTTGAACGTGCACGCGCGCTGCTCACCACCGTCGGACTTGGCGACCGCGCAGACACGCATCCCGATCGACTCTCGGGCGGCGAGCGCCAGCGGGTGGCGCTCGCTCGCGCACTCATCCGTCGGCCCGCCGTGCTGCTCGCCGATGAGCCGACCGGCAACCTCGATGCGACCAACGCCGACCAGGTCCTCGACCTGATATTGGACCTCGCCCGCCGAGAGAACACCGCCACGCTCCTCGCGACACACAGTCGCGAGATCGCCTCCCGCTGCGACCGGGTCGTCGAACTGCAGGACGGGCAACTCGTGAGCAACCAACCGGCCTGAGCGAGATCCCGTGACACGACGCGTTCTCGGTCCGATCCTCCGTCAATCGCTCCGCTCGATGTGGAAGCGACCGTTGCAGCCTCTGCTCGGCCTCTGCGCGATTGCGATGGGAACCGCCGTCGTGGTCGGCGTCGACACGGCCAACCGGTCGGCCACGCTCGCATTCGACGAAGCGGTTACGACGCTTGGCGGCTCGGCGACCCATGCAATCGTCGGGGATGCGCTCGGGATCGAAGAAGAGTGGCTGCCGAAACTTCGCACGGAGCTCGGTGTCCGCAGCGCGACGCCGGTCCTCGAAGGCACGGGCCGACTGCTGATCGACGGCGAGCCGGCGGACACACTGCGACTGCGTGGTGTCGACCCACTGATCGAGGGACAGCTTCGACCCTGGTTCGATGGCCAGCCCGGCGGTTCGACGGTCTCGTTGACGCGCCTTCTGCTCGAGCCACGGGCCGTCGTCCTCAGCGAGCGCACGGCGGAGCGCCTGGGACTCGAGGTCGAGGACGAATTCACCCTCCGAGTCGCGGGACGTCCGACCACCTTCCGTCTCTGTGACCGGCTCCGGGTCGAGGACGAATCGACCAATCGCTCGCTCGACGAAGTCGTGTGGATGGACCTCGCGACCGCGCAGGAGGTTCTCGATCGCATCGGACTCCTCGATCGAATCGACCTCGAGGTCTCCGAGAACGAGGCTCAGGCGATCGAGGAGCTGCTGCCGCCCCGACTCCAACTCGAATCGGCCGATGCCCAGCGCGGAGCCCTGGCCCGCCTGACCCGCGCGTTCCGATTCAACCTCGCGGCCCTGGCTGCACTCGCCCTGCTCGTCGGTGCGTTCCTGATCCACCAGGCGATCCAGTTCCGGGTGGTCCAGCGGCGCGAGAACTTCGCGATCCTGCGATCGATCGGTGCGACTCGCGGTCAGATCCTCCGAGCGGTGCTGCTGGAGGCGACCATCCTCTCGGCGTTTGGCGCGATCCTCGGCACTGTTCTCGGGCTACTGATGGCCGAGGGCCTGCTCTCGGTGGTGACCACGACGATCCGTGAGCTCTATTCGCCGCTCGCCGTCGAGAGGCTCCGGCCAAGCGTCTGGTCCCTCGCACTCTGGGCAGGCTGCGCAACCGCTGCCGGCGTCCTCGCCGCAATCCCTCCGAGCCTCGAAGCGACGCGCACGCACCCCGAAGCCGCGACGCGCCGCACGACACTCGAGCGGCCGCCGAAGACGCGTCGAGTCGTCCTGCTGCAGTCCGCTGCGATCGCCTCGATTGGGCTGGTCAGTTTCGCGACCGAGAGCCTCTGGGCCGCATATGTGACGATCCTCGCCGTGTTGCTCGCCGTGGCGCTCGGTGTTCCAGCGATCACCGGGGTGATGCTGTCGACCTTGCGCCCGCTGTTCGGGCGCATCTTTGGGGTCGAGGGCAAGCTCGCAGTCCGCTCAGCCGAAGGTGGGTTGAGCCGCACCGGCCTGGCGACGACAGCGCTCGCAATCGCCGTCGCGACCACGCTCGGCGTGGAGCTGATGGTCGGCAGCTTCCGCACAGCCCTCGACTCTTGGCTCGGAGTCACGCTGAACGCCGACATCTATGCCTCCGTCCCGAGCCACATGTCTTCGCGGACCAGCGTTCGGATGGACGACGAGGCCTTGACGGCATTGCAGGAAATCGACGGCGTCGTCGACTGGTCGACCTATCGCCGCGTTTCGATGCGAACAGATCGAGGATCGATCGAGTTCGCATCGCTCGGAACCACCGAGAACGCCCGTCCCGGTCTCGAGATCGTCGACGGCCCGGAAGACGCCGTCGAGACGGTGTTCGGGCAGGCATCCGGCCTCCTTATCTCCAAGCCCCTCGCCCGTCGAACCGGCCTCTCAATCGGCGATCGCGTCGCCTTCCCCGACTACGACGACTCCGTCGTGGTCCTGGCCGTGTTCCGTGACTACGCAACCGAACGCGGCTACGCGTTCTGGTCCGAGTCGCAGCACCGGACTCTGACGGGAGATGACGCGGTGTCCTCCCTCGCCTTGTGGCTCGACCCCTCAGCCGACGGCGCCGACGTCCTCCGGCGGGCCCGGGAGGCGGTCGCCGACAACGAACAGAGCATTCTCGTCCGGTCGACACCGGAGCTGCGGGAAGCTTCGTTGAAGGTGTTCGATCGCACCTTCGCGATTACCGACGTGCTCCGGTTCCTCTGCGTGATCGTCGCCTTCGTCGGCACGGTCGCCGCTCTGCTCGCGCTCCAACTCGAACGTCGGATCGAGCTGGCCCTGCTTCGCGCGATCGGAGCGACACCGAACCAGGTCGCCCGATCGGTGATCTGGCAGAACCTCGCCCTCGGGCTCTGTGCCGGCGTCCTCGCGATCCCGATCGGCATCCTCCTCGCCTGGCTCTTCGTCGGGCTGATCCAACCCCGCTCGTTCGGTTGGAGCCTGCCGGGCGTCGAGGTATCCGCCGCGTCGGTCGCCTCGGCTCCGATGCTCGCCATCCTCGCCGCCCTGTTGGCTGCGATCTGGCCCGCGCTTCGCTCCCGTCGCACGCTGATCGCCCAGAACCTGCACGACGAATGACCGGACCCATACACAACGGTGCGCGGCGAGCGGTCACGCTGCTCGCGATCCTGACTCCGCTTGGATGTGGCAACCATCAAGACAGCGATGGATCCCGTCTGCGCGTCGCGGAGGCCCTTCGGGCTCAGGGCGTGTCGCTCACTGGGTTTCGGAAGGCCGATCGCCCACGTGACTTCGTGTTCCCCGCGGACCACGGTCCGCACGAGGACTTTCGGAGCGAGTGGTGGTACTGGACCGGGAACCTCAGCGCGGAAGACGGGCGGCGATTCGGTTTCCACTTCACGATCTTCCGCACCGCACTCGCGCCCGACTCGGACCGCGACCGCGAGAACGACTCGGCCTTCCGGACTTCGCAGCTGTACATGGCGCACTTCGCCCTCGCCGACATCGCGAACGACGCCGTCTACGACGCGGAGCGTTTCGCCCGTGGAGCTGGCGGACTTGCGGGTTCGCGGAGCGCTCCGTTCCGCGTGCACGTCGAGGACTGGGAGGCCATCGATCTCGAAGAGGCAGCGCGCTCGGGAGAATCGATTCGGCTGCGTGCTGAGGACTCCGAGGACGGCATCGCGTTCGGACTCGATCTGGAGCTCGAGAGCCTGCGCGGCATCGTCTTGCAGGGCGACGACGGGCTCAGCAAGAAGTCCTCGACCGGCGACGCAGCGAGCTACTACTACTCGATCCCGCGGATGGCAGTGCACGGCGACGTGCGGATCGACGGCGACACCGTCCCGGTCAACGGAAGCGCCTGGTTCGACCGCGAATGGAGTACGAGTGCGCTCGATCGAGACCAGGTCGGCTGGGACTGGTTCGCTCTCCAACTCGACGACGAACGCGAACTGATGTTCTACCGGCTGCGACGCACCGACGGCTCGATGGACCCGATCAGCCAGGGAGTGCTCGTGTCGAACGATCGTGTAAGGCGCCTGTCGGCCGACGAGGTCGAGCTGACGGCTGAGCGGTTCTGGGAATCCAGCGAGACCGAAGCCCGCTACCCGATCGAGTGGACGTTGCGCGTTCCCGAGGAGAAGCTCGAACTGCGGATCGAAGCCGCGATCGAAGATCAGGAGCTCGACCTCAGCTTCCGCTACTGGGAAGGCGCGGTCCGGATCTCGGGTTCGTCGAACGGCGTGGGCTACCTCGAGATGACCGGCTACGCCGATCGCTGAACTCAGACCGTGCGCGCGAAGGTCCGGTCGAGGGCTTGAACGAAGCCCCGGAACTCTTCATCTCCGAGTTCGCCGCCCTTCGCCAAGGCGTCCTCGACCACACCCGCGGCCTGCGAGAGTTCGTCGAGGTGACAGCTCGCGGAGTTACCGCGGGTCTGGTGACTGAGTTTCTGGATCAGAGCCACGTCGCCGTGTTCTCGCGCGAGGACGACGGCCGAACGGAGTTCGCCCAGCGAGGCGATGTAGCGGCGCACCAGCGAGCGGAACTTCTCGTCGTCCCAGGCCTCCGACTCACTTTCCGCGAGGGCAATCGACTCTTCGACGGCGACTTCGAACGCGTGCTGCAGGTTTTCCGGTGAGACCGGCTTCTGCAGATACGCATTGCACGAGGCGCTCACTCCGAGCTCGTCGAAGCGCTCTCGTGAGTGGCTGGTGATCGCGACGATCGGCGTCTCCACCCCGCTATCCCGCAACTCCTTGACCGTCTCGTAGCCGTCCTTCTTGGGCATCTGCATGTCCATCAGGATCGCGTCGAACGGTTGGCCGCCGGACCAAGCGGAGCGGCCGAGCTGCAAGCCCTCCTCTCCGTCCTCAGCCCAGGTCACCTCCGCACCGAGGCGGCTGAGGAGCCGCGCCATCACCTGCCGTTGGAAGCGGCTGTCGTCGACAGCGAGGACGCGCAAACGATTCGGTTCCTGGTCTCTCATCCCTTCCACCAGGAAGGGGATCGGAACGCGACCGTCGAATTCTTGAACGTCAGATCTGAGCAGTGACGACGAACGCGACACCACCGAGGTTTCCCGGTCACCCGATCCTCCTAGAGGATGTCGAGAACCCCACGAACCCCGTCGAGCAGGGTCGAGATCGGAGCGAGGTAGTTCAACCCCTCGGCCAGCGGTGCGTTCCAGGCGTAAGTTCTGGGATCACAGACCCCGCCAAGTGCTGCGGCCGCGAACGCGCGCGCGAGCATCGTTCCAGTCGACGCACGCAGACGATCGAGCAGACTCGGCAGGATCCGTCGGTCACCGACGAACCGGAACGCACTCGCGATCGCCGCCATCTCGGCGACGTTGTTCGCGTCCTCGGTGAGAATGCGCTGCAGTTCCTCGATGCCGGCCTGATCCCGCGCGACTGCCAGGCCGACAGCGGCCTGGGTCATCAAGAGTGGTCGGTGCGTCGCCTCACTCAGGATCTCGCGGACGTCCTCGAGACCCTTCGGTTCGCCGATCAGGCAAAGACCGAGCGAGACGTAGCCGGCCCGCAGATCTTGGTTCCTCGACTTCTTCAGCGTCTTGCGCAAGGGCAACTCCGCACGCGCTTCGCGGCATAGGCCGAGAGCAACGGCGCAGGCCGCCGGGTAGTCACCGGACTGAACTTCCGCGAACCCGCGTAACAGCTCTTCCGAAATGACCGTGTCGGGCAGATCGCCGCGTAGCTCGCCCTCCCGCGCGTAGACACCGAGTGCGATCGCGGCCCAGGGCTTCTCAGTCCCCCGCTTGCCGCGCCGGTGGCGAAGGATGAGGAAATCCCGATTCTCCAGACCCCCGATGCGCGCCAACGCCATCAGTGCGAATCGCCGCACGATCTGGTCCTTGTCGTCGAGGACCATCTTGCGGAGCAACTCGCTCTCGGACGCCGCGTCGTCCGACGAGTCCGGGGCCTCGCACAGTTCACCCAACGCGAGTACTGCGGACTGCCTAACGAAGATGTGAGCATCCTGGCGCGGGTCGAGGGACTCGACCATCCGCTCCTTCCAACGCCGGTGGTCGGGTGTGTCCCCGCGTCCGAGCGCGTGCGCTGCCGCGGTAAAGGTGTGTGCGAGGATGATCTGTTCCCCGCGCGACAACCGCATCGTGGCCGCGTCTTCGAGCAGCTTGAGAACTCGGAGTCGTTGCCGCGTCCCGGTCGACGTCGAGGTGTCACGCGGGATCAGACCCAGCGCGTGGATCAGAGCCACACGCTCGTCCCGAGACTCCGGAGGAGTCTCCGGGAGCAGCGTCTCCAGCAGGGTGAGCACGTGGTTGGTCGTCTCGTCGTCCTGGGCGTGACGCGCGAGGAATCCAAGGCCGTAAGCCGCAAAGGCACGCGTTCGTCGATCGACCTGCGAATCTTTCACCAGAGCTCGACCCTGGGGCGTGTCGGAGATCAGCGCCTCGAGCTCTCCGAGCACCTCGGGGAAGCCGGTCATCCCGAGTGCGAGTCCAGCGGTCTCTCGGACCTCTTGGTTGCCACGTTCGAGCCGTTCCCGAATCAGTGCCAACACGTCGTGTTCGGGGTGTCGTCGACCGATCTTGCCGAGCGCGACCATGACCGCGGTGTTCACGTCTCGGTTGTCGGTCCGCTTCAGAAGTGCCACGAGCGCCGGGATGACTTCGTCACGGAGTTCGGCCTCGGTGGGTCGTGGGCTATCGGCGGCGGCGGTCTGCGCTTCGTCGACCGGCGCGCCAGCGAGGACGATCTCCCGCACTCGCAGATAGCGGTCCTTGTGGAACTCCCACCACCGCGCCCAGGAATCGGTCACCGCGGTGCTCGCGCCTCCAGTCGTCGGGCCGCGGCCCGCCGGTCCGCCGGTGCCAGGCGCCGTCGGAGGCGTCGGGAATCGATACGCGCCACCGTGGGCGAGAAGATCGCTGCTCAGCACGCAGAGGAACCAGACGACGAGACAGGGGAGTCGTAGGGGCATGGTGGGGTTCGAGCGGATCGGACCGACTCGGAGCGACGGGCGGTCAGCGCACGCATCATGCCACGCCCTCGCTCTTTTCGTCGGGCACCGGGCTCGCCACGATGGCCCCATGCCGCGAGCAACCGAACGCCTCCGACGCGTGCTGACCGTCTGTCTGGCCCTCTTGGGCATGACACTGCTCGCCTCGTGCTCGACGGACCGTGTCGAGATCAAGATCGGCTCGACGAAGGGCAAGCTGACGGAGAGCGATTCCGCACTCTGGGTGGAGTTCCCGGAGGACACCGAACGCCGCCAGGTTTCGCGGGAAGAGCTGCTCGCCGTGCTTGGAGAGGAGGGCCTCGATCGGGCCCTCGACCCGAACCCCTGGTTCCGGTTTCTCAGTATCTCGTCCTGGGGAAGCCTCACGTGGGTCCTGCTCGGGTTCGCGGGCCAGGCCGCGTTCTTCGGCCGGATGCTGGTGCAATGGCTGGCAAGCGAGAAGAACAAGCGCAGCGTCGTGCCCGAGGTCTTCTGGTGGCTCAGCCTGTTCGGTGCGATCGCGCTTCTGACCTACTTCATCTGGCGGCGGGAAGTCGTAGGCATCCTCGGTCAGGCGCCCGGCGCGTTCGTCTACGGACGCAACCTCTGGCTGATCCGGCTGCACCGAGCCTCGGAAGCCGCCGCTTAGGCGACTGAGCCGAATTCGGAGTTTCGGGGCTTCGGTCTCGGAGTCGCTGGCCGCTCGAAGGCGTGAAGCCCGGACGAACCCTCTCGAGAGGAGAGGTCCGAGCCAAAACGACTCCGAACGCCATGACCGCCTCCACCGAACTCGAACTCCTGAAGCCCTTGCACCTGACCGGCCGCCGCGCGCTAAAAGTCGCTGCGCAACGCGGACTCGACACGCAAGGACTCTCCACCGACGACATCGCCGACGCCTACCTCGACCGCGCCGGCCCGAATCCGAAGCCACCGGATCAGGCCCGCATGAACGACTTCGTGTGCGTGCTTCTGTGCGAGTTCGGTCGCTCGGTCGACGAGGTCACCAGACTCGACAATGTCGCTCAACTGTTCGATTCCGTCCGTCCGTCCGCCCTCCGAAAGGCCGCGCGTCGCGGTTCGACCGACCCCGATCTGGTCGACGACGCGTTCACCGAGCTCACGCTGCGTCACTGGCACAAGAACTCGGCGATCCCGTTCCGCGGCCAGTGTTTGCTGGCCGAGCTGATCGCGATCGTCGCCTCGAGGACCTCTCACCGTCAGCGAACGCTCGTTCCACTCGCCGAGCTTCCCGAGCCGGCGAGCGACGTCGACGCGACGATGGGTCCAACCCTGCGGGAAGGTCTCCGACTCGCGTGGCGCCGGCTGCCGGCGCGCGAACGCCAGGTGCTCGCGATTCAGGCTCGAGGATCGAACGGTCTCGAAACCGCCTCGCGTCTCGGACTGTCGCCGGCCACCGTGTCGGAGACTCGCCAGAAGGCCTTGGCACACCTCCGCAACGCGCTGTCCTCGCTCGGACTGGATCCGAACCCGGTTGCCGATTCGCAGGTGCGCGTGCCGGCCTGACGACGCGCAGATCAGCGAAGGACGATCGAAGCTTCGGCCCAGTCCTGTTCGGAGAACAGATCCGGATCGAGCGGCTCTTCGTCTTCGTCGGCGCCACGAAGGGTCGCCGACGCCAGCGCCACTTGCTGCTCGAAGTCAGCCTGTGAAAGGCCCGTCTCCGGGCCGTCCTCGAGCATCTTCTGGACCATGTTGCCACCCAAGCGAGCAAGCGCAGCACCCTGCGCCTCCGGCACCATCTTGGCCTTGAAGGCCAGGCGGTACTGACCGGTGTCCGGCGGACCCGCCCCCGGCGGAGTGACGAACTGGAACAAGCCGTCCGAACCTGGCGAGTAGCGCACGGCGAACTCTCCGGACGGAGTCTGCATCGGGATGATTCCGAGAAGCTCGCTCGACCCATCCCGTTCGTAGACGTGGAGTGCAGCGAACACGGTGCCCGGTGAGTCGGAGGAGAAGATCGCCTCGTAAACCCCAGTCGTGCCGTCGAGGAAGACCTCGGTGTCGAACCGAAGCGTCGGCTCTTCATCGAAAAGGACCAACGTGAGCGCTGTGACGAGAACGAGCGCCAGCCCGGTCAGCACTCGAAACAGCTTCGGGCTGCGACGGATCTGACGACGGAGGAATCCACTCGTCCGCGCGACCGCGTTGCGCCCGACGTGCAACGGAGGACGCCCGTCGACGACACGCCGAAGGTCCTCGGCCATCTCTCGCATCGACTGGTAGCGGCGGCCCGGGTCGATCTCCATCGCACGAGCGGCGACCCAGCGAAGCCAGGTCGCCCGACCACTCGGTAGCGCCGTTACCCGTTGGTGATCTCCTCGACGAATGCGCTGCAGCAGCGGACGCACCTCGCTCTGATCCCCGATCGTGACCGGGAAGGCCTGCGTCATCAGCAAGCACTCGAGCAGCACGACACCGAGCTGGTAGACATCACTCGACGGATCCTTGCCGAGCTGCATGGACTCAGCTTGCTCGGGCGCCCAGTAGGAGAAGGTCCCCGCGCCGAGTCGCGTCACCGCACCGGTCGCTTCGTCCGTGAGGCCTGCGAGTCCGAAGTCGATGACCTTCAGGCACCCGTCGACTCCGGCCATGAGGTTGGATGGCTTCAGGTCTCGGTGGCAGATCGACGCGTCATGAACGACAGCGAGCGCTTCGGCCGCCTGGTGCCCGAACTTCGCAGCGATCTGAAACCAATCTTCGCCGTAGCGAGACAGCCAAGGAGCGACCGACCCGATGCGCTCTCGATCCGGCCAAGGCGAGGCCGAAGACTCAGCGGGCGGCGAGAGGTCTTCGAGCAGTGCCGCGAGATCGCTGCCTTCGATGTGCTCGATCACCAGCACCGGAACGTTCTCGTCGGGATGAAACCCGAAGTGGCGAACGACCGAGCGATGCCTCACCCGCGACAGCGCTTCGACCTCCCGCCGGAGAGTCGACCACGACTCGGGCGTCGCCCCACCTCGCTCCAGGACCTTCAGCACGACATCCCGTTGCTCGAACTCTCCGTCCTCGGGGCCGACGGTCGCATCGAGCGCCGCCTGCTCCATCGAAGAACGCCTCTCGTGAATCGCATGCCACAGGCGCCCCGAGCCACCCTTGTTCGTCCCGTCGACCTTCAAGCCGATCTCGCGGACGATCCGGAACTGCCCAGCGAACAGCTCGCCTTCACGGATCGTCCGCGGCATCAGCCCGCGGTTCTCCATCATCTGCTGCGCGGTTCGCCGCAACTGAGCCCGGTCTTCCGCATTCGGAAGTCGGGCTTCGAAGTCCTTGAGATCCGGCTGCTCGCCACGGCCCAGAGCGAGGCTGAACTCCGCGAGCAGATCTACCAACGGGTCGTCCGCGTCCAGCGGAGACGTCGGACCGGGGTCGGTCGACTCGTGCTTACCGCGATCAGAGTGGAGATCGTTCGGATCGCCCATCAGATCAGAGTCCGTCGTCCGAAGACGAACTGCGCATGCGATCCATCACCAAGGCCAGCTTCGCCTCGGCTTTCGAGAACGCGACGCGGGCGGCGTCGGCACTGGCCCGGCCGGTCCGCTCGGCAACCTCTGCCCAGCTCAGTTCATGAAACTCTCGCAGGATGACCAACTCCCGCATGGGCTCCGAGAGCTGGTCGAGCGCGCGTTCCAGTTGTTGGTGTTCTTCGGAGATCGACGCCTGCAGGTCGGGGCGAGCGACTGCCTCATCCTCGATCTCGATCGCTCGCGAATCGTCCGAATCGCCGTTTGAGGGCGTCTCGAGGCCTACCTCGCGGTCGGTAGTCCGCATCTTGCGGCTGTGGTGCTCGCCGAGGTCGCGCACAGTGCACTCCGCGACGGTCGCCACCCAGTGGCGGAACCCTCCCTCGCTCCGGAGTTCGAACCGTTCGAATCCCTGGAACGCCTTCATCAAGGCGACCTGCACGACGTCGACAGACTCGAGTCGAGCACGCAACTTCGAACCGATGCTCGCGCGCACGGCGCGCAACACAGGTTCGTAGTAGCGGTCGAACAGGCGATCGAGCGCTTCACGGTCCCCGTCCTTGGCTCGGTGAACGAGTTCGTAGGTCTGGGTCAGTGCCGGCTCGATCATCGTTCTGCTCCGATCAGTTGGTGGTCAACGTGTACTCGTTGTAGACGCCGCCGAGGTTGCGGATCTCGATCCGGAACGTCCCGGTCCAGCGCGGGGTCCAGCTGCAGACGCAGTAGTCGGTGAGATCGGTGTCACTCGTGATGAGGTTGCCGTTCTCGTCGAAGATGTAGAGATCGAGGTCTGTATCGCCATCACCATCGACCACGACGCGAGCGAACTCATCACCGCGGAACTCGATCCGGTAGACGTCAACGGTCTGCGCGAGAACACGATCGACGTGGCTGATCGGGCCACTGACCGCTCCCCGACTCGCGGTCGACTCCATCGCGCCGATCGCAGCGAGCATGGTCTCGTTGTTGCCAGCCATCTGACGGGCTTCCGCGAACAGCGACTCGGGCGTCGCGGCACCGCGGCCGCCCGCCTTGTCTCCGGCTTCACCCTCGCCACCTTCGACCTTCGTCAACGACTCGTCGGACGCGCCGACCGAGGCGAGAGCCGAAGCCGCCGAGGCGAGGGCGACCGGCTTGCCGTTGTCGCGCGCCCAGCGAGCCATTCGTCGCGCCGCCGCAGCATCGGCAACGGCCGAAGCACCGGCGGTTGCCCTGCCCTTTTGGTCACCGTCCGCGACGTTACCGCTCGTCGTCGTCTGGCAGGCGGTCGCGAAGAGAGAGAGGCTCGTGGCCAAGAGGAGAGTCGAGAGCTTGTTCATGGGGTTCTCCGAAGGTGAGAGAGACGGACGCCCGGCAACGACCGAGCTCTTCTTCCATCCGATTCATGGTGCCCCTGCAATCAGGGGAATTCGAGGGAGTTCCAGCTTCTCGAGGGCCGTGGAGTCCCTTCGCATCTGACGAAGCTGCTTGAGGGACGGATCAGCGAAGCGCTTGCTGCACGAGCTTCGCAGCGCTGAATGCGTTCCCGCCGTTGGCCATCGAGCGACCGACATCGATCAATTGCTCGTCGATGTCGGCCGTCATGACCCAACGACCGTCGACGATTTCGAAGCGCGTATCGGCCATCGGATCGTCGTCGTGATCCGCCAGGACGAGATCGAATCCTGAGACCTGGTCCGTGTCGTAGAACACCACGACCTCCGTCGGGCCCTGATGAACGACCATCTCGAAGTCGAGGACCCGGGCATCGCGCCGAGCCAGAGCCGATCGAAGCCGACTGGGTTCGACCGACTCTCCGATCTGCGCGTCGTTGTCGAAGTCGAAGAAGGACACGAACTCGTACTCGCTGATTTGCGACTGCAACAGCGACCCCGCGGCGTTGCGTGAGCGGTCCTGGTCCTTGTGCCAGAGCACGTTCGGCCCCGTCCGAAACGCTTCGGGAATCTGCGTCGGCAACGGTGAGCTCAGGTCGGGTGCCTCGGCCAGGAACGCGCGCACCTCGCTCAAGTGGACGTGGTAGGTGAACTCTTTGTCTCCGACCTCGGTCGGTACCGCGTGCGTCACCGCCAGCAGGTTGCCCTCGAGATCGAAAAGCGGACCGCCCGAGTCGCCGGGGTTCGCACCGACCGTGCTCAGAAGGGTCCGCACCGACGAGGACTGCTCGAGCTCGGTACGCACCTGACGGAGCACGTCCTCGTTGGCGGACAGCTGAGCGATCATCGTCTGCACGATGTCGTGCGGCGAACGACCCAGCTGCGACACCTCACCCGAACGGAACGACCAGAGGAAGCCGCTCGACGGGTGCCCCATGATCATGCAGGGCATGCCCGGCCGCGGAGCGGTCGCACCGACCTCGAGGACCGGATGGCCTTCGAGCCAGGGGTGGTCGCCGACGATGCGCA
>JBCBZB010000131.1:0-5545 GCA_039815565.1 Planctomycetota bacterium
CACGCGCGTACGCGGTGAAGGAGGGGAAGATCTCGTCACAAGAGCGGATGCAGAGAGAAATTGTGAACATGCGCCGTGTTGAGATGTTTACTCTTTGTTCACCACGTAAGTAGTACTCATTCACCTGGATGGAGGGCATTCATGGAACGAAAGGCACGGCGTAGCAGCCCTGACGGTGAAATCCGCGATGAAATCCACCACTGTGGCAATGTCTGACGGGTCGGGGTTCTGTCTGTGTTTTTTTCGGGAGCATGCTAGAGAAAGAGATCGGGAGCATGCCAGAGAAATGAATAGACGCTTGTATTGAGTCGTTGCAAAACTTGGGGGGCACTGAACGTATGTTCGCGTTTATTTTCACGAGCAGATATCACATGGAAAGAAAGCATTTGAATGGTGACAATAATCGATGAACCATTATTCCACGAAAAGCACATTCTCAGAGACAAATATCGATCGATTGATCGATATCACTCCCTATTCTTCACTGTACGTGTCCTTACTTTGGCTGGGGAGAATGCCGAAATTCGAATAGAACATAACGAGAAGGGGGAAAGCCTTTTGGCAGTCAAGCAAGGGACACACAAATGTGGCGGTTGATCTTCGAGCGGATGTAGGCCGCCGGGTAGGCGATCGCTCCGGTCGCCAAGATGAACGACTGTCCGGTCATCAACCGCGGTAGCGACGACAGGGTGCCGATCGTTCCCGGGTTGGTCAGTGAGCAGGTCGTGCCCTGGAAGTCCTGCGGCGTGAGCTTGCCTTTGCGGGCCTTCCGAACCTGCGCGTCGTACGCGGCCAGGAAGGTCGCGAAGTTCATCGACGCGCAGTCCTTGATGTTCGGCACGAGGAGCTGACGAGGACCGCCCGGCTTCGAGACGTCGACGGCGATCCCGACGTTGATCGAGTCGGAGACCTCCCGGTGCGCCTTTTCGCCGTAGACGACGTAGCGGGCCTGCATCCCCTGAACGTCGATCATCGCGCGAACCATCGCCCAGGCGATGAAGTGCGTGAAGCTCGCCTTACCCCGCACCTCGCCGATCAGGTGCTCGTTGACGATCTTGCGGTTCTCCTCGAGAACGCGGACCGGAACGTCACGCGCCGACGTCGCCGTCGGCACCGTGAGGCTCTCCGCCATGTTCTGCGCGATCTTGGCCGCGATGCCGCTCAGCGGCTTCGCGCCGGCCGGGACCTCGGTCGAATCGGCCGCGCCTCCAGACGCATCCTTGGTCGTGGCGACCGGTTCGGCCGGACGCTCCGGAAGGTGCTCGGCCGGGAGATGACGCTCGAAGAATCGCTGCCACTCGTCGGAGACCGAGTCCGGACGAGCCATGAATTCAGCGTAGACCTGCTCGACGAAGCCGGCGTTGACGCCGAACAGTTCCTCGAAGTCGAAGGGCGGAGGGACGGTAGTCGACACGGTTCGGTCGGGACTCGGTTGCAGTGGGGCGAGATCCGGATCGAGGCCGCGACTGCCGGAGTCAGACCCGGGTCGCGAGACCTCGGGGTCGGATCACTTCTTCATGACCAGCATGATCATCCGGCGACCTTCCATTCGGGCCGGACGCTCGACTTTCGCGATGTCTTCGAGGTGCTCCATG
Source organism: Planctomycetota bacterium (assembly GCA_039815565.1). Taxonomy (GTDB): domain Bacteria; phylum Planctomycetota; class UBA1135; order UBA1135; family UBA2386; genus JBCBZB01. The sequence continues at coordinate 1,596 of JBCBZB010000131.1, forward strand.
ACCTTGTTGATCGCTGCCATGCCGACGTCCTTGTGAGCCATCTCACGGCCGCGGAAAAGGCAGTTGATCTGCACCTTGTCCCCCTCTTCGAGGAACTGGCGCGCCTTGCGCACCTTCACCATCACGTCGTGCTCGGCGATCTTGGGGCGAACGCGCACCTCTTTCACCTGCACCTGGTGCTGCTTCTTTTTCGACTCCCTATCCTTCTTCTTCTGCTCGTACTTGTACCGGCCGTAGTCCATGATCTTGCAGACCGGTGGACGTTGGTCCGCAGCGATCTCGACGAGGTCGAGACCCTTGCGGTTGGCGAGTGCGAGTGCGTCCTGGGTGTCGATGACGCCGAGAGCGTTGCCCTCGTCGTCGATGCATCGGACCTGCTTGACCCGGATGCGGTTGTTGATGCGCGGGCCCCGTTGAACGGGCGGCCGGCTGGGTCGGCCTCTACGCATCGCCATGGACGGTTTTCCTCATGCAGTAGTTCGGAAGTCTGAGTATCGAAGTCATCTGGTCGTCAGGGCTGCGACGGACACGGTCCAGGAGCAAGAGATCCAGACGAGGAAGTCGCCTTAGCCCCTTGGCTCGGAAACCGCGACGGGATCGAGCGTTAAGTCGATCCAAGGATCCGATCCATCGGTCTCGACCAAAGGGGGTCGGAGGCCTGAGCGGAACTCGTGCGCGGCCGCCGATCCACGGGCGAACCCTTACCCGCGGGGCCTGGGCCGGTCGCAGGACGCGCAGAGTAACCAAGCCGACGGAGGGCCGAAAGAGCTCATTTGGCCGGATCGAGGCCTGAGTGGAACCGGCTCCAACCGCGCGGTAGTCGGGTTACCCGGCGGCCGAATGCGGTGACTCGAACAGACCGCGACGCTCTGCCGAACGAGACTTTCCCTGAACTGGACGATCGGGCAGCCTCCGGAGCCGGAAGCCCTGCTCGATCCGTAGTTTGCAACACTGCGCCGTGGCCCTGCCGCCACGCGCTCCTCTCTCGACCGTTGCCCTCCATGCTCGCGCATTCGAACGCAATCCACTCCGTGCCCCGAACCCGGTTGCAGCCCCAGTGCCCGCACTGCGACCGACGCCGGCAGCAACACCAGCTGCTTCGGACCCGGCTGACCGATGTCCTCCGAGCGACCGGACTGTTCCTGCTCGGAATCCTCGGAGCCGCGGCAGCCACCAGCGCCCAGCAAGTGTCCGGTGAGATGCGCTTGTGGCACACGGTCACCGTCGACTTCGCCGGCCCGATGGTCGCAGAGATCGACGCGACGAACCCCTTCTTCGACTACCGACTCGACGTCACCTGGACCGGCCCCTCGGGCCAAACCCTCGTCACCCCCGGCTACTTCGCGGCCGACGGCGACGCCGCGGAGACGAGCGCGGACTCCGGAACGATCTGGCGCACGCACTTCGTTCCGGACGAAGTCGGCGACTGGAGCTTCGTCGCGAGCTTCGTGACCGGACCGAAGGTCGCGATCGGAACCGGCGGCACCCCCACCGCGTTCGATGGCCAGTCGGGCCTGATCACGATCCTCGACACGGACAAACTCGCCCCGGACTTCCGAAGCAAGGGACTCCTGCGGTACGTCGGCCGAACGGCGCCTCGCTTCCAGGGCACGGACGAACCGTTCCTCGAACTCGGCATCAACAGTCCCGAGAACGTGCTCGCATTCCACGAGATCGACAACACGGTCGACCTCGGAGGCGAGATCCCGAACTTCCTGCACACCTTCGCCCCGCACGTCCAGGACTTCGACAACCTCGGCGGCGGCCCGACCTGGCAAGAAGACAAGGGCAAGGGGCTGTTCGGCACGCTGAACTACTTCCGTTCGCAGGGCCTGAACTCGGTCTTCCTGCTGACTTTCACCGGCTACGGCGACTGCGACGACGTCTGGCCCTGGCTGCTGCGCGACGATCCGACGCGCTACGACTGCTCCAAGCTCGCGCAGTGGCAGCGCTACTTCGACCACGCGACGACTCAGGGGGTTCACGTCCAAATCACTCTGACCGAGACCGAGAACGAGGCTTTCTTCGAGCTGACGGGCACCGACGACTTCTTCGACGACAACCGCAAGCTCTACCACCGCGAGCTCGTCGCGCGCTTCGGCCACAGCCTCGCGATCACCTGGAACATCGGCGAAGAGAACGGCTGGAGTGCCGGCACCGACTCGATCTACCGACGAGCAACGACGGGCGCTCAACGGCGCGCATTCTCGGAACATCTGCGTGATCTGGATCCGTACGACCACCCGATCATCGTTCACTCGCACCACTCGGCGCGTGGCAACGAAGGGCAGGACGGAGTCTTTGGAGCTCTCTGTGACCCGCTTGACCCGGCGCTGTCGATCGACGGGGTTTCGATGCAGGGGCCGCACGACTCTCTGCGTTCGCTCGAGGACCCGAGCAACCTCCCGGGCGAGAATAACCACGCGAAGACCCGTGAGTGGGTCGACTGCTCACGCGCAGCGGCGCACCCCTGGGTCGTTGGCCACCACGAACAGCGCCCCTCGATCTGGGGGGCGGTCACAGATGGTGCGGGTCGCGACCCGAACCACGACCTGACCCGCAAGGACGTGCTCTGGGGCACGCTGATGGCCGGCGGCACGAGTGTGCAGCACTACTTCGGCTACGCATTCCGCAACACGACCGGCGACGACAACAACGTCGAGAACTACCGGACGCGGGTCGATCTCTGGCGCCAGACGCGCGTCATTCGAGACTTCTTCGACGAGCATCTGCCCTGGGACCAGATGGTCTGCCAGGACGAGTTGGTCGACAACCTGTTCACCTACTGCTTCGCTCAACCGACCGAGCTCTACGCGGTCTACTTCCGCGATGGCGGAACGGCCAACCTCGACCTGAGCGGACTCTCGACGGAGTTCACGGTCCAGTGGTTCGACCCGCGCAACGGAGGCCCCCTGGTCGCCGGTTCGGTGACGACCGTCCTGGGTGGCGGCATGGTTGCGCTCGGCACGCCACCGAACACGCCCGACCAAGACTGGGTCGCCCTGGTCCGCAACACGCACAGCATCCCGGACACGTCCTGCGGCGACCCGCGCCGCCTCGACTTCCAAGGCACGGCGACGATCGGTCAGCCGTTTGACATCGCGTTCCCGGAAGCCGCTGGTGAGGCGAACGTGCTGATGATCGGCTTCCCGCCGGCCGGCCCGTTCCCGTTGCCGACGAATCTGCTCTGCTCGGCCCCGTCCGGAACCTGTGACCTCGGCGTGCTGCCGATCGCCTCCCTCTCGACGGCGAACTTCTCGGTCCAGCTCAATCTGCCGCCGAGTGCGGCCGGGGCAGCCCTGCGGTTCCAGGCGGTCACGCTCGAAGTCGCGAACACCTGCCTGAAGGTCAGCGACGCCGCAGAGCTTCGGATCCTCGAGCTACCGCTCTGAATTCGGATCTCCCGCCAGGTCAGCGCCCAGACGAACGGAACCGCTGACCATGTTCGAACGCTTCGATCGCCGGAACGCTCATCAGCGGGCCTGGCAGAAGGCGACCAGGCTCTCGACCCTCGGCCTGCTCTGCCTGTTCCCGATCCTTCTCCAAATCGCTGAAGGATCCGGGCTCGCTGTGTTTTGCGCAGTCCTGCTCGTCGTCGCCTTCGAAGGCGTGGGAGAGCTGTTCTCCGCTGCGATCACGCTCAACCCGCTTACCTGGCTCCTCTACCGCTTGTTCCGCCACCACGGCCCGACGAACGAGCAGCTGGAACAGGCGCACCGGGAGCGTTTCAACTCCGACGGCAAGACACCACCGGTGTTCTGAGCCACGCTCAGGTGCGCACTCGCAGCACCTGAGCGACGACCTCGGCCAGCGCCTCGGCCTGGAACGGCTTCGCGATTGCAGCCGGGACGCATGTGTAGGATGACTTCACAAGCAACAATTAATTGCATTTTCGCTTGTGCATCTACCATAGGTGTATCGCGAAGAATGCATGTCATCGAGCGACCGAG
>JBCBZB010000040.1:0-42034 GCA_039815565.1 Planctomycetota bacterium
CCAAGAAAAAGTTGGTTGCGTTGGTGGACAATCCTCGGGCCGCCTTCCGCGAGCGCGGGCCCACGAGGGGCGCCCGGGGGGGGGCGGCCCGTCAGTCACTGCCTTCGTCGTCCAGGCAGGCGAGTAGGACCAGACCGTAGTTCCAGGGGTCGGATTCGACGAGTTGCAGGCGATGGACGCGGTAGCCGAGCACCTGCAGTTCGCCCAGATCCCTGGCCATCTCGACCGGGTCCCGGCCACTGAAGACGAGGCGCGACGGTCGGATCGAACGGGCGATGGCCGGCGCGAGGTCGCGGAGTCCACCGCGGGGCGGATCAGCGGTCACCAGGTCGGCGTCGAGGCGACCCAGTGCTTCCATCTCCAGTTCGGCTCGCGCGCAGCGGAACTCGATGTTCCCGGCGCCTTCGGCGACGACTTCGGCATCCTGGATCGAGTTTCGCTGGTGATCAACGGCGACCACCTTCCGCGCCGATCCCGCGACCGTGAAGGCCCAGAGTCCGGTGCCACAGAACAGGTCGATCGCGGTGTCGGCGTAGGTTGCGTTCTCCTGGACGAACCGAGCGGCGGCCTCGGCCGTCGTCGGTGATGGTTCGACGAAGCTGTGAGGCGAGAACCGCAGATCGATGCCGGCGAGGCGTTCACGGAGCTTCGGCTCACCGAGGAGCGGAATCGTCCGCGGGCCGAGTAGCTCCTCTCGACGATCCGACTTCGGGGTCAGAGAGGTTCCGGTCGCTCCGGCGGCCTGGGCCGCTTCGGCGAGGCGTTGCGCGTGAGGCAGACGTCCGGTGTCAGCGACGAGGGTCGCGTGCACTGAGTCGGTTCCGGCTGCGGCGTGCACGATCATGGCCTCGAGAGCATCGACGCGTCTTGCGCGTGCTTCGTCGGCGATGGCCTGGGCAACACTCACGACGCGCGGATCACTGGCCGGGCACTCGGCGATCGCATCGAGGGCGCGGCCGCGGACGGACGGCAAGGACAGCTGACCGCCTTCGAGGAAGAACGTCGTGCGTGGGCGAAGTCCGGCCGGTCGTGCTGCGCTCGTCGGGACCTCGATTTCGGGGAGGTCCGTCACTCGCTCCGAGAGAATGTAGCGGGCTCGATCGATCAGGAGCTCCAGCCGCTTGTCGTCCGCGATGTGCTGCACGCGGCAACCGGAGCAACTCCCGAAGTGACGGCAGGCGGCTTCGATCCGCGAGGCTTCGGCGGTCTCGACCGCATCGAGTTCGAACCTCACGTGCGAACCGGTCTGGATCCGCTTCAGCTTGAGGGACTCGTTCGGTAGTCCTCCGCGGACCGCGGCGCGTTCGCCGTCCTCGAGCCGACAGAGCGCCTGGCCCTGACCGTCGAGCCGGTGGACCGTCGCCTTCACTTCGGTCGTGATCGGCGCCGGGGCTTCGACCGGTCGATCCGGCCGGTGGCCGGCCCGCGGCCCCGAACGCTCGTCTCGTCGCCCCTTGTTCGGCCCCTTTCGCCCGCCTGGGTGGCTGCGGCTCTTGTCACCGCCGTCCTTTCGACGGCGCTCGGGCTGGGAGTCTCGCCGGTCGGGTCGTCGTTCGGGGCCTCGGGGCATCCGGAGAAGTATGGGGTGGAGCGGAGCTGATCACCCGCCCAAGTTCGGCATCCGGACGGAGCCGCTCGCCGAAGACGGCCGGCGATGAGCGAGACCCTTCCCAGCGTCGTTCTCTTTGGTGCCTCCGGCGGAATCGGATCTGAGACTGCCCGCCTGCTGAGGCGGGACGGATTCGGGGTGGCCCTGGTCGGTCGCTCGGCCGAGCGGCTGCAGGCTCTCGCGACCGAGGTGGACGCGCCAGCCATAGAAGCGGATTGCAGTTCGTTAGCTGAGGCTGAGCAGGCGATCGCAGAGGCGGGTGCTGCTCTGGGAGGTGTCGACGCCGTGGTCAACTGCATCGGATCGCTCTTGCTGAAACCCGCGCACCGCACCACGGAAGAGGAGTTCGAGGCGGTTCTCCGAACCAATCTGCACTCGGCGTTCTCGACGCTTCGCGCTGGCGCCGCCGCGATGAAGAAGGGGGGCTCGGTTGTCCTTCTGTCGACGGCCGCGGCGAGGCTGGGCCTCGCGAACCACGAGGCGATCGCGGCCGCCAAGGCCGGAGTCCAGGGCCTGGCCCTGTCGGCTGCGGCGAGCTACGCGTCGCGGGGGTTGCGGGTCAACGTCGTCGCGCCGGGGTTGATCGAAACCGACATGGCCGCGCCGATCCTCGGCAGCGAGGTCTCGCGCAAGGCCTCGGAAGGCATGCACCCCCTCGGTCGGATCGGTCAGCCGATCGAGGTTGCACGTGCGATCCGCTTTCTGGTCGATCCCGAGCAAGCCTTCGTCACCGGGCAGGTGCTCGGCGTGGATGGTGGACTCGGGACCGTGCGTTCACGCGCCTGAACCGCTCAGGTCTTCGCGCCTTCGGCTTCCCAGGCGAAGGCCTGGAACGGCTTGTCGACCGGCGTCTTCGCGAGGTGGTTGACGTAGTTCGAGATCAGCTTCTGCGCAGCGATCGTCACGAGCTCGAGGATGTTCTGGCGTGAGAAGCCGGCATCGAGGAACGCCTGCTGGTCTTTGTCCGAGACCCAGCCGCGTTCGTGCACGACCTGGAGGGTGAACTGCCGCAGAGCCTCCAGTCTCGGGTCCTGCTGCGGAGAGCCGGTGCGGGTCGCTTCGACGACGTCGTCGGGGATCTTCTCACCCTTCGCGATCGCCGTGTGGGCGGCCATGCAGTAGTGGCACTTGGCGTCGTAGTTGATCGTCATCCAGACGAGGGTGCGTTCGATCGGCGAGAAGCTCGTCTCGCCGGCGAGTCTCGCGAGGGCCATGTAGGCGTCGACCGCCTGCGGGGAGTCGGCGAGGATGCCAATCAGGTTCGGGATCGCGCCGAACTTCTTCTGAGACGCTTCGAGGAACGGCTTGGAGGCTTCGGGGGCGGTGGAGAGATCGTGAATCTTGAAATCGACCATGAGGCGTGCTTCTTCGAAACTGAAACCGATCGGTTCCTGTTATGGCCAAAAACTTTGACCGATCGGTCAAGACCACTTCGGTTCGGGTGAACCAGCGGTCGCGGATCTCGTATTCTGTCCTCGTGGCACGTGGACCGGACAAGAGCTTCGACATCGACGAGAGCGTCGAGCGAGCCACCGAGGTGTTCTGGTCCAAGGGCTACGCCGCGACCGGCGTAGCGGAGCTCTGCGAGGCGATGGGGGTCGGGAAGAAGAGCCTCTACGACACGTTCGGGAGCAAGCGCGACCTCTACCTGCGGGCGCTCGACCGCTACGCCGACGAAACCGCCGCTGCTCTCGAGGAACTCGCCGAAACCGCCAAGGATCCACTGCGAGCGCTCCGCTCGGTCCTCCGGTCCAAGGGTGAGGAGTTCGGTTGTGCGGATTCCCGGGGCTGCTTCCTCGGGGTCGCCCTCGCTCAGGTCCCCTCGGATGACCCGGAGCTCGCTCACTTGCTGGGAGAGCACGTCGCTCGCATGGAGAAGGCGTTCGAGGGTCTGATTCGCCAGGCCGTGCGCAAGGGCTCCCTCGCGAGCTCGACTCCCGTGACGAATCTGAGCCGCCTGATCGTCAGCGTGCTTCAGGGCCTCGGGGTCCGAGGACGCACACGAGACAACCAGGCGGCCGCGAAAGGCAGTCTGCAGGCGCTCAACGGTCTGCTCGCTGCGCATGCTATCGCCTGACGAAAGGCCTCGGATCCGGCTGTCTGTCGTCTGACAGTCGTTCCGATCCCGAAACATCCGTGGTCGGATCGCGCACACGGAGTCCGTTCTCGACCCCGATTGCGGGCTCCCCGTGAGATCTCGGGAACCGTGGTCCAATCCTTGCGCCCGGGGCCGCACGGCCGGGAATACGCCCGGCGAAGGAGCCTCAGATGTCTCGATCCCGCTTGGCCGTTCGGCGCAGCATCCGCTCGCTCGATCGGCGTCCTCTCTCCATGGGTGAGTTCTTCGCGTGCATGATCACGTTGATCCTCGCTTTCTCGTCCCAACGCCTGGCGGCCCAGGGACTCGTTCGGTCGGAACTCGCGCAGGTGGAGGCGCACATCGTCGACGGCACGGCGACCGTCGAACTCGAGCAGACGTTGCGTAACGAAGGGAGTCGGCCGGCTGAAGCGGTCTGGGTGCTGCCGATTCCTCGCGGAGTCTCGGTCGACCGGTTCCAGATGCAAATCGGCGACAAGACCTACGACGGAGAGATCCATTCGGCGGGGACTGCGCAGCGGGTCTACGAGCAGATCGTGCGTCGTCGTCGTGACCCGGGCCTGCTCGAATACGTCGACGATGGTCTGTTGCGTGCTCGGATCTTCCCGATCCCGGCGGGTGGCACGGCGACGATTCGCGTCGGGTACCGCGAGGTGATGGAACCGACGCTCGGGGTGTTCCACTTCGAATTCCCTGTCGATGCGCTGGCCGTCGGCGGCTACGTCACGTCGAGCGCCAATCAGGGTTCCGTACGCAGTGGAGGCGTGCGGCCGGACCGAATCAGTCTGCAGGTCACGGTCGAGTCGAAGCGCTCGCTGCAGACGGTCTATTCGCCATCGAAGGACTTCGAGATCGTGCGCGAAGACGATCATCACGCGCAGGCGAGCTATGAGGTCTCCGGCGCGGAGGCCAGCGGTCGACTCGAGCTGTTCTTCAGCAATGGCGAGAACTCGGTCGGTCTCGACTTGCTGAGCCACAAGGAGGGCGACGAGGGGCAGTTCCTCTTGCTTCTGACGCCGCAGCTCGAGCTGGATGACTCGCGCCGCACGCCTCGGGCCGTTCAGTTCGTGATCGACACTTCGGGCTCGATGAAGGGCGAGAAGATTCGCCAGGCCCGGGCGTCACTCGAGCAGTTCGTGCAGTCGCTGGAGGAGGACGACTACTTCGACATCGTTCCATTCGCCGGCTACATCGACTCGTTCTTCGGGCGACCGGTCAGGGCGACAAAGAAGAATCGCGCCGTGGCGATCGAGCGCATCCAGGGGATCGAAGCTCGTGGTGGTACGAACATCGAAGGCGCGCTTGGGCATGCGTTCACACACTCGATGCCGAAGCCGGCCGAGTTCGAAGGCGAGATCGAGCCGTTGCCGGTCGTTGTGTTCCTGACCGACGGGCTGCCGTCGATCGGAGAGCAGGATCCCCGGCGCCTCCTGGTGCAGAGCCTGCAGAACAACGAACAGGAGGCCCGGGTCTTCGTGTTCGGCGTCGGAAGTGACGTCAACACGCGACTGCTCGACGATCTCGCCTGGGCGAATCGCGGCGAGCGCAGCTACGTGCGGGAGGGTGAAGATATCGAGATCGAGACCTCGGCCCTGTTCGAGAAGCTGGGCTACCCGGCGATGACCGATGTCGAGATCGCGTTCGAGTCGGACGTCGAGGGGCTCCGGGTCTTCGGCGTCGAGCCGCAAGTCCTTCCCGACCTCTTCCGTGGCTCGAGGCTCTCGATGCTGGGGGCCTACGAGGGCGGTGGTCCTGCGACGGTCGTCGTCCGCGGCAAGGTCGCTGGAGTCGCCACCGAGAATCGCTACGACGTCATCCTCCCGGCGAAGCAGGTCGATCACGACTTCGTGCCGGTGCTCTGGGCGAAGCGTCAGGTCGCCGTGCTGATCGAACAGATCGCGCGGAACGGCGCCGATGAAGAGCTCCTGGCCGAAGTCAAACGACTGACGCAGGAGTACGGTCTGGTCACGCAGCTGACCTCGGCGTTGATCGTCGAGGACGAGCGGGCGCTCGCACGCCAACTGGGTCTGCCTGAGCCGAGTGAGATCGTCAGCGACTCGGATGACTTCTTCCTCGGCAACGGCCGTGAGTCGGGCGACGGCGGTCTACGACTGCCGCACGCGCAGTCGGGTGACGTCGCGATCGAGGTCAGCGAAGGACTCCGTCGCCTGCGAGAAGCGCGCTCGGAATCGGGGCTGAGCGAAGATTGGGTGCGCGGTCGTCCGCGCCCGAGGGTCTACCGCGGTCCCGGCCAGCCCGTTCCGCCGCCGCCGGGAGGTCCGGGTGGCGGAGGTCCTGCTACGCGCGGCCCTGCCGGCGCTGGCCCCTCGGGTCCGGCAACTGGACCATCCAGCCCGGCGACCGGCGGTGGCGTTGGGAGGAGCGGGGGCCCCGGCGGGACCTACCGTGGCCCTGGCGATTCGACTCCACCCGGGAGCGAAGCGCGCCGGGAGGCCGAGACGCGCCGCGGCCCGCAGGCTCGCCGCGTGGGTTCGAGGACGTTTGTGGTCGTCGGCGAAACCTGGGTCGATCGGAGCTTCAACAAGGAGGAGGGCCTGCCGAAGACCGCGGTCGTGGCGTACTCCGACGCTTACTTCGAGTGGTTGCGCAAGCTCCCCGAGTTGAGTCGTGTGTTCTCGCTCGGCGACCATGTCCTTGTGGTCGTCGAAGTCGACGATCAGAAGCAGGTGCTCGAGCTCGTGCCGGCGCCCGAGGAATCCGAAGTTCCAGCGCCCGAGGAGCCGGCTCCGAGCGGTTCGGGCTCGACCGGCTCTCGATCAACCGGTCGCTGAGCATCGACTCCTCGTTTCGCAGTCGTCGTGGGCTCGCTCCAGAGCGACCAGGCGACGGCTGCGAGCACCAGGTTCTTGGCGACGTATTGTCCCTCTAGGGTGAGGGCGAACGTCGCCTCCCCGAGTACGAGTTCGGGTACGACGACGAAGGTCGTGAACGTGCCGAGCAGATGGGCGAGGACCAGTGCGGCTGCACCGCGCCGGAATCGGCCCCAGAGGAGAAGAAGGCCGGCGGCCGTCTCCCACAAGGCGAGCCCCAGGACGATGTGGCGCTCCGTCAGTCCGAGGCCGAACTCGGAGATCGCCGTCGTCGCGAGTGCCTCGACCGGACTGACCCCGACGAACCATTTGGTCAGCCCGAAGTGCAGGTACACCAGTCCGAGGGCGAGTCGTGGGAGCGATCTCATCGTGCTGCCAGGCTACCTCGGCGGGCCCATGCCTTGACGACAGCGGGCCCGGGAAGAAACATCGACTCGCTGATCTTCCCCCTCATGAATCGACTCCGAGTCCCGCACACGGCCTGGCTTGCCAGCACCCTGGTTCCGCTCGTCTTGTTCAGTTCCTCCGAGCTGGCCGCTCAGCAGTCCGGTCCGCCCCCGCAGAGTGCCGAGACGGAGGATGACGCGGGGCCCTACCGGCTCAATGACGCCTGGGACCTTCCGGAGTGGCTGCGGATCGGTGGTTCCGTCCGACTGCGTTACGAAGGCATCGAAGGGCAATTCCGCGCGAACCCGCGCTTCGCCAGTTCGGATCACGTCGGGTTCATTCGGACGAACATCCTGACCGAGGTCGATGTCGACGAAGTGACCTTCGGCGTCGAGGTGCTCGATTCGCGTCACGTCGGCGGGGGTAGTCGTTCGTTCCTCTCGACGGCGAACGTCAACACGGTCGACTTCCTGCAGGGCTACGTCGACGTCACGCTCGACGACGAAGGGCGTCACGAGATCCGGGCCGGTCGGCAGACTCTCGACCTCGGGAGTCGGCGCCTGGTCGCGCGCAACCGCTTCCGCAACACGATCAACTCGTTCACTGGCGTCGACTACAACTACGACGATGGTGAGGGCACCGAGGCGCACGTGTTCTGGTTCTTGCCGGTCCGTCGCCGACCGACGGACTTCCCGTCCATCCTCGACAACGACGTCGAGCTCGACGACCAGGACTTTGATCAGAGCTTCTTCGGCGGGCACTTCCGGACCGAGATCGATGACGACACGCATGCCGAGGTCTACGGCTTCGTCCTGCTCGAAGATGGTGGCGGTCGTCGCGAACGGGAGCTGTTCACGCCCGGTGCTCGCGTGAAGAAGAAGGCGCGCACCTCCGAGTTCGACTGGGAGATCGAAGGTGCGGCTCAGCTCGGTGATTCCGAGGCGACTCCGACGAGTCCCGAGCTGCGGCACGTCGCGTGGTTTGGACACGCTTCGGCCGGCTACACCTTCGACTGTGACTGGAAGCCGCGTGTCCGCGTCGCGATCGATGCCGCGAGCGGTGATCGCAATCCGAACGACGGGGAGAACAACCGGTTCGAGACCTTGTTCGGTGCTCGTCGATTCGAGTACGGCCCGACCGGCATCTTCGGTCTGATCGCGCGTTCGAACCTCGTCTCTCCCGAGATCCGAATCGAGGCCCGTCCGACCGACGATCTCAGTGCGTTCTTTGCATATCGCGTGGCCTGGCTGCAGTCGGAATCCGATGCCGCTCCGGCAGGTGGCGTGCGGGATCCTTCGGGTGCGACCGGCAACTTCCTCGGCCAGCAGATCGAGGCCAGACTCCGCTACGAGCTGATCCCGAAGAGCGTGCGTCTCGAGATGGGGGCCGCCTACGTGTTTGCCGGCGATGTGCTCGACGACGCTCCGAACGCGCGCCGCGAGGACATCGCCTACGCGTACTTCCAGACCGCTTGGACTTTCTGAGCTCGTGCTGCGCGGCCGGACTTGCATCCGGCTGCCCGCTGCGGCGAAGTTCGGCGCAGCGTGACGGAACCGACTCCCATTCTCACCGGCCCTTCGAGGAACCGGGCCATCCTCGGACGGCTCTTTCGCTGGGGCCGGAGGCTGTCCCTCGTGCTCGGCTTCCTGGCGGCGATCTCGCTCGGGGTCCTCAAGAGCTGCGCGTTCTGGCCGCCTGAACCCGGCGAGATCTCGACCGAGGATCGGATCGCTCAGTTCCCGATCGAGGGTCTCGACCTCCGAGGGGTTGCCGAGGTGCGCTGGAACGAGTTCCAAGTGCCCTACATCGTCGCGGAGGACGACGAGGATCTGCCCTATCTGATCGGCGTGGTGCACGGGCATCTCCGCCGGGCGCAGATGGAGTTGTTCCTGAAGGTCGCGCGGGGCGAGTTGTCGTCTGTTGCCGGCCCGTTCGCGAACGGTATCGACACCCTGCTGAGGACTCTCGACCTCGACAAGGCGGTGCCCGCAATCGAAGCAGGTCTCCCAGACGAGTCCCGCTCGTGGATGTCGCGCTACGCGCAGGGGGTCAACGACCAAGCACGGCTGTTCCAGGCGGCCGGGCATGACGAGCCCTACGATGCCTCGGCTCTGGCGCTCGATTTCTCCCGGGTCTGGACCGTGCGAGACACCTTGACGATCGGGCGATTGGTGTCCGTTGATATCGGGTTCGCGCGTACGCTCGGGGTGTTGCGTCGGGCGTTCGAGGGCGGTGTGCGACGCCCGGAGATCGACTCTTACCTGGCCGAGGTTCGTGCGCTCGATGCACAGGGCCTCGCGAGCTTCGGGCCTGGCGATGCCGTGCCACTCCAAGAGCTCGTCAACATCGGGCGCAGTGGCAGCAACTGCTTCGTGCTCTCCCCGGAGCGTTCAGCGAACGGGGCTGCGATGCTGGCCGGCGATCCGCACCTCGGCTTCCTGGTCCCCAACCTCTGGTGCCTGATGGGCTACCGATCACCGAGTGATCGGGCTGTTGGGCTGACGGTTCCTGGCGTGCCGGTGCTCGCGTTGGGGCGCAACGAGCGGATCGCGTGGGGTGGGACCAACATGGCCGCCTACTCGAGCGTCTTGACCGACGTGTCCGAGCTTCGGAACGACGACGGCAGCTACCGACCGGCGGTCGATCCTGATACGGGCGAAGTGCTTCCGATGTGGCGCGTTCCCGGTCGTCGCATCGAGCCGATCGAGACGCGGTTCTGGTTCGACGGCGAGGCCGAGGTCACGACGACCCCGTACGGCGATCTCCTGACGGGTGCGCCGTTCCTCTCGGAGATGGGGCTTCCCGAACTGGCGTTCTGGTGGCGTGGCCATGAGCCGAGTGACGAACTCACTGCGTTCTTGAGGGCCAGCCGCGCGCGGGACTTCGAGGAGTTCCGAGCCGCTTGGGAGGGCTACGCCGTGGCGGGGCAGAACATGCTCTACGCCGACGTCGATGGGCACATCGGACAGGTGATGGCGTTCGAACAAGTGCCGGCCGCTGCGCGCGCCGCGAGGTCTCTCGTCGCTTCGGCTGGGGCTGCGGAGTTCGACCCACGAGATGGGCGCCTCGGTCCGCTGGAACTGCCCTACTCGTTCGACCCCGAGGTGGGCTACCTGGTCTCGGCCAACAACACGCCGATCCGGGTCGATCCCCCGGTCACCGCAGGCGGGAATTCGAACGATCGCGTCGAGCGGATGATCGAGCTGATCGAACGGGGAGGGGAGAACGAAGACGGTAAGCTGACCGTGAAGGACCTGGAGGCGATTCAGCTCGACGTCGTGCACCGAACGGCGCATGCGTTGGCCCGGGCCATCTCGTCAGTGGCGCCTCAAAACCTCGAGGGGCCGGCGAAGACCCTGTCTGACCGAGTGCGCGATTGGGACGGTTCGTTCGACTCCCGCTCGCAGGGTGCGCTCGCGATGCAGCGCTTCCTCGAAGCCTTGTTCGAGCGCGTCTACTCGGCACGAGACGGTCAAGAGATCGCGTCGGCGTGGGCGGGATCGACCGGGGTCTATGCCAAAGTCCTCGGAGATCTACGCGACGGGGAGCTGTCCTCAGGCGACCTCGCTGTGGCGTTCCGGGCGGGGGCCGAGGACTTCGACCTCGATCTCCGATGGGGCGACGTTCACCAGGTGACCCTCCAGTATCCGCTCGGCTTCGTGCCTCTACTCGGCTCGTCCTGGCGGTTCGTGGTCCAGGGTGACAGCGGGAACGGTGGAACCGTGAAGAAGACCGCTGGCCCGCTGACCACCGATGTGCACAGTGCGAACTTCGGGTCGCAGTCCCGCCAGATCTGCGATCTCTCCGATCTCGATACCAACTGGTTCGTGTTGTTTGGCGGCAACGACGGCTTCATTGGTTCGCAGAACTTGATCGACCAGGTGTCGCTCTGGAATGACGGGCAGTCGATCCAGATGCCGTTGCGCGAGTCGGTGATCGAACTGCAGTTTCCGCGGGTCATTCGCCTTCGGAACTGACCGGGTCATTCAAGAACTCGGCGAGCAATCGCTTCCACTCCGTTGGGCGCTCGGCCGGAATCGCGTGCCCGCAGTCCTCGACGATCTGGACCTGGGCGTTCCGAAGCTCACCTCGGATCGCTTCGAGTTCGGATCGAGGGATGAAGTCGCGGTCCGCGCCGAGGATGAGAGCTCGGCCTTCGAACTCGCCGAGTCGCCCTCGCGCGTTCCAGCCAAACGCCCCTTGCAGCGCCGCCCGATAGGCCGTGACGTCGTTCTCGAGCCACTGTTCCTCGAAGTCCCTACGCAGCTGATCCTGCTAGGGTTTCGGGAAGAGCTTCTTGGCGAGCACCCGGGTCGAAGAGCTCAGGCCGAGACCGTGGAGCACGATCGAGCGCGTGATCCACTGGGCCAGGACGCGAGGGCGATGGCGTCTCGTGTCGAGTGCGCAGCATGCCACGGCGAGATTCCGGAACCGCCTCGGGGCACAGGCCACGAGTTCGAGTGCGATCTGTCCTCCGAGCGAAAGCCCGACCAGCTCCAGCGAGTCGAGTCCGAGGTGGTCGAGGGCGGCGAGTAGATCCGCTGCGTGTCGCTCGACCGGCAGCGGTCGCGGTCCCTTGTCGCTCTGGCCGTGCCCGCGAAGGTCGATCGTCAGGACTTGCCGGCCCGCCAGTGCAAAGTAATCGACGGATTCGTCCCAATCGATCGACGACGACCCGAGTCCGTGCACGAACAGGATCGGTGGTCGTTCACTGGCCGTGCCGTGCCGCCAGCCCCGCAGCGTGCACCCGTCCTCGACCGTTACCTCGAAGGGCGAGGCGTCGGCGAGTCGGCTCACGCGTCGAGCATCTCCACGTTCTCGACCAGCTCGTCGATCGTCGACGGGCCGTGTCCCGCGTAGTGGTTGTTCGCGAAGATCCAGGCGTCGGGCACCTGCTCAAGCATCTTGTCGAGCAGTCTGGCCCAGCGCTTCAGCCGGTCGCTCTGATCGAGCACGATTTCGTCGAAGGTGTCGGTCTTCGCGTCGACGGCCTTCCGGTCACCGATCAGGCGGCCGTAGATGAAGTTGGTCGTCACGAGGTTCAGTTCGTCTGCGAGTCGAGCTGGGTGTGGCATGTAGACGAGGTCGACCAGGCAAAGAGCGACGCTGTGCTCGCGCAGCACCTGCAGCAGGTCTTCGCCGACCCAGTTCTTGTTCCGGATCTCGACCGCGTAGCGGAACTCCGACGGCAAGGCGTCGAGGAACGCGTCCAGCCGGTCGAGAAACGGATCCTTCGACGCGAACGCGCGCTTGTTGAAGTACGGAAACTGCAACACCAGCGGTCCGCAGCGCTCGCCGAGTCTCGCCATCGCCTCGAGGAAGCGCCCGGTGTCGACAGCCGTGTGCTCAGGGACGAGGACCCTGTCACCGTCTGGCGCGGCCGCGCGCCCGCAGTGCACGATCGTCTTCGGGAACTTGGCGCAGAGCCGGAAGTTGTCCGGCGTCTTCTCGACCCAGCCGTCCACGAGTCGGCTATCCGGCACGCGGTAGTAGGTGACGTCGGCCTCGACGCAGTCGTAGACCGTTGCGTAGTGACGCAAGAAGTCTCCCGGCTGCGTACCCTTCGGATAGAAGGGGCCGACCCAGGACTTCTCCGACCAGCTGGAGGTTCCGGCGTGCAGGCAACCGCGTCCCATGGCGGGAGGCCTCAGGAGGCGAGCAGGCCGGCGTGGCGTAGCAGCGCGTCGGGAGACGGCTCGCGGCCGCGGAACTGTCGGAACACCTCCATCGGGTGCTCGCTGCCACCCAGCGCAAGCACGGTGTCTCGGAACTGCCGACCGGTCGACTGCACGGCCGCATCATCCTCGAGTCCGTTCTCTTCGAACGCCGCGAACGCATCCGCGCTGAGCACCTCAGCCCACTTGTAGCTGTAGTAGCCGGCCGCGTAGCCGCCGCCGAAGATGTGGCTGAACGAGTTGAGGAAGCGATCCTCGGGCAGTGGCGGGATGACCGTCGTCTTGGCCGCGACCGCGCGCATCACGTCGAAGGGCGTGCCGTCCTTCGATGGATCGTAGTCGGCGTGCAGTGCCATGTCGGTCCGCGCGAAGTAGAGCTGGCGGCAGGTCGCCGAGCCCTGGCGGAAGGTCTTGGCCGCCTTGATCTTCTCGAACAATTCGAGCGGCAGCGTCTCACCGGTCTCCCAGTGCTTGGCCATGCCGAGCAAGGTCGGTCCGTGTAGACACCAGTTCTCCATGAACTGGCTCGGCAGCTCGACGGCGTCCCACTCGACACCCGAGATCCCGGCGGCCGAGTCGTGCTCGATCCGCGTCAGCATGTGTTGGAGGCCGTGACCGAACTCGTGGAAGAGCGTTTCGACCTCCCGGAACGTCATCAGCGACGGGCGGTCGCCGACCGGAGCCGTGCCGTTGCAGACCAGGTAGGCGATCGGCAAGCGGACGTTCTCACCCGGAGCCGTGAACAGCTTCGAGCGGCCGAGGCACTCGTCCATCCAAGCGCCGCCGCGCTTGTCCGCGGGGCGGGAGTAGGGATCGAGGTAGAACGCCGCGATCGGCGCCGAGCTCTCGGCGTCGAGGATGCGGAAGAAGCGCGCGTCCTTGTTCCAGACCGGTGCGTCGCCATCCGCGGCTTCGACGCGTGCGCCGAAGAGTCGCTCACAGAGTGCGAACAGGCCGTCGAGGACGCGCGGCAGCGGGAAGTACGGGCGGAGCTCCTCCTCGGTGAACGCGTAGCGGTCCTGGCGGAGCTTCTCGGCCCAGTAGCCGAAGTCCCAGTGCGCCAGATCCGTCTGGCCTTGTTCTGCTGCGAACGCGACCAGCTCGTCGTGTTCCTTGCGGGCCGCCGGCAGGGCGACCTCGCACAGCCGATCGAGCAGCTTGTGCACTGCATCCGGGCTGTCGGCCATCTTGCGAGCCAGGCTCAGCTCCGCGTAGTTCGCGAAGCCGAGCAGCTCGGACTTCTCCTGACGCAGCGCGAGGATCTCGTCGATCAGCGCCGAGTTGTCGAGGTCGCCCTCCGAAGCGCGAGAGACCCAGGCGCGGTAGACCTTCTCACGCAGATCCGAGCGATCCGCGTACTGCAGGAACGCCATCGAGATCGTCGGGTCGAGCGGGATGTGCCACGGACCATCCTCGGCCGTCGCGCCGTCTTCGCCGTTCTGTGTCGCAGCCTGAGCCGCGGCTTGCAGAGTCGACTCCGGTAGGCCCGCAACCTCGTCCTTCGACGTGAGCTTCAGCGGCACGGCCTTGGTCGCGTCGAGCACGTGGTTCGAGAACGCGGTCGAGAGTTCGGCCGACCGCGCTTGGATCTCGTTGAAGCGCGTCTTCTCGTCGCCTTCGAGCGCGACGCCAGAGAGCTCGTAGCCCTGCACGGCCTGATCGAGGATTCGCTTCTGGGCCGGAGCCATCGCCGCGTAGGCGTCGCTGTTCTGTAGCACCTTCGTCAACTCGAACAGCCGCTTGCTCTGCGACAGGTCGGTGAACGCCTGCACGACCTCCGGTTGCACCGCCGCATGCGCAGCGCGCAGTTCGTCGGAGTTGCGCACACCCATCAGGTGGCTGACGACTCCCCAGGCCTGACTCAAGGGCTCGGTCAGCCGCTCGAGCGGTTCGATCAGTCCTTCCCAGGTCGGCGTCGCGGACTCTTCGAGAGATGCCTGGCCCGCTTTCAGCTCTTCGAGCAGCTTGCGGATTCCAGGCTCGACGTGCTCGGTCTCGACCCGGTCGAAGGCCGGCGGCTGATGCAGCGGGCCGAGGAGCGGGTTCTGGAGCGAAGTGGTCTCTGAGGTCACTCAGAGAGTGTAGCGTTTCCGCGATGGGAGCGGACGGTCCGCGTCGCCCTCAGCTGGGCTGAATGCACCGATTCAGGAACGCGAGGAAGTCTTCCTCGATCGTCCGCGAGTCCGTGATCTGGAAGCGGCCGATTTCATCGCCACTCTGCGGGTCGACGACGATGTAGAACGGGTTGAACACGCCCTTGACCATGTCCTCCATTAGGTTGCGAATCGCGGCGTAGTCCGTGTGGAGGCGTGCCTCGACGAAGTTGCTCTCGAGAGTCGACTTGACCTCGCCTTCCTTCATCAGCTCTTCGACCACGCGGCAGTTCACGCAGTTGATGCCGGTAAAGTTGATCAGCAGCAGTTTGCCTTCGTCCTTCGCGATTTCCTTCGCCTCGTCGACCAGGGCGCGGGCTTCTTGGATGTCGGTTGCGTCTGCGATTTTCCTGTCCTTGACCAGCGTGTGGAACCAGCCACCGTGCGGAGGTCCGAACGCATCGACGACGAGGTCCTTGTGGGAATGAGTGCCGGCACCGACCGACCAGGCGATGAGGAGGACCGACAGGATTCCAGCTCCCAGACGGACGTTGCCCATCGTCTTCAGGCCTGCACCCTTCACGACCGGCAGGAACGCCCAGATCGTCGAAGCGACGAACACCGCGGCGATGGCGAAGAAGAAGACGTCGAACGGCAGGAAGCGCGCGTCGCCGTAGTTCAGTGCGAGGTCGACGTTCGAGAGGAACTTCAGCGCAGCGGCGATCTCGACGAACGCGAGGAAGTACTTCAGCGAGTTCATCCACTGGCCGGCGCGCGGCATCGATTGCGCGCGGCTCGGGAACATCGATAAGAGCACGAACGGCACGGCGAGTGCGAGGCCGAAACCGCCCATGCCGACCATGATCTTCTCGTAGCTCGACGAGCTTGTCGCGAGCAGTGTTCCGACGATCGGAGCCGTGCAGGTGAACGACGTGATCACCAGGGTCGCGCCCATCAGGAACACACCGAGGAAACCGCCAGTCGTCGCCGCACTGCCCGCCACGTTCTGTACGAACGACGGCAGCCGGATGTCGAACAGGCCGAACAGCGATAGCCCGAAGACTATGAAGGCCAGTGCGAAGATCGCGTTGGTGATCCAGTGCCCGGCAAACGGGATGATGGCGGGCCCGACGACGAGCCCGATCAACTGGAACATCAGGATAATGCCGATGCCGTAGGCCATCGAGAGGCCGAGCGTGCCTCCCGGCGATCCAGCGCGCTTCGAGAACACGCTGATCGTGATCGGGATCATTGGGTAGGTGCAGGGCATCAGGAGCGCGATCAAGCCGGCTCCGAGTCCTGACAGCAGGACGGCGAGAAGGCCCTGGTTGCCGCCGCTCTGGTCGTCCTTCTCGAGGTTCTTCAGCGCCTCTTCGCGCGAGTACTGCTGGCGCGGTTCACCGGGCTCGATCTGAATCGTCGTGTCGAGTGGGACGAACTCTTCGAAGAGGCAGGTCGTCTCGTCGCAGAGCAGGAAGTTGAACGACACCGGCACCTGGACTTCGCCGCTCTCGACTCCGCCCGGGATCTCGAATCGATGGGTGATACGGAACGGTCCCGACACCCAGTCGTTGGTCCCGACCCCCTCGACCTCGTGCAGTTCACCGGTCGTCTTGTCCGATTCGCCGAGCACCGGCCAAGCCGGCACGGCGTCTGGTGTCGGGATGAGGTCGGCCGGCTTCGGGTCCCGTGCGCCGTAGAGGTGGTAGCCGTTCTGGACCAGGCCCTCGACGGTCACGTTCACGACCTCGCCGGCGCGCGCGACCGCCGGCTCGATGCGGACCACCCAATCGATGTTGTCGAGGTAGGCATCCGGGTCGACGGTCACCGTCACATCGAACGCTGCCTGCGCGGGTGGCTTGCAGCCGGAATCGTCACAAGCGGCGTAGTCGATCAGACCGGTGACGAGCAGCTCGCCGGCTTCCATCTCGGCAGGGACGCGGAACACCTGCGTCAACACAGTCCCCGACTCGAGCCAGTGGGTCTGGAACTCACCCTCACCGTGCGGTTTGCCTGGCGGGATGTACGGCTCACCGATCGGCTCGAGGCCCTGCACGTCGTCGAAGGAGACCGCGATGATCGGGCCGTTCTCCGGGTTGCTCTTCGAGCCGTAGACGTGGAATCCGGTCTGGATGTCGAGCGTGATTCGCACCTCGACGAACGAACCCGGGTTGACCGGGTTCGGATCGGCCTTCGCGGTCGCGGTGAGGAGCTGTCCGCCGGCGCCTGGTCCGCTGCCGAAGAGGTTGCCGAACTCGTTCTCCTGGGCCTCGACTCGGGTCGTCAGCGCGAGCAGGCTCGCGAGGCTGAGCGCGAGCAGGCCGAGGAAGCGGGTGGGAATCGCTGCGGGGCGGAAGGCGGACATCGGTGGGAGCAATCGGTGGCCCAGTGCAAAACCGGGCAGTCACGACGGGCCGGTGGGGTCGGCCGGTGGGGCGGGCAGTCTAAGGATCTTGGGCCCCGAGCGCCTGACCCCGGCGCGGGCCTCGGGATCGGGACGCGGGCCGGGGTCGCGAGCCCAGGGTCTCGAACGGCGGCCTACGGGCGTTTGGAACCCGAGTTCCGCAGTGTTTGACACGGTCCCGAAGGCTTCGGAGAATTCGGGGTTTCGCCGTCCCGACTGCCGGCTCAGGTGGTCGGTCTACGGGTCCTTGGGCCTGTTCGGTGTCTGAACGGGTCGAGGGCGTTCGATCTCCTCAGGGCCTCCCGGCGGAGATCCCTCCGGGGGGCCCTCCAGCAGCCCGGACTCGATTCCTTGCGCCGGCGAAATCCTCCCTCCGAAATCCTCCCACCTCCTTCCGGTTCCCCCAGCACAACTCCATGGGTCGCCCTGTCATCGTCTCCGCCTGCCGAACCCCGATCGGGAAGTTCCAGGGCGCGTTCTCCTCGCTGAAGTCCACCGACCTCGGAGCCCTCGCGGTCCGGGAGGCCGTGAAGCGCTCGGGCGTTTCGCCGGACAACATCGACGAGGTCCTGATGGGCTGCGTGCTCCAGGCCGGTCTCGGTCAGAACCCGGCGCGTCAGGCGCTGATCCACGGCGGCATCCCGAACACCGTCGGCGCGGCGACGATCAACAAGGTCTGCGGCTCCGGTCTCAAGACCGTGATGCTCGCCGCCCAGGCGATCAAGGCGGGCGACGCCAAGACGGTCGTCGCCGGCGGCATGGAGTCGATGACGAACTCCCCCTACCTGCTCCCGCAGGCGCGTGCTGGTCAGCGGCTCGGCCACGGCCAGCTGCTCGACAGCATGGTCCACGACGGTCTCTGGGAGGTCTACAACGACTACCACATGGGCTCGACCGGCGAGAACGTCGCCCGCAAGTACGAGGTCAGCCGCGAAGAACAGGATGCCTACGCGGCCAACAGCCACGCGAAGGCCGTCGCAGCCGAAGCGGCCGGCAAATTCGAGGGTGAGCGCTTCGCCGTCGAGGTGAAGGGTCGCAAGGGCAGGCTGACCGTCGTCGACAAGGACGAGGGGCCCCGTGCCGACACCACGGCCGAGAGCCTTGCTGGCCTACGTGCAGCCTTTGAGAAGGACGGCACGGTGACGGCCGGCAACGCGTCGACGATCAACGACGGCGCTTCGGCGCTGGTCGTCATGGACAGCGACGAAGCCGAGAAGCAGGGCATCACGCCGATCGCTGCCATCACCGGCTACGCGACCGGCGGTATGGCTCCGGAGTGGGTCATGATGGCTCCGGTCGACGCGGTGAAGAAGCTCTGCGCGATCCAGCAGATGAAGCCCGCGGACTTCGATCTGGTCGAGCTGAACGAAGCGTTCTCGGTCCAGTCGGTCGCACTCCTGCGCGAGCTCGATCTGCCGGCTGACAAGGTCAACGTGAACGGCGGAGCCGTCGCGCTCGGCCACCCGATCGGTTGCTCGGGCGCGCGCGTCCTGACGACCCTCCTCTACGCCCTCAAGGACCGTGGACTGAAGACCGGTTTCGCCGGCCTCTGCCTCGGTGGCGGCAACGCCGTTGCCCTCAGTGTCGAGATGATCTGAGTCGTCCGACTCGGATCCGGCACGCACACCCTTCGCCTTCCCTCCTGACACATCCCCCTCGATGAGCCTTCCGAACAAAGTCGCCGTTGTCGGTGCCGGCACCATGGGCAACGGCATCGCCCAGGTCTTCGCCACGCACGGCGTGGACACCGTACTCTGTGACACCTCCGACGCGGCGCTCGACCGCGGCATCGGCGCGATCGACAAGAGCCTCGATCGCTTCGTGAAGAAGGAGAAGATCTCGGCCGACGACAAGGCGAAGACCCTCGCCAATCTGCATCGCGCAACCGACGTCGGTGAAGCGTCGCAGGGCATCGACCTGTTGGTCGAGGCGGTTTTCGAGAACGTCGACGTCAAGAAGGACATCTTCGCGAAGGCTTGCGAAGCGGCTCCCGAGAGCGCGATTCTCGCGTCGAACACCTCGTCGATCTCGATCACCGTGCTCGGTGCTGCGACGAAGCGCTCCGACCGAGTCATCGGTATGCACTTCATGAACCCGGTGCCGCTGATGAAGCTGGTCGAGGTCATTCGGGGCCAGGACACGAGCGATGAGACGACCAAGGTCGTCATGGCTCAGTCCGAAGCGCTCGGCAAGATTCCGGTCGAAGCGCAGGACTACCCCGGCTTTATCAGCAACCGTGTGTTGATGCCGATGATCAACGAGGCGGCCTTCTGCCTGATGGAGGGTGTCAGCACCCGTGAGGGCATCGACGAAATCATGAAGCTCGGGATGAACCACCCGATGGGTCCGCTCACGCTCGCTGACTTCATCGGCCTCGACGTCTGCGTGAACATCCTCGACGTGCTCAAGGATGGCCTCGGCGACGACAAGTACCGCGCCTGCCCGCTGCTCCGCCGGATGGTGGCTGCAGGCCACCTCGGCCGAAAGACCGGCAAGGGCTTCTACGAATACAGCTGAGGTCCGAGCGACCGAAGGCACACTGCGCATTCCCAAGGACCGACCGATGACCGAACTGCAAGACCTCACGAATACCCCGCAGGTCGCGGACTTCGAACTTTCAGACACGCTCAAGCGCTTCCAGGAGGAGACGCGCGAGTTCTCGCAGACCGAACTCGCGCCGAATGCGGCGCAGTGGGACCGCGAGCAGATCTTCCCGCGTGACGCGGTCAAGATGGCCGCGGACCGTGGCTTCCTGAAGATCACCACGCCGACGAAGTGGGGCGGCACCGAGCTGGGCAACGTCGCCGGCTGCATCATGCTCGAGGAGCTGAACGCAGCCTGTGCGTCGACCGGCGTCACGATCTCCGTGCACAACTCCCTGCTGTGCTCGCCGCTCGCAAAGTGGGGCAACGAAGATCAGTGCAGTCGCTACTTTCCGAAGCTCGTTTCCGGCGAGTGGCTGGGTGCCTACTGCCTCTCGGAGGCGGACTCGGGCTCGGATGCCGCGGCGCTGGTCTGCGAAGCGAAGGAGGACGGCGACTCGTTCGTGCTGAACGGTCCGAAGCTCTGGATCACGACCGGATCCGAAGCGTCGCTGTTCATCGTGTTCGCACGCACTGGCGAAGATCGCGTCAAGGGCATCTCGGCGTTCCTGGTCGAGAAGGACTTCCCGGGTGTCGGCATCGGCAAGAAGGAGCGCAAGCTCGGCATTAAGGCTTCGCCGACGGTCGAAGTCCTGCTCGAGAACGTCCGAGTCCCGAAGGCGAACCTGCTCGGTGAGCTCGGTCGCGGTTTCAACATTGCCCTCGATACGCTCGACGGTGGTCGGCTCGGCATCGCGTCGCAGTCGCTCGGTATCGCGCGTGCGTCGATCGACCTGATTCGCCAGCACCTTCGAACCCAGGTCGACCACAAGGGACGCCCGACTGCTGGCCAGGATGCGCAGTGGGAGCTCGCGGACCTCGCCGCCGACCTGGACTCGGCCCGATTCCTCACCTGGCGCGCGGCGGTCCTTCGCGACCGTGACGTGCCCTGTGGCCCGCAGGCTGCGATGGCGAAACTCAAGGCCAGCCAGCTCGCGAACCGCGCCGCCCGTTCGGCCGTCACGATCCTCGGAACCTCCGGCCTCGTCGGCGATGCGGAGCGCTTGATGCGCGATGCGCGCATCTGCGAGATCTACGAGGGTGCGACCGACATCCAGCGCCTCGTGATCGCTCGGGGCGAGCTCGCCTGAGCGGTTTCCGGCCTCAACCTGACGATTCACGATGACCGACCTGCCGCCAATTCAAGACGACTCGGACCTGCCTCCGCTGGGGCGGGATCCGCTGCGTGAGGACGGTCGGCGTGGGAAGCCCGTCTCGTTCTATCTGGCCATCTTCCTGGGCCTCCTCCTGCTCGTCAGCGCTGGTCTGAACCTCGTGCTCGTCGCCTTCAGCTTCGTCGGTTCGGCGACGAGTGGGCTCGGCGGTCTCGACGATTCGGCCTACGACATCGTCTCGGTCGCCGGCGATCTCGACTCCGAGGCCCGCGTGCTCCGTATCCCCATCCAGGGAGCGATCGCCGAGCAGTCGTCGCCGCTGATCGGCGGGGCTGGTGGCTCGGTGTCGAGCGTCGAACGCGCGCTGCACTTCGCCGCCCGTAACGAATCGATCAAGGGCATCCTGCTCGACATCAACTCGCCGGGTGGTGGCGTCACCGCAAGCGACCAGATCTACCAGATGCTGACGGACTTCCGTCACGAGCATCCAGGCAAGCCGATCGTCGCTCTGTTCGGCGACCTCGCGGCGTCGGGCGGCTACTACGTCGCGATGGCGGCCGACTACATCGTCGCGCACCCGACGACCACGACCGGCAGCATCGGCGTCATCATGAGCCAATACAACGTGGCCGAAGCCGCCGAGGCCATCGGTGTGCGCGAGGTCGCGATTGTCTCCGGCCCGAACAAGAACCTGCTGTCGCCGTTCCATGGCGTGGACGAAGGGCAGCGCGCGATCCTCCAGTCCATCGTCGATGACCTCTACGACCGATTCGTCGATGTCGTCGATCAAGGGCGTCAGGAGCTCGACCTCGCACAGGTCCGTCGCCTCGCGGACGGCCGCGTCTACTCAGCTCGCCAAGCACTCGATGAGAAGCTCGTCGACGAAGTCGGTTACCAGGCCGCGGCTGTCGCGAAGCTCCGTGAGCTGTGTGGCGAGTCGTCGATCCACGTCGTGGAGCAACGCAAGCAGCCGAGCTTCACCGATCTCCTGATGGGTGCGAGCGCCCAATCTCCGCTCGAGGGTCTGGTCGGTTCCGCCCTGTCCTCGGCGATGTCTCCTTCCTTTCTCTACTGGTGGCCGGGCGCTCGCTGAGTGAACCCAGGGTCTCCAACTGCAACCTCCATTCCTTCCGATGAACAACCAGCAACTCACCGAAGAGCAGGACCTGATCCTCGACACGGTCAAGAAGTTCGTGGCCGACGTCGCCGGGCCGAAGGCTCTCGACTGTGACGAGCACAACCAGTTCGCCCGCGAGCAGTTCGATGGGCTCGGCGAGCTCGGTCTCTACGGCGTATCCGTGCCCGAAGACTTCGGCGGTGCCGGTCTCGGTGCTCTGTCCCTCGTGCTCGCCCTCGAGGAGCTCGGCAAGGGTTGCACCTCGACAGCGCGTCTGTTCCTGACGCAGGCCGGTGTCGTGCCGACCGCTCTTCAGGGCCTCGACTCGGCTGCCGATGCGTTCGAGAAGGTCTTGATGGGCACCGAGGTCGCGGCGTTCGTCGGCCCCGACAACGGTGTCGCATGGAACGGTTCGGCGCTCGAAGGCTCAGCCGACGTCGTCACCGGTGGGGGTGAAGCGGGTTGCTTCGTCGTTGCCGCGGTCACCGCCGACGGTGTTCCAGTCCTCTGCCTCGTCGAGAAGGGGAATGCGAACGTCGAAGCAGTGCATGCCCTCGGGTTCCGCGCTGCGGCGCCGGCGAAGGTCTCCTTCTCTGGCTCGGCCGCAACGCTGCTCGCAGAAGGCGACGACGCGAAGGCTCGGATCGAGGCGGCGCAGAGGATCGCACGGCTCGGCGCTGCTGCGCTCGCGACTGGATCGACGTTCGCTTCGGTCGAGCTCAGCCGCGCACACACGAGTCAGCGGATCGCGTTCGGCAAGCCACTGCTTCGGCAGCAGGCCGTCATGCACAAGCTCGTCGAATCGCGTCGCCGAGGAGAAGCGAGCAGGCACCTCGCTTGGCAGGCCGCACGGATGATCGACGACGGCGAGAACGCCGACGCGCTGGTCGAAATGGCGTTCCTGTCGGCGGTCGACGCCGCGGTTCACGCCGCGGATGAAGGCATCCAGGTCCACGGTGGCTACGGCTACACGACCGAATACCACGTCGAGCGTCACTACCGCGATGCGAAGACGACCGAGGTTCTCGATGGCGGCGCGTCGGCGCTGCGCGATTCGCTGAGCCAGCGCGTCCTGGCCGGCGCGTGAGCCGGATCTTCACGCTGACCGGGCCGGACGACGAGGTCGTCCAGGGCCTGCGCCTCGCCCGGTCGGAAGGACCGCTGAACTGGCGTTCTCTAGACGACGAGGTGTTCTCGGTCGCGGAGTTCGCTCAGTCGGGTCACGACCTTCTGCGAGCGCTCGTCGTCGGCGCGGCCGGCATTCTCAAGCGCTCGCCGCCTGAGCTGTCCTTCGGCCGGCCGGTCGCCTCCGGCCCGAGTGACTGCCTGCCGCTCGGTGCGCCGGTCGTAGAGCTCCTCTCACGGCTCGACGACACGAAATTGCGGGCTCTGTGTGAGTCCGCCTGGGCGAAGCTCGAGAAGTCCGTCGAGCTGGACCCCGATTGGACGCAGTCGGTGCGAACCCTGGTCATCCAAGCGCGTTCGGCTGTCGCCAATGGTTGGAGAGTCTTCGTCGTCGGCCTAACGAGCTGACCCATCATGCCCAAGGAACCAAGCTACGCCGAATGCCCGCACTGCGGCGTCCTGGTCCGTGAGGGACGCTTGGCTTGCCCGTCCTGTGGCAGCGACGCGTCGACGGGGTGGAAGTCCTCCGAGGAGATCGACTACGCGTCGGTCGAGATTCCGGACTACTTACCCGAAGACTTTGACGGCTCCTCGAACAAGGGCCTGCCGATCTACTGGCGGGTGCTCGGGCTGATCACCGCGCTGACCTTCGCAGCGCTCGCGCTCGGTCTGTTCTGAGCCGACGCGATGGGTGAATACCTCGGGGAAGCCGCAGCCCTTGCGTGCTCGCTGTTCTGGGCGATCTGCAGTCTGGCGTTCGCGGCCGCGGGTCGGCGCGCCGGTGCGAGTTCCGTCAACTTCGTGCGGATTCAGATCGCGGTCGTCGCTCTGACTGGAATCCACTTCGCGATCCTCGGCTGCGCGTTCCCCGAAGGTGTCAGCGTGCGGCAGGCGACCCTGCTCGCCGTCTCCGGCGTGTTGGGGCTCGCGATCGCAGATCTACTGCTGTTCCGCTGTATGACCGTGCTCGGAGCACGAACGGGTTCCTTGCTGATGGGCACGTCACCGGTCCTCACGATGTTCCTCGAGTCGATCTTGGAGCAGCGTTGGCCGACTGGTCAGGCCATCTTCGGGGTCTTCTTCGTCGTCTTCGGAGTCGGGATGGTGATCCGGGATCGTTCGGGCCGTGCGGCCGAGTCATCGAACGCATCCGCGAGTGAGGAACGCCGCGCCATCTGGTTCGGGGTGATCGCAGCCCTCGGTCAGTCCGTCGGCATCCTGATGACCGACGCTGGTCTCGAGGCCGAAGGTTCCGAGACTCAGGTCGCGCCGATCTCCGGCACCTGGATCCGCATGCTCGCTGCGTCAGTGGGCATGCTGGTCGGGGCGATCCTGTTGCGTCGGACCAAGTTGGTCTTTCGCGTCTATCACCACTCCGCGGCGCTCCGACTGACCGCGCTTGGCGCGATCTTCGGGCCGATCCTCGGCGTCTGGATGTTGTCCGAGGCCGTCGTCCGGACCGAAGCCTGGGTCGTATCGACGCTCAGTTCACTCGCGCCGATCTTCCTGATCCCGATCCTCTGGTTTGGGTTCCGGACGCGTCCGAGCTGGACCAGTCTGCTCGGCACCGTCGTTGCGATCGGTGGGGCAGTGCTCGTCATGCTCCGCGAGAGCGGAGCGCCGTGACGCGGCAGAGAGCTCAGCGCAGGCCGACGATCGGGCCGACCGCCGTCGCGAACTCCGGTTGGTCGGTGACCGGGAACTGGTAGCTGTAGAGGTGTCGTGCGGCGAGTGGCACGGCGGGCACGTTGCCGAGCACGATGCGGCCACGATCTGAGAACCGGATCCCGCCCGGCACCGTCGAATCGATGACGATGTTCTGAGTGAATAACTCGGCGCGGGCCAGGTGCGGAAGGCTGGGGAGGTTCATGTCGAGCCGGAACCGTCCCGGGCCTCCCTGGTTGTCGGTGACCCCGGAGAGCGAAGTGCGGGGGGCGATGTAGAGGCTGCAGCCGGTGAAGCCAGCACTGCTCAAGTCGAGCGGCAGTGGCATGCCTCCGAGCATCTGGTCCGTTTCGCTGAACAAGATCGCTGCTGGAAGGCCGGCGGCCGAACCCGAGTACCACCAGACTGCCAGGCGCTGACCCGGGCCACCGACGTTGCCGCCGTAGACCGTGAAGCGATCGGGGCAGGCGTTGCGCTCCTGCTGCCTCTGAAAGAAGCCGGCGGATGACGGGCGAACGGTCTCGACTGCGTCGACGAACCAGGTTGCAGACTGCACGCCGCCGGTCAGCGGCTCGATCTCCCATTCGATCTGCAGGTTGCGCCCGGCGACGTAGGGGAACGGGGTGATCGGGATGTCGACGAGCCACGCGCCGACCCCGTTGCCGGTGCCGGCGTGTCCCGGAAATTGCACGACGACGTCGTCGAGGACCATCATCCGGTCGAGTCCCCAGTTCGAGGTGTAGCTCGAGGGGTCGCACTGATCCGGGTTCGGGACCTGGAGGCTCGACAGGTGGATCGTCAGGCGGAACGAGTGGCCGACGAAGGTCGTGGCCTCCCGGTTTGGGCGCAGGGTCAGGGCCTGGATCGGACCGGTCGGGAAGTCCACCTCGTTCGCGAGGTAGGTCGTCTGCGCGCGAGCGTTCCCGAAATGGCTCGGCACCCAGTGGCGGGCGTTCCCCTCGTTGCCCAAGAAGCCTCGGGGAACCGTGTGGGTCGGGTTCTGGGCGGCTGCACCCGGGCTGAACAGAACGCCGAGGAGGAGAACGGCGATCCAGAGGTGGCCTGCGGGGCGACTGCGCATGCGGCAACCTACGTGTCTTCCCGGGATCGGGGCTCGGGAATCGGTGGCCCTTCTCGGCGGATCTCCGTCGTTTTTTACCGCTCCGGTTCGCTCGAGCCGAAGGTCGCACGCGCTGCAGCGAACGGGGTCGTTCGACCGTCCGCAACGGCCTGCCGCTGAGCCTCGAATGCCCTCTGGAACCTCGGGTCCTGGAGCCATCGCCGGATCGCTTCCTCCTGGACCCGGCGCTCGTACCAGAGCACTCCCTGATCCCGCCGGAGCTGCTCGAGAGCGCCGCTCTCCACGCGTTCTCGGTGCCCTTGCTCGAGTTCGCTCCAGATCTCGGCGATCCCGAGGTTCTCCAAAGCAGAGCAGGTGAAGACCGTCGCAGGACCGGCGGGTCGCGCCGCATGGAGGATCTTCAGGGCCGACCGGAGCTCTCGTGCTGCGGATTCGGCCCGCTCGCGGTTGTCCCTGTCGGCTTTGGTCACCGCGATCCCGTTCGCGAGCTCGAGAACTCCGCGCTTGATGCCCTGGAGTTCGTCTCCGGCGCCGGTCAGGACCAGGAGGAGCAGGTAGTCGACCAGATCGTGGATCGCGGTCTCGGACTGGCCGACGCCGATGGTCTCGACGAGCACGACATCGAAGTTCGCAGCCTCGAGCACCGCCATCGCCTCCCTCGTCCTCGGGCTGATACCTCCCGAGGCGCCGGCGCCTGGCGTCGGCCGCACGAAGGCCTGGTCGGAGCTCGCGAGCGTCGCCATCCGGGTCTTGTCGCCGAGGACCGAGCCTCCCGAGACCGTGCTCGACGGGTCGATCGCCAGGACTGCGACACGGAGTCCCCGGCGCAGAAGGTACGAGCCGAACGCCTCGAGGAATGTGCTCTTCCCGACGCCTGGCACGCCACTGATCCCGAGCCGCAGGGCCGGCTTTCGCGTATCCGATCCGAGGAATCCCAGTAGGTCGGACGCCGCGTCGAGGTCTTCGTCCCGATGACTTTCGACCAGCGTGATCGCGCGGGCGATCGCACGCCGGTTCGATTGCCGGACTCCGTCGGCCAGAGCTCGTAGTCCGTTCGGGTCGTTCTTGGCGTCGTCGGGCACGGACCGAAGCGTCGTCGAAACGACGGTGCATCTCAACGGACTGCGAGTCGTCGCGCCAGCGAGTATCCTCCGCACGCCCCGGGCTTCGCGATGTCCCGGGTGAACGCGATGAACGCACTCCGAGCAGCCCTCGTCTCGACCCTGGTCTCCGCCACGGCTTTCGCTCAGGACCCGGCCGCTGGCGAGGAGTTCCCGCGGGAGTGGTTCTTCCACGACGATGCGCAGTGGCAAGAGCATCTACCTCTGCTGGGTCAGCCGATGCCGACGCTCGATCTATCGGAGTGGCACAACGGCGAGGTCGACCTCGACAGTCTGCGCGGCAAAGTCGTCGTGATCGACTTCTGGGCGACCTGGTGTGGGCCCTGCATCGCAGCGATCCCGCACAACAACGAGCTGACCTACAAGTATGGCGATCAGGGCATGGTCCTGATCGGCGTGTGTGGTTCGGGGAGTGGTCAGGAGTCGATGGTCTCGACGGCCGACGGCAACGGTGTGCTCTACCCTGTCGCAAGAGATGCGAGCCAGTTGTCCGCGGAAGCGTGGAAGGTCATGTGGTGGCCGACCTACGGCGTCGTGGACCGGGCCGGGAACCTGCGCGCACTCGGCCTGAAGCCGGGCAACGTCGACGCAGTCGTCGAGAAGCTCCTCGAGGAAGAGGGGCCAGCGGTCGAGAGGGAAGTCGAGCTTCCGCCGGTGCCTGAAGAGTGGAAAGAGGCACGGACGACGGGACGAGGTGCCGTCGATGCGCTCGTCGGTCGTAAGGCTCCCGAGCTCGGTGAAGGTCGGGCGGTGAACGGGGCTCTCCCCGAAGGCGGCCTCTCCGCTCTCGAGGGCAAGATCGTGCTGGTCCACTTCTTCTCGACCTGGAATGAGGCCAGTCGGCGCGCCACACAGCGGAACCGCGACCTACTCACTCGGTATGGGGACGAAGACTTCGTCGTGGTCGGAGTCTGCGCCAAGCGTGGGGCCGACGGCCTCGATCGGTTCCTTGCCGAAACCGGCGCGGACTACCTTGCCCTGGTCGACGAGGAAGGGGCTTCGGCGGAGGCCTTCCGCGCGAACAGCTATCCAGACGACTACCTGATCGATCGACAGGGACGGATTCGCTTCGCGGACATCCGTTCACCGAACGTCGAAGATGCGCTCCGCGTCCTGATCGACGAGGACTGAATCCCGTTTCGTTCGGTCAGCGAACACGGTTCGACGTGGAAGGTCGATTCGATTGTGCAGCCTGCGGCGAGGTGGTCTCGCTCTACTTCGAGCCTCACGACGCCGTCGAGGATCCGTCGCGTCGATGGGTGCACGATTGCCCGGTGTGCTGTCGTCCGAACGTGCTCGAGGTGGACTTCGATCTCGAGGCGGGTGAGGTATTCGTCCGCAACGAACTCGAGTAGCGATCAGTCCGAGTGGCGGGCGCTCTTCTCGATAGCCGTCTCGAACTCGTCGAATCGGAAAGGCTTGGGCAGGAACTCGACACCGAGGCGAACGAACTCCTCGCGCAAGTCCGACGTCGCCGAGCCGGCGGCTGCGACGATGCGGGGTTTCATCGCTTGGTTGCTCAGGTTACGGATCAGGTCCAGGCCGCGATTGTCGCGCAGGCTGAGGTCGACGAATACGACTTCGGACCAGGTCGGGTCCGACCGCACGAAGGTGAGCGTGCTCTCGGTCGAGTTGGCGGAGCGGACCTTCCAGTCGCTGCCCTGCAAGCAGGACTCGAGCCAGGCCGTGATCGCTCGTTCGTCCTCGACGATCAGCAGATTCCTGAGGCAGCGACCGGCGAAGGCTTCTTCGGTGGGGTGGTGGTCGCTTCTCGGTGAGCCGCCCGCGTCGCGTCGCGGGTGAGATTTCGACGTCGATCGTGGGCTACGGGCTGGATCGAGAGCTCCGGGGAGTGACCACGGGGTTCCCGATGGTCGACATTCACGCGCAGATCTTGGTTCGGACCGTTCCACCGAACCTCAGAGCGAAAACCGAGGCCGCCTCCCGCTAAGAATCTGCCGCTCCTCGCGAACTTTCTCGGCCGCCTAAGGGAATGCCGGAGCCTGTCTTCGAGCCGGGACCACGGGGGAACCCGCGGTCCTGAAGGAATCAGCGGCTCGCGTGCTCGGAGAGCAAGTCGACGAGTGCGCCGGCTGCCCGAGGGACGGCGGTGCCTGGCCCGAAGATCGCGACGCACCCCGCGGCGCGCAGCGCTTCGTGATCGGTCTCGGGAATGACACCGCCGGCGACGACCAGGATGTCTTCTGCGCCCTGTGCGCGAAGGGCCTCGACAAGGCGCGGGACAAGCGTCTTGTGGCCGCCGGCGAGTGAGCTGATCCCGACCAGATGCACGTCGTTCTCGATGGCCTGGCGGGCGACTTCGTCCGGGGTCTGAAACAGCGGGCCGATATCGACGTCGAAGCCGAGGTCCGCGAACGCGGTCGCGATGACGCGGGCTCCACGGTCGTGGCCATCCTGACCCATCTTCGCGACCAGGATGCGTGGTCGGCGCCCGTGCTTCTCGTCGAACCTAGCGGTCTTCGCCCGGACGGCGGCGATGCCCGCTTGGTCGACCGACGCCTCGGCATAGACGCCTTGCACCGTTTCTGAATCCGCGCGGTAGCGGCCGAACACGTTCTCCATCGCTGTGCTCATCTCGCCGACAGTCGCGCCAAGGCTCGCCGCCTCGACGCACAGTGCGCAGAGGTTGTCGCTTGAGCGCGCGCCCGCCTCGATCGCCGCGAGTGCGGCTTGGACCGCTGCTTCGTCACGCTCGCTGCGCAGGGTAGCCAGCCGATCGATCTGTGCTTGCCGCACTTCGGCGTCGTCGAGGGAGAGGACGTCGACCTGTTCCTGGACGGCTGGCTGGAACCGGTTCACTCCGACGATGACGTCGTGGTCCGAATCGATCCGTGCCTGCCGCTTGGCCGCGGCTTCTTCGATTCGGCGCTTCGGTAGTCCTTTCTCGATGGCCTTCGCCATGCCGCCGAGATCTTCGACTTCCTTCATCAGCACTGATGCGCGTTCGATCAGCTTCTCGGTCAGCTCCTCGATGTGGTGTGAGCCTCCGAGCGGGTCGACCGAACGGCAGAGGTCCGACTCGTGCTGCAGGATCAGCTGGGTGTTGCGAGCGATTCGCGCCGAGTCGGGAGTCGGCAGCGCGATGGCTTCGTCGAACGAGTTGGTGTGCAGGCTCTGGGTTCCGCCGAGAGCCGCCGCCAAGGCTTCGACGGTGGTGCGCGTGATGTTGTTCGACGGCGCCTGTTCGGTCAGCGACCAGCCCGAGGTCTGGCAGTGGGTCTTCAGGGCGAGCGACTTCGGAGACTTGCCACCGAACGACTCGACGATGCGGGCCCACAACACTCGGGCCGCACGCAGCTTCGCGACTTCGACCATCGTGTCCATGCCGATGGCGAAGAAGAACGAGATGCGCGGTGCGAAGTCGTCGACTTCGAGTCCGGCGGCCTGCCCACAGCGCAGGTACTCGATGCCGTCTGCCAGCGTGTAGGCCAGTTCGATATCAGCGGTCGCTCCGGCTTCTTGCATGTGGTAGCCAGAGATCGAGATCGCGTGGAAGCGCGGCATGTGCTCCGCGCAGTACGCGAACACGTCCCCGACGATGCGCATCGAGGGTTCGGGCGGATAGATGTAGGTGTTCCGCACCATGAACTCCTTGAGGATGTCGTTCTGGATCGTCCCGCTGAGCGCGGTCGAATCGACACCCTGTTCCTTCGCAGCGGCGACGTAGGCAGCGAGGATCGGGAGGACGGCGCCGTTCATCGTCATCGAAACCGACACGCGGTCGAGTGGGATGCCGTCGAACAGGATGCGCGTATCGGCGATCGAGTCGATCGCGACGCCGGCCATGCCGACGTCTCCGAGCACTCGTTCATGGTCGGAGTCGTAGCCGCGGTGTGTCGCGAGGTCGAAAGCGACCGACAGGCCTTGTTGGCCCATCGCGAGGTTGCGCCGGTAGAACGCGTTCGAGGCCTCGGCCGTCGAGAATCCGGCGTACTGCCGGATCGTCCACGGCCGGCCGGTGTACATCGAAGCGTACGGCCCACGGCGAAACGGAGCTGTGCCTGGGACGGCTTCGAGCACGGACTCGGTCGCGGCCGCCTGCGGATCGGGGATCGATCGGATTTCGAAGCCGTGTGGAGTCTCGAGGGCCTCGTCAGCCATGGCCTCGAGTCCCTCGAGCGGGATCTCGTCGAATCCGTAGTCGATCTTGGTGAAGTCCGGCAGCGCCATCGCCCGGGACGATACACGCACCGTCCCCGGTCGATAGACTGCGATCATGGTTCTGGGATCCATCCGCACCGCCACCTGTGCCTCGGCCCTCGGGTCGCTCGTCGTTCCCGCGCTTCAAGCACAGGACGCTACGCCCGCGGCGCCTGTCGAGGCGCCGCTCGCAAGCGTCGAGTCCGTCGTCGATCCATTCCTCGAGCGTGACGTCGTGGGCGGGGTCGAGGTCTTGTTCCTTCGGGGCACCGACGAGGAGCGGGCGCGGGCGCTCGGCGCTCATCGCATGCCCAAGGTCATCGAGTTGTTCGAGTCCTTCGCGCTGGCCAAGGAGCTCGGTCTGTCGCCGTTGGCCTGGGGCTTCGCGGTTCTGCCGAAGAGCCGCAAGGTGCTCGCGGAACTCACCGGGCAGCGCGAGCGCTACGAGCACATGCTCGAGGGTGCTGTCGCCGTTCACGGCCCGTCGTCCCTGGTGGTTCCGCAGCTCAATCGTCCCCTCACGGTCGACGACCTGATGGCGGTCACGTTGTTGCCGGACTTCATGGGGCTCGGGTGCTCCTCGTTCGCGGCCTGGGGCGAAGAGGTGCAAGGGAGTGGTCCGGTCGTCGGGCGCAACCTCGACTACTTCGGTTCGGAGGTGATGCTCGAGCAGTCCGGGCTCGTTGTGCACGCGCCGCTCGGAGATCGCGCGGGTTGGGTTTCGATCGGTTGGGCTGGACTCGACGGTTGCCTGACCGGTGTCTCGGACCGTGGTGTCTCGGTTGCGATCCACGATGTCGATGACTCACGGGTCGACGATCGGAGGGTCAAGGTCACGCCGCGGATCACCGCATTGCAGGAACTCATCACTCGCCTCCGGCCAGGGCCGAACGTCCTGAAGCAGGCTGAGCGCATCCTCGAACAGCATCGCTTCGGCTACGGCGCCAACGTCATGGTCGCGTGGCGTGGTGGCGAGGGCTTCGAGCCTGGTGGGGCGGTCTTCGAGGTCCACGCCGCGGGCGATGCCGAGAGTGTGGCGGACGAGGTAGTCGCTCGTGCGCCGGATCCAGGGGATCAATGGATCGTGTGCACGAACCACCACCGCAACGTCGATGAGATCGCGACCTGCCGGCGCTACCACTCGGTCGTCACGGTTCTCGAACCCGAGGCGGCTCCGATCGACGAAGAGGGCGCGAGCGATCTGATCGGTCGCCCCGAAGTGCGCAGCACGCTCTACCAGACGGTCGCCGACCTCGAGCGGCTGCACCTGACGGTTCGGCTTCGGCGTCCCGGTGGCCGGTGGGACGAGGCTGCGTTCTCGGTCGCCGAGCTGATCCAGCGGGCGACCGACCGTCTCGAGTGACGAAACCTTACGGTCCTCCGATTGAGAGGGCCGGCTTGGGGACTATCCTCTGGGTACGGGAGCTCGTTGCTCCCTCACTGAGAGAGCCCCCGACATGCAGAGCGAGCGACCTTTCGCCGAGACCGAGCACCTGCTGGCGCGGATCCGCGACCTGGAAGGTCAGCTCGAGCGCAGCCGGGCAAACGAGCTCCAGCTGAGGGCGCGACTCGCACAGGCGTTGGAGGAGCTTCAGCAGTCCAATCAGCTGATCGACTCCGCGCCGATGCCGGTGCTTCTCCTCGATCGTTCGGGTCGCATCACGGACGCGAACGACGCGGCGGAGGAACTCGTCGGTCGCCCCGAGGCAGCCCTCGTCGGCGTCTCGGTCGAGGAGTTCGTCGTCGTCGGGCAAGGTGCGCGCTGGCGTGAAGCGATGGAGAAGGTGCTGGGTGGCCAGCCTTTCCGCGGGGCTGAGCAATTCTTCGCCGACCGAGCCGACGGCTCGAAGGTCATCCTCTATCCGTATCGCGACGCCGAGGGTGACGTCGTCGGAGTCGTCGTGACGGAGGATGTCGAAGAGTTGAAGGACTCGCGTTCGACCCTCGAGTTCGTGAACTCCGAGCTGAAGGACCTCGTCAATCGTGATCCGCTCACGCAGGTTGCGAACCGGCGAGCTTATGAGAACGCGCTTCGTCGGGAGTCCAGTCGTTGTGCGCGCCGTGAATCTCCGCTCGCGATCCTGATGATCGACGTGGACCACTTCAAGGAGTTCAACGACAGCTGCGGACACCAGGCCGGTGACCAGTGCCTGCGTCAAATCGCGAAGGCCCTCGGCAACTCGATTCGCAGACCCGGCGATCTTCTCGCGCGCTACGGCGGGGAGGAGTTCGTCGCGATGTTGCCCGAGACCGATCTCGAAGGAGCGCGCTACGTCGCTGCACGGATGCGCGCTGCCGTAGCCTCGCTGCAGATCGAACATCCGACTCAGGATCGCCCCGTCACCGTGAGCCTGGGCGTCTGCGTCGCCGTGCCGAAGCCCGGCGAGTCGGCGCAGGTCCTCGTCGATCGCGCGGACCGCGCTCTCTACCACGCCAAGAACAGCGGTCGGGATCGCGTCGTCGTGGCGATGGAGCGTGGCGACAAGGCTGTCCGCCGGTCGGTGAAGACCGGTGACGACGGCCCGGTCTTCGAGGTCGACGACCGCGCGGAACACGATCGGCCCGATGACCCGTCCGGCGAGGGCGATGGCTGACCAGGTGACTGGCGGCGAAGGGGGCGATCGTGTGATCGGCGGGATCGATCTCGGCGGGACGAAGTTGGCCGCGGTCCTCGGACGAGCGGACGGAACCGTGCTCGCGACCGAGCGTTGGTCGATGCAGCGAGATCTCGATCCGAGTGCAGCACTCGACCAAGCGGCTGAGTGGCTGGCACGCATGGCTGAGACCGCCGGCGTTCTCGAAGCGGTCGGACTGGCTTGTCCTGGCCCGCTCAGCTACGAGCAGGGTCGGTTGCTCGAAGTCCCGAACATGCCGGCGTGGCAGTTCTTCGAGGTCGGCTCCTGGATGGCGTCGCGGTTCAGCGGGTTACCGCATCGGTTCATGAACGATGCCAACGCCGGTGTCTGCGCTGAGGTCCGATTCGGTGCGGCGCAGGGAGCGCGGTCCGCTGCGTTCCTGACCTTCAGCACCGGAATGGGGGCGGGCCTCTGGCTCGACGGCCGGCTCTACGAAGGGCCGCGAGCACTCGCCGGGGAAGTCGGTCACCTGCGATTGGAACACGACGGTCCCGTCGGATTCGGTAAAGCCGGTTCGGTCGAGGGGTTCTGCTCGGGACCGGGCGTCGAGCAGATGGCGAAGAGCGCGCGCTGGGCGGCGGTCCAGCGCGGCGAGCGCGTGGACTTCGGACCCGAGGCGTCGGTCCGAGAGGTGTTCGAGGCGGCGCGGCGTTCGGATCTCTGCGCGGTGGCGGTCGTCGATCGGGTCGCTCGTTCGGTCGGTCGGGTCGCGGCTCTGCTCGCGGACCTCCTGGATCTGGACTGCGTCGTGCTCGGCACGATCGGGCAGGCCTGGTTTACGACTCTGGAGCCGGGTCTTCGGGAAGCGTTTCGTGGTGAGGTCCTTCGTCCGTTGGCATCGGTCGTTCAGATCGTTCCGAGTCCGCTCGTCCACCGCGGGGAGAGTGCGGCGCTCGCCGTAGCTCTCGAAGCACTCGAGACAGCCTGAACCGAGGGGGAGGTCGGAGGGGCTGGGCTCGCTATGCTCCGGCGTGCCCCGAAATCGCCCCCTTCTGATGAACTTCAAAGCTCTCTCCATCGCGTGTGTCGCCACGCTTTCTTCGCTGGGCGCCCCGTCCAGCGTTCTGGCCCAAGGTGCTTCAACGGCGGGTGCCGCCGAGGACCTGATTAGGACCACCTGGCCGGGTGATGCGATCGCGAAGGTGACGCAGGAGCAGTTCGAGCGCTTCGCGAAGACCGTCACGAGCCTCTCCACGGTCGAGTTGCAGGACGCCTTCCTAGATCAGCAGTGGCGCTGGTTCGGTGTGGATCGAGCTCCGGGACAGAACGCCTTCGTCTCGCCTCGTCTCGAGCGGCCTCTTCCGTCGTTGAGTCCCACGGCGTCGATCGTCCCGGTTCCGGAGGGCCCCGAGCCGAACACCGATCCGAACGGCATCTTCCCGAACAGCGTGCCGACCCCGTTCATGTGCACGGATCTGGGCGCCGGCGCGGTGTTTCCGGTCCTCGACAGCGATTGGTGGTCGATCACGCAGCCGGAGACCGGGCGCTTTGTCGCGCTCTGTGGCCCCGGCAGCTCGGCTGGAGTGGGAGCGATCGATGATCCTGTCCTGACGCTCCGCGACTCGAGTGGTGCGGTCATCCTCATCATCGACGACTCGCCGGGTCGCGGTCGATTCTCGGCGATCGATATGGACCTCGCAGCCGGGGACTACTTCCTCGAAGTGACCGGCTTCGGCAACGTCCGCACTGGCAACTACAGCCTCGACGTCCTCTGCGGTGCTCCGGACCCGGTCAGTGCCGACTCGGTCAACGTGCTCGAGCGGTTCGGTCAGAACGACTCGGTAGCGACCGCGACGGCGGCTGACTGCGACGACGTTTGTGGTGGAACGGTGGAATCGCCGGCGGACACCGATTGGTTCCGGTTCGAAGTCTCGGCCCCAGGGCCGCTCTTCGGCTCCACCTTCGCGGGTTCGGGTGCGAACCCGATCGCCGATACGGTCCTCACTCTGCGCGACGCATCGGGCAACGTGCTCCAGACCGTCGACGACTTCGCCGGCATTCAGCTGGCCGTCATCTTCGCGAACGTCACGGCTGGAACCTACTTCTGGGAAGTCGCTGGCGGCAGCGGCGACACGGGAAGCTACCGACTCGAGATGACCTGCGCCGGAGGCGCCCAGATCGAGCCGGAGGCCGTCGAACCGAACGACACGATGGCGACCGCGACATCGATCGCTTGCGGTGACTTTGGCAGCGGCCAGGTTGCGACTGCGAGCGATGCGGACTGGTGGGAGCTGACGGTCCTCCGTCGTTCCTCGCTGCTCTTGACCATCTCCTCGCCGATCGGGACTTCGCTCACCAACGCACGCCTCACCCTCCTCAACGAGAACGGCGCGACCGTCGCGACCGATGCGGGCGCGGGTCCGGGAGTCTTCGCCACGATCAACGAGATCGTCTTCGGCGGACGCTACTTCCTCGTCATCGAAGGTGTCGGAGGTTCGACCGGTGACTACCGCATCGATGCGGATTGCTTCGCGCCGTCGGCTCCGGGCGGCGCGTCCTTCACGGTGGATCCGGCCACTTGCAACGGCACGAACGGCATCCCCACGATTGTGCCTCGACAATTCCAATTGCCCTACCTCGGGTCTTCCTTCCCGGTCGATGTCGAGAATCTCAATCCGAGCACGGTCGGTGCGCTCCTGATCGGATTCAGCGATGTCACGGCGATCGACGGAACGGCGCTGCCGTTCGATCTCGGTCCAGCGGGCGCGATGGGCTGTTCGGTCGACGTTTCGGGCGAAGTCGTGGTTTCCTTGTCTGTCGATGCCCTCGGCAACGCGAGTCATGCGTTCCGGATCCCTAACTCCATGGGGTTCAACGGCCTCGAGCTGTTCTTTCAGCCGATTTCCACTGATCCTACGGCCAACTCCCTGGGCTTCGTGTCCGGGACGAAGGCGACTGTCGTGACCGGTCCGCTGCCCTGAAAACACTCTCGGTTCGGGCGGCTGGGCGGGCTGGCGGCATGAGCCAGCGCCCCTTACACTCGCGCCGCTCTCCGTAGCGATCCTTGGGCTCGCCCTGGGATTCGCAGCGGGTCTGTGTCCGTTCTCTCGTGAAACCTTCCGGGGTTCCTGGGTAGCTCGGTGAGAAGTCGAGTGGCCGATCGTGGTCTCTCTCGTTCTCGTCGCGCTGGCAGTGAGGCGGGGTCGGACCTCTGCACCCCTCGTCTTGTTCACGCTGGCCGCCGCTCGCGGCGGTTCACCTGCCAAAGCCCCATCGTCCCCACAACGTCGTTTTGTCGACGAACCTCCAACAACCTCAAGTCCACATGACTACGCGTATTCTCGCCATCGCGGCGGCCACTCTGCTGGCGCCGGCTTCCTTCGCTCAGCCTGGGTCGATCACGGGGCTCGATGCGGCCCTGGTTCAAACCCGCGGCCTTCAGGTCAACGGCCGCAACGGCTCGTTCCCGAACGGTGAAAGCGGACTGTCGTCCACGATCGACATCTGCAACTTCGGCTCGACGATCATCAACTGGTTCGCGCCGATGAACCCGGACCACCCGATGTACTCGCAGATGGTTGCCCGCGACCTGGGCTTCCGCTTCGAGCAGATCTCGGACCGGAGCTACGTCAAACACGGCTTCGCCTCGATCAACGGCGGCGTGTGCGGTGGTTGCGTCAACCCGGGTTCGGGCGCGCTGCTCGGCCTCAACTGCTCGGACACCTACGGCGCCGGCCTGAACGCCAACACGTTCTACCTCGGCCCGCCGGCGGAAATTAACCCGTGGACGGGTGCCTGGAACCCGGTCGGTTCGCACTTCGACATGGGCTTCCCGCCTGTCAGCGGTGGCGCGGCCTCGGATGGCAGCCGCAGCAACATCAACGTTCCAGGTGGTGTGACCTTCCGTGTCCGCGTCAGCGACGCCGACATGAACACCAGCGCGGCGTTCTACTACGGCCACTACGTGATCGTTCCGAACGAGCCGGGCACCGCCAAGGACAACAACGGTGTCTACCGTCGCTTCACCCCGACCTGGACCGGTTCCACCTGGAACTTCAGCAACAACACCGGCTCGGTCACCCAGTCCTCGATGCTCGAGAACTGGGGCGGCGCCAAGCTCGGCTCGGCCGGTAACGGCCCGAACGGCGACCCGGTCAACGACGGCAAGTTCTACGTCGGCATGAAGGTCTCCGGACCGGACGGCAACGGCATGTGGCACTACGAGTACGCGGTCCACAACCGTGACAACTCGCGTGGCGCGGACCAGTTCACGATCCCGGTTTGCCCGGGCACCGTGGTCTCGAACATCACGTTCGGCGACATCGACAACGACGGCGGCAACGAGTGGACCGGCCAGCAGGTCGGCGACAACATCGTCTGGACCGGCCCGTCGGCCAACTCGCTCGAGTGGAACACGATCTACAACTTCGCGTTCGACGCCGATGCGGGCCCGATGGCAAACGGCACCGTTAACCTTCGCCAAGCCCGTGCGGGCGCTGGCACCGCGGCGGTCGACGTCGTGATCGACACCCCTGGTGCTCAGTTCGACACCTTCATCGGCGCGCCTTGCGGCAACCCGAACCTGATGCTCGACGTCAGCGGCCTCGTTCCGGCCCCGACGCTCCCGAACCCGTTCTTCGGTCTCGGAATCACCGGCGCTGGCGCTGGTAACACGGTCGGCTTCTCGTTCTCCGCCGGCAACGTTGCCACGGACTTCGGCAACGGCTGTGTGTGGCAGCTCGACTTCGCGACGAGCGCTGTCCTCGCCGGTATCCCGGCTGACGGCACTGGCTTCGCCCGTCTGCCGCTTCCGCTGCCGAACGTTCCGGGCTTGGCCGGCATCCCGCTGTTCTTCCAGGCGACCGAGCTGGTCGTTGGTGGTCCGGTGTTTGGTGTTGCCAACCTGTCGAACGCGCTGCGCGTGAACCTCGGCAACGTCGGCCCGACCAGCTGTAACTGATCGATCCTGACTTCGAATGTTGGGGGTGAGCCACGGGCTCACCACGCCCCGCGCCTCGAGTCGGCTCCCTCACTGAGGGGGCTGGCTTGGAGTCGCTGCGGGGCGAAGACTTCGGCTGCCATGATCCTGGCGCCATGCGAGTAACTCGCCGAGCGAAAGCCGACGGGTCGCGAACCCGAGCATTTCAGCGGGGGTCTTCGTGTCTCCGTTGAACCGGGCCTCGACGAAGTTTCGATAGCAGGCGTAAGCCATCAGGTGAAGGTCGAGAACCCGCCTGTCTTTGCTCACCAGCCAGCTGCGGCGACGGAGTCGGCTCATCAAGTCGCGGGTCCTGGCGAGCGTGAGATTGATGCGATGCAGCGGGTTCGACGTGTCTCGCTTCCGTCGACTGTGAACCTGCTGGTGGCGGAATTGAGTCCCAAAGGCCTCGCGGAGCAGGGCTGGGTAGGTCCGCTTCATGTCTGATCGGAACCTGAGTCCTGTCGTGTTGGAGTACCTGGTGCGGAGCGTCTGGAGAACTCGCCGGCAAACTTCCCGGGAGCGGTTCAGGCGCCGAGGACCAGCTGCGGCCGGGTGTTCACGTCGTCCTTGAGACCGTCGGCGTCGCCTCTTGCCTCGGGGCGGGAGCGTGTCGCTCTGAGCATCGACGACGAACATCGATTCCTGATGGATGAGGATCGGGACGGTCACTGGCCGTGAGCGTCGGCACCCCTCGAACGTCTCCAGCTCGTCGAACGCGAATTCGCTCCCCTGAGGGAAGCTGTCCATCATGTTGTGGTGAAAATGCCGTGCGTGGCGCATCAGCTTGCGAGCCTTGAGCTCGAGGTTGCGAGGGGTCATGCCCACTCGCCGAGCTGTCTGTCGTAGGCCCACGCCGCAACAGAGAAGCTCGAACACCCGTGCGTTGAGCCACGGCTTGTTGTCGCAGTAGTTGAGTCGGAACGTCTGGCGGGAGAATCCGACGCGGCACTCTCGGCAGCGAAAGCGGGGGATCGCGTGGGGATTCGACTTCGTTCGATAGAACCCGTTCCGTTCGAAGAAATGGTCCGGCGGCTCGAGATGGGCTGCGCAGTCGGTGTTGGGGCAGTAGGGCGGTGACTTCATCGAGGTGGGATGGTGTTCCCGCACTCGGTGTCGAGCCTTGCCGGCGGGTCACTCCCCTGAGCCGCGAAATCCGGCTCGTGTGCCCCAATATTCGAAGTCAGGATCCTATTGGGTCTGCTGGAGGCCGACCGGCGGACGCGGATCGTCCGGGAACATCTCCAACAGCACCCCCAACACCCGCCGCGCATCCTCCCGCTTCCCCAGGCTCATGTACCCCTGAGCCACGGCCAACCCCGGATCCGCGGTTCCGGTCTCACCGATCAGTTCCTCGCTCTTCGTAAGGACCTGCAAGGCCTTGTCGGTCTTGTCGGTGCGGTGGAGGGCTGCGGCGAGTGGGAGGCCGAGCTGGATGGCTGGGCGGCGGTCGAAGACCGGGGTAGCGAACTCAATCAGCTCGTCGAGGCGGTTCTGGCTGGCCAGGAAGTTCGCGAAGCGGATGGTCAGCTGCGGGCGGTACGGTTTGTCGGCGAGACCGTCGCGGAGGAGCCTTTCGATGTCGTCGAATCGCTTGGTGCCGGGGCGGTCGAGAAGGGAGATGAGGGCGACGCGGATGCTCCAGTGGTCTTCGATGTCGAGGGCCTCGCGGTAGAGCGATTCGGCACGCTTGAGGCGGTCCGGGTCCTGGTCGAGGTCGCCGAGGCTGACTTCGAGGGAGGCGAGGTCGCGGAGGACCGGGGCGTTGCCGAGGAATCCGAGATCGATCGAGGACTGGAGGTGGTGGGCGGCGCGTTCGAGGTCGGCGCGGCGGTCGACGAACGCCTGGCGGTATTCCTCGGCGTTCGAGGCGGACGTCGCTGCGGATTGGTTGACGTCTTCCCAGGTCGATAGGCCTCGGACGGTGTGCCAGCGGACGAGACCGGAGTGTCCGACGAAGGCGAAGACCAGAACGCCGAGGATGGCGGCGAAGCGGCCGTAGCCGGTGAAGCGGCCATCCTTCTTCCAAGCGCGTCCCTGAACGGTGAGGGAGCGGGAGCGGAGCGAGCGCCAGAGCACGATGCCGAGGACGGCGATCATCACGCTGGCGCCGACGGCCAGAAGGAACGGGACG
Source organism: Planctomycetota bacterium (assembly GCA_039815565.1). Classification (GTDB taxonomy): domain Bacteria; phylum Planctomycetota; class UBA1135; order UBA1135; family UBA2386; genus JBCBZB01. The sequence continues at coordinate 40,813 of JBCBZB010000040.1, forward strand.
CGGCCGTAGAGGCTGCGCAGAGACAGCACCGACGCGACGAACAGCAGCGCCGCGCCGATCTCCTCACCCCAGCTGAGATCGGCCCTGGGGCGGCTGATCTTCGTGAACATCGCGGGCTTCGTGCGGCCGAAGAACAGGGCGTCGTTCGGGCAGGTCGACACGCAGTCCATCGTCTTCATGCAGCCGGAGTCGAAGACGGCGCCGTGCTGAGCGACCTCCTTGTGCACTTGGACGTTGCTGGTGCAGACGGTGGTGCAGTGGCCGCAGTGCTGGCAGGCGTCGGTCACGCGGATGCGCATCGCGGCGAATCGGTCGGCGATGCCGAACAGAGCGCCGTAGGGGCATCCGTAGGTGCAGAAGCCCTTGGCCCCGAGCCAGTAGACGATCAGGAAGCCGCAGACCAGGACCGTCAGAATCGTCATTCCGAGGCCGGGGAACGTCTCCCACCAGTCGAACTTGGTGAGTTCGACCTGCCAGGTCGGGCTCGGGCGATCCTCGAACCAGCCCAGCACCATCTCCTTGAAGAAGACGTCGTAGGCGACGTAGAGCGGGACCAGGACGAGGAGCCGGCTCTTCAGCGGAGTCGGCTTCAGGCCCAGCTTGCGCAACACCCACGAGCAGCCGTCCTGGTAGGCGACGAAGTGACAGGCCCAGCCGCAGAACCAGCGGCCCAGGATCAGGGTCGATAGGATCGCGAGGCCGAGCAGGACGAAGCCTGCGTTCACGATGCCTCGCCCAAAGGTCTCACCGGCTTCCGACGGTTCGATCGGGCTGATCGCCTCGCCGGACTTCATCCAGTAGAGGATGTGAGCGAGCGCCGCGATGTGCACGGCGAGCAGAACGATGGCGCGGTAGCGGCCGCGCTTGCCGGGCTTGACGGTTCCGCGGGGCTTCAGCCGGCTCGGCTTCGGGAATTCCGAAGCGGTGCCCTTCGGAGTCTCTGTGGCGGTCATGGAGTCGGAGGTGCGGCCGGCGACTCGGGGTCACTCGCAGACCGGGCGTTCAGGTATCGGTCGCGAATCGCGGCCTGCTTCTCGGCCGTCAGTTTCGCCGACAGGAACGGATAAAGGACCCTGCCTTCCCGAATGTCGTGGTGCTCGATCAGGCTGCGGAGAAATGTCTGGCCGTCGAGGAGGTCGAGGCGTTCCTCGGCCGAGCCTTCGATTGCGTGCAGCCGCTTCTGGATGGCGCTCGAGATCTTGCGCAGCTTCTCGTGCTCGAG
>JBCBZB010000116.1:0-10042 GCA_039815565.1 Planctomycetota bacterium
CTTCTTCCGCGACATCACCAATAAGCGGATCCGCCGAGGCGCCTTCCCAAGCGTCCGACACCTCAACGACGCCATCGACTCCTACATCGAACAGCACAACCTCGAGCCGACCCCGTTCATCTGGACAGCCTCTGCGAAGGATATCCTCGCCAAGGTCACCAGGGCTCGATCAGCGCTCCGGGATAATGGCGCATCTGTTTGATGCACTACACTAGGGCAGTGCGACCGCTCGAACTCCCGGGGCGAATCCACGGCTTTGATTCTCGAGTCGCTGAGGAGCGATTCGCCAGACGTTCAGGAATCGGCAGCATTGGCGCTCGGACTCTTGGGCGCCCCGTCAATAGCCGGAGAGCTTCTAGATCTCGCGACGAACTCTCCCAGACTTGAGCAGAGATTCGAGAACGGCCTCTCTCTGCGGACCCGTTGCTTTGCGATCTACGCACTGGGAATCCTCGGATCCAGTACGAGCGAAGACCTCAGGCGCCGCGTAGTGACTTCACTCGAGCCGCTCCTTTCACTCCCGCAGCAACCTCCGTTCGACCTCCCCATTGCCGCGGCCCATGCGATCCGATTGGCCGTGCAGGGCGAACGAACAGATGGCCCACGATCGGTTGCCGCCGCCGCACTGTTCGCTAGTTGGCGCGAAGCCAGCAAGCATCGATCGCAAAGCGAAAGTCACGACATCGCGACCGCCCATCTCACAAACGCACTCGCCCAGGTTCTCAGCCGAGAGCCGACCGACACAGCTGATGCGCTCAGCCACCGGCGAATCGACTTTCGCCGCCAGCTCCTCAAAGACCTGAAGTCCATCGGAAGCTCGACCTCTCCGTCCCACAGCCTCCAGGCGACCATCCAGGCTCTGGGCCTCACGGCACGACCGATCGAGGACGAGGACGACTTCCAAGCGGCAGACGAATCCGCCGACGAGTCGCGACGACTCGACGTCCGCACTGCGATCGCACTCGGCCGATCGCAGCAGACCTTGGATGACATCCAAGCGCGAGGCCGGAGTTCGATCGCCCTGGCCCAGCAGGGTGGCGGATGGAACGAGCGAGCCATCCGGCGAGCGATGGAGCAAGAGACTCTGGCTGTCCCGAAGTCCTGGCAGGCTCTCGCGCTCGGAGTGATCCACCGTCGCGCACTGGATGCTGGTCAACCTCTGGATCAGCAGGACGCATCAGAACTCCTGCTGTCGTCGCTCGGTCGACGCTCCGAACCCGGAGCCGCCGCAGCGATCGCTCTCGGCCTACTCAATCGAACGGACGCTGCGCCGCGGCTTCGCCAGACGCTGCAGACGGCCCAGGCCAGCGACGAGTACGCGGCCCATCTCAGCGTGGCGCTCGGCATGCTCGGGGATTGGAACGCCGCCGAACTGCTAGACGACCTACTCCGAAGGTCCCATCGACGATTCGAACGTCGCCTGGGCGCAGCTCACGGGCTCGCCCTGATCGGTGACCAGAGCGTGCCTCAACAGTTGTTCTCGGTCAGCCCACATCTGGAGCGACCAACGGGAGCGGACGCATCCGGTGTACTTCGATGTCTTCACGACATCGGCTGCGTGTTCGTCGTCGACCGACTGATGGACTGGCTCCAGGATGAGGCTCGACCGATCGAGTTCCGAGCACAGACCGCCGCGGCTCTCGGAGGCATCGCGGAGCCGGGAGAAACACGCTGGCACGAAGAGCTCCGGCGAGACCTCACCGCAAGTGGAGCGGTACCGACACTTCACTACGGAGTACTCGATCTCTGGTGACGCAACCAGTCCACGGCTCTCAGCATCGGCGCGCAAGCAGCAGCGACAGCCCTAGGAGCACTACGCAGGAACCGGCGAACGTGCCGGTCGAGCGCGCACGGGAGTCGGCACCAGCGACGCGTTGATCGAACAGCTGTTCGAAGAACACCAGCCCGCCGTCGATGCGGGCCAACATCGCTGGATCTTCGGTGAGATCCCGCGCCGCGTGGTAGTCCGCGTGGCCGCCGTCCGTGTCGCCGATCTCGAAGCGCGCGTTGCCGACCAGCAGGCGAAGGTCCGGGGTCTCGCGCCTGCTGCGCTTCGCCTCAGCGATTGCCTGCTGGAAGCGTCGCAGCCCGTAGGCGCGCTGAGCAGCCTCCAGAGCGACGCCGGGTTCGAGCGAACCTCCGAACTCCGTCTTACCCACCGCCTCGCCCCTACGCCGGTAGACCGAGTCCTGCAGCTCGTCCAGAAACGGACGATCGTCGGTGAGGACTTCGCCGTCCGTCTCGATCGAAACCCAGGTCTCCGAATCGCGCGCCGCGTTCAGTACCGACCGCAGCGCCTGCGGGCGGTCCCGCAGAACCCCACGAAGTACCCCAGGATCGAGCGCGAGTTCGCGTCGAGCCACAACGACGTAGTTGCGCGACCGCGGCACCCGGAGAGCGACGGCAGAGCCGAACACCTCGCGCATCGTCCGACCGACGGCCTGTAGGACCGGATCCCGAAACGACCGCCCGCCGACGTTCACCGACACGACTCCACCGACGCGTAGTCGGTCGTGGACCGAGGAGAAGAACTCGCGACTCACGACGTGAGCTGGCAGATAGACCTGACGCTCGTAGGCATCGACCAACACGAGGTCCCATTGACCCTCAGATCGATCGACGAAGACCCTCGCGTCGAGGCCCGCGAAGACCTCGCCCTCACCCTCGGGATAGGCGCGAAAGAACTCCCGCCCCAGCTCGACTACGGCCGAGTCGATCTCGACCGAGGTGATCTGGGCACCCGGGAACGCCGAGCGGAAGATCACTCCGAAGGTTCCCGCCGCGGAGCCGAGCGAGAGGACCTTCGGTGGTCGGCCGGGTTCCCCATCAAAGGCGAGAAACGGAGCGACTGCGTGGTAGTCGTAGTAGAGACCGTCGGTCCAGCGCTCCGAGTCGACCCGAACCGAATGGAACGAGTCGAGCCCCTCGTTGATCTTCAACTGGACCTGACCCGAATCTCCGAGGCGTTGAACCTGAAGGAACTGCAGCTCCGACTCTCTCTCGGCGAGAAGCTCGAAGTCCCCCGCTGCCGGACGAAGCGGACCGAGCGGAATCAGCGCAAGGATCAGCGGAACCACTGCGGAAGCCCCCGCGGCCTTCTGTCCACGGACCAGCGCTCCCGCGACCAGCACGGCTCCGGCCGCGATCCACACCGTCGCCCGCGTGCCGACACCCGGAATCAGGAAGTGCGTCGCCCCGAAGGTTCCGACCAAAGAGCCGAGGGTGGATGCCGTCGCGACGACGCCGGCGGCCCGACCAACCGTGGCCCCGCCCTCAACGATGGCCGTCACGAGAACCGGTGAGGCCGCCGCTGCGAGCAACACCGGCAGAGCGAACAGAATCGTCGTCGCGGCGAGCGAGCCGAGCGTCAGCGTCAGCCCAGCACCCTCGAGGGCCATCGTCTCCGGGAGCAGCCCACTCGAGAGTGGTCGCACGAGGAACGGCGTAATCGCCGTCCAGCCCCCGGCGACCAGAAGCAGCACACTGAGTCGCTGCGGCCCGTTCGAGGCGCTGAGTCGACCCCCGACCCAGGCGCCGAGCGCCATTGCGGCGAGGAGTACGCCGATCGCGTTCGTCCAGACGTAGGCGCTGTCGCCGAACCACGGTGCGAGGATCCGCACCGCAGCGAGTTCGAGCACCATCACCGCGAAGCCTCCGAGGAACGACGCGGCGACGAGGCGCTTGGTGGTCACTTGTTCTCGTCTTCTTCTGTGACCGGCGTCGTGTATTGCGCCGTGAAGAGCCAGGTCGGATCCCGACGATCCTTCAGCGACTCCATCATGAAGTTCAGGTCGCGACGGAACTCCTGAGTCGTCGCCTTGCCGTTCACCTCGATCGTCACGGGCCTCGACAGATCGACCAGCTCGTCGTTCAGGAGGAGCGTCACGTCGGTGACACCGCGCGCGGTCACGATGATGCGGTTGCCATCACGATCGGCCGTCGCCTCGACCCGCGGACGTGCGTCGAGCGGAACGCCGAGAATCGGCTCGGGCGAACCGAGCTTCACCCAGTAGGCGTTCCGGAAGTACGGGCTGTTCGGCTCGACGACGACCGTCGATGGGACCAGGTCGCGGTGCACACCGGTGCACCATTCGCTGATCGCCGCCGCGGATCCGGCGAACGGGTATTCGCCGTCGCCGTCGATCACCGTGCAAGTACCCGGCGAGACCTCTTCGATCTTGGCCTGGAGCGCCTCCGCATCCGCCTTGGTCTGGTCGTTCGCGACCAACAGGATCGGCATCCCTCGCAGAGAGCCATAGCGCATCTCCGGGTCGAGAGGCTGCGGGTCACGAATGATCAGACCACCCACGAGTTGCGGGTTGTAGGTCGCAAAGCGGACACCGAAGCCGCCGTGGCCGCGACCGCAGTCGACGATCACACGGTCGTAGTCGATGCGGAAGTCCTCCCGCACGCCACGGAGCGGGCCGAAGATGCCGACGAGTCGCTGACGTCGCAGGGCACCACCGTTCGCGGCGTCGGGATCAATCGGCGCCTCGAACTCGAGGTCTGGGCCAAGCTCCGGGACGGCGACCAGGGCCTCCTCGGAAAATGGAACCCCGTCCCACACCGCCTTCATGTGGTCCATCGGCTCCATCCATTCGTCTTCGTCGCGACTAGGGAGTGAGATGACGAGCGGCATCGGCACATCGTCGTCGTAGGCCTTCGGGATGCGGAGCGCGTGATCAAGGACGAGCGCAACGCTGGAGTCACGGCGCATCTTCGGGATGCCGTTGCCGCGCTCGCTGCCGTAGGGCAACGACGCTTCGAAGATGAGGCGTAGGTCCGGCATGCTGCCGAGCACGTCGAACTCGTCCGAGGAACGCTTCTCGAGCTCCTTGACGAACGCTTCGCGTGCCTTCAGCACCTTCTTTCGAGCCGCGGCTTTCTCGCGGCCGGGCGACGCACCGTCCTTGCGGATCTCCCACTCGACCCAGTTGGCGGCCTTCTTGGCCAGGTTCTTAAGCTCGGACGCCTTGAGCTGAGGCTCTTGCTCCTGGGCTTGCAGGCTCGGAGCCGCGGAGCACAGAAGCAGACCGGCGCAAAGGATCGCGGGAGTAGGGAACGTTCGACGGAGGAGGTTCGTTCGCATCAGGGTCGATTCGAGGGGCAGCGGTCGGACCGGCGCGTCATTCTGAGGGCGCGAAGCCCCCGGGTGAAGGGTCGTTCGTGCACGTCACGAGGCAGCTGGCCCGACCGTCCGTTGGTCGACTGCCACGCCGGGACGCACCCGCTGGTCGCAGAAGGAAACAGCAACTAGCGGACCACGATCGAGCTCAGAGAGGGTCCCGACAGCGTATCCGACCCAACCTGGGTCAGAAACGCCCGAGAGCGAGTTCGATCTGCATCCGGCGGACCAATTCCTGCTGGGGGCGCGGCCCGAGGACGCGACGTGCCAGATCTCGTGGGTCTCCGAATCGGTCGGTCATCCGGAAGCGGCGCATCAGGAGCAAGTTGGTCGTCGCCGGTCCCATGCCCGCCGCGACCTCGACCTGCACGCTTCGCTCGAGCGCATCCAGTGCCTCGGCACCGCGTCCAGCGACCCTCAGACAGAGTCCGAAGTCACTCCACAGGATCGCGTCGTCGGGCGCGAGCTCGACCGCTCTCTCGTAGAGGGCGATGGCCTCGTCGAACTCACCGAGATTTCGATGCGTGAGTGCGAGGTTGGCGAGATCGAGCGCGCTCCCACTGGTCGCCGCCTGCTCGAACGCGAACAGCCCAACCTCGGTCTGACCGCGCCGAAGCAGCGAACCGGCGGCCAGAAACAACGAGCCCGAGTCGATGAAGCGCGCCTGCAAGACGAACTGCGTCACCGTAGCAGGGTAGACCTCTCGCCAAGCGAAGGCGCGGCGAAGCGCCGACTCCGACCGCCCCAGCTCGAGCGTGGCGATCAGAATCTCTCCGACCACCGGCGACTCGACCAGGCCTGATTGGAAGGCTTGCTCTGCGAGGGCGAGCCCCCAATCACGTCGTTCCGATTCCCGCGCGAGGCGCGCGGCCTGGATCAGCCGCGGCCGGCGCGCCGCATCTTCCAGCGGGATACGCAGGAACGCCTCGAGGGCTGCTCGGCCGACTTCCGCCCGTTCGTCCCCGGCGACTTCGAACTCGACCTGCAGCCGATCGAACTCGGCCACGTGATCCGGCTCCTGGATCCAGAACGACGCAAGTCCCGCTGAAGTCAGCCAGAGAGCGAGCGCCGCGAGATGCGGAGCGATGCGCGGCGATCCGATCATCCGTCGAGGATCACCCTGCGATCACCAGCGACCGCCTCCCCGCAGACCACGGCGGCGTGCCCGTTGGCCGCGCAAACGGACTGAGCGTGTTCGACGGCGTCCGGCGCGACGAAGAACACCATGCCGAAGCCCATGTTGAAGACCCGGTAGGACTCTTCCTTGGACACGGAGCCGCGCTCACAGATCAGATCGAACACCGGTGGCCGCGGCACGGCAGCGGTCTCGATTCGCGCCGAGACGTCGGCCGGCAGGACTCTCGGAAGGTTGTCGGGAAGCCCCCCACCGGTGATGTGGCCCATTCCGTGGACCGTGCCATCTTCGACGAGCGGCATGAGCTCGTCGAGATAGCTGCGGTGCACCGCGAGCAGGGCGTCAACGAGGGATTCTCCCTGCAACTCGTCGGGCCTGCTGTCGAGATCAAGCCCGAGGTCGTCGAAGAGCACCTTGCGAGCGAGTGAGAACCCGTTCGTGTGGAGCCCGGAGGACGGCAGAGCCAGGGCGACATCACCCGGCCGGATGCGAGCCCCATCGACGAGGCGCTCTCGGGAAACCGCGCCGATGATCGTACCGGCTACATCCATCGCGCCCTCGAGGTAGACACCCGGCATCTCCGCCGTCTCACCCCCGAGAAGCGCACAACGGTTCGCCGCGCAGGCACCGGCGAGTCCGCGGATCACTTCGGACACCTTCTCCGACTCCATTCGGCCGACGGCGATGTAGTCGAGGAAGAAGAGCGGCCGTGCGCCCTGCACCAGGATGTCGTTGACGCAGTGGTTGACCAGGTCGGCACCCACACCGGTCAAGCGGTTGGCGCGTGCAGCGACCTCGACCTTGGTTCCGACCCCGTCAGTCGAGGCGACGAGGATCTCCCCGGCCGCTCCGACCTTCCCGAGGTCGAACAGGCCGCCGAAGCTGCCGACATCTCCGAGTACACCCTCGGTGAAGGTCGAGCGGATCGCTTCGTTCGCATCCTTTACGGCTCGGTACTTGGCATCGATGTCGACACCGGCGCGGCGGTAGGCACCTTCGGTCAATCCACGTCTCCGTCGGGGTAGCGGCTTCGTAAGTCGTCCAGGACTCGTCGGTTCACGTCGAACGCGATCTGGGACGGCAATTCGTCGAAGCCGAAGAATCGCGAGGAACGAGCATCATCGGCCGCGCACAGCCGAGCGTCCACGGAATCGTCAGACTCGATCGGTCTGGCGAGGAACAAGACGACGTTGACCAGCTTCCTCGGATCGTCACGGGTCAGGTCGACGTGCAAGACCCGCTCCACGCGCACGTCGATTCCCGCCTCTTCACGCGTCTCCCGGACCGCGGTCTCGGCGAGCGACTCACCGTGGTCCTGGAAGCCACCCGGGAATCCCCAGTGCCCGCGGTAGGGACGAATCGCGCGCTCGATCAAAAGAACCCGCCTGCGGTGCACGACGACCGCGCAGGCCGAACTGGCCGTGGCGAAAAAATGCACCCGATCACAGGCCCCACAAGTCGGTCGAAGGGCTCCAAAACGCTCCTTCAGAACGGTCGGGGCTCCGCAGTCGGCACAGTGGCGAGGCCCGGGCGCTTCCATTCCGAAACGATAGCAGCCGACCCTCGCGGCCTCACGACCCACGAACCCGCCCGCTTGCGGCCTCGTCCGGGCCCCTACCCAACCGTTGCGCGAGGACCCGGACTCCCCCATCCTGAAGGGTTCCGCCGTCCGCCCGACTCGGACCGCGAACCTGCCAACACTCATGGTCCGTCGTATCGCCGTCCTCGGCTGCACCGGCTCGGTCGGGGTCAATGCCCTCGACATCCTGCGCCGACACCCCGACCGCTTCGAGGTTTCGGCACTGGTGGCGAACCGCTCCGCCGACGCGCTCGCCGCTCAATGTGCCGAACACTCTCCGAAGGCCGCCTGCCTGGTCGGCGGTGGCGCACGCCCCGCCACCCTGCCGACTGGAAGCGAGTGGTTCGAAGGCGAAGCCGGCCTGATCGAATGCCTCGATTCGACGGACCCTGATCTGGTCCTCAACGCGATCACCGGCGCGGCCGGCCTTCCGGTCACCGAGTGGGCGCTGAGGAACGGCAAGACCCTCGCGCTCGCCAACAAGGAGTCGTTGGTCATGGCCGGCGAGTACCTGATGCCGCTGGCCCAGCGCACCGGGGCGACGATCCTGCCGGTCGACTCCGAGCACTGTGCTCTGTTCCAGTGCTTCAACGGAGAACCCCGCGAGCGGCTCCGCCGGATCTGGCTCACGGCGTCCGGAGGGCCATTCCGGACCCGCGACGCCTCGACCTTCGGCGCCATCACTCCCGCGGAAGCGCTCAAGCACCCAACCTGGGATATGGGCCCCCGGATCACGATCGGTTCGGCGACGTTGATGAACAAGGGCTTCGAGATCCTCGAGGCCCACTGGCTCTTCGGCCTGAAAGAGGACGAGATCGAGGTTCTCGTGCACCCGCAGAGCATCGTCCACTCGATGGTCGAGTTCTGTGACGGCTCGATCCTCGCGCAACTCGGAGTCCCCGACATGCGCGTGCCGATCCTCTACTGCCTGAGCTGGCCCGACCGCCTGCCGTTCGGGGACTTCGAGCCCTTCCACCCGCAGAAGTTCGCCGAGCTGAACTTCGAGCCGGTCGACCGCCAGAAGTTCCCGACAGTCGACCTGGCCTTCGAGTGTCTCCGTCGCGGCGGAGACTCCGGCGCGGTCCTCAACGCCGCGGACGAAGTCCTGACTCAGGCCTTCCTCGACGGCGAGGTCGCGTTTCCCGACATCCCGGCGCTCGTCGCCGAGGTCTTGCGTTCGCGCGATCCGCGACCGATCGCATCCCTCGACGACGTCCGTGCCGCCGACCGCGAGGCCCGCGAGGCCGCTCGTGCGGCGATCGCCGCCCGCTGACCCCGCACCAAGATGCTGTCCGACTTCCTCGGTTCGCTCGGTTCGATCGCTCTCGCAGCGCTCGGCATCGGCTTCCTGATCTTCATCCACGAGGCCGGCCACTTCCTGGCCGCTCGCGCCGCGGGGGTCCGCGTCGAGGTGTTCTCCCTCGGCTTTGGCCCGCGTATCTGGGGCTTCCGCAAGGGACCGACCGACTACCGCCTCTCCGCCCTGCCGATCGGTGGATACGTGCTCGTCGCTGGGGCAGACCCCTCCGAACCGCCGAAGCGCAAGGACGACCTGGTCGCGAAGGGCTTCTTCGCGCGGGCGACGTTCTACAGCGGAGGCATCGTGATGAACGCGCTGTTCTCGATGCTGGCGTTCGCGATCCTGTTCAAGGTCGGGGTGCCACTCCCAGCGCCAGTCCTCGGGCAGATCACGGAGGGTGGCGCCGCGTGGCAGGCCGGACTCGAGGAAGGAGACCGGATCCTCTCCGTTGACGGCGAGACCATTCGGGACTTCAACGCCCTTCGCCTCGAGATCGCACTCAGCGATTCCGAGAACGACACGAACATCGTCGTCGAACGAGCCGAAGAGCAATTCACCGCACAGCTTCGACCGGAGTATTCGACCGCACTTGGCTTCCGCGATCTCGGAGCCTCTCCGGCTCTCGAGGATGCGCCGCTCGTCGTACAAGACGTCGACGAGGACTCCCCAGCGAAGGCCGCCGGACTGAACAGCGGCGACGCGATCATCGGAATCAACGGAACCCGAGCCACCGGCTTCGAACTCTACGAGGCCTACGGGAAGGCGTTCGATCAACCAGGCGAGGTCTCGCTCGCCCTGCAGCTGCCCAACGACAACGTCCGCACGATCACCTTCGAGACGCGGGCCCTCGAGAACACACCGAAGCGACTCGGGGTCGCTCAGGCCCGCGACCAGGTCCGAGCC
>JBCBZB010000082.1:0-21507 GCA_039815565.1 Planctomycetota bacterium
CGGCAGCTTCGGCACTGGAAGCGAGGCACCGGATGCGCCCTGCACAAGGGCTGGTAGGAGCCGTGGCGGATGAAGAAGTCCTCCGAGGGCTCGCGATGCATCGAGCACTCCGGGTAGGGGCAGTGGCTGGGTCGGAACATCGAGATGCGCGTAGGCACTCGGCGACTCCGAGGGCCTCTCGCACTCCCTGTGCACCGGAACCCGCCCCGGTGACCCCAAAAAACCGGCTACCCGGCGAGGCGGGCTCTCGACCCAACACGCGAGGGGTTCAGTTCTCGTCGTTTCGACGCGCTCTCAACTCGACCATCACCGCGCTGAGATCGAGTCCGTCGAAAGGTTTGCGCAGGAACGCGTCGAACGATCGGTCCTCGAGTCTTCGACGGACCGTGTCCTCGTCGTGGCCGCTCATGAGCACGATCGACAGGTCCGGGCGTTCACGTCGCATCCGGTCGAGAGTCTGGTAGCCATCGAGGTCGGGCATGCTCACGTCGAGGAACACGATTTCGGTCACCCGGTTCGCCTTCACATCCGCGATCGCTTCCTCTCCGTCATTCACGGTTCGCGCAGCGAAGCCCTGGGCTGCCAGTGCTCGTGCGACGGTGTTGGCGACTTCAGGCTCGTCGTCGACGACGAGCACTGCGCCGCGGTCGCTGACCTGGCGGCGGATCGGATCGTCGGTCTGGGCCTGCTCGATCGCAGCGGGCGAGCGCGGGAGGAACATCGAGAACGCCGATCCTTCTCCGACGACCGAGTGAACGTGGATTGCTCCGAACGCGAGTTCGACGAGCTGTCGGCAGCTCCAGAGGCCCAGTCCGCGCCCGCCCGCTCGCGTCGTGAAGTGTGGATCGAAGATGCGCTGGAGTTCCGGTTCGGAGATTCCGACTCCGCGATCGACAACGCTGAGGTGCACATGGTGCTGCGAGCGGTCGAGTGTTCGAGACCAGACTCCACCCTCGGGGAGGGCGCCGGGCGCGGTGTGCCCGATCTTGACCGTGAGCTGTGTTGTCGGCTCGGAGGACTCGAGCGCGTTGAGCAGCAGGTTCAGTAGCGCGCGTTCCGCTTCGGTTCGGTCGACCTTCACCTCGAGGGCGTCTTCCGATTCCCGCACGACGTCGATGCGCTCCCGCGCTTCCGTTGGCAGTGAGGAGCGGCAGTCCCTCGCGAGTTGCTCCAGGTCGAGTGGTTCGAAGTCGGTCGTGAGTGTCGAGGATCGATCGAGCGCACGATGGCAGAGCGTCGTCGCTCGCTCGAGAGCGTGGCCGAGTGCGAGGCAGTGCTCTTCGAGGTTGTGACCGTCGTCTCGCTCGAGTTCGGCGAGACGGCCGGTCGAGACCAGGAGCACGTTGTTCAGGTCGTGGGCGAGGCTGGCAGTCGCTTCGAGGGTGCGTTGGTTGGCCAACTCGCGGATCGGGACCGATCGGGTCGCGCGCACGAGTCGACGGTGCTGCACGAATAGCAGGATCAAGGCTGCGACAAGGACGACGCCAAGTACGACGAGCGCTACGCCCATCCACGGACTAGCAGTCGACTGTGCCGCCGACTCCTCGAATGGGAGGAGCGCTGCCCTGTTCCCCTGGTCCGGGCTGAGCGGCGAGCGTCCGCGAACAGCCGTTCCCATTGGGGGTAGGGAGAACAATGGCATCAAGAATGAGAGATGGGGAGAGAGGGGCAGACGCCGAAAGCGCACGCGGCATTCTGGCAGCCAGAGGCGCACTTGTGGACTCCACCGATCAGAGCCACAGCGCCGCTGAAGGCCGTTGACGCACTTTCTGATCGGCGAAAACGACTTTGCTGGCGCGCTGTGCACCTGTGCTTCCCACGGGGACCGGGCGGGATTCGGTTTCCGCTTCACGAGAAAAACCCGGGGACGTTGCTAACCTCGCCGCATGAGGATCCCGTCGAGCTCGCGGCTTCCCCTGATCGCCGCAACGACGTCGCTTTCGATCGTCTTTGCGTCGTGGTCGGAGCACTCTCCCCCCGGTTCCGAACCGGCAGCGGAGCGTCACGACCCGGGGCGTGATCCCGGCCGCGTTCGCTTTGGTCGCGACATCCGTCCGATCCTCGCGGACCGCTGCTTCACCTGCCACGGACCGGACGAAGGCCAGCGCGAGGCGGATCTGCGTCTCGATTCGTTCGCGGAAGCGACCCGCGACCTCGATGGAGCCTTCGCGGTCGTGCCAGGCGAGCCCGACGCGTCCCTGATGGTCGAGCGGATTCTGGCCGAGGACGAAAGCGACGTGATGCCGCCGCCTTCGAGCGGCAAGCCGCCGCTGACGGAAGACGAGAAAGCCCTGCTCGTGCGCTGGATCGAGCAGGGCGCCGAGTATGAGCCGCACTGGGCCTTCGTCCCGCCGCAGCGCACGGAGGTCTCGTTGGGTGCTGACGATCGGGATCCGATCGACACTTTCGTGAAGGAGCGACTTCGGGCCGAGGGGTTCGAGCTGTCGCCGGCGGCCGAGCACGTCGATTGGCTAAGGCGCGTGTTCCTGGACCTGACTGGTCTTCCTCCGACACCGGCCGAGGTCGAGGCGTTCCGGGCCGATGACTCGGAGCAGGCCTTCGAGCGGCAAGTCGATCTCTTGCTCCGGACCGAGCCCTACCGCTCCCGCGTGGCGGAGCGACTCGCGACTCCATGGTTGGATCTCGCGCGCTACGCCGACACCTCAGGCATCCACATGGACGCCGGTCGGCAGGCCTGGGTCTACCGCGATTGGATTCTGACGGCACTCCGTGACCGGATGCCGTTCGACCAGTTCACCGTCGAGCAGCTCGCCGGCGACTTGCTCCCAGACGCGACGACCGCGCAACGCATCGCCAGTGGGTTCCATCGCCAACACATCACCAGTGACGAAGGTGGTGCGATCAGCGAGGAGTATCTACTCGAATACGCGATCGATCGGACCGAGACGACCGGTGCGGTCTGGCTCGGGTTGACGGTCGGTTGCGCGCGCTGTCACGACCACAAGTTCGATCCTGTCGATCAGGACGACTTCTACGGAATGTTGTCGTTCTTCGACAACGTCGATCAGCCGGGCATCTATTCGCAGAGTCCGGACCCGAATCGGGCCTTCGAACCGTCGATCCAGGTGTTCAGCGACGAAGACCAGGCGCGGATCGATGAGCTTGACGAGGAGATCCGCCTCGCGGAGGTTGCGCTCGACGACGTCAGCGAAGACGAGCTTCGCGCCCTGCGCGGCGAGGTCGCGCGGCTGCGCGAGCCCTTGGAGCGGACTTGGCGCTCGCCGCGTGTCGCCGAGGCGAAGAGTCTCATCGACGAGGGCGTGCGATTCGACGAGCAAGACGATGGCTCGCTTCTGGTCTCCGGTGCCAACCCGCAGAGCGACGCTCACCAGGTCGAGTTGATCGTGCCGGCTGGTCGCTACGACCTTCTGCAGGTCGAGTTGATGACCGACCCGTCGCTGCCGAGCGACGGTCCGGGACGAGCTCAGAACGGCAACGCGATCCTGTCGGGTCTCGAAGTCGAGTCGATCGACGCACTCGGCCGTGAGAACGGCGCGCTTGGGTGGGCGGCGGCGTTCGGCGACCACAACCAGTCGAACGACGACTTCGCTCCGTTGCACGCGCTCGATCCAGGGAATGGCCGCATGTGGGCGGCGGACGCGCATCGGGTCGAGGGTCCGCGCGTCCTGTGGTTCCAGCTCGCCGAACCTGTCGAGAGTGGTGGCGCGACGCGCTTGGTCGTGACGCTGCACTACAAATCGCCGTACGCGCAGCACAGCTTCGGGCGTCTGCGTTTCCGCGTCGGACAATCCGATGAGGAACTCAGGCGTGCGTTGCCGATCGCGAGGTCGCGCGTTCAGTTCGGCTCGCAGCACGAGAACTCGGACAGCGCGGCCAACTACGAACTTGGACCGGACGCGGCCTCGGGGTTCGCGTTCGACCGCTCCTACGTCGGGGGAGAGATCTTCGGGCTGCCGTCGGGCCAGTACGCGAAGTGGATTCGTATGCAGCTCGGCGTGCCGACAGCTCGTCGATCGCGGCTGTCGATCGGATCCGATGACGGCGTGCAGGCCTATCTCAACGGCGAGCTGGTGTTCGAGAACCGCGTCAATCGCGGTGCCGCGCCGGACCAGGACGCGTTCGACCTCGACCTCGAGTCGGGTGTTCACGAACTGCTCTTCAAGATCGTCAACACCGGCGGTCCCGGTGGGTTCTTCCATCGCGTCGAGCCGGATCAAGAGTCCTGGCCCGAGTCCGCTTTGCCACTGCTCTACTCCGACGACGTGCTGTCGGCGGTTTCGGAAGAGCAGGCGCTTCATGCCCTGCGCAGCCGACGTTCGGAGCAGTACCGGAACGCCGTCGCCGCACTCGAGCAGCTGCGGGCTGACCGCAAGGCCTATGTCGACGCGCTTCCGCGTGCGATGGTCATGTCGGAGCGGATGGAGCCGCGGACGACCTACGTGCGCATGCGCGGACAGTACGACCAGCCGGACGAGAGTCGCCCAGCGGTTCGGCGCGTGCCGAAGATCCTCGGCGAACCAGCGAACTGGCCGGAGAACGCGACGCGTCTCGACTTCGCTCGTTGGCTCGTGGGCGCCGACAACCCGCTGACCGCTCGCGTGCTCGTCAACCGGCTCTGGGAGTCGGTGTTCGGCCGCGGGCTCGTCGCGACGAGCGAAGACTTCGGCCTGCAGGGTTCTTGGCCGTCGCATCCCGAGTTGCTCGACACGCTGGCGGTCGACTTGCGAGAGGGTGGCTGGGACCTGCACGGGCTGCTCCGACGGATCGTCTTGACCGACACCTACCGCCAGTCTTCGCGCCGGCGCGCGGAGCTCGCCGAGGTCGATCCCGAGAACGCACTCCTCGGCTACTTCCCGCGGCAGCGGCTCAGCGCGGAGCAGATTCGCGACCAGGCCCTCTACGTCTCTGGTCTCCTGGTCGAGCAGTTCGGCGGGCCGAGCGTGAAGCCCTACCAGCCCGGGGGACTCTGGCGCGAGGTCGCGATGCTGAACTCGAACACGCGCTTCTTCGAGCCCGATGAGGGCGACGCGCTCTACCGGCGCAGTCTCTACACCTACTGGAAGCGCGCGTCCCCGCCGCCGTCGATGCTGACCTTCGACGCGCCGACGCGTGAGTTCTGCGTCGTCCGCCGCGATCGAACCAACACGCCGTTGCAAGCGCTGGTGCTGTGGAACGACGTTCAGTTCGTCGAGGCGGCGAACTACCTCGCCCTTCGGCTCCACGTCGAGTCGCCAGACCTCGACGAGGACGAAAGAATCGACGACCTCTGGCGTCGCATCGCCGGCAAGTCTCCGACGCCGAAGCGAGCAGCTGCGATCCGCGCCGTTCTCGAGCGGTTCCGCGATCGATTCGCCGGCGATCCCGACAGCGCCTCCAAGCTGCTCGCAGTCGGCGAGTCCGCGATGCGTCTCGAAGCGATGCGCTCCGAGCTCGGTCTCGATTCGTCCGAGCTCGCCGCTTGGGCCACGGTTGCGAGCGCGGTGCTCGCGAGCGACACCGTTCTGACCAAGGACTGATTGTCATGCACGACCCTCTGGAAGAGTTCCTCACTCGCACGACGCGCCGGCGGTTCTTCGGAACGATGGCGCAGGGTGTCGGTGCGCTCGCACTCGGACGAATGCTCGGCGCGCAGCAGAAGGCGCCGTTCGGCCTGCCTCGCAAGCAGCCGCGTGCGAAGCGAGTGATCAGCCTGCACATGGAAGGTGGGCCCAGCCAGATCGACCTCTGGGACCACAAGCCTGGCCTGGTGGAGCGGTTCGACGAGGATCTGCCACCGAGCATCCGTGGTGATCAGCGCATCACGACGATGACGAGTGGCCAGTCCCGCTTTCCGGTCGCGCCGTCGAAGTTCGAGTTCACTCGCTACGCCAACCGGCAGGACGGTGTCCATATCTCCGAGCTGATGCCGCACACCGGGGCGATCGCCGACAAGCTGTGCTTCATCCACTCGATGCACACGCAGGCGATCAACCACGAGCCGGGGATCACCTTCTTCCACACTGGCTCGGAGATCGCCGGACGCCCTTCGTTCGGCTCCTGGCTCAGCTACGGCCTCGGTAACGAGAACGAGGATCTCCCGGCCTTCGTCGTCCTGATCTCTCAGGGTCAGGGCAACATGCAGGCGCTCGCGTCGCGATTCTGGGGCAGTGGTTTCCTGGCTTCAGAGCACCAGGGTTGCAGGTTCCGCGCCGGCAAGGACGCGGTGCTCTACCTCAGCGATCCGGAGGGCATGACGCGGGATGACCGCCGTCGTTATCTCGATCTCGTCCAGGAGCTGAACGAGGCGGAGTTCGAAGAGTCCCTCGATCCGGAGGTCGAAGCCCGAATCGCGCAGTACGAGATGGCGTTCCGGATGCAGGCCTCAGTGCCGGAGTTGACGGACTTCTCCGATGAGTCGGAGGAGACGCTGCAGCTCTACGGCGAGGACGTGCACAAGCCCGGTTCGTTCGCAGCAAACTGCCTGCTCGCGCGTCGGATGGCTGAGCGGGGAGTCCGCTTCACGCAGCTGTTCCACCGCGGCTGGGACCAGCACGGCAACCTTCCGGGCGAGATGACTGCGCAGGCGCGTGCGGCCGATCAGGCGCAAGCGGCGTTGATCACCGACCTCGAGCGACGTGGCCTGCTGGACGACACGATCGTTTTGTGGGCAGGCGAGTTCGGCCGAACGGTCTACTGCCAGGGCGGATTGTCCCGCGAGAACTACGGCCGGGACCACCACCCGCGCTGCTTCTCGGTCTGGGTCGCCGGTGGCGGGTTCGAACCCGGGATCACCTACGGTCGCACCGACGACTACTCCTACAACATCGTCGAGAACCCGGTCTCGGTGCACGACCTGCACGCGACGATGCTGCATCAGCTCGGCATCGATCACGAGGCGTTGACGTTCCGCCACCAAGGGCGGGACTACCGGCTCACCGATGTGCATGGCAACGTCGTGCGTGATCTGCTGAGCTGAGGAGCTCATGACCACCACCCTCACCCTCTCGGTCGGGAACAAGAACTACAGCTCTTGGTCGATGCGGCCCTTCGTGCTGATGCGCGAGGTCGGGATCGAGTTCGAGCTGCACCAGATCTGGCTCGACGAGGACAAAGATCGGGCGACGCGGCGCCAGTTGTCCGGAATGGGCACGGTGCCGGTGCTGACGATCGAGCGGGGTGGCGAGCGTACGGTCATGCCGGACACGCTCGCGATGACCGAGGTGTTGCACGAGCTGTTTCGGGCGGCCGGGATCTGGCCCGCGGACTTCAGGAAGCGGTGTCAGGCCAGGGCACTGTGTGCCGAGATGCACGCCGGGTTCCAGGCACTGCGTTCTGAGATGCCGATGAACTGGTGGCGTAAGGCAACCAGGCGTTCCCCGGGTTCTGAAGGACTCGAGCGGGATCTCGCGCGGGTCGACGAGATCTTCGCTGCAGCCGAGGGGCCGCTTCTACTCGGAGCCTTCAGCGCTGCGGACGCGTTCTTCGCTCCGGTCGCGAGTCGGCTGCGCAGCTACGAGGTCACTCTTGGTCCTCGTGCAGAGCGAACCGTCGACGCGTTGCTCGCGTTGCCCTCGGTCCTCGAATGGGGCCGAGACGGGGCGGCGGAAGAACGTCGGTTCGAATCCTACGACGCTCTTTGAGCGCTGTGACGCTCAGGGTGTCGGAAGCTCGATGACGAGCTCACCCTCGGTCGGCCAGTCGACCGTCGCGCAGGCGATCCCGTCCGCGCACACGCGGTATCGACCAGGACCGAGTGCGCGCAGCGCATAAGGCTGCGTCATCCCGCTCGAGTCGAACTCGAGGACGTCTTCGTGGGCCGGAGCGAGGCCCCAGCGCTCATCGTCTTCGCGTGTCACACTGAGCGCGACCTGTCGTCGACCGCGCCGGTCTCCCGATTCCGGCGACAAGAACTTCACCGACATCGTCTGCAAGGCACAGTCGATGACGATCTCGTCGCCGTCGTTCTGCTCGAACTCGAGCACATCGCGCTGGCGGTACTGCCGCCGCGGCGACTCGTCTTCGTGGTAGACCACCGCCCAGAGCTCCTCGTCGACGGCGGCCTCGATGCTCAGTCCCTCGGCGGCCATCTCAGGAGTCCCGCCGGCGAGAACCGTGCCGCGGCGCGCGGAGACGATCGCGCAGCGGAGTCCGGTCCGGTCGATCTCGCTCAGGCTCGACACGTCGACGCTCCAGCGCACGCGAACCTGGCGAAGACCCTCGGTCGAGCGGGGGCCGCTCGCCTCCTGGATCGACATTTGTCCGGCGGACGTCGAGTTCGCCGATGGCGTCAGATCAGGTTCTCCGAGGTCGACTCCGAGCCGATCGGGGCGTTCGGCCCCAGGCAGCAGCGAGACCTCCCGCCGCGGGGTTTCGCTCCACGCATGCAGGGCCGCGAAGACGGCGACCGAGCCGAGGAGGACGACCGGCGGAGCGAGGAGGAAGGCGAGGGGGACGCGCACGCTTCTAGCCTCGCACCGGCGGCCGCGGGCTGCAACGGGTCCGGTCCGTCCGTTCCAGAGCTGGGAGGCTCTGGAGGCTTCGAAACGGCGATAAGGCCATGCCGTCGGCGGGTGGGACAGCGGATACATTCGGTGACCTTTCTCGAAACTCTTGAGCCGAGCCCGAGGCTGGCCGAAAGCGATCCGAGATGGCGCCCTCGGCGAAACGACTGACAGACATGCGCGACCGACTCCGAGGCCAGGGGATGAACCTGGTCGGAGCCGTGGACGCATCGGCCTTCGATGCCGCCCAGCCATCCTGTCGCCGCACCGGGGCCTGGCTCGACGGGGCCGACACCGTGCTCCTGTTCGGATCGGGCGGTCGCGCGGCGTTCGGGGAGGTCGTGGACCAGAACGGCGGCGAGCTCCAGAAGCCCACGCCGGGCTACCATCCGATCGACGAATGGAGCCTCGCGGTCGCGACCGCGGAGCTCGAGCGGCTGCGTGCGGACGGCGTTGAAGGCGTCGTCGTCCAGCCCGACTCGCGTCCTGTTCTGAACTTCCGTCAGCTGGGCGAGATGGTCGGCTTCGGCACAGTGTCGCCGGTCATCGGGCACCTGCTGCACCCGGAGTTCGGACCCTGGGTCAGTCTGAGAGTCGTGATTCTCTTGCGTGGACGGCCGTTCGGCGAGTGTCCGCCGCGACCGACGGTCGACTTCAACCCTTGTGGTCCCTGCAAGCGCCCCTGCGTGAAGGCCTGCCCGGCCGAGGTCTACGCCGAATCCAGCATCGACCTCGTCCGCTGTGGGACCCATCGCCTCGAAGGCGGATGCGGTGGTGGCTGTGAGACGCTCCGCGCTTGTCCGCTCGGAGCCGAACATCGTTACGGCTCCGAAGAGGAGGCCTTCCGTCACCGCTACTCCCTGTTCGGGCTGCAGCGATGGTTCGGGCGAGGTCGCTGGAAGCTCGTGCCCCGGCGCTGGCGGCAGCGCTGAGCAAGAGCTCCGCGCGATCAGCCTCAGTTCTGCAGCAGCAGGGTCTGCGGGGTCGAGACCGCGACCGTGGTCAGCGTCGGATCCACGGCGAACACTTCGACCGTGATCGAGATCGGGACGCTGGTGAGGTTCGGAGCGCTCAGCGTCACCGAGCCGGTGGCATCGACCATCGCCGGAAGCGTGATCGGAGGGAGCGAGCTGAAGTCGAGGACGCTGAGGATCGGAGCGCCGGTCGGCGCTGTCGCGAACAGCTGCGGAACCATGCCCGGTTGGGTTTGGAACCCGATCGTGAAGAACGCGGCACCGTTCTGCGGCAGGCCGGTGCAGACCAGGCCGTAGTCCACGCCGCTCTGGATCGTCGTGCCGTTCGTCGCGTCGAGGACCGGTTGGACCGGGTCGAGGAACTGCACGGTCGCAAAAGCACCGAACCAAGTCGTCTGGACCAGCAGTTCCGAGCCGTCGTCGGCTTGGAACGGATCGAAGGTCCCGACGCCGGTGTCGCGGAAGTCGAGAGACAACGAGGCTTCTGGCGTGTTGTCCGGAGCGATGATCTCGCCGACTGAGCCGTTCGCGTTGACCGCGCGCACGACGCCGCTGTTGGGGTCGGAGACGAGGATCCGTCCGCGGTCGTCGAACACCATGTCGAAGGCTCCGTCGAGGCCCGACGCGAACGTCGTGCTGTCGGCGATCGAGAACTGGGTCCCGTTGTCGATCGCGTTCTGCAGAGTCGCGGCGGGCAGGCGTTGGATCGTGACAGCACCTGGAGGCGGCGGAAAGGCCGCTGCCTGCACGGCGTAGAACAGATCGCCCGAGGTCTGATCAATCAGCAGAGGGCCAGAGGCGTTCGGAAATGAGCCGAGCAGTTGTGGCGCCTGACCAGATTCGAGCCGGAGGATCTCGGTCGCGGTAAAGCTCGAGTTCGCGGCGGCAACGAGGATGTCACCACCCGGAGTCACGTCCAGCGAGAAGGCGAAGGCCGGTGCCGTCAGCGTGTCGACCTGCGTCTGGCTCGTCGGATCGACGACCACGATCGTGTCGGTGCTGAAGTCGCCCCAGTAGAGGCGTTCCGGCGAACCGGCGCGCTGGATCAGACTCGTCGACGCGCCGAGGGGCAGGTTGACGACGATTTGCGCATTGCCCAGGCCGTCGTGTAGTTCCAGACGGTTGCGGATCGCGATCCAATAGCTGTCGTCGGTTGGGCCGAGCTGGGCACCTCCGACGTCGAACGAGGCCGCGGTTGAGAACGCGATCTCCGCGTTCATGCCCTCGCTGGTATCGATCGGCATCTGGGCCGAGGCAGCTGCGGCAAGACCAGCGATCGCCAGCGCGCCGAGGCTGGACGATGAGGTCGGGAGAATCGTCGCCGAGCGGCGGACGAACGAGAGGGCACGCTCAATGCGTGCGGACGGAGCGATGCTCCGCGTGCGGATCATGGAGGCCATGGGTCCCTGTTCCTCGAGGGGAAGGCGAACATGGGGGTGCGGCCCGATGCCACACTCCCGGGGCGTCCCGGGCCGTCTTCTGGCTTGCGCTTCGACCTTCGCCCTCACCTTCCCGACCGCGTACGTCTGTACGCAGTCGGTGGTGAATCGAGGACGTCGTCCACGCTCACAGCGGCGGGCCCGCGGAGGATTCGCACCTCACTTCCGGAACCCGGAACGCCCGCTAGTAGAGCGCCGCCGACTGCGTGCGCAAGCGCGAGGATCGAGAATCTCGATGCGGTCCGGCGTCGATCCTTCGCTCGGCGTCACCCTTCGTCGATCTCGTTCGCGAGCGCGAGCACGTGTGCGATTGCCTGATCGATCTCGGACTCGGTCGTGCGCTGATTGACGACGCAGACGCGTAGAGCGAAGCGACCGTCGATGTCGGTCGAAGACAGCATGATGACGCCGTCGCGGTGGAGGAGCTCGAGAAGCCGCCGGGTTCTTTGTCCGTCGCGGAACTGGAAGCTGAACATCGACATCCGTACCTCGGTGGCCAGCTCGAATCGCGGATCCGCAGTGAGTCGCTCGGCCGCTCGATGGGCCATCGCGCAGTCGTGTCGGACCGCGTTGCGCAATGCGTCGAAGCCGACTCCTTCGAACAGCGTCCACAGCCTCAGGCAACGAGCGCCGCGAGTCAGCTCGGGACCTCGCTCGAAGAAGTTCGTCTCGTCGCGCGGCACATCCTGCAGGTAGGCGCCATCGCCACCGAAGGCTCTCACCAGATCGTCGACATGTCGCGTCAGCAGGCATGCGGTCTCGATCGACGCGTAGAGCCACTTGTGCGCGTCGATCGTGATCGAGTCCGCGCGGCCGAGTGCCGAACGCAGAGCCTCCTCTTCGGGCAGGATCGCGAGCGCGCCACCGTAGGCCGCGTCGACGTGCATCCAGAGGCCGTGCCGGTCGGCCAGATCACGGACTGCATCGATTGGGTCGAGAGCACCCGTGGACGTCGTGCCCGCCGTGACGACGACGGTCGTCAGGCGGTGACCCTCGGCGAGGTCCTGTTCGATTCGTCGCTCCAGAGCGCGGGCGTCGAGTCGCTGTTGGCCGTCGGTCGGTAGGACCTGGCACTGATCTCGGCGGTAGCCGAGGACCCGCGAAGCCTTCTGCACCGAGTAGTGAGCTTCGCTACTCGTGTAGACGCGCTGGGTCTGTAGTTCGGCGCCCTGGTCCTCCGCTCGCTGTCGTGCGGCTGCCAGACCACCGAGGTTCGCCATCGATCCGCCGGTGGTCACGATGCCGTGACGCATGTCAGTGGGCAGTCCCATCGCATCGGCGAGCCATCGAAGCACGAGGTGCTCGACTTCGATCAGGAAGGTCCCGCCGAGGAACGAGCCGCTGAATAGGTTCGAGGCGGCAGACAGGAACGCGCCGATCAAGCTCTGCGCGCTGCCCGGGCAGGGGATGAACGCGAAGAACCGGGGATGGTCGACTCGCGTGCCGCGCGGCAGCCACTCGTCGAAGAAGCGGTCGATCAGACTGCGGAGGTCGGTCGCCTGGTCCGGGGTCGGGCGATCGATCAGTGCGCGCAGCTCCGCGCTCCGCGGAGGGGTGAACACCCGAGCTTCCGGCAGTTCCGCGCGGGCGTCGACGATCCGATCCACCAGGTCGTGGAGGAGGCTCCGGAGGTCCTCCGGTCGTGGTTCGAATCCTGTCATCGGGGGCAGTCTGCCCGCGACGTCGGTCGTTGTCAGCGGCCGGGGCTACGTGATGTTCACGAACCGATGATGAATTCGATCCGGTTCGTGAGCAGGATCGAAAGCGCGTTGTTCACAGCCGGGTCGAAGATCGCGCCCTGAGCGGCGAAGGTCGTGCCCACCAAGCTCGGTCGATCGGGGATCTGGATCGAGAAAGGGTCGCCAGGCACGCCCGTGAACGTTCCGAGGGCAGCTCCGTTCGGGCGGAACGCCAACCAGCAAGTCGTTCCCAACAGTGCGACCGACGGTTGGTTCGCAAAGCCGATCACGTAGACCTCCGCCACCGAACCGGCGTTGTTCCCGATCGCAATACGGTACGAGAGGTTCGTTCGCGGCGTATTCAGGCTGAGCAGGTTGGGCAGCGGATACGGATCGTTGAAGTCGTTGTCGCCCTGAAACGACTGGTAGAGGACGGCTGAGCCTGTTGTGGTGAGAGGGCCAGCGCTCAAGTCCACCGATCCCGGATTGGACACCCCTCGGCCTTCCGAGACCCCGACGATTCCGTCGTCGATCGCGATGTCGAGGTAGTTGAAGGTGATGCTGCCGTCCGGAGCGAGGATCAGTTGGAACGTGTTGCCACGATCGGAACCGAACTCCGGGACGTCGTCCCAAGTCAGAACGAACTCGCCTCCCAGGCCGGTGCTTCGCCAGATCTGTCCGCCTGCGGAGGGATCCAGATCGACCCACATCGGAGCGATGATCGAACTGATGTCACCGAGGAGTTCGGCGACCGATTCCGTAGGGTCGGAGCCGACCAGGCCGGCTTCGAACACACGGCCATTGGAGTCGATCTTGATCAGGTTCACGACGTTGCCGCCCGGCATCGTGAACGGGAACCCTGTCGGCACCACCTGGGTCGAGTCGTCGCCGAACAGGAGAGGATTGCCGGTCGTGAACTGCGGGAACGCGACGCCGGCATTCGGAGTCATCTGATAACCACCGGCGCCGTCCGGGGTGAACAGAGTCGATGTGTTCGTCGTCGGGGCGGGGTTGCATCCGGGGTCGCCGGCCAACGTCACGCCGTTGGCGCGCGAGCGCTGAACCAAGGCCGGTGAATCGATCAGCAGACTCACGTTGTCGATCGATACCGGGAACGGGCCGAGTTGATCCTCCAACACGAAGCGGATCGACCCGACGCGCCCGGTCAGGGCACGGATGGCCGTCGTCACGTCGAACGAGCGGTTCGTCGACGGCTGGACCAGCGCGTCGCCCGGATTGGTGGAGAAGATCTCCGGCCCGACCTGCACGCCGTTGATATCCGTGAGGATCACGCGGAACTCCTGGGCTGGATCCAGGAACGCCGGGGCGAGGTTGCGGATCTCGTCGGTCCAGGAAAGCGTCGCGTTCGAGATCATTCCTGGGATCGGCCACGTCTGGAAGATCTCCCGGACGCCGTTGCCCTGGGTGCTCAGCGTGAAGTCGTAGGTGCCGCTCTGCGGCGCGTAGGTCACGCCGGAAGGTCCGATGGGCACGGTGCCGTCGTTGACGATCGTTTCGCCGCTGGGGCCGCGGACCCGACCGCTGTCGTCGTAGCGCCAGCCGACGGCGCCGAGCTCGAAGTCGCCGTTCGCAATGTATTCGCGGACCTGCGCTTCGACGTTGGTGCAGAAGAAAAGCAGAGTGGCCGCGAGGGCCGAGGATTGGGGGAGAGCGCTCATGAGCCTGATTTCGAGACGAGGGGGCTGCCATTCTTCCCGGCCGGAGCCTGGCGCATCCCCAATCGAATCTAGCCTGCTCGAGTTCGAGGTTTCGAAACTGGCCCCTCTCGGTGTTGGTGCGTCGTCGCCACGGCCGTAAGCAGCGCGCAGAGCTACGGTTGTGCGTGTTCCGGTGCCCTGGCGCCGAAACGACGGCATCCGATCCCTAGAGCCGCTCTCGCTTCTTTTGGCCAGCGAGTTGCCGCCACGACCAACACGGAACGAGGCCAGTTCGCGAGGTTGCGTGGAAGGGGTCACCTCGTGGGCTCCCGGTACCTTGTCTCCGTGACTTCCCGGATCGGGGCGGGCGTCCGTTCCCGGCCGCTCGGGGGTATCTACAGTCGTGTCGGCGGCTTCGTCGTTCGGAGTGAACCCAGGGGCCGGATGGGCGTCTCGGGCGATTTGGGTGCAACAACGGCGGCTTCCATGGCGTTCGTTGACCACCCCGGCTAGGCGGCCTAGATTCCGGCGCTTCGTCCGCGATCCCGCGGCCGGAGACCAGCCAGATCCGGCGTTTTCTTGCACAGCGAACCGCACAACCTCGATCCCGAGCTGGCCGATGGCCTGGCCGAGCACGACACCGATCATCGACGGGTTCGCGTGGTCCAGGTCGGCGAGGGCGTGGCCTTCGGTCCCGACCACCTCGTCGTGATCGCCGGGCCCTGCGCTGTCGAGTCGATCGATCAGCTTCGTGAGACGGCGCGCTCGGTGCGCGAGGTCGGAGCTTCGTTGCTGCGTGGTGGGGCGTTCAAGCCGCGCACGCGGCCGGAGTCGTTCCAGGGGCTCGGAGCCGATGGTCTGAAGCTGCTCGCCGAGGTCGGAACCGAGCTTTCGATGCCGGTTGTCACCGAGGTGCTCGACCCACGGGACGTCGATCTCGTCGGAGAGGTTGCGTCGATGTTTCAGATCGGTTCGCGCAACATGCAGAACTCCGCGCTCCTGCGCGAAGTCGGCAAGCGTCGACTGCCGGTCCTACTCAAGCGCGCTGCGTCCGCGACGCTCGACGAGTTCCTCGGCGCGGCGGACTACATCCGTGAGGAAGGCAATGATCAGGTCGTCCTCTGCGAGCGGGGGTTGCGATCCTTCGATCCGAAGACCCGTTATCTGCTCGACCTCGCCGCCGTTCCGGCCTTGCACGCGATGACGGACCTGCCGGTCGTGGTCGATCCGAGTCACGGCACGGGCCGGCGCGAATTGGTGCGACCGATGGCGCGCGCGGCGGTCGTCGCGGGGGCTGATGGTGTGATGGTCGAGGTCCACCCGCGACCTGAAGACGCGCTGTCCGATGGGCCGCAGGCTTTGCGCCCCAAAGATTTTTCCGCGTTGATGGCGGACATTCGGGCGTTGGCGCCGATGCTACGTCGTGCGGTCCCAGGGACGCCCGTCCCTGGTTGCCGGTAAGCCGCGGCCGACTCCTCGGCTGCAACGACCTCGCATGAATACGCGTCGCAAGCCGTACATCGCCGGGAACTGGAAGATGAACCTCGACCGGGCTCGCGCCCTCGACCTGATCAAGACGATCAAGGGTCGAATCGGCGACGGGAACGATCGGGAAGTGGCGATCTTCACTCCCTCCGTCTACCTGCAGGACGTCTCCGCGCAGGCTCAGGGCTCTCCGCTCGGGGTCGGTGCGCAGAACATGTATTTCGAGCCGGACGGTGCCTACACCGGCGAGCTCTCCGGATCGATGCTCCGCGAAGTCGGGGCCGATCGCGTTCTGATCGGGCACTCCGAGCGTCGATCGATCTTCGGCGAGCCCGACGACTGGATGGTGAAGAAGATCCGGGCCGCGCTCTCGACGTCGCTGCTGCCGATCCTCTGCATCGGTGAGTCGCTCGACGAGCGGAAGGGCAACAAGACCGACCGTGTGCTCAAGAAGCAGCTCGAGTCCGCGCTCGTGGACTTCGATCCGACCGACGCGCACCGTCTGACGATTGCCTACGAGCCAGTTTGGGCGATCGGGACCGGCGAGGTCGCCACCATCGAGCAAGTCAGCTCCGCTCACGAGATGATCCGCAAGTGGATCAAGACCAAGCTCGGCGAAGATGCTGCCGAGACGATTCGCCTGCTCTACGGCGGTAGCGTCAAGCCGGACAACGCCGCCCAGCTGATGGCGGTCGAGGACGTCGACGGACTCCTGGTCGGAGGGGCGTCTCTGAAGCCGGACCTCTTCCTGCCGATCATCGAGTTCGACTCCTAGGCGGAGAAGCAGCCACCGGACACTGCCCTCCGGGGCAGGATTGGACGGTCGGAAGCTGGCGCCGACCGAGGTTGGCCCCCTGTTCGAGAGGGGCGGCAGAGTTGCGCGTGTTGGAGAAGAGAGGAGACTGGACATCTCCTGGATCGGGGGGCGGCCACGGAGTGACTGGCTGCCGAGGTCGATGGCGAGCGGAGTCCGATCGAAACAACTGAAGTTGGCGAGCGCCGCCGCGATCGTGGTGTTGGGCGCTGCGTTGGTCTTCCTGGTGTGGAATCCATCCCACGCTTCGACTCCACATCGCGAGGAGGCCGAGGCGTCGACAGAGACTGCGAAGGTGATCGACCGGCGTGGCGGATCCCCGCTGGTTGCTCCGGAGCCGGACGGTTCCTCGTCGTTGCCTCGCACCCGAACGGAAGTTCCTGCGGAATCGGAGGGTGGTGAGCGTTCGGCCGAGCCTCCCGCGTGGTGGATTCGGCTCCCGCGGCGGCGAATCAACTTGGTCAACCTGCTCTCGCCCGGAGCCCGTCATGGCCAGGATCTATTCCAGGCGCGAAACCTCGTGCGTTGCGAGCCGCTGAACCCGGAGGATCGGCCGGTGCCTCGTGGTGCGTACGATTCGATTCAGGCCCAGCTCGAAGCTCACGAAATCTGGCTGGTCGAGCAGAACGAGCGCCTCGTCCAGTCACGATCGCGCGAGATGGAATTGCTCGCCGATGCTGGTGTCCTTCGCACGCGGGAGGACTACGAGAGAGACGCGGCTGCCGCTGGCTTCAGCTCGGTGCAGCGCTACCTGCTCGACGTTCTGGGGGCGAGCTTCGTCGGTGGGGTCCGGGGATTCGTCGTACTGGACACTGACTTCCGCGTCAGTCGTCCACTCGCCACCGAGCAGTGGGAGAGGAAGCTCCGTTGCCTTCGGGAGCTCCTGGACTGGTGTGTCGAGAACCGGCTCCTGAGTTGTCAGGCGGCGGAGGAACTGCGGGCGGCGACCCAGGAGCAGGCCGAGCGGATCGGCTACTGATCCCCGTGGACCGGGCTTCGGAACCCGGATTCTCCGGGTTTCGGAGGGCCCCCGAGAGCTGCTTGCCCCGAATCTGGGCGGATTGAGGGAAACCCAGGCGCGGGAGCGGACACCGCGCTATCCTGCGGGGCCCGATCGAGCGACCCCGGGGGATTCCGGGGCCGACCCGACCATGGATTACGTCAACCTGCTGTTCTGGCTGCTGTTCTTCGTCTCCGCGATCGCGTTGTCCGGCATCATTCTGATGCAGGACAGTGGCGGTGGTGGATTGGCTGAGGCTTTCGGCGGTGTCGGTGCGGAGACCTTCGGTGTGAAGGCCTCCGGCGCGGCACGCGTCACGTTCTTCCTCGCCGTCGTCTTCGCTGTGTCGGCGTTGATGGTGCACCTCACCTGGTGACCGGGTTTTGCGGATCGCGCCGGCTTTCCGGTCGTCGGTCCGCATGAGACCCGATCGGGAGTCGGGTCGGACCGTCCGAAGATCGGTTCGTCTGATTCGTCCCGTCGATGGCTGTCGCGAGCATGACTGGAGCGGGCATCGCCCGCGGTGAGACCGAGTTCGGTCAGATCGAAGTCCTCGTCCGCAGCGTGAATGGTCGAGGGCTCACGACCAAGGTTCGCACGTTTGGCGAGTGGGACGGCTGGGACCGTGAAGTCGAACGCGTCCTGCGAGCGCGGTTCGTGCGCGGCAGTTTTCACCTCACCCTGCGTCGGCAGGAAGCGACCGATGCGCAACCGTCGGTCGATCAGCTGATCGACCAGGACCGCTTCGGCGAAGTTGCGGCACAGCTGGCCGCGCTCGCGCGCGAGCACGGTGTTGCGGATCCGTCGTTCTCCGATGTCGTCCGGTTTCCTGGTGTTCTGGGTGGCGCGGCCGACGGTGGCGCCGGAGGTGGCGCAGCCGAAGAGGTGCGCGACACGAAGATGCCCGAAGCGATCCGAACGATCGTCGATCAGGCCTTCGACCTGCTGTCGGCGGATCGGGATCGCGAGGGTTCGGCGACCTGCAAGGACATGCTCGACTTCGTGACGGGTCTCGAGAGCGAGCGGCAGGCGGTCGATGCCCGCCGACCCGAGATGATCGAGGAGCACCGCGAGCGGCTGCTGCAGCGGATCGAGAGCTTCCTCGAGGAGCGTGGCCAGCAGGTCGAGGACGACGTTCTTGTGCGCGAGGTCGCGTTGTTTGCCGACAAGACCGACACCGCGGAGGAGCTCCAGCGGCTGGGAGAGCACCTAGCCGAGCTGCGGCGGGTCTTGCAGAGTGACGGAGCTGTCGGTCGCCGGCTCGAGTTCTTGCTGCAAGAATGTCTGCGCGAGGTGAACACGATCGGCAGCAAGTCGTCGGACACCGACATCGCGCGACGCGTGGTCGAGATGAAGACCGGGCTCGATCGTCTCAAGGAACAAGCGGCCAACCTCGAATAGCGCGAATCTGGATTCACCATGGAAGGACGCGGAGTGCACGGACGGCTGGTCGTGATCTCGGGCCCCTCGGGTGCGGGCAAGACCTCGGTCTGTCGTGCTCTGAAGGAGGATCCGCGGGTGTCCTTCTCGGTCTCGGCGACGACGCGGGCGCCGAGGACCGGTGAGGTCGACGGCGTCGACTACATCTTCCTCAGCGACGAGGAGTTCGTTCGCCGTGAGAAGGCTTCGGCCTTCCTCGAGTCTGCGGTCTACAACGGCAACCGCTACGGCACCCCGCGGGACGAAGTCTTTCGGGCAGTCGCCGAAGGTCGAGTGATTCTGCTCGAGATTGAGGTCCAAGGCACGCGCTCGCTGCGCCAGCAGGCGGTCGACGCGCTCTATGTGTTCGTCGTGCCGCCGAGTCTCGAAGAGCTCCGCCAACGACTCGAGAGTCGTGGCACGAACGACCCCGCGGACATCGAACGTCGTCTCGCGATCGCGGCAGAGGAACTCGAGGCCAAGTCGCTCTACGACGAGGTCGTCGTGAACGACGAGCTCGACGAGACCATTACGGCCGTCAAACGGCTGATCGGCCTCCAAGTCCGCGAGGACTCGAGTGCGGCCGGAGAAGGCGAATGAACGAGACTCGGCGATGAAGATCCTTCTCGGAGTCGGCGGTGGAATCGCGGCCTTCAAAGTCGCGGCACTCTGCAGCCGGCTGGTCCAGGACGGCCACTCGGTCCGGGTCGCGATGAGTCGCTCGTCGCGAGCATTCATCGGCGAGCGGACCTTCGAGGGTTTGACTGGTCAGGCCGTCATCGGCTCGTCGACGCAGGTCGATCCAGATGGGCGCGTCCCACACGTGACCGATGCACGGAATGCCGACGTCCTCGTGATCGCCCCCGCGACTGCGGACTTGATCGCGAAGCTGGCAGCCGGCGTCTGTGACGATCCGGTGTCGCTCGCGGCGGTTTGCTGTCTCGGACGGCGGATCGTCTGCCCGGCGATGAACGACTCGATGTGGCTGCACCCGGCCACGCAGCGCAACGTCGAGACGCTTCGCGAGCTCGGCTACGAGATCATCGGTCCGGTCGAAGGCTGGCTGGCCGAGGGGTACGCGAGCATCGGCCGGATGGTCGAGCCGGAGGAGATCCTCACGTCGATCCTCTCCGTTCGGTTCCGAATGGACGGAACGGAGGAGGAACTCGAGGAAGCGCTCGGCCGACTTCACCTGATTCGCCGTGTGCGTGCAGCCGTGCTCGGTGATTCGTCGGGCGCAGCGATGACCGTGGAGCCCTCCGAGACTGTCCGTCACTGTGACGTGCTCTGCGATGCCCCGGTACCGGATCTGTCGGAGCTCGGGGGGCAGGTCCGGGTGGAGGAGCTCCCGCTCGATCACGGCGGGCTCTGGACTGGCCTCGAGGAAGATGGAGTGATCGAGGTCGCGGACGATCTCTGGGTCCGTCCGCCTTGGGTCGAAGCGCCGTCCGACCGGTCGGGGATCGAACTCGTCGTTCCTCGAGGTTCCGCGTTCGGCTCCGGCGAGGCGGACAGTACGAGAGTCACTCTCCAGCTGCTCCACCGGGTCTGGGACGGGCTCTCGCCCCGCAGCGTGCTCGATGTCGGTTCGGGCTCCGGCATCCTGGCGGCCTACGCTCAGGCGCGCGGAGTCGATCGTCTGGCAGCTTGTGACGTCGATCCAATGGCAGTGTCGGCGACCGCCTCTCTGCTCCCTCAGGCCGACGTTCGCGAAGGTGGCGCTGGTGAGTTCGAGCCGGAGACCTTCGATCTGGTCCTCGCCAACCTGAGTGGCGAACAGATCCAGCAATCACTCGATGAGATGATGGCCCGAGTGGCTCCGGGTGGGGCCCTTTGTGTCGGTGGTCAGAAGGACCATGAGCTGCAAGCGCTCCTCGAACGCACCAACTGGTCGCCGCAGGATCAGCTGCGAGGCGAGACGTTCCACACCGTGCTGGTCCGGTTCTGATCCGCTCGACGGTTCGGAGGACTGTTCGTTCGGCGAGTCGCCGTCAGCGCGGCGCCGGTCCGTAGATGTCGAAGCGAACGCTTCGTCCTCGAACGGCATGCAGCGGGCTGGAGACGACTTCAGGGTCCTTCGCGCCGCGCTTGACCACGACGCGGTGGGTGGCGAGTCGGCGCGCTTGGTTCACCAGCTGCGCAGTGTCATCGATCGACGGAGGATGGCACCACGACCGCAGCATCTGCAGGTCTTGCTTCGGGAGCGCCGAGCTTCGATGCGATTCGAACATCGGATCCAGGTAGACGACCTCCGGTTGGTCTTCGTCTTCTCGATTCGCCTCGCCGAGGATCGATCGCGCCTCGTCGACGAGGCGCAGTCCGACCTTCGTCCGGATGCGCAGCACTTCGCTGAACAGCATCGCTCGAAGCAGTGGATCGCGTTCGCAGATCGTCAGTGAAGGCGGTGACGACGCGTCGATGAGGTGGCTCTCGAGGCCCTGCAGCAAGAGCGCGGTGTCGCGACCGAGTCCGGCAGTCGCATCGACGATTCGTCGGCGGCCCTGGTCGAGGCCGCAGGCCCGCCACAACAAGGGTTGGCTCCGTCGGGACGCCGGCGGGCGGAGATCGACTCGGATC
>JBCBZB010000031.1:0-49932 GCA_039815565.1 Planctomycetota bacterium
CCACGGACCGTCATGGGTCGCCGGTGAGGGAGAGAGAGAAAACCTCGGGGGTTGCACACGCGGACTGCTCGCTCGACTCGCAACCGCTCGAACCGGTCGCCGCCACTCGGGCAGCGACCAATCGGGTCACTGCTGTCTAGGTCGCTGCCTGACGGGTAGCCGGGAACCACCTCGGAGAAACTCCGAGCGGATCGCGCATCCGACCAGGGACGACGCGACGACGCATCCGAGCTCTGGCCCGGATGGGCTGCGAATAGACCGAACATTGAGACCGCGCGTTCCGGCGCCCGCCGGAACCCCCTCCCGAGCAACTGCTCGGAACGACCCACTATCTATTGGGGCCGTCCTCGTTCGCCAACCCAAATCTTGTGGGTTGGCGTGGTCCGAACCACGACAACCGGACGCAGACGGCTGTTCTTCGGGGATTCCGGCCGCCAGATTTTCTCGTAGCCGTCCCGATCCCGCTAGTCGCTCCGCGAGGGTGACTCGATCGTTGAGATGGATGCTCGTTCGAGCGAAACTGCAGCCATGACGGTCGGCGCAGGGAGTGGCGGCGTCGTGCCCGGTGAGCGCCTTTCGGGGCCTCGATCCGGGTTCGACCGACGCGGTGTGAAACGTGGCCTATGGTCCGGAACCGCAGGTGTCCCGGACTCCCCGGATGGCCCGGTGCCCAAGCGATCAGGGAGTTTCCTGGCGTTGAGTCTGGCCCTGCTCGTCAGCCTCGCGACACCGGTCCTGTCCCAGCGTGTCGCGGAGTCGGCTGGCCACGAGCCTCGGAGCGTCGGCGCAGTGGTTTCCGAAGCCGAACGAGCTGGGATACGGACCGGAGTCGCGGTGTTCGACGCCAACGGGCGACGTCTTCACGCGTTCCGCGCCGAGGAAGCCTTCATCCCGGCCAGCAATCAGAAACTGATCACCGCAGTCGCGTTCCTGCAGGCCTTCGGTCGCAACTTCCAGTTCGAGACCGGGTTCCAGGTCGCGGACGGCGAGTTGATCGTTCGCGCCGGGGCCGATCCGAACTGGCGAAGCGGAACGGAGTACGACCCCTCCGCGCTGTTCGAGCGGGTTGCCCGCGAGCTTCTGAAAGAGAGGCACAACCGCATCCGCGGCGTACGGATCGATCTCGGGAGCTACACCGGGCCGCGCCGAGGCACCTCGTGGCCCGAGGGACAACTCGACCGCTCCTACTGCGCACCGTCAGGTGCACTGTCTCTCGACGGCTCCCGCTACGCCGTTCAAGTCAGGCGGGGTGGTGGCCAGTACAACGCGACGGTCCAGGTTCTCCAACCGAGCTCCGGAGCTCCGATGATCGGCAGCATCCAGTTCGGAGGTGGCGCGCCGGGCGTGCGGCTGCGCGACGGACACTTCGAACTGAGCGGATCGATCGGCCGCAACGCCGGCACCAAGAACCTCCGCGGAAACGTCGAAGAACCGGAGGCCCTGTTCTCGGCCAGTCTTCAGACCGCGTTTCGGTCCAACGGAGTAAGGCTCGATCCGAACGCACCGAGATTCGACGCCGAACTCCGAAGCGTTCGGACTTCGGCGCGCCCAACCCTCGAGCGCATCTTGCGCGAATCAAACAACTTCGATGCCGAGCAGTGCTTCCGTCGACTGGGGGCCGAGCTGGGTGACGGGAGCTACTCCGGGGCGGCGCGAGCGGTCGAAGAGCACCTCCGCGATCTCGGGGTCGAAGTCCCGCGCAGTGCGTTCCTCGCCGATGGCTCCGGCCTGTCGCGCGACAACCAGCTGACTCCCGATCTCGTCTGCGAGGTCCTTCACCGTGCCTCGACCACGGACTTCGCTTCCGAACTGCTTGATCTTCTTCCTCACCCGGGAATGCGGGACAGCACCTTGGAGCGTCGGTTCGAGGGAAGGCTAGACCGCGGCCTCCGCGCAAAGACCGGCACCATTCGCGGTGTGTCCGCGCTGTCGGGCTTCGTCGAGACAGGGAACGGGCGCTACGCGTTTTCGATCCTGATGGAGGGAGCCGGGAGCTCGACGATGCGTCGCTTCCAGGAACGAATCGTCCAGGCGATTCGGCGGGAGGCCTCGTGACCGAGGATCTCGACGCTCTAGCTGCCCTGGCGGCCGAAGCAGCGCGAGCCGGTGGGGCCTCGCTCCTGGCGCACCGCGCGAACCTGCGAGCGCTCCGCACCGAGTCGAAGAACGTTCCTCGCGAGTTGGTGACGCAGGCGGACCGGGCCGCCGAGGACATCGTCGTCGGCACGCTGATCAAGGCCCGGCCCGAGGACGCCGTGCTCGCCGAGGAGGGAATCCATACCGAGGCCGACCAGCGATCCTCCGATGCACGGCTCTGCTGGGTCGTCGATCCGCTGGATGGCACGACGAACTTCGTTCACGGGCTGCCGAACTTCTGCGTCGCGGTTGCGCTGGTCGAACGCGACCAGGAAGGAATCGAGCAGCCGTTGGTTGCCTGCGTCCACGCACCGGCGATCGGGACGACCTACACCGCGGCACGTGGTCGAGGGGCGTTCCGCGACGGTCGAAGGCTCTCCGTGTCGCGTTGCGGCCGAGTGTCCGACGGGCTCCTCGCCACCGGTTTCTCCTATCAGCGCAACCACCCGGAGGTCGACGACAACGTCGATCGCATGGCTCGTGCACTGCACGCGTGCCGAGATATCCGTCGCTACGGATCGGCCGAACTGGACCTGTGCTGGGTCGGCGAGGGGATCTGGGACGGCTACTGGGAAATGGGCCTCAAACCCTACGACGTCGCAGCCGGCACACTCGTGGTTCGGGAAGCTGGGGGACGGGTGACCGACCTCGATCTCGGTGAGGACTGGCTCCACGGACGGAACATTCTGGCGACGAACGGACCGATCCACGAGGAACTCCACTCGCTGGTCGGCGGTGTTCCCGACGCTCCGGGTTGAGGCGGCCGGTCGCCTGGGCGACAGTGATTGGCCCGAACGATGATCGAGTTCCTGCTTCTCCTGTGCCTGCTCGCGATGGTTGCACTGCTGACCTGGCGTGCCGGTGAGAAGCTCATCGGAGTCGCTCTCGTCGGACTGAGTGGCCTGGCCATCCTGGTCGCCAGCTTCACGCGCGAAGACCTCGTGCGTTCCCCCCGCGACGACGCACCGCTGGAAGAAGCCTCGTTGGGCTTCGGCCCGATCGAGCACGAGGCAGGCTACGTCGGTTCGCGGACCTGCCTCGTCTGCCACCCCGGCGAACACGCAAGTTTCTCCTCGTCGTTCCACCCGACGATGACGCAGCACGCGAACGATGGTTCGGTCGAAGCGCCGTTCGATGGACGGCTACTTCAGGCCGAGGGTGTGGCGATGCGTGTGCTGCGCGACGGCGACCGATACCTCGCCACCATCCAGCGAGCCGGAGCTCGCCCCGAGGAAGTCGAGGTGGTCCAGACCACGGGCTCGCACCATCTCCAAGCTTTTTGGTACCCGACCGGATCCGGTCGTGAGCTCGGCCTGTTGCCATTCTGCTATCGACTCGAAACCGAAGAGTGGATCCCGGTCGAAGACGCCTTCCTGCTACCTCCTGGCGAGGGGTTCGGAATCGTTCACGGACAGTGGAATCAGACCTGTCACGGTTGTCACGCGACCAGGGTCGAGCCTCGTCTACCCGACCGATCCGCCGGCGGTTCGGCGCAGACACGAGCGGTGCAGTTCGGGATCCAGTGCGAAGCGTGTCACGGCCCCGGGCGAGGACACGTCGAGTCCTTGAGCAATCCGCTCGCTCGGGCAGCTCGCTACCTGTCTGCCAGCGATCCGGCCGCAGAGGATCGGATCGTGAACCCCGACGACCTCACGGCGGAGCGCTCTTCCGAAGTCTGCGGTCAGTGTCATAGCGTGCACGCGACCCGATCCGATCGAATGGACCAGTGGCGGACCGAGGGCCACGCGTATCGTCCCGGGGACGATCTTCGTGCGACGCGCATCATCGTTCAGCCCCGCCGCGGTGATGACGCGACGACCGGCGTGCTGCGACGCCAGAGCATCTTGTTCCCGACGACATTCTGGTCCGACGGTGTGGTCCGGGTCAGCGGACGGGAGTTCAACGGCCTGATCGATTCTCCGTGCTACGACCACGACACAGATCGACCGCGGATGGCTTGCGCCTCGTGCCACTCGATGCACAACCGGGACCAGACCACGGGCGAGCCGGCACTCCCGATCGACGACTGGCGAGACGATCAGCTCCGACATGCCGACGACGACCAGAGCTGCCTGCAGTGCCATGCCGAGTTTCGCGAGGCGGCGATCCGGACGCAGCACACGCACCATCAGCCGGGGTCATCCGGTGCCTCGTGTGTGAACTGTCACATGGCACACACGACCTACGGTCTGCTCAAGGCGATTCGCTCCCATACGATCGAGTCGCCGAGCGTCCAGACCGAGCTCGACGCCGGACGACCGAACGCTTGCAACCTGTGTCACCTCGACCAATCCCTCGAATGGACCGCCGGACATCTCGAGGACTGGTACGACGCACCGAAGCCGGTTCTGGATGTCGAGCAGAGAGAGCTCGCCTCGGTCTGGCGTTGGTCTTTGATGGGAGATGCGGGCGTGCGCGCCCTCGCGGCATGGCACCTCGGATGGGAGCCCTCCAGACAGGCGTCCGAGGAACGGTTCTTTCCCGCCGTGATCGTCGAGCTGCTGCGTGACGACTACGCGGCCGTCCGCGCACTGGCCTGGCGCTCGGCGGGCCAGATCGGCGCCGATCAGGACCGAGGCTTCTCCTACACGGGCCCGGCCTTCGAACGCGGAGAGACGATCCGCGCCCTCGAGGTGGCGCTCGACCCGACGCCGCTGCGCGGCCGAACGGAGTTCCTGGTCGATTCGTCGGGACGCTTCGATCGCCGTCGGATCCGAGCCTTGCTCGCGCGACGCGACCGGAGGAAGGTCTATCTCGGTGAGTGAAACCGAGAACAACCCGAGCATCGAGGCCGGGGCGCCGAGCGCCGCCGCAGCCCTTCAGTTCGGCTGGTGGGGGATCCTGGTGTTTCTGAGCCTCGGAGTCGTGCTCGAGATCCTCCACGGGTTCAAGGTGCAGTGGTACCTGCATCCGGACTACGAGGTCCGCCATCTGATGGGCCGCCTCGCGCACGCACACGGAACCGGGCTCTCGCTCCTGATGCTGGGCTTCGGCGCAACTCTGAACACCGTCGAGGCATCGACCCGCACACGATTGCAGCTCTCGGGCGTCTTGATCCGCGCGGCCGTGGTGCTCGTCCCGGGAGGCTTCTTGCTCGGGGGACTGTGGCCCCATGGAGCCGATCCGGGACTCGGAATCGTTCTGGTGCCGATCGGCGCGCTCGCGCTCTTCGTCGCCGTCCTGCGGATCGCACGAACGCTCGCGCTCCCTGCCGCCTGATCAGCGCCCCTCGCCGGGAAGCTTCAACTGGCGGGCAGCCAACCACAGGATCGGCAGACGCCCATCGGTGAGTGGCCCGACGATCTGCAGAACCTCGCCGTCCTGCAGTCGGGCTCGTGCCTCCAGCTCGAACCGGCGGAGTTCGGGGTCTTGGATCTTCACGATCTGACCGTTCGACAGAGCGGTCTCGACGACTGGAATCGGTCGTTGGAGTTCGGAGTAGTCGAGAAGGAAGTCGACACCAAGGCCGTCCTCTTCAGGGAGGAGGCAGACACGACCTCGCAGCTGGATGCCGTCATGAATCAACTCGACTTGGGGATCCGCGATCACGACCTCTTCGAGGCCACCACCGATCCGCAACTCGGTGTAGTCCCGAACGATTGAGGTCTGGGTGATCGCGCTCAGGGAGACATCGGTCGCGGGGTAGCTGAGGATCCTCGGAGCGTTCAATAGATCGAACTGCTCCGTGGACATCAGCGCTCCGCGGACGTAGTCGGCGAACGCATCCTCGAAGACGCAGGCATCGCTACCCGGCGCAAACTGACTCGCGAGCGTGCCCGCGTCGATTCCGCCGGGAGCCTCGGAGAACACCTCCCCGAGATTCGCACCCTGGTGGAGAAAGCCGATCGTGAATTGAATGTCGATTTGCGGCTTCGGCTCCTCGGCCTGCCTGTCGAGGAACCGACGAATCCAGGCCTGCTGTGCCGGACGACCAAATACGACCAGGTAGGAGTTCGCGATCGCTCGAATCGACTCACCCTGGAGAAGTCGCGGGTGTACGAACACACGCGCCAGACGACAGAGGCTGTCCAGCGAACCGTCTGGAGAACCCTCGAAGTCAGGATCGGTTTCGTCTTTCGCCGGGGCGAGCACGAGCTCCGGACCGGCCGCCAACGGAGCGACTCCACGAACGTCGTAGACGACCAGCGTCCGATTCAGCGGCCCGTCATGTTCGACCGTGGCGACGGGCTTCTGGGCAGTGAGCAAACTGCAAGTCGAGAGCAGAAAGCCGAGAGGGAGGAGACGAAGTGGCATCGAGTTCATCGAATGGGGTCGTTGCGGGTCATCGAACGCACGTAGACCTGAAGTCTCCGCGGTTCCGATTCGGTTCGGGTCTCAAGAGCCGAGGCAGTCCGGCTCCAATACTCGGTCGCGTCGCTGCCTTCCCGCGGCACGACCACCCGCTCACCGCCTCGAACGCGTCCACCGGACCAAGTCTCGGACCGGATCCGCGCGTGATCGATGCGGGCGGGTCGAATGGTGAACGCGGCTGTGTGGGGGCCACTCGACGGGCGTGGTCGATCCCGATCATCCGACCAGGTGTCGAAGGCGAACCAGGCGAGGCCGAGCAACACGACGGCCGCCACCGAGATCGAGGCCGAACGAAGGTGATGCACCGGCGCCCAGACCTTCGTGGCTGCTTCAGGCCTCGCGCTCGAGGACACCGGAACACCGGCGAGCCGGTCGATCGAGACGAGCAAGCTCACCAGTTCCTTCGCGAACTCAGGATCGGAGACACACGCCTCTTGCACGAGCGGATCCTCGAGTGGATCGACACGTTCGTCGAGGTGTTCGTGGACGCGGTGCCAGATGGACTCGTTCACAGCCAACCCTCCCAGCCTTGTCCCTGCAGTCGTTGGCGGGCGCGGCGCAGATGGGACTTCACGGTGTTCAGAGGTAGGTCGAAACGGTCGGCGAGATCGCTCAGGGAGAAGCCGTCACGATGGAACAGCAGCAAGAGGTCTCGCTCGAGGGGCCGGAGAGTCGACAGACTGCGTTCGAGGTCCAACCGGGTCTCCGGCGCCTCGGCGCGCGGGTCGAAGGCCTCGGCGAGTTCCGGAGCCTCGGCGGAGCGAACCTCCCTTGCCCGGCGAGCGCGCAGATCGATCCACACACGCAGCGCGATCGTGCAGAGCCATGGCTCCAGAGGCCGCTCCGGTTGGAATCGTTCGCGCGACCTCCAGGCCCTCGCCAGCGCCTCCTGGAGCACGTCGTCGCGATCCTGCGCCGGAACCCCGATCCGCGCGCAGTAGGCGCGTAGGGCCGGCTGCGCTGCCGCTAGGCCGGTGTCGAGTTCTCGGGGGGCTGGCACGAGCGTGATCATGGCGGCTTCTCGCCACCAGGAACTACCGGCGGGCGGCGTCGGAGGTTGCAGATCGACCACGAATTGTCGGTAAGGGCCGGTTCGGGGGCAGCAAGGAGGAGGGATGAAGCCGCTCGATGGCGGCTCAAGACCTCAACAAACTCCGATGAACACCATCTCGACCTCAGCTCTTCTCCTCACCGCCGCGCTCGGCGCCGGCTGCTCTCAGAGCAGCGGTGGCGGACAACCCGAAGTCTCGCTCGCCGTCACGGCCGACCCGATGGCGGCCGGCTCTGGCTCTCCGACCCTCCTCGTCGACGGCGGCGGCCGCGACCTGCTCGTCTGGGCCGATGCGACGTCACGGCCCGACAGCCTCGAACTTCGGGGCAATCGCAGCGGCCGACGGACCCGTATCCGTGTGCGCCTCGACGACCGGTTGGTCGATCGAATCGAAGATCCGGCCGATGGCTCCTTCGTTCAGATTGAAGAAGACGGCCTCGACCGACTCGACTTCCTCTGCTTCGACGGGGGCGGCAACTTCGTGCAGGGATTCGCTGTCCAGCGGACCTCCTCGGGATACCGCTGCGCCCGCATCCTGGGCGAACCGGTGTTCCAGGGGCAGGTGAACGGACAACTGTTGTTCCCGATGCTCACCGGCAGCTATGCCCTGATCACCGATCCAGCGAGCGAGTTGGAAGCCGGTGTCGACCTCGAGCCCTCCTTGGTCGCGTTCGTGGACCGATTGGCCGCGGCCTGCGCGGCGAGTCCGGTGCTCGGTGCTCCCAGTGACGCAGCAGCCTATCAACTCCGTTTCGCGGGCCTTCTGGCCGCCGCCCTCGAACAGATCAACGTCGGGGACGATCGGTGGCCTTCGCGTGCGGTCTCCGCACTCAGCTTCTGCCTGACGAACGAACTGTTGGCGGAGTTCGATCGAACCGCTTCGCCGAGCTCCAGCGAGGACGCGATGGAACTGGTGAGCATCTTGTCCTGGTTCGCGGCGGATCCATCGGCCCCTTCCGGAATTGACTTCTGGAACCGTTGCCGGGCCGAACTCGATCTCGCCGGACGCTTCGAAGATACCCGGGTTCGTGGCCTGCTCACGGACAGCCTGGTTCTGCGCGGTGTCCTATCCGGCTTGGCCGACGCCACCCTGCCGACGATCCCGACTCCGATCGTGACCGGTCCGCCGGCGATCGCCGTCGACTGCATGGGGCAGGCGGTCACTCAGGACGGAGCGTTCTTCCCGATCTCGGGAACGGTCCGCTCGGATGGGTCGTTCGTGGCGGCCGGAGATCGCAACGGCTCAGACCCGAGTGATCGGCTCGCGATTGACGCGATGCTCACCGGGACGATCGTCTCTGGCTCCTGCGAACGTGGTGGAACGATGGGTAGCGTCGACGGCAGCAGCGACGACTTCGGCGATTGCAACACCGCCCAACAGAGCGGTGGTCAGGGCACCTTCACCTTCGCGCACTTCGTCGGCGGGGGGCAAGGGGACCTGGACTTCCAGTATCAGGCGTTCTCGATCCCCGACCAGTTCATCGTTCGGACAGCCAATGGTGTTCGTTTCGACACGATGGCTCTGATCTCGGGCGGGGCAACCGTGACCATCGCTCTCGACGAGGAGCCGATCGTGTTCGTCAGCGTGCGAGCTCCGAACAACGGAACCGCTTGGAACTACGAGCTCTCGTGCCTCGAAGCCCCGATGACGGTTGGTGGTCGGAGGGGTCGTTGATGAGCCGCACACGCGTCGTCGCCGTGCTCGCCCTGTCCCTCGGGACAGGGCTTGGCGCCTGGCTGAGCCTGGCCGTCTCGCCGGTGCTGCCACCGAGCCTGGCGATTCCGTCGCAGGACACCGACTCGGTCGACCACCGCGCCGCTTCGGTTCGGGCCCACGCCGAATCCGAGACTGTTCGGAACGATGAGCCGACCTGGCAGGCCGAGCCGGGCACCGGACGATCCGCGTCCGCAACCGATCACGAAGCCCTGGGATTGAAACTCGGACGTCTCCGACTCTCCCCAACCCTCGAGGCACTCCGTCCGCAGGTCGAAGTGGTGTGGGCTCCTGGGACCGGGCACAGCTCGCTCCGCCGGATCCTCCGAGTTCCAGTCGACGTGGCTGGTCGCTTCGAGATTCCGTCGTTCGCGTCGGCCGCAGTCACCGTGCAGGCGCGAGTCCTGATCCCCGGCGAGTCCATGTTGACGATGGACCTGGGGGTCTTGCCGCGCAGCGCAGAACCAGCCGAATGGGACTTCGATCGCCGAAACGCGGGCCTGCGAACGATCCGCGGTCGCATCGACGGAGCCAGCGCCGGAACGCTCCTGTTCGAACCCAGCCACGAAGGCGGACTCCGACCAGCTCAGCCGATCACAGCCTTCGTCGAAGCCGGAGCCTTTTGTGCCTCCCTTCCGGACGGGCTCTACCGCGTGCGACTCAGCCCACCCGAAGGCGGCCCGGTTCTCTCTCCGGTCCTCCTCGAAATCGGCGAGGGGGAACCCGACGCGCTTCGATTGGACTTCCGGACCGGGACGCTGCGGGTCGAACTGGTCCCGGGCTCGGAGTCGTGCGCTCTCTCGGGTCGGTATCTGCTCCAAGGCGCAGACGGACGGTCGATCGGTCGTTGTGACGCATCGGACGACGGCTACCTCGGTTTCGAGAACCTCTCGCCCGGCCTGTATCGAATCGGACGCCTTCGCTGGAGCGGAGTTCGTCGGCCCGGGCTTCGATTC
This sequence comes from Planctomycetota bacterium, assembly GCA_039815565.1. GTDB lineage: Bacteria > Planctomycetota > UBA1135 > UBA1135 > UBA2386 > JBCBZB01. Next base: position 10,169 of record JBCBZB010000031.1, read on the forward strand.
CACGAGTCTTCGAGTGGAGTCGAGATCCAGCCACTCGGAACGATGGAGGTCGGGTTCGACGCAGGTGCGGCGAACGTCGTGCTGGTCCCGATCCTCGTTCCCTGAGGCGCCAGCGTCAGCTCTTCGACGCGCCAGCTCGTCCGAGTTCGTGCACCTTGGCTCGCAACTCGACGAAGTCCACCGGCTTCGACACGTAGCCGTCACAGCCTGCATCCAGGCACCGACGTCGATCTGTCGGAAGGACGTGGGCGGTCATCGCCAGAATCGGTTTCTGATAGCCGGCGTCCCGGAGGGCCTGAGCCGCCTCGAACCCGTCCATGACCGGCATCTGCATGTCGAGCACGACGAGATGATACGCGTTCGGATTCGAGAGGACGGTGTCGAGAGCCTGCTGACCGTCCTCGACCAGATCGACTTCGCAACCCGAGCGCGAGAGAACGTGCGCGATCAGGACGCGGTTGTCGGGGCCGTCGTCCGCAAACAAGACTCTGAGGCCCTCGAGGAAGGTCTCGGACTTGGGATCGACAGCAGGAGTCGCTTCTCGCTCGTTCGTCGATTGCGGCGAGACCTCGGGCTCGGTCTCCTCCGCTTCCACCGTGACCGTGAAGCACGATCCGACACCGACCTCGGACCGCACATCGATGTCGCCTCCCAGGAGTTGTGCCAGCCGCCGCGAGATCGCGAGCCCGAGACCGGTGCCGCCGAACTGTCGGCTCGTCGAGGCGTCCGCCTGCTGGAAGGACCCGAAAATGTCCTGGAGTCGGCTCTGTGGGATGCCGACTCCAGTGTCTTCCACCGCGATGGTGAGCAAGTCCGCGGACCAGGAGACGCGCAGAGTGATGCAACCTTCGGAGGTGAACTTGATCGCGTTGCCGATCAGATTGGTGAGAATCTGCCTCAGGCGAGTCGGGTCGAGCGAGACCCATTCCGGCAACCCGCGATCCCGCTCGATCTCCACCCCGAGCCCCGAGTCTTCCGCGCGCAACCGCATGAGATCGCAGGCATCGTTCAACGCGGCCTCGATGGAGACCGGGATGCGCTCGATCTCGACCTGTCCGGCTCCGATCTTGGAGAAGTCCAGGATGTCGTTGAGGAGCGCCAGCAAGTGTTCGCCGTTCCGCCGGATCACGTCCACCAACGAAGCCTGTTTGCGCGGATCGAGCGGGTCCTCCGCCAGAATCTGCGCGTAGCCGAGGATGGCGGTCATCGGCGTGCGGATCTCGTGGCTCATGTTGGCCAGGAAGTCCGTCTTTGCACGGGCAGCCTCCTCCGCGTGATCGCGCGCGGATTCGAGTTCGCCATTCAGCGCGCGAAGTTCGCGGGTGCGTTCGGCGACCCGGATCTCGAGGTCATCGCGAGCGTTGCGAAGCTCCTTGTTCGCCTGGAACAACTCGAGACTCTTCTGCTCGAGAAGGGCCTCCGCCGCTTTTCGGGCCGCACGCTCTCGCAGCGCGCGCCGTTCGTGCATGTCGGACGGCGAGGAGTCCATCTCAGGTCCGATTCAGGACCGGCGTCAGATCGAAGTGGATCCGCGCTTCCTCGCCCTCTCCCTCGCCATCACGCCGTTCGATCTCGCACTCGGTGCCGAAGTGATCCAGGCATGCAAGGATCAGACCTTCGGCGAGGTCGCCCAGGTGCCGCGAAGAGCGGTAGGTGATCCGCGTCGTGTCGCCGCGCTTCTCGTAGTCGAAGCGGGGTAGTTCAGCGTCCGGGTAGAGCTTCCGAACCTCGACGTGAATGTGATCTTCGACCTGGCAGAGGAAAGTGATCCCATCGGTCACGCCTTCGAAGAACGCCGGGTAGAGCTTGACGAACGATCCGAAGAGATGCTCTCCGAACGTTCGAATCAGATCCGGCACGGGCACGTTCGACAGGGTCGAGAGCCTCGCGACGAGCGAAACGAGTTCCTTGTGGTCGTAACTCCCGACCGAGGTGTAGCTGCCGCCGCTCTGCGGGCTGACGTCCGTCAGCATCCGGTCGCAGATCTCCAGCCCGAACTTGTCCTCGACGAGCTCGAGGAACTCGGTGAACACAATGCCCTTCATGCTTCTCCGTCTCCTGCCCTTGGGATCGGCTCCGGGGCCTCTTTCGCTTGAGCCGGACGAGGCCTGAGCCGCGCTTCGGGACCAGTCCGGTGCCCGGTGCGGGAAGGCCACCCAGAATCGCTGGGCCCAGCAGGTCCTTGGTTACACTGCTCGGCCCATGTGCCGGGCGGGCATGTGGGGTCCTCGATGTCCTCCCAACACACCCATGTCACGGTCCGCGGCGCGCGAGAGCACAACCTGCGGAACGTCGATCTCGATTTCCCACGCGATTCGCTGGTGACGTTCACCGGCGTCTCCGGATCCGGAAAGTCGAGCCTGGCGCATCACACGATCTACCAGGAAGGGCAGAGACGATTCCTCGAGAGCCTGTCGAGCTACGCACGCCAGTTCCTCGGCCGGATGGAGAAGCCGAAGGTCGACGTCGTGGACGGGCTTTCCCCTACGGTCTCGATTGACCAAAAGTCGGTCGGCCACAGTCCGCGTTCGACCGTCGGAACCCTGACCGAGATCGCGGACTTCCTCCGCCTGCTGTATGCGCGCATCGGCGATCCGCGCTGCCCGGTCTGTGACGCCGCGATCGAGAGTTGGTCGATCGAGCGGATCCTGGAAGCGATCCTCGACGATCTCGGCGACCGGCGGATCCTCGTGCTCGCACCAGTCGTCAAGGAACGCAAGGGCGAGTACCGGAAGGAGCTGGAGGAATGGCGGGCACGAGGATTCGTTCGTGCCCGTATCGATGGCGAGGTCCGTCGGCTCGACGAGGACATCGCGCTCGAGCGCTACAAGTACCACACGATCGAGCTCGTCTGTGATCGCCTACGGCTGAAGCCCGAGGAGAAGTCGCGTCTCGCCGAAGCCGTCGAGCAAGCCGTCCAGCTCGGTGATGGTACGATCACGGTTCACGACCAGGACAACGACGAGGACTCCGTGTTCTCGACGTCACGCGCTTGCCCGAACGGCCACGGCGCCTTGCCTGAGATTGAACCGCGTCTCTTCTCGTTCAACTCACCGGTGGGTGGTTGCCCGACCTGTGACGGACTCGGACTCGTCCACACGTTCGATCCGGATCTTCTCGTGGCGGATCCGGAGAGCACTGTGCGCGACGGTGCACTGTTCGGATTCAACAACGCCGGGCGACTGATGTACGGGCGCCTGGGACTCGACCATCTCGAGGAGGTCGCAGAGTCGTTCGAGTTCGACCTGGACACGCCGTGGAGGGAGCTGACCAAGAAGCAGCAGCAGGTCGTTCTCTACGGGTCCGGTCAGAAGCGCTTCCAGTTCCGATGGCAGAAGAGCGGCCGCAACAGTCGGTCGCAGGGCAAGGTCATGGGGGCCTGGCCGGGTGTCGTTCCTCACCTGGAGAACGTGTATCGAGGATCGACGGCGAGACACCTCGATCGCTTCCGGCGTGCCCGCGACTGCGACGAGTGCGGCGGAGCCCGCCTCAACGAGGTCGCGCGCTCAGTCCGCTTCGAGGGTCGTTCGTTACCCGAGACCCTCGCGCAGCCGATCGGCGTCCTACGAGAAGCGTTCGCAAGACTGAAACTGGGCGGCTCACGGGGGATCGTCGCGCGCGAGATCCTGCCAGAGATCGAGTTCCGACTCCGATTCCTGTCGGAGGTCGGTCTCGACTACCTGACACTCGACCGACGCGCCAACACGCTGAGCGGCGGTGAGTCTCAACGGATTCGACTCGCGGCCCAAGTTGGAGCCGGCCTCCGAGGCGTTCTGTACGTCCTCGACGAGCCGAGCATCGGCCTTCACGCCCGCGATCAAGAGCGCTTGATCGGAACGCTTCAGGCCTTGCGGGATCGGGGCAACAGCGTCCTCGTCGTCGAACACGACGAACAGACGATGCGTTCCTCGGACTGGCTGGTGGATGTCGGTCCGGGGGCAGGAGTCGAAGGTGGCGAGATCGTCAGCTCGGGCCCTCCCGAGGAGGTAGCCAAGAGCGATTCTCTGACCGCTCGTTTCCTCCGCGGAGAAGAAGTCGTTCCGATCCCCGCGTCGCGCCGGGGCTCCGAGTCGGCGCTTTGGGTCCGTGGCGCAGCGCATCACAACCTGAAGAACCTGGATGTGCGGATCCCGCTCGGGGTCTTCGTCGCGGTCACGGGTGTGTCCGGCTCGGGCAAGTCGACGCTCGTCAATCACATCCTGAAGAAGGCCCTTCGCCGGCACTTCCACAAAGCTCACGACGTCCCCGGACAACACAAGCGGATCGACGGTCTCGACCATCTCGACAAGATCATCGAGATCGACCAGAGCCCGATCGGACGCACGCCGAGGAGTAATCCGGCGACCTACACGAAGCTGTGGGATCAGGTCCGTAACCTGTTCGCTGAACTGCCGGAGTCGCGGGTCCGCGGCTACACGAAGTCACGGTTCTCCTTCAACGTCGAGGGCGGCCGCTGCGCGGTTTGCGAGGGTGCCGGGGTCAAGACCTTGGAGATGCAGTTCCTCGCACCGGTGGAGATCGTCTGCGAGGAGTGCGACGGTTCGCGGTTCGACCCCGACACCCTCGACATCAAGTTCAAGGACTACTCGGTCGCCGACTTGTTGAAGTGCTCGATCGACGAGGCGCTTCAGCTCTTCACGGACCTGCCGAAGATCCGACGCCCGCTCGAGATGCTCCAACAGGTCGGGCTCGGGTACCTGCAGCTCGGGCAGCCGTCGACGACGTTGTCCGGCGGAGAAGCGCAACGGGTCAAGCTCGCGTCGGAGCTGCAGCGTCCGGCGACCGGTCGCACGCTCTACGTGCTCGACGAGCCGACCACCGGACTGCACTTCGATGACATCCGCAAGCTGCTCGAGTGTCTGCAAGCCCTGGTCGACTCCGGGAACTCCGTTCTCGTCATCGAGCACGACCTCGACGTCGTCCAGTGCGCCGACTGGTGCATCGACCTCGGTCCCGGCGGCGGGCCGAACGGTGGAACGATCGTCGCCGAGGGCACCCCAGAGGAGTTGGCGAAGGTCAAGGGTTCCGAAACCGGCCGTGCGCTCGGTCGATTGCTACGAGCCAAGTCCAAGCACACCACCAGCAAACCAGTGCGGGGACGGCGGCTCCCGACGCCAACCCATCTCGAGGTACAAGGCGCTCGGCAGAACAACCTGAAGAGCGTCGACGTCCAGATCCCCTTGGACGCGTTCACGGTCATCACCGGGCCTTCTGGATCGGGGAAGACTTCGCTGGCCTTCGACACCCTGTTCAGCGAAGGGCAGAGACGCTTCGTCGAGAGCCTTTCGACCTACGCGCGACGGTTCCTCGGTCGACTCGACCGCGCACCGGTGGACAAGCTCGAGGGCATCGGCCCAGCGATCGCCATCGATCAGAAGGCAGCGTCTCGTTCTCCGCGGTCGACCGTCGCGACCTCGACCGAAATCCAAGACTACCTCCGACTGCTGTACGCCCGCGTCGGTCGGTCGCACTGTCCGACTCACGGCCAGGAGCTCGAGCTGCTGTCGCCGACCCGGATCGCGAACCGGGTGAGCAAGGAGCTCGAGGGGGAGCGCGGCTACCTCTGCGCTCCTTGGCGTGAGCCGGTTTCCGACACGCGTGAGGAACTCGAGGAGGCGCAGGCCAGATGGCGTGAGCAAGGTTTCGTCCGCGCCTTGGTCGACGGCGAGGAGCAGAGACTCGAAGAGCCGTTCCCCGACGACTGCAACGACGTCCAGCTCGTCATCGATCGCCTGAAGTTCGACGACAAGAAGCGAATCACCGAAGGGATCGCAGCGGCCGCGGACGAGTCCGGTGGATTTGTCGTCTTCCGGACTGCACCGAGATCCGGAGATCCGAAGGAACTCCGATACTCCACCGATGGCTCGTGCCCGGACTGTGGCCACTCGACACCGGCCGATCCGCACCCTCGCTGGTTCTCGTTCAACCACCACAGCGGAGCCTGTGAGACCTGCGCAGGGCTTGGACGGATTGCGCAGTGCGTGCCGGAGCTCCTGGTGAATCACCCGGACAAGCCGGTCTTCAAGGGCGGCGTGAAGCACAAGGGAGCGGCGTTCACGTTTCTCACCAAACCGACCGGCTACTGGGCCAAGCTCGGCGAGGAAGTCGCCAAGCACTACGGCTTCAGCTTGGCGACGCCCTGGAACGACCTCGACGAGGGCGCAAGGCAGGTCCTCCTGTACGGGGCCGGGGACGCGCGCTTCCCGGTGAAGTTCACCAAGCGCCGCGCCACCGGCAGTCGCACGATGGCGATGGATGTTCGCTGGCGCGGCCTCTGCGGCCAGATCGAGCGCTGGTTCCACGGTCACGAAGCCTCTTCGTCGGTCGACACGCTCCGGCCGGTGATGCGCGAAGACGTCTGTCCTGAGTGCCAGGGACAACGCCTGGGACGCGCGCAACGACATGTGTTCGTCGGCGGGCGATCGCTCCCCGAGTTTTCCACTCTGAGAGTCGACGAAGCGCTTCAGACGGTCACCTCGTTCAAACTGACCAAGCGCGAGCGAGAGATCGCCGACGACGTGTTGCGCGAGGTGAGCAACCGACTGCGCTTCCTCGCCGAGGTCGGTCTCGGATACCTGAGCCTCAATCGATCGGCGGCGACTCTCAGCGGCGGGGAGGCGCAGCGGATCCGACTCGCAACCCAACTCGGCAACCGTCTCGTCGGGGTGCTCTACGTGTTGGATGAACCGACGATCGGGCTTCATCCGAGAGACACCGAGCGACTGCTCGGCACGCTCCGCGAACTCCGCGATCTCGGCAACACGGTGGTCGCCGTCGAACACGACGAAGACGTGATCCGTCAAGCGGATCACGTGGTCGATATGGGGCCCGGGGCGGGCCACCACGGCGGCCAGGTGGTGGCCAGTGGCACTCCCGAGCATGTCTCCGAGACCGACGGGCCGACCGGCCGCTTCCTCCGAGGAGATCTCGAGATCCCGATTCCGCCGGCACGCCGGACGCCTCGTGGGCACCTCAGACTCACGGGAGCCTCGACGCACAACCTGCAGAATCTCGACGTCGAATTCCCACTGGGGGTCCTCTGCGCCATCACCGGGGTCTCGGGATCCGGCAAGTCGACACTCGTTCTCGACACCTTGATTCCGCGGCTGACGGAAGGCGAAGTCGAAGTCGGTTCCATCGATGATGAAGAGCTCCCCGAAGGGTTCGAGTACTCCGCGATCGGCAAGGACATCCCCTCGGTCGTGGTGGTTGACCAATCGCCGATCGGAACGACACCGTCGAGCAACCCGGCGACCTACACCGGCGTCTTCACGGAGATCCGAACACTGTTCTCCAAGCTGCCGCAGTCGCGCGTGAAGGGGTTCGAGCCGGGGCGGTTCTCATTCAACGTCGCGGCGGGGCGCTGCGACGAGTGTGAGGGCAAGGGGCAGATCCGGGTCGAGATGCACTTCCTGGCCGATGTCTGGGTGACTTGCGAACGGTGCCGAGGTCGTCGGTTCAACGAGGAGACCCTGGCCGTGGAACTCCACGGTCGCTCGATCGCCGACGTGCTCGACATGGAGGTCGAGCAGGCCCTGGGGTTCTTCCGCGACCATCCGCGGATCCGCAAGACCCTGCAACTTCTCTGCGATGTCGGACTCGGTTACCTCCGCCTCGGTCAATCGGCAACCACGCTGAGCGGTGGTGAAGCGCAGCGGCTGAAGCTGGTTGGTCAGCTGCAGAAGAAGCCGCGCGGTCACACGGTCTACGTGCTCGATGAGCCCACCACCGGGCTGCACATGGAAGACGTTCGCAAACTGTGCGAAGTGCTTCAGCGCCTCGTGGACCGGGGCGACAGTGTTCTGGTGGTCGAACACCACCTCGACGTCATCAAGATCGCGGACTGGGTGCTCGAACTCGGTCCGGAAGCTGGGCCAGACGGTGGTCAACTGATCTTCGAAGGCAGCCCGGAGGAGATGGTGACGTCCAAAGCGAGTCAAACCGGATCGTTCCTCGGCGCGCGACTCGGCGCGAGCGGTGGGAAGACCAAGTCGAAGGTCACCAGAAGGTCGATCTCCAAGAAGGCTGGCACCAAGAAGACCGGTTCGAAGACTGCTGGCTCGAAGAAGACGGGGACTCGCAAGAAGTCCACGGCCAAGCGGAGCCGTGCTGCGCAGGGAGGAGGCTGAGCGTTCGATGAAACCAGCGCTGCCGAGCCTGATGGTCGTGACCGACGGACGCCTGGAACCCGACGTCGTTCGTCGTGCGGGTCTCGCTGCGATTGGGGGCGGCGCGCGAGCAATCCAGGTGCGACGGCACGGACGCCCGGTCCGAGAGATCCTCGAGCTCTGCGAGGTGTTTCGCCCAGCGCTCGAGGAGGTCGACGGCGTCCTGCTGGTGAACGACCGGGTCGACGTCGTCGCCGCCGGCTACGCGCACGGCGTCCACCTGGGGTTCAGGTCGCTTTCGATTCGGGATGCCCGGCGAGTCGTCGGAGAGCATCGACTCGTCGGCTCCTCGACGCACAGCCGTGCAGAACTCGAGGCGGCGCTGGCCGCCGGCGCGGACTACGCAACGTTGTCGCCGATCTGTCCGACGCGTTCGCACGACGACGTCACCGCGCTCGGATATCGCCGGGCGCGGGAATGGACCGCAGAAGTGAGCCTGCCAGTGTTCTGGCTCGGAGGCGTCGAGGCTCGTGACTGGGAGCACGCGGTCGGGGCTCAGGGTTTGGCCGCGATCTCACCGTTCCGCGATCCGGCGTCGGCGACCGCCTCTGTGCGGGAGTTTCTGGACGCCGAGAAGGCCGTGCGCGCGATGCGCTGACCACGCACCGCTCGGACAGGAATTCGTTCCGGCTCTGGATCCGAAGCGCATTGCGGCCGACTCTGTCCGCATGGATCCCCGCAAGTTGACGCGTCGCCTCCCGTGGATCGGGCTCGGGCTCGCCATCGTCGGAGCGATCGTTTTCTTTGCCCGCTACGCCGCGGTGACCGTGCTCGTCACGACGGTCGACGAGTACCCCGCGGGGACGACTTGCATCGTCGATCGTTGGAGTGGGGACCCCGAGCCCGGTCAGATCCTGATGATCGAGTTGGGTGGCCAGCGAGTCCTCACCAGGGTCGAACGGGTCGAAGCCGACTCGATGTGGATCCTCCACGAGGAGGCCGATGGCATCGCGTCGGGGGCGCAAGCGAGCCCGATCGATTCGGAACTCGTGATCGGCGCGCTGGTTTCAGCGTTCGCACCGGATCAGGCCGAAGTACCGAGCGAGGGGGCGACCGAGCCACCGTCGGGCGACCCGAACGACCGCGATGGATGAGGACCGCGACCTCCCCGAGACTCTTCCGGAGCGTGCTTTCACCGAGTCCCTCGAGACCTTCTTCCCGACTGATGATCGCGCCGTGTTGGGCCTGGGGGACGACGGAGCGATTCTGAGGCGCGGGGACTCCGACCTGGTGCTGTGCTGCGACCCCGTGGTTGCTGACCGCCACTTCCTGGCGACCGACCCGCTGCACGCCGTCGGTCAGAAAGCCGTCGCACGCAACCTGTCCGATCTCGCGGCGATGGGAGCGCGGCCGGAAGGCCTGCTGATTTCGGTGCTGCTTCCCGAGGGGACCACCGAGTCCGCACGCGACGAGCTGTTTCGAGGCCTCCGTGACGCAGCGGTGGCGTCCAACTCGATCGTCCTCGGCGGCGACACTGGTTCGACCTCTGGGCCACTGACCGTCACCGTTACCGCGATCGGCCGCGTCGCTGGGCGAGTACTGACTCGGACCGGAGCCTCAGTCGGAGATGAGATCTGGATCAGTGGCCCGGTCGGTGGGTCGGGGCTGCGCCGGGGCGGGGGTCTCCCGCGACACCTGCGGATCGATCCCCGGATGGCACTCGGACTCGAACTGAGCGAGCACCGGTACGTGCGCGCCGTCCTCGACGTCTCCGACGGTCTCGCGCTCGATCTGTGGACGCTGTGCCGTGCCTCCGGCGTCCCGGGCGCAGAGATCGATGCCGACTCGATTCCGATTCACGTCGACGCGTCCGACGCGGCCGAGGGGTCCGGGCGCTCAGCCCTCGAACACGCACTTGAAGACGGCGAAGACCACGAGCTGCTGATCGCAGCCTCGCCCGGGGCCGACCTGGCCAACCTCGGTGCCTACCGCCTCGGCGTGCTCACGGAGGACGACGGGATCCTCCTTCGGCAGGGGGACGCCCCTCGAGAGCGGTTGAGAATTCGCGGATACCAGCACGGAGGAAGCGCGCGTTGACCGACTCTTCGACCGGCGCGCTCCGATTCCTCACGCGATCCGTCGAGGCGACCGAGGGCCTGGGAGCAGCCTTGGGTGCGATGCTGGCGGCTGGTCAGGGGGTCGCCCTGGTCGGGGACCTCGGTGCGGGAAAGACCTCGATGACCCGCGGACTGGCTCGCGGGCTCGGACTCGAGGATCCCGACGCCGTCGCGTCCCCGACCTACCTGGTTGCCATCGAACACGACGGCCCGGTTCCGATGCTCCACATCGATGCCTACCTCGGCGCCAAGGCCGAGTCCTTCCTTCTCGATGGCGGACTCGACTACGCCGAGGAACTGGGCGCCGTCCTCGTGATCGAATGGGCCGACCGGATCCGCGATCTGTGGCCAGAGAGGACCATCGAAGTCTCTTTGCGTCAAGAAGTTACGAGCGCAGAGCCCGAAGACATCGGATCCAGATCGATCGAAGTTCGCGCCGAGTCCGGGGTCCTCGCTCGACTCCGGGACTTGCAGCTGGAAGGACTCGAGGGACCCTGTTGATACGGCCAGGCAGATTCGTCGAAGAATCTCCCTGAACCGCCCGATCAATCGACCCGTTGTCCCGCTCGATGCCACTCCGTCGCTCCAGAACCCGTCGTGCCGCTGCGGAGGACACCCTCGATCCGCGGAAACGAACGGCCGAGCCCGACACGGCCCCGGCGGAAGTAGACCTCCTCTGGCGGTTCCGGGAGGGCGATCGAGACGCATTCGATTTGCTGGTGGGGGAGTTCCACGAGCGACTGGTCCAGTTCTTCCACCGGCTCTGCTGGGACCTCGGTCAGTCCGAGGACTTGACTCAGTCGCTGTTCCTGAAGCTGCTGCGCAGTTCGAGTCGCTACCGGCCCGAGGGCAAGCTCAGCACCTACATCTTCCGGATCGCGACCAACCTCTGGATCGATCACTACCGGAGCGCGCGCCCCGGTCGCCGGATGTTCTCTCTCGACCAGGCCCTCCAGATCGGGCACGAGCCCTCGACCGTGGGACGGCCGGGTCAGGTCGCGCCCCAGGACGCAGCGGAGACTTCGGAAGAAAAGGAGCGTCTCCGCGCCGCCCTCGAGAAGCTCACCGAGCCTCATCGACTCGTGTTTGAGCTGGCTGTCTACCAACAGCTTCCGTACGGCGAGATCAGCACCGTCCTCGAGATCCCAGTCGGGACGGTCAAGTCGCGGATGCACAACACGGTCAAGGCCCTGCGAGAGATCCTCGACGATGGCGCTTGCGACGGAGGAGCGGGATCGAGCGGGTTTCGAATGGTGAACGGGCAAGCCGGGACTCCACGCGTCGGAAGGGTCGGGGGCTGATCCCGGATTCCGGGAAGGTCATCTTCGATGAACGAGCGAGACGACAAGAACAGCGACTTCGAGCCGGGCTACGGTCCGATCGACTTCGTGCTCGGCCAGGGGGACGAGGACGAGCGCGCACAGTTCGAAGCTGGTCTCGCTGAGGACTTGCAGCTCGCCCTCGAGGTTGCTGATTGCACGGATCTGTTGGAGCAGTTCCGGACCCTGCAGTGTGAGCCGACCGGACGTGTTCCGAGTCGCGTGTGGTCCAGGGTCCGTCGTCACGTCGAGCTCCGGAGCCGACCGCGTTCGTTCGGCCTCGTCGACGCGGGTGCCATCGTCACGGTGGCCGCTGCTTGCCTGGTCGGGCTGCTCGGTCTGGAGTCGCTCACGCTCGAAGAAGCCGAGGAGCCGGTCGTGACGGCAGACCTCGCCGAGTTCGACCCGAACCCCGAGACCGCGGGCGCAACCGGTGTTCGTCCGCTGGCGCAGCCGGTGCTCTGGCCCAGGAGCCTGCCGGTCGCGAGCTCCGGTTTCCGTGCCGGTTTCGAGCGACTCAGTCAGATCGAGGTTCCGACGAGCTTCGGACTGTCGATGGATGCACGCGAGCTTCTGACGCGAGCACGTCACGAAGCGTCGCTGCGGATGGAGTCGAAGACTCTCCGACAACGACACCGTGGGCTCGGGCTCCCGAACCTCGCCTCCCGCACGGACCGTTTGTCCGCGGACCTGGCCAAGAACCTCGATGCGGTGTTGCGCCTTGGCGTGATGTCTTCGACCGACGCGACTCTGAGCGAGATCGCGTTGAGCACGCGAGCGCTGATCGCTTCCGGATCGACTCCGAACCACGGTCCGCACGCCGACGTCGTCAGTCGGGCGGGTCAGAGGCTGATCCACTCGGTCGCCGACGTACCCGTCGAAGACCGGATCGCGGTCGGTTCTGCACTTGTCGATCTGGCGACCGTTGCAGGCGGTGAGTTCGCAGTGGCAGCGAGCACCGTTGCGGGGGACCTGATCCTCGAGTGCGAGAGCGCCGCCGAAGAGGGCGGCCTGGTCCGTCCAGCGCTCCTCGCCTGGAGCGTTCCGCACACCGAACTGGGTGAAGCCGGACGACTTCTTCGCCTCGCGCCCGCCTTCGGGGCGGACAGCGCCGGCTGCTTCGTCACGCGGCTTTGGATCCTCTCTCATCTGTTCGAGCGAGAGATGCAGGGGCAGCACAGCGAGCGCCCCGAACTGTTGACGGCGCAGCTTTACGGCTTCGGAGATCTGATCGAGCGGACATCGGTCGACCACCGCCTACGACTGTGGACGACGCGGTCTCTGTTCCGACGCGATCCGGTCGCGGCGCAGCAACTTGCGTGGAGCCGGTATCCGATCCGCCGTGGATGGACCGAGTTCCAACAGGAGCTGCCGTCCCTCGCTGTTCGCGACACTCCGACGGAGTTGTTGGACGGCGCTGCTCTGCTGCTGACGTTGTGCACCAACACGGCTGCTCCGGGCGTGTCGACTCATCTCGCTGCGATCGAGCGCGAGAAGAGCGACCCGATCGCGACGTTGTTCTTCCGACCCTGAGGGTTCTTCCGACCCTGACAGTTCCGACCGGACGCTGCGGGCTCTTCCAGCTCGGGCCTCAGGATGGGATCAGCCGCCGACAATGCGCCGGACGTTCTCGGCATTCACCGGATCGATCCATCCTCGGTCGGTCGCGATCCCGGCCAAGAGCTCCGCAGGAGTCACGTCGAAGGCCGGGTTGCGCGCACGAGCGCCGACACTCGCAATCCGTTGCCCCAACACATGCAGCACTTCGTCGGGATTCCGCTCTTCGATCGGAATCTCGTCGCCGCTCGACAGGGACAGATCGAAGGTGCTGGCCGGTGCGACCACGTACATCGGGACGTCGTGGGCCTTGGCCGCAAGGGCGAGAGAGTAGGTTCCGATCTTATTCGCGGCATCGCCGTTCGCGGCGACTCGGTCCGACCCAGCCAGAACGCAATCGATCACCCCGGAGCGGAGGATCGATGCGGCGGCCCCATCCGTGCACACCTCGACCGGGATGCCCTCGGCGACGCACTCGAACGCCGTCAACCTCGCTCCCTGAAGCAGCGGCCGGGTCTCGCAGGCGACGACTTCGATCTCCTTGCCTTGACGTTTCGCCTCGAAGACCGCGGCGAGCGCGGTGCCGTCGCCAGCCGTTGCGAGGCGCCCCGTGTTACAGATCGTCATCACGCGCCCACGGTCGGGGAGACGCTCGGCGCCGAAACGCCCCATCGCCGCACACGACTCGCGGTCCTCTCGATGTAGCGTCTTCGCCTCGTCCAGCAGAGCCTGAAGACTGGGTGCTTTGGCACCGACCCCGAGTAGTCGGTCGACCGCCCACCCGAGGTTCACTGCTGTCGGCCGCGAGGCTTTCAGCGCATCGCCGACGTGAGAGATCGCACGTTCGAACTCCTGGTCGGTCTGCGGAGCGAATTCGCGGACTCCGACGACCAGGCCGTAGGCCGCGGCGACCCCGATCGCCGGAGCACCGCGCACCGAGAGACGACGGATCGCGGCGATCACGTCATCGAGACGATCGATCCGTAGAACTTCGATCCGGTGGGGGAGCTGAGTCTGGTCGAGTAGCTCCAGAGGCGCCTCGACTCCACCGCTCCAAGCAATCGACGGGGGAAGCGGTTCAACCATCGAGACTTCCTCCGGTCTGCAGCAACTGACGTTCGAGGGCCAGGTAGGTCGAGCGCACCCGATCGATGACCTCATCGGGAAGGGCGGGGGCCGGCGGCTGGAGATCCCAGCCACTTCCTCGTGCCCAACTCCGCAGCACCTCCTTGTCGAAGGACTTCGGATGAGCTCCGGGTCGTACTTCGTCGGCGGCCCAGTAGCGAGAGGAGTCCGGCGTCAGGCATTCGTCGGCCAGAACCAGCTCACCTTCGTGCAGGCCGAACTCGAACTTCGTGTCCGCGAGGACGAAGCCTCGCTCGCGGGCGAGGCGCCGCCCCTCGACGAACAGTTGGATCGAGCGATCCCGTGCCTGTTCAGCCAGGTCCCGACCCACCCGATTCACGACCTCGTCGAACGAGATCGGTTCGTCGTGGCCACTCTCGGCCTTGGTCGACGGGGTAAGAATCGGCGGATCGAGCTCACTCGCGTGCTCGAGACCGAGGGGCAACTCGATCCCCGAGACCCGACCCGAGCTCTCGTAGTCTCGAAATCCGGATCCCGTCAGGTGACCGCGGACGACCCATTCGATCGGAAGGATTTCGAGTCGACGGCAACGCATGGTCCGGCCGCGAAGCACCTCCCGTTCGTCCTCATCGAGTTCTGGCCATTCGTCGACTTCGGTCGAGAGCAGGTGGTGAGGACCAAGCCCGGAAAGCGTGTCGAACCAGAACGTCGCCACCCGTGTCAGGATCTCTCCCTTCCCCGGAATGCCGCGCTCGAACACGACGTCGAAGGCCGAAACGCGATCGCTCGCGACGAGCAGGATGTCGCCCCCGAGCTCATAGACCTCACGGACCTTCCCGGAGGCCAGAAGCCTCGGCGTTCGAAGGTCGATCTCGGTCCGCGCAGTGGAGCGACTACTCACGTCGGACGCCCTCCGGCTGCATCACACCGCGGCATGAAGCGTCCGCGAACGGACGAACGGAGAGGGTCGATCGATCGGATCATCTGGCTCACCCAGCAGACAGAGAACTGGCTGCTGGGTAAAGCGCAGATCGCCTGCCGGCGCGGCTAGCGACGACGGCGGCCCTGCGGGCCGGGCTCGCCTTCCGAGTCCGGCTGCGGTAGGTCTGGCGCTCCGAAGACCCGCAGGCCCGGTCGCTCGCTGCGGAGCGTCCGAATGGCCTTCCGACTCAACCCCGACTTCCAAACGTAGATTCGGGTGATGTTCTCGAGCTTCTGGATCGAGGCCAGCTGTGCGTCCTTCACCTGCTCGCATCCGACCAGGTGGAGGACTCGCAGTTCCGGTAGGTCACCGAGTTGATCGATCGTTCGACCCGAGATCGCGGTTCGATCGAGCTGCAACCGTACCAACGACGGCATCGCGGCGATCGCGGACGCCACACGGTCCGTGATTCTCGTGTCGCTGAGGTCGAGCTCGGCGACGTTCTCCCGAATCGACGCCAGAACCGAGAGGGCCTCGTCGTCGACGCTCCGACGATGCGCAGAGAACTGAACCCGCCAGAGCCGGCTCTCCGTGTCGAGCGCACGCAGCTGGATCCGACCGTCGCCGAACTCGCGGCGAATGGACTCGAGGGTCGCATCCTCGACCGGTGAGACGCCCTCCGCGAGCCGCTGGTAGAGCTCTTCGGTCTCCGAGGCCGGCGGGGGCGCTGCCGACTCGGTCAACTCTGCGCCCTCACCGATCCAACTGCCGAACTCGGCGCCGCCATTGATCCACACCCCGATCTTGTCGATCGCAGCCTGCGGCAGGCGTGGACCGTCCTCCGGCATCAGATCGCCATCGTCCTCGGGCAGCACGATGCGCTGGAACAGTGGACTCTGTCGGGCGTTCCCCGGCACGACGGCCGGACCATCGTTGCCACCTTCCAGGAGGAACGAAGCTCCGTCGATCCGCAGCCCTCCGCGAGGTTTCCGGAGCCTGCCGCTGTCGGTGCGATACGGCGCGCGGTGGCAGTCCCAGCAATTCTCTTCGAGGATCGGGAGGATCTCGGTCTCGAAGTCGACGGCTTCAGCCTCCTGCGCGTGGAGAGTCGAGCCCAGACCAAGGACGCAGAGCGTCGAGAGAAGCAGAGTGAACGCTCGGATCACTCGAACACCTCCAGAACCGGGCGTCCCTTGTCCGCGATCTTGAACGGGCGCCCACTCGGGGCCTGGAACTCGTGATCGATCGGAAGCCCGAGTGCGTGAGCGATCGTCGCATTGAAGTCCGGCACGGTGACTTTGCCCTCGACGACCTCTTCACCGAGTTCGTCGGTTCGTCCGTGGACGTGGCCGCGACGGATGCCACCGCCCGCGAGCAGCGTCGAGAACGCCTGTGGGTGGTGGTCCCGACCGTTCCGGCCTTCCGTGATGCGCGGCGTGCGGCCGAACTCGCTCGCGACGACGAGCAGGGTGTCTTCGAGGAGGCCACGTGCCTCGAGGTCGCTGATCAGAGTCGCGAGAGCCCGGTCGAGATCGGGGAGTCGCTCTTCGAGAGCCTCGAAGTTCTCAACGTGCGTGTCCCAGTTCCCACTGACGACCTCGACGAAGCGTACGTCGTGTTCGACCAGTCGACGGGCCAGGAGGCAGCCTTGCCCGATCTTACTGCTGCCGTAGGCGGCGCGCGTCGCCTCGTCCTCGAGCGACAGATCGAAGGCCTGGAGATCGGCGGACTGCATCAGCGACACCGCCTGTTCGTAGGCCGTGTCGTAGCCGTCGACCGTCGCACCGGGGTGGTTCTGGCGGTATTCCTCGTTCATGCGACGAAGTCGTTCGAGACGACGGTCGAAACGTCCCTGATCGACGCCCTTTGGCAACTTGGAAGCTTGCAAGCCGGCTCCCGGATCGCCGATCGGAAGCGGCGCGGTCGACTGCGGCAGATACCCGGAGGCAGCCCCGTACTGATCTCCACCGACGGTGACGTGCGGTGGGAGGGTCGGGTTGTCCGGCCCGTCCGCGTGGGTCAACCAGGCACCGAGAGACGGATGGCGGATCGTCCCGCGAAGGGAGTAACTCGTATGGAGGAAGTAGCGCCCCTGAACGTGGGCTCCCTGATTCGACCACATCGAACGGATCAGAGTGGCGCGATCCAGTCGCTGGGCGAGGAGCGGCAGGTGCTGGCCGAGAGCGATGCCGTCGACCGAACTGCGGGCGATCCCCATCGGCCCCATGACCTCGCGTCGTTCGGGCTTCGGATCGAATGTGTCAACGTGCGACATGCCGCCCGACAGGTAGACGAAGATGACATTGCGAGCGCGCGGCACTCGACGCGTGAATTGTGCGGCAGCACCGACGCGCGGAAGCGCAGTCACACCGAGAGTCGTCGCGGCGAGACCGGCGAGGAACGATCGACGCGTCGGATCGTCGCTGCGGTTGGATGCTTCGAGGAAGTTCTTCATCGGGGGAGCTCCTTCGCTCAGCGGATGGTGCGGAATTCGTGCGAGTTGACGAGGGTCCAGACGAGGTCAGAGGCGCAACTCGCACCGAACTCGTCAAAGTCTCGCGTCCAGTCGCGCAGCTCACCGCGAGTGGGATCGCGACCGAGAATCGAACGGAACGCGATCGTCACGCGTCCACGGTCACTGTCTGCACCAACGACCCGGGTACGGATCCCAGCTTCGGCACCCATCAACACCTTGTCGACGACGTCATTCATCATGCGAAGGGCCTGCGGAACCTCCGGAACCGTGCGAGCGTTGTCGATCGTCTCCCGATCCGACTGCCCGAAGACGCGGAGGAAGTGGCCGGCAGGTGCGGGGGACGCGAGTTCGGACGCGCGCACGAGGGCGCTGGCGTTGCGACGGTCGCGCACGGTTCCTTGCCCGATCTCTTCGCGGATCTTGCGAATCTCAGCCTGGATCTGCGCTTCTCGCTGAGCGTCGCCACGTTGCCTCGCGGCCCGCAGGTCCCGCCGCAGGGCGGCGGTGCGCCGAGCGAACTCTCGTTGGAGTTCGCGGCGGCCTGCCTGGCGCTCCTGGTTCATCGACCGAAGTTCCTGACGACGCATCTGACGGAACTTGTCCGGATCCGTGTAGCGCAGGAGTTCGCGATCGACGAGTTCTTGCAGGCCCTCTTCGTCGAGTCCGGCAACCTCGTCGTAACGCTCGTAGACGAATTCGGCGCGGGCGCCCGGGGCGGTCAGCGTCGCATCCGGGTCGTCGCGCAACAGCGTGAGCAGTGAATCCCAGACCTGCTCAGCGGTCGCTCGCTCCAAGAGCGGGCCCCGGAACGGGAACGCCGAGGTCTCATCGGCCGGATGTGCGCAGGCCGCGCGCTGAAAGAGGTCCGTGCTGGCCAGGATCGCGCTGAACTCGCGCAGGTCGTAGCCGACCTCGACCATCAACGCCGTGATGTGGTCCTCCAGTTCCGGCGCGCTCGACACCGTGTCCTCACGGTAGTCATCGAATGGCTCGGTCAGCGCTACGCCGAACATCGCCTTCCACATGCGGTTGGCGATGACGCGATTGAATCGATCGTTGCTGGGCGAAGCCAGCCAGTCGGCGAAGGCTTCGCGCGAGTTGACCTCGCGAAGCGTCGAACGGTTGGCGCGAATGCCGACCTGACGGGCCTCTCGCATCTCGGCCCGATTCATCGGTCGGGGAGCCGGGAGTTGCGGCGTGTCTCCGTACAGCGTTCTCGCCGACACGAGCGAACGCGGCTTCGCATCCTCGTACTGGTAGTCCGCGGGGAGTCGATCACCTGCCGCCCCGGAACCAGAGACGCCGTTGGTGATCTGGCGCGCGACGCGACCGAGTGCCCGACGGACGTTGCGATCGCTGTCCCGCCTCATCTCAGCGGCCCATCGCAGGATCTCCGGACCATCCTCGCCGGTGAACAGGTTGTTCGTTCCGTATCGAAGCCCGCCGGTGTAGGCCGACATCGCGAAGAAGTCCTTCTGCGAGATGTCTTCGAACGGGTGGTCGTGACACTGCGCACACTCCATCCGCGTCCCCGCGAAGATGCGCATGGTGTTCGCCATGTTGTCGTGCGGCATCCCGCGGTCCCGCAGGAAGTAGCCCGTGGCACCGAACCCGCGCGCGTGAGCCGGGCCTTCCGCGGTCAAGAGCTGCCGAACGAACTCGTCGTACGGCATGTTGTCCGCGAGGCTCTGCTTGATGAAGTGGGCGTAGGGTTCGCCGGAGGTCTGGTTCCCGAGGTTGCTCCGGTGACGCAGCATGTCGGCAAGCAGGTGATACATCCGGGACTCGAACGCATCCGACCCAACCAGCTCGGAGATCAACTCGGAACGGTCACCGCCGTCCGCGAAGGCCTCGAGCTCGGGAAGGGTCGGGATGCGCCCGGCGAGTCTCAGGTAGGCCCGGCGGACGAACTCGACGTCCGAGATCCGCTCCGCGGGCTCGAGGTCCGCCGCGGCCAGGTGCTCGCGCCAGATCTCGTCGATTCCGTCGGCGGCGGTCGAACGGTCACGAACCACCGGAGCCGGCCCACCTGGATCGGTTTCGGCGGTCGGTGTCGAGAGGAGCGTGCCGGAGATCAGGGCTCCGGCGAGAGTCAGGAAGAACGGACTGCTCATGGCCTCGGTGGAGATCAGCGAATTGGACGGCGACCGAGGGTCGGTGCTTCGCGAGAAGCCTCCCGCATTCGGTCGGACCGTCTACCCGTAGAATGTCGACGAAAGAGCCCGCAACCGGCGTCGCAACTCTGTATCGACCGGGTGGGCGAGTCTGGGCGGATTCTATCGATCGAGACGCGGGATCGGGGTCGGCATGCTCTCCGGGCCTGAATGGCCCCCGCCGGCCCCATTCTTAAATTCGACAGAACAAAGATTATCCGAATCAAGAGATCCGGACGTGGAGCCCGGGAGGTCTGGCTCAGCGCCCAAGAACTCTGGGAGTACAAGAACTCTGGGAGTACCTGGCCCCCTGGTTCTCAGCTCTTGGCGGGCGTCTCTTTGACCAGCCGTTCCAGCTGCTCGGACAACGCCACCTGCAAGCTGGTGAATCCCGCGTAGTGCACAGTTCGCGCCGGCACCTGGGCCTTCCGCGCGATCTCGAGCGCCGGCTCAGTGGTCTCGTGCCGGTTCCAGTGCAGAAGGATCAACACGTCGACCTGGTCGGTCTGGATGCGTTCGTGGATCTCGGAGACCAGCTTCTGCGGCGACGAGTAGTTCGCCATCAGCCATTCGCCTTGGAAACCCCAGTCCGTGCTCAGGGTCTCGAAGCGCGGATGATGACGTCGCTGTCGCTCGTTGCCGCCGACGACGAGGATCCGCGGAGCGCGGCCGAACTGCTCGACGAACGCACTGGTCGGGTTGTCGATCTCGACCGAAGCCTCGGGATCTGCCAGTTCCAGCAGCTTCTCGACGGCCTTCAGGTCGTCCTGGACCAGCTCGGGGAAGGTGATCTCGACCTCGCGCAGGATCCCGAAGGCTTCTCGCAACGATTCGACGTCCTTACGAGCCCGGAGACTCCGTGCGATGGAGGACTGCAGGGTCGCCTTTTCGACCTCACGATCGTCCATCTCCTCATAGAGGTTGACGAGCTCGACCTTGATCTCCAGGTGGTCGAGGGCCTGACCGACGAACTCTTCGTTCTGCAGCAGCGACTCGAGTTCCTCGAACGCGCCACGTCGAGTCAGTAGGTCCCGGATCTGCTGGAACACGTCGCGCGCTGCGTTCTGGTCTCCGCGCATGTTGCAGGCCGTGAGCAGAGTGCGCATCGCTTCGACACGTTGGTCCAGGTCGACGGCGACCTCGAGAACTCGCTCTGCGGCCTCTTGGGCCGGTTGCGCCTCACCCAAGGCCAGATACTCCAGCGACACGAACAAGAGCTGGTCGGACGCGGTTCCCCGACCGATGTCGACCGCATCGAGGAAGCGCAAGGCCAGTCGACGATCGCGATCCTTCAAAGCCTCGTGGACTGAATAGAACGTCTCCAGGTCGGGACGCACGCTGTCGAGCGCCGATTCCATGAGCCGCAACGCTCGGGGAGCATCGCCAGAGTCCCCCGCGGAGAGCAGTGACGCCGCCAGGAAGAAGTCGTTTCGCGCCAGCAGTTCGAGGTCTCGTCCGTTGCGTCGCCGGCAACGCTGAGAACACCCATCGAGGAACTCCGCAGCGGCGTGCACGTCACCGGCCTCGTAGGCGAACAGACCCCGCAGGTGCAGCGCTTCGGGAACCTGGTTCTCGACCTCGGCCCCCGCCCTGTCGAGCCAACCGAGCGCGGTCTCGCGACCCGGTCGATCCTTGCACGGCGTCAGCTCGAGAACCGAGTGACAGTTCAGGCTCGCCAAGGCACCGCCCGTCGCGACCTTGCTGCGCGCGGCACGTTCGTCGGTTGCCAGCGCGAGTGCTTGCTCGAATTGGGTTCGAGCGGACTCGAACTCTCCGGCCGCGACCAGGCGACGGCCGAGTTCATAGCGGAAGTTGACGACGAGGTGGTCAGGCAGCGAACCGAAACAGGCGAGTTGCGTGCAGGACTCCAGCAAGGCCGCCGTCGATTCTGACTCGGGTTCGTCGACCCGACCTTCCAGTCGGGCGAGAAGGTCCGTCATGCCCGCTTCGACCAACAGCTCCATCATGTCCGGAGTGTTCGCGAGGAAGTCGATCGCGTGGATTGCGAGTCGATACTCGCCACTCCAGCAGAGCGTCCGCAGAGCCATCGGCATGGCCTGCTGTGCGATCTCGGGCTCCCGAAGGAGTTCGAGCACCTGCGAAGGATCTGTGACGAGGTCCGCGACCCAGTTTCGCTCACCGCGACGGTCGTGACCACGCACGCGACCGAAGAGGTAGTAGCGACGGGCGCGGTCGGTCTCCGCATCCGGCTCCGGAAGATCCAGACCGAGAAGCGAACGACCGTATCCGAGGTGGAACGAGGTCTCGGCGCGATCGGGCGCGAGTTCGAAGAGATCGGAGATCAGCCGCCGGACATCGTCGGGGCGTGCATCTCCCCGCTCACAGTCGTGGATTTGCTGAAGAACGAGACGATCGAGCGACGTTTCCCAGGTCATGCGACGGATCCTTGCCATCGCAGGTATCGGCTCGACCACCCTGCGGACTGAATCCCAGCCCCCGGTCTGCAGCCCCGGAATCAGCCACCCAAGACGTCGGAAGCGGCACGCGGCAACACGCTGAACAGCTCGTCGCCACGTTCTGCCGGCCGGAGGATGTGATCCCCGTCCCGCAGGAAGGTGTGGCTCTGATCGGGAAGCATTTGAGCCTCCTGCTCCCCGCCCTCCACCGAAATGACACCGAACCGGGCTTCGTCGACGCCCACGACTCGGTGGAGACCCGCAGGCAGAGAAGGCACGAATGGGCGAAGAGCCGCCTCGGCTGCCTGCAGGCGCTCACCTTCCGACAGGAACCCCGAGGCGACCTCTTCGAGCGCGCTCTCGAGCTCGATCTCCTGAGTTTCCCGAAGCCACTTCACGAAGCGGGTCATCGCCTGATGGAATCCCTGCAGAACCGTCGCACGCATCGGCGGAGCCGACTGCAGCCACAGAGTGACCCCGTGACGCAGGATCACGGCACTGGTGAGAGATTCGACGTGCACGCAGGGAACTGGTGCATCCATGCCGGTCTTCGCCAGTCCCTCGAGGGCCTCGACGTCTGACTTATCGGCTTCCATCTCCCAGGCGAACTCGCGGATCAAGGGCAACACGTCACCGTCCTCCTGGACCGCATCGGCCGGCTCGTCCTCGGGGATCTCTTCGCCAAACAGACGTTCGACGTCCTGGAACAACTCCTCCACGTTCTCGCCCCGCGCGAGCCCCTCTTCGATCCGACGCGCGAGCGACTCACCGAGAGACTCGTCCGCGCTCTGCTTGAAGCTCTGCGGCGCCGGCGCTGCGGTTGACTCTCTGTCTTCCGTCGCAGCCTTCTTCGGAGCAACCGGTGGAGTGTCCGGTTCCGGGTCCACCGTCTCGGCCTCACGCATCTGCTGCACCTGATGAGCATTCCAGATGCGCAGCAGCAACTCCTTGGTGCGATCCAGATCGACCTGTGTGTCGAACGCGAGCTGGTCCATCAACGGGTCGATGATCGCACCTGGCGAGTCCACTTCGCGAAGCGCGTCACTGATGAACGTGGACTGCAGCACTTCGTCGACCGAAGCCCCATCGAACAACGACTGCAACTCCGCTTCGAGGTGCTCGACCGGCGTGTCGTCGGTGTCCGAACCAGCCGTCGCTCCGCCGGACTGATGGACGAGATGCTCTAGCTCCTGCTGAGTCATCCGTCGACCGAGCCCGAGCTGCTTCAGGTCTTTCTGGAACGCGATCGCAACCTGAATCGCCTTCCGCATGACGATCGCGGCGGTGGATGGAAACAGCTGCTCGCCAGGCCCGACAAACAGTCGACCTGCGAGAACATCGCCGGACCCCAGATCGCTCTCCTCGGCGGAGATCGGAATCCGATTGCCGCCATCGAGATCCCGAGCGAAGACAAGGGAAGCGTCCTCGCCCTTACCCCGAGCCTCGACCAGGAAGAGGCCGAGCCGGCTGTTCTCCAAGACCCGATACTGCTCCCCGCCCTCCAAGTGTCGGAACACCTGGATCGGCGGCACCTCACCGAGAGCCTCCGAGGGACGCTCCAACAAGAACCACTCGGTGAATCGCTGGGCGGCCGCCTCGTTTCGCGGGTCGTCGATTCCGTGATGAATAGATCCAGCAGCGAAGAATTCGCGGCGGGCTCGCTGCAACTCGCCGGTCAGGCGTGCGTCGTCCTCGGCGCGCGACAACAGGCTCGCGAGAACGGGTCGAAGATCGAAGGGCTCCGTCGGCATGGACAAGCGGATGAGGTTAGTCGGCCGGCGAGCCACGCACAGCTGGACTTGCTAGGATTTCCACGTGAGGAACACCGCCACCGCGATTCTTCCGGTTCGCCCCCAGGACCTGCCGGAGACCGACTCTCAATCGCTCGGCGATCAAGCCCGGGAACTCGCGGACGCCGTCTGGGCCTGGCCATGGATCGACCTCTGCGGATTGGTCCTCGGGCTCGGGTTCCTGATTCTTGGGCTGCGGCACGGCTTTGGATGGCAGCTGGCTCGCCTCGGAGCGGTCGCCATCGCGTTCCTCGGCGCCGCGGCTTTTGGACCCAGGGTCGGACGATTCGTCGGCCCGACGGTGGTCCCGAGCGACCTGGACCACGCCGCGCCACTGCTCGGAGCCTCACTGGTCTTCCTCGGCTTCCTGTTGGTCGCGGGAATGCTGTTCTCGATCTTCCGGAGAACGGCCTCGGTCACCGAGGACGAAGAGCACGATCTCGGCCCGGGATTCGGCTCCCGCGTGCTCGGTGGCGGACTGGGCCTCCTGACCGGCGCGTCACTCTCGGTCGCGGTCCTGCTGATGGTTCACGTCTCAGCTCAAGTCTTCGATCTCGGCAACGGCTGGGTCGAGGCGGCCGAGCCGTCGCGTTCCCGGGCGCTTGGCTCTCATGCCAGTGAAGCACTGCGCAAGATCATGCCCGAGGGCTACGACGAGGGTGCCGAGCTGCTCCATCGGGAATTCGAGGTCCGAGACAACACCGGCCAGTCCAACCTCGAACCGCGACCACGCTGATCCTCGCCCACCGCGACCAGGGGTGCATCGTCGCGCTCGGGCTGGCATGATCGCGGGTTGCCGCCGACCGAGAGGCGGCCCTTGCTGGGGGCGTCCACGCACCATCGACCGCGTGGGCTGAGAGGCACCCCTCGAACCTGATCCGGTTCACACCGGCGTAGGAAAGCGCAGACATCGATGACCGATACCACCCAAGCGGGCGCAGCCGACTCGAACGGCGAGTTGCCCCCTCTCTCGACGTCCTTCCCCCGCTCGCAGAAGGTCTTCTCCGACGAGTCCCTGAAGGTCCCCGAACGCGAGATCTCGCTCACCAACGGTGAGTCGATTCGGGTCTACGACACCACCGGACCCCAGGGGCACGATCCCCACAAAGGCCTTCCGAAGCTCCGTCAGCCCTGGATCGCGACTCGCGAGGAGCGCGGCGACTCGAACTACTCGCAGATGTATTACGCGCGCCGCGGTGAGATCACCGAGGAGATGCGCTACATCGCGATCCGCGAGAGCGTGACGCCCGAATTCGTGCGCGATGAAGTCGCACAGGGCCGTGCGGTGATCCCCGCCAACCGCAAGCACTCGGAGATCGAGCCGATGATCATCGGTCGTAACTTCCTGGTGAAGATCAACGCCAACATCGGCAACAGCGCGGTTTCGTCGGGCATCGAGGAAGAGGTTGAGAAGTTGCAGTGGGCGACCCGCTGGGGCGCCGACACGGTCATGGACCTGTCGACCGGCAACGACATCCACGAGACCCGTGAAGCGATCATCCGCAACAGTGCGGTGCCGATCGGAACGGTCCCGATCTACCAGGCTCTGGAGAAGGTTGATGGCATCGCCGAGGACCTGACCATCGATTTGTTCCTCGAGACGCTCGAAGAGCAGGCCGAGCAGGGCGTCGACTACTTCACGATCCACGCCGGGGTCCTGCTGCGCTACGTGCCTCTCACCGCGCAGCGGAAGACCGGCATCGTGTCACGCGGCGGCTCCATCATGGCGAAGTGGTGTCTCGCGCATCACGAGGAGAACTTCCTCTACACCCACTTCGAAGAGATCTGCAAGCTGATGAAGCGTTACGACGTGACGTTCAGCTTGGGCGACGGCCTGCGTCCTGGCTGCATCGCCGACGCGAACGACGAGGCGCAGTTCGGTGAGCTCCACACTCTCGGCGAACTCACCGAGATCGCCTGGAAGCACGACGTCCAAGTGATGATCGAAGGCCCCGGACACGTTCCGATGCACAAGATCAAGGAGAACGTCGACGAGCAGATGAAGTGGTGCAAGGAAGCGCCCTTCTACACGCTTGGCCCGCTGACGACCGACATCGCCCCGGGCTACGACCACATCACCTCCGCCATCGGTGCGGCGATGATCGGAAGCTTCGGCACCGCGATGCTGTGCTACGTGACTCCGAAGGAGCACCTCGGCCTCCCGGATCGCGAGGACGTCAAGCAAGGCGTCATCGCATACAAAATCGCAGCTCACGCGGCTGACCTGGCCAAGGGGCACCCCGGTGCTCAGCGTCGAGACGATGCACTCAGCGAGGCTCGTTTCGAGTTCCGCTGGGAGGATCAGTTCAACCTGTCGCTCGACCCCGAGACGGCGCGTTCGTACCACGACGAGACCCTGCCGCAGGATGGCGCGAAGACCGCGCACTTCTGCTCGATGTGCGGCCCCAAGTTCTGCTCGATGAAGATCACCGAGGACGTCCGCAAATACGCCGCCGAGAAGGGCTATGGCGTGGAGGAAGCGGTCACCGAGGGGATGAAGCAGAAGTCCGAAGAGTTCAAGACCGACGCCGGCGGCGAGGTCTACATGCCGCGGAAGTCGCCGCAGCCGCAGTCGCGCCGAGACGACTGAGCCACGCCCCGCTGCCGGCGGGGCTGTCTTGGCCCTCGGTCAGCGAGGGATGCGCAGAAGCAGCCCGGAACTCTCCGGGCTCTCCCCATCGGTCCGCAACTCCAACTGGAGTGGCGACTGCCTCTGGGCTCGCTCTGCCGCACCCGCCCAATCGATCGGGAACGGGAGCGCGAGAGCTTCCCCGACGAACTCGAACCGCACCGAAGGGCCAGCCGCCTTCTCCGTGGGGCCGCTCCGAATCCGCACCGTGCCGCCCGGACCACCGTCGAACAGCTGGAACACCGCGTGTAGGACGATACTGAGCCGCGTCGCGCTGGCCTTCAGCTCGACCTTCGCTCGGCGAGCTCTCGCCTGGAACTCGAAGTCGAGGCGCAATCCGGCATCACGAAATGCGACCTCGGCGGCGAGTCCCAGCGTCTCGGCCACGACACCGAATCCCACCCGCTGATCGATCGGCGCGAGTAGCCCACGCATGACCAGGAGCGCGTTCTCGCAGCCCTCGCTCGCACGTTCCAGGACCTCGGGAGGGATCTTCTCCGCAGCTTTCGGATGGAGTGCACCACGAAGTACCATCAACTGATTGTTGAGGCCGTGCAGCAGGCCCGGGGCCAGAAACTGAATCACCGGATCCCGCGACCCCGACAACGAGGTCGTGGTCGAGTCGAGGACTTCGGCAGAGGGTTGGAGACGATCCACTGTGGTCACCTTTCTGTCCTCCACCTCGAGCGATACGAAAGTTCCGAACCGAGCTTCGCTCAGGGATCCATCGAAGGATCGGCGGCTGTAGGCACGGGCAAGAGTTCGACCTCGACCGTTTCCGACTCCGAATCCAAGCGCACGACCCCGAATTCGACCTGAGCCCCGGATTCGCCGTAGGTCAGGCCGTCTTCGAGATCTCGAAGGCTTCGGATCGGCTCCTGATTGACCGTGACCAGAACGTCTCCCGAACGGAGACCGGCACGATCGGCCGCACGACCGGATTCCACGTCGACGACGGATACCGCGACTCCACCCTCGGGAACCGCGCCGGCCGGAATCGGGCGCGGTGCGCCGCTCGGCCGGTGTTCGTAGAGCGTCGCGCCGAGGTCGTAGCGGATCGAACGGTCTTCATCGTGCAGCAGGCGGTCGACGACGGCCGTGACCGTCTCGATCGGCAAGGCGAACGAGATCCCCTCCGCACCGTTCATCTTCCGGGTGGTGACTCCGACGACACGACCTGAAAGGTCGAGCACGGGTCCTCCGGACGAGCCTGGGTGAACCAAGCCGGTCAGCTGGAGATACACCTCGGTCCCACGGCCGTCTTCGGTTCGAAGACGACGCTCTGTGTGGGACACCAAGGCGGCACTGACCGAATGATCGAGCCCGAGCGGTCCGCCGATCGTGACGACCCAGTCCCCAGCGAACAGGCCGGAGCGTTCGACGGTGGGCAGCACGAACAGTTCGTCCGGACGCTCGTCGAACCGCAGGACTGCCAGATCCGTCTTCACGTCTCTCCCTACGACCGACATCGGGTAACGCGCCCCATCTTCGAATTGTGCGACCACGACGAGGGCATCGTCCACGACGTGCGATGCGGTCACGATCAGGCCGCCATCACCCCAAACGAAGCCGGACGCCGCGGCGAGATCGCCACCGCCATCGTTGTCGCGCAGCACGTCGAGCGACACCACCGCGGGCAACGAGCGTTGTGCGACGCTTCGCACGGAGCCGAGTGCCTGTTCAGGGGTCGGATCACTCAGGTCCCCCACGGCACTCGAAATTCCGACCGAGGACTGCTCTGTCCCCTCGAGAGTCGGCTCGCCGAACGTGTTTGAACCGCCGACCGTGTTCGAATCGACGCTCGTGTTCGAGGCGACGACCCGGGCCGGTTCACGGCCTTCCTGGAACTCCGGGACAGGGACGGCCGGTTCGGCCGCGACACTCTGAGGCTCGATATCCAGACGTTCGTCACCGGAAAGTCCGCGCAAACGATTCCCGGCCACGAGCTCCCGAGAGGTCTGGGCCTGTTGGTCGACTGCGGCGAGCGGCGCTGAGTCCCCGGCCGTGTCTTCCGTCACACTGGCCGGCTGGCTCTCGCCTCCGCCCACGCCCGCCGAATCCAAGGCTCGGGAGCGCCCGGCTTCGTACGCGAAGACGAACCCTCCGGCCATGAGGAGACTGACTGCGGTCGAACGTAGCGCGGGGAACGCCAAAGCGCCGTGAGTCTAGAGGACCGGTGCGGCCGGAGCCAGCAGCCCTGGTTCAGGTCTCGAACTCTCCCCGCAGGCCGCATTCCGGGCTCTCGGTGGTCTCCCAATGGGACCGCCGGGCTCTCAACCGTTCGACTTTGCAACAGGTGCCGCCGTCGGAGTGTCGATTCCTTCGACGGAGAAGGACCGCCATGCACGGAACCACACCACAAACCGGCTCCCGGAGCCGCCTACTGACGCTTCTGACTGCCCTCACCCTGGTCGGGTGCCGGGACGTCTTGGACGACAATCTCAGCGACGAGCTGAAAGACGACCTCGGCATCTCGTCGAGATCCGACGACCCAGGGTCTCCTCCGTCGTCCACGATCGGAGGCGGCGATCCGTCGGCCTCGACTCAAGGAGGATCGGGAGACCCCAGTTCCCGCAGCGGTTCTGGGTCCAACAGCAACGGTTCCGGTTCTGGCTCGGGATCGGGATCGGGTAGCGGCGGTGGTGACAACCCGGGTGGCCAGCCGGCCGGAAACCCGAATCCGGGCACCAACCCCAACTTGGGCGATGCCCCGGGAACCGGTGGTGGCCAGCGCCACGGAACCGAGGGTGTGGCTCTGTCGACGGCGCCCCGTCGGGTCCGCGTGCAGAACACGTCCTCGAGCACCCGAACCGAGACCATCCTGGCGAGCTTCCCATTCGCCGAGGGCGAACGCTTCAACCTCGAAGGACTCGCGGTCGCCGGCCACGAAACCGCATGGCTTCCGCTGCAGACCTGGTCGGACGGTTCGGTCCGCGTGGCCCAAGCGCAGTGGACGGCAGAACTCGGTCCGCACGAGGACGCGACCTTCGACCTCGCCGACAACGCCTCATCGACCTTCGACTCCTTCACCGCGAACGACTGGGTCAACGCTTCGTCGCTGTCCGCCCAGGTGACGGTCCGTGACAACGCGAACTGCAAGTACACCGCCTCGGTTGCCTTGCGCTCGGGCCGCGTCGTCCACGAAACGGCGATGACGCGGGTGCACCACCAGCGCGTGTTCCATCAGCCCGCCGAGTCCGGCTGCATCCCACGCGATTACCTGGCTTCCCACTTCTACGTCCAGGAGTTCCGGGACATGCCGTTCGTGGTCGTCGACTGGGTGTTTTCCAACGACTACCTGGGCGTCGACAACCCGAACGGGAGCACGAACCCCGACCACTACCCGCTCGGCGGCGTGGACGTGAACGTCGCTCGGATCGACTTCGCTGGCGCGACCGAAGTTCGCGGCTATCTGCCGGATCTGAATCAGATCGACTCGGTGTCGACTGGTCCGAACTTCGACTTCGGCTTCCGCGTGATGCAGTCGACGTGGATCGACGACGGCCAGACCCGCCGCTACCGCTTCCATGTGCGCGTCGAGCCGCTGAACGTCGAGGCGTCGGTTGCCAACGCCTGGCAACAGACCTTCGATGCGCGAGTCGAGGATCCGCTCTTCCCACTCGCCACGATCGACTCGTGGCAGGTGACCGACAGCCTCGGCGTCCACGGTGGCCCGATCGACGGCCCGAGCGACGCTCAGAGCCGCGCAGACCGAGACTTCACCCGCTGGCGCGATCGCGATCACTTCGGCACCTGGGGAACCTTCGGTGACGTCTCCTACACCGGCCAGTCCGGCACGCCACGGAACGCGCCTCTCAGTCCGGAGGTTGCCCACGCCGTGCAGGCGCAGCACCCGGGACTCTCGCAGATCCTCGAACAGAAGGCCTGGGTGCAGGCGACGCGCAAGTACCACACCTACGGTCTCGAGGTCGGAGCCGCGCAGAACATCTACCTCTACTTCCCGATGGCGGTGACTCCGGTCGACAACGACATCACCGACCAGAGCCTCGGTCGTCGCGCGATCTGGGACAATGACCCGTATCCGCAGCTGCGTAGCCGTGTCGACCACCGCGCGCACGGGATGAACGGCTACGACATCAACCACTGGACGACCGACCTGTTGTTCGACTACTGGACGGTCAGTGGAGATGCCTGGGCCAAGGAGGAGATCCGACTCCTCGGCGAATGCATCAAGGGAATGATGCGTCTGCACCGTTACCAGACGATCAACATCAGCAACGCCCGGGCCGAAGGATGGACGATGTTCGGATTCGTCCAGGCCTACCTCGCGACCGGAGACGAGTCGCTGAAGGACTACGCGATCCGCCGAATCGACGAGATCATCATTCCGCAACGCCTGTCCGATCACCCGTCCCGCGCGATTCGCGCGCAACGGCCGGACCCGCGCTCGGGCTTCGGTCCGACGGTCTGGTTCTACCCGATCTGGGAGCACGCCTCGGTCGCCTACGGAATGCTCGGGGCCTACCGACACTTCGATTGCGAGCAGGCGCTTCCGATCGCGGAGGACGTCGTTCGTGCGATCGATCACTCGTGGTTGAGCGACTACACGCACCCTCACACGGGTGTGCACTACGAGCAGGCGATCCGCTACTGGACGCCACTGCGTGATGGCGCGAACTGGATCGAGCCGGACAGCCTCGACCAGACGATCGGTGCCTACATCCCGTCGCAGCCGCTCGGCAGCACGAACTCGATGTTGGTCTCCGCCGTCGATCTGGTCTCCCGCTTCACCAACAACCTCTTCATCCGCGAACGGGCGGACTTCCAGCTGAGCCACCTCTACCCGCACCCCGGGCCGAACAACTCGCGGCGCTGGAACAAGTGGTACACGGTCGTCCCGCGCTACTACTCGGTGAACTCGTCGGACCTCTGAGCTCCGACGCCACCGGGGCATGGCGCCCGGGGCTGGCGCCTTGAGCCAGCCGTCCGGGTGCCCGTCGTCCTCCGATCGCCCGGATTCCGGGACCTCCCGGGTGGTTCCCCCCTTGAAACCACCCTGATCCGGTGCACATTGCTGCACCGATCGTCATGGTCCAAGTCCAGAGCATTCAACCCACCCCGAACCCCAACGCCTTCAAGTTCGTCTGTGACGAACCGCTGCTGAACGGCACCCGCCACTACCCGAACGCCGGATCGGCGTCCGGGCACGAGCTCGCGGAGAAGCTGTTCGCCATCGAAGGCGTCGACACTCTGTTCTTCTCGGAGCAGTTCGTCACGGTGACCATGTCGGCCGACGCCGACTGGCGTCAGGTTCACGAGAAAGCGACCGCCGCGCTCGAAGCCGCGCCCTCAGGCTCCGCTCCGACCGCTGAGACGGCCGCCTCGGTCGCCGAGACCTCGGACTTCGACCCGGCTGCTCTCGACGACGGATCGAAGGCGCTCTACGAGCAGATCGACGCGCTGCTCGAGGACCGCGTCCGCCCGGCACTCGCCGGGGACGGTGGTGGTCTCGAAGTGGTCGGGCTCGAGGGCAAGACCCTCATGATCCGCTACCAGGGTGCCTGTGGCACCTGTCCGAGCTCGATCGGCGGCACGCTGGCCGCGATCCAAAACCTCCTGCAAGCCGAGGTCGACGACGAGCTCGCCGTCGTCTCCGCCTGAGCGATTCTTTCGCTCCCGCGCCCGGGTCTCCTATCCTCGCCGCGATGAAGCCGCGGTTTCTCCTGGGCGCCACTCCTCGAACCCGGAGTTCCTCCATACACGGAGAGGCGACGGCCGTGCGCCGACGCCTAAGACTCGGGTTGGCCGTGTTCTTCGGGCTGATGGGTAGCGCGGTGGCACAGGAGGCCCCGGAAGACCCGGACGGCATCGATGTGCGGCGGGGCTTCGAGGAGCGCCGGTTCGAAGGCGAGTTCGACTCGGGGAACGCAACCCAGCTCCCCTACCGCCTCTTCGTTCCACCGAGACGCGACGAAGAGGGCCCGCTCCCGATCGTCCTGGTCCTCCATGGCGAGCCGCTTCGTGGCGAGGACAATCGACGCACGCTCCGCGGGCTCCCGCTGCGTCTGCAGTCCGCAACCCGCGAACGCCCATCGATCCTGATCGTTCCTCAGTGCTCCTCCGGACGTCACTGGACCGGGTCCGGCGAATTCGAGAGCTTCGTCCCGGTTCTCGAAGCGCTGTTGATGGCGGTCGAGAGCGAACTCACCGAGCGCAACCGGGTCGTCGATGTCGATTGTCGACTGCTCTGTGGACAGGGCATCGGGGCCGATGCGGCGCTGATGCTCGCGAGCCGCTCGGAGCTTCGGTTCGCTGCGGTCCTCGCCTCGGGTGCAGGTCGCAGCGACGAGGCGTTTCCCGAACCACCCCCAACTTGCCCCACCTGGATCTGGCACGGCACCTTCGATCCCCTCGTGCCGGTCGGACGCGCTCGCGCCTACGCGCGCTCGGCCCGGATCGACGGTTTCCCACTCGTGTTCACCGAGTCGACGGCTGGCGGACACGTCGTCTGGCCGGACACGTTCACCGGTGACCTGGCCCTCGGCTGGCTGCTTCGCGCATCGCAAGCGGCGCCACAAGACTCGACCTGGTTCGTCGAGTCGACGGGCGCGGCGATCGGCTGGCGAGACTCCCGCGTCGCCGGCGGATCGAGTTCGATGTTCAGCTTCGACCCAGGTTCGGCCGCCTTGATCACCAAGCGCGCGCAACCGCGCTTCCAGACTCCGGTGGATCTGTCGAGCAGCCTCGACGGGAGCCGAGTCGCGATCGCCTATCACGAGGGCGGCCTCGCGATCGTCCATCTCGCGGCCAAAGAGCTGATCGGCTACGTCGAAGATCGCCCGCGCAACGACGGCTGTGCGCTCCTCCGCTGGGACGTCGTCCTCGCGACGAACTCCGAACAAGGTCGCATCACCGCGCATCCGGTCGGTTTGGTTCGCGGAGCGGAGAACCTCGCTTCGGTCGACTTCGCCGGCGCCGGACCGATCACGCTCGCAGGCGATGGCGAGCACTTCTTCTGTGCTGGGGACGAAGGCGTCGCCTGCTTCCGACTCGGCGACGATTCCCTCGAGCGGGTCTCCCTTCGCTCATGGCCGACGGAGCTCCCCAGCGTCGCCGGGACACAGACCCGACTGGTCCGCGCGAACAAGCGACTGTTCGTCCTCTATCAGGGTCGCTTGCTGCACGGCGAAGCGACCACCGGTACGCAGCCCTGGCAAGAGCTCGAGGGGCCCGAGTGGGAATCCGAAATCGATCGGATCGAGGACCTCTCCGTCGACTTGTTGCAGAACCTCGTGGTGCGTTCGGGCCGGGAGTTCCGCGCGACCTCTGAGCCGGGTGCTGCCTGGGTCGTCCGCTCCCCCGTTCTGGAGATCGCCACTCCAGACGGCGAATCGACACCCTCCCTCCGTCGCTACTGGCGCTGACGAAGCGCAGCCGCCCTGCAATCCGGGGCGACGGCCCATCCGCGGGTGACAGTGCGGAGGTCGGCGCGAAGGTCAGTGCGGATGAATGTTGAGTAGCTCCGGCCGGACTCGAACCGGCACGCCTTGCGGCATTCGATTTTGAATCGAACGCGTCTACCAATTCCGCCACGGAGCCACGCGGGGAGCGGAGCAGAATTCCCGGCCCCCTACTCGGTGTCAACCGTGGGCGCGCGGATTCGAGGCCGGTGTCACGAGTCGGGCGCCAGGCGACTGCTCGTCGGATCAGCCGATCATCGGCCAGTGACGAGTCAGATCCTGCCGCACGGCCTCGGCGAGATGCGAGCGCTGGATCTCTCGTGGCGGATCTTCGCGCTCGATGACTCTCGCGAAACGAAGCACGGCCTCCGGGTCGTCACTGAGTCGCGCGAGTCCGGCGTGGCAGATCGCAACGGCCAGGTCTTCTTTGCCGATCGCCTTCGCCCATTCCGCAGCCGGCACCAGAGCCAGGGGATGACCGCGCTGGGCCACTCGTTGCCCGACTTCGTCATCGCTGAGGGAGATATCGAAAGGGCGGAGCATCGAGGCCCGAGTCGAATCCAGCTGCTCTCCGACTGTCGTGCGAGACGATTCGAGAAGCCGACCGATCGCGCGGACGAAACCCTGCAACTCGGTGCCCTCCTCGACCCGGCCGAGAGAACGCAGGCGTTCCTGGGCCTTCGCCTCATCTCCCCGGAGGAAGTCGCGAGCGATGTCCACGGTTCCGGACCGAGTCCGGCCTCCGAACCAGGAGGCGAAGCTCTCCGGGTTCTGCCGTCGGTAAAGGAGAACTCCAAGACCGACGACGACGTTGAAGAGAAGCAGGCGTCCGAACGGGTCCGTCGCAAGCCCGCGAACGGCCGAGCCGACGAATCCGAAGGCGTCCAGAACGGCCCCGAGAATCGGCCCCAGAACCAAGGCCATCGAGACTACCGCGACACCGATCACAGCCAGGATCACGCGGTTCTGGTACCAGGCTCGACGCTTCGCCATCAGGCGTCCCCCCCGATCGACTGGCTCCCGGCCTTCGTCTGAAGCGACCGCAGAAACTCACGCTCAGATTCGTTCGAGGCCTCGCCGATGCGCACCTCGATGTCGGAGCGGACGCTGGCCGGTAAACGCCGACCCAGCCAGTCCGCCAAAGCTTCGAGTGGCGGCGAACCCGCGCAGTCCAAAAGCGCGTCGATCGTGGCGCCACCCAGTTCGAGGAACGCATGGACCCACTCGGTGATCGGCTGCGACTCGGCAGCCATCGCCCGAAGGAGGGCGCTCGCTGCGACGTCCGGCAGACGATGCATGTGTCGCCGGACGACCGCCCGACGCGCTTCGTCCCGAAGCCCGACACACACGTGTTCCGCGACGAGGTCTGGTCGCTCGCGCAGCCACTCCAGCGCGCGAGGCGCGAGCTCCGGGACGTCGAGACACTCGAACAAGAAACCGGCGTCCGGCCTCGGGTGCCCACGAAGCACTCGCCAGAGTTCCGCGTCCAGGGAGCGCAGAACCGGACTCGCGAACTCGAACGGTAGAACGAAGAACGCCTCACCGACCTCGATCCGAGCGAAGCCCAGTCGCAGATCCTCGAGAGATCTGGGCGTCGTGTCGTTGGTCCGGATCACGAAGTGGAGCACGCAGAGACGGATGCGGTCGAGCCGGAGGACGCCCGCCGGCGCGTTGGCGATCTCGTCCAGCAGGCGTGGGCCCCGCAAGCGGGCGGCCCGCGCGATATTCCGAGCCAGTGGCCCCTGAAGAGCTCCTCCGGACCAGGACCGAAGGGTTTCGAAGAACTGTTCGGTCGGCGAATCGGCGAGCGTGCGGATTGCGAGCGAGGGACCGTCGTCCACGGATCGCTTCTCGGTCGACGGCGACGCGGACGCGGCGAGACCATGCAGGTCGCGCCACAGAGCATCGAGGTCGACACCAGAGTGAACGACGACATCCGCGCAGGTCTGTTCACGCGCCTCGGCCAAGAGCGCAGCCGTGTCCTCCAGCGGACGACGCACCGCACCGTGCCGTTCGAACTCCCGCATCAACTGGGCCCGCTCGATCGCGGATCGCGGCACCTCGAACCGCTCCAGGTCGGACTTCGATACACGGAGTCCCTGGGACAACGCACGCACGGCCGCGCGAGCGACGGTGCCGGGTCCCAACGGCGACTGCGCGCGCAACACCGAGCTCCAGAGGTCTCCATCGCGCCCCTCTCGCTCGAACACACGAACGCGAGCCTCCATCGCTCGCGCGGAACTGGTCGGTAGCTGGCGAGCGAGAGCGACGACCTGGTCTGCTGCGAGACTCCCCGGCTGGGCCTCGTCGAGCTCTCGCAACACCCACTCCGGGGTTGCCACCCCACTCTGACGCCAGAGCCTCAGAGCCTGATCCCGACGACCGGCCCGCTGTTGCGCGAGCGCGAGCCACCCGATCCGCAAGGACTCGAATTCGGCCGGACCTTCCGGCTCCAGGCGTTCAAACGCGCGAACGAGGTCGCCCTCCTGAAGCGCGGACACGCCTTCGAGGAATGTCGTCGGTAGCTCCGCAGCCACCGGCCGTCCCCGTTGTCGGATAAACAGGATCGAACCCACCAAGCCGAGCACGATCGCTTCGATCAGCAGCGGCTCGATCATCGATGGGCCTCCGAAGCGGATCGATCGAAGCACGCTTCTGGACGCTCCGCGCGAAGGGCCAACTCGACCAGCAGGGCGCAGAGTTCGGAGAACGGAAGGCCGTCGTGCGCGGCGCACTTCGGCAGCAGACTCTCCTCGGTCAGACCCGGGATCGTGTTGATCTCGAGAAACACCGGGCCGTCCTCCGTCAGAATAAAGTCCGAGCGGGACACTCCGTCGCAACCGACGAGGCGATGCGCCGTGCGCGCGAGGTCCTGCACCAAATGGATCAGTTCTGGATCGACTCCAGGCGGCGGAACGAGCTCCTCGCACGCCGAGGGGTCGTACTTCGCCGTGTGGTCAAAAAACTCACGCCCCTTTGGTCGGATGCCGACGGGGGTGAGCACTCGCAAGGACTCCCCCCGGTTGCCCAAGACCGGAACGCTGACTTCGAGTCCATCGAGAGCCGCCTCGATGATCACTCGGTGAAGACCAGCCGAGTCGAGAAACGCAGCCAGACGATCGGCTGAGTCCACTCGTTCGACTCCGAGACTGGATCCCGAAGAATCGAGCTTCGCAAACACTGGCCAGCCGAGACGCTCTGCGACCTCACCCAGAACCGAACCATTCTGGTGCGGCGGAAGACTCAGGACAGCGGGTGCGACCGGAAGCCCGAGACTCTGAACGAACTGCCGGGATGTGACCTTGTCGAGTGCGAGCGCCGAGGCTCCGACACTCGAACCGACGAAGGCGACTCGATGTGCGAGCAGGAGCCCCTGGACGACACCGTCTTCTCCGTACGAGCCGTGAAGCGCCGGAAAAACGACCTGAGCCTCGCTGTCCGCGTCGCCACGAGCGCTCTCGAGCCATCCGCAGAGAACCCGGCCAGCCTCGTCGCTCGGGGGCCGTCGATCACGGTCGTGTGGCGCGGTGAAAAGTGACTCGTCGCCGATCGAACCGACGAGGAATCGACCATCGGACTCGACACGGATAGGAGTCACGCGAAACCGTTGAGCCGGCAACGCCTGAGCCACTGCGGCCGCCGACCTCAGTGAGATCTCTCGTTCCGCGGACGGTCCCCCGCCGAGAACCGCGACGTCGATCATCGTTCCGACGCTCCTTTAGACCGGCAACCACCGGTGACGACCGGCGGCGGAAGAGTCACTGCTCGAATCGAGCCAGTGCCAGGCAGGTGTTGTGCCCGCCAAAGCCGAACGAGTTCGAGATCGCGACGTCGACCACCTGGTCGCGTGCTTCGTTCGGGATGTAGTCGAGATCGCAGTTCGGATCGGGAGTCTCTTGGTTGATCGTCGGAGGCAACTGCCCCTTGGCGATCGCCTGCGCACAGACCGCCATCTCGACGGCGCCGGAAGCGCCGAGCAAGTGGCCGATCATCGACTTCGTGGACGAGATCTGGAGCTTCTTCGCGTGCTCGCCAAACGACTGCTTGAGAGCTGCGGTCTCCATCTTGTCGTTGAGCTGCGTGCTCGTCCCGTGCGCGTTCACGTAGGTGACGCGCGCCGGATCGATCTTGCACTCGCCGAGCGCCTGTTGGATGGCACGAACGGCACCAGCGCCATCCTCCTGGGGAGCGGTGATGTGGTGTGCGTCATCGGTCGAGCCGTAGCCGATCAGCTCCGCCAAGATCGGGGCACCACGCTTCTTCGCGTGTTCGAGCTCCTCGATCACGATCGCAGCCGACCCCTCGCCCATGACGAAACCGTCCCGGTCGTTGTCGAACGGCCGCGACGCGCGCTCCGGCTCATCGTTGCGCTTCGACAGCGCCTTCAGCGAGCAGAAGCCCGCGAGCGACAAGGCGGTCGTAGCCGCTTCACTGCCACCCGTCAGCATCATGTCTGCCTCGTCGTACTGAATCGCACGCATGGCCTGACCGATCGCGTGGCCCGCGCTTGCGCAGGCCGACGACGTCGAGAAGCATGAACCCTGAAGTCCGAAGCGGATCGCGGCGAAGCCAGCCACCGAGTTCGACATCATCTTCGGGATGAAGAACGGGCTGATTCGGCGCGGACCGCGCGCGGCGAACAGATCCTTGCCAGCCTCGAGCTCCTGGATTCCACCGATCCCGGTGCCGAGGATGCATCCGGCGCGAGTCGGATCCGTCTTCGCGACGTCGAACTGCGCGTTCTTCACCGCCTCGTCCGCGGCAGCCAGCAGGTACTGCGCGTAGACATCGAGTTTCCGAGCCTCCGATCCGGAGAAGTACAGCGACGGATCGAAACCGACCACCTGCGTGCAGAACTTGGTCGGGTGCTCCGAAACATCGAAGTGGGTGATCGGCCGAGCGCCAGAACGCCCCTCGAGCATGCCTGCCCACGAGCTCTCAAAGTCGAGGCCGAGTGGAGTGACGGCCCCGATGCCGGTGACCACGACGCGACGTCGGTTCATGTGCATGTTCCTGTCGAGTGGAGCGTCGAACGACCCGACCGCCGATTTCCCCGACCGGGCCCCACGCTCCGCGAGGTGTCACCACATTGTGCGGCTTCCGAGCGCCCGGCACCAGAAGGCACCAGCGGTCGCTCCTCCGTGACCTCGCAGACACGGAATCGTTTGCATGAGAGTCTCCGGAGGGCGGGACCATCCCGCCGCTCCGGGCACCCTTCAGAATCGTCGCACTCTTCAGAATCGTCCGGGTCGCGATCAAGCCACCCTCACCGCTCTCAAAAAGGAGCGCAAAGGTCAGCGAAACCGACGGAAGACGATCCAGCCCGGCGCCCGACGACGTGCCCAATCAGGGTCACGGCGACAGGTTCCAGGCGATTCGAAGAGGCTGAGTCCAAGAAGCTCCGAAGCCGGAGCAACCCGCTCAGACCTTCGCTTGGATGTAGCTCAGCGCGTCGCCGACGGTCTGGATCTTCTCCGCGTCTTCGTCGGGGATGTTCACGCCGAACGCGTCTTCGAACTCCATGATCAACTCGACGGTGTCGAGCGAATCGGCACCGAGGTCGTTGATGAAGTGCGTCTCGGGGTTGACCTTGTCGGGGCTCGAATCGAGCTTGTCACAGACGATCTTGACGACGCGCTCTTCGACGCTCTCTTGGGACACGGGAGGAACCTCGTTGGTGAGTTGCAGGGATGTGAGAAAGCCCAGGAGATTGGCCGGTCAGCGGGGATTTTCCAGCGAATTCCCCCGCCCCGGCGGCCTCTTCGGACC
>JBCBZB010000037.1:0-43359 GCA_039815565.1 Planctomycetota bacterium
CGCTTCTTTGAGGCGACCATGGGCGCTCAAGCGGCACAGATGGAGGCGATTGCGAGTTCCACCTCAATCGATGATATGTTCGACAAGGTCGAAGCGGCTGGAATCTTTGTCCGGATCGATGAGAGCGTCCGCCCGGCTATGTTCCACGGTGCAACAATCTCAGACCCCGAGCTGGAAGAGTTGCGCAAAGTCAAAAATGTCATCCGCATGGGTCGCATTCAACGGATCGAGCCGGATCAGATCATCATGGATGACGGTGTCCTGCCCAGCGATCCTGACACGCTCTTTGTGGATTGCTCTGCCTGTGCCGTCGGGAACTCCGAAGAGACGACTGTGTTCCAGGGCGATACGATTTACCTGCAAACGGTTCGGACCGTACAGCCTGTGTTTAGCGCCGCGTTCATCGC
Organism: Planctomycetota bacterium; assembly: GCA_039815565.1. Classification (GTDB taxonomy): domain Bacteria; phylum Planctomycetota; class UBA1135; order UBA1135; family UBA2386; genus JBCBZB01. The sequence goes on from JBCBZB010000037.1 coordinate 408, forward strand.
CCATATCGATCTGACGCGCGACTCAGAGGACGAGAAAAACCGGCTCTGTCAGGTCGTTCCGCTGCCCAATCATGCGACCGATTGGATCCGCATGCAGAACGCTTTCATGATGAACCAATACAATTGGTCTCAAGAAAAAGACTTGCGCAGTTGGCTTCGCAACAATCGCTTGGATGGCTACTCACAGCTCACAAGCGGGATTGAGGAGGACGAGGTCGAAAAGCTCGCCATTCTAAAACGCCTGCGTGACAATTCTGTGCCTTCAGTGATGAAGCTTCAAGAATACATGGCGCAGATCGCCTAGAGCTCGTCGGGCTCGCTCCGGTCGACCACGACATAGCCGCGGCGCGCGTTAAAGCCGATCATATTGGCGGGGGGATGCTCGGCGGCGTCGACGGCATCTTCATAGGTCTCATAAGGCCCATGTTCGCTGGTCGGGGTGATGAGGTAAAAGCTCCCAAACTCGGGACGCTCAGGCGAATACTCAGTCAGCTGAAACATTTGCAGCCTCCTTACGAAGCCCGCCCCGTATTAACGTTTCGTTGATTCGTGTGGCGGGAATGTGTTCAGGTGAATCACCCAACCCGCCCACTCTGGGTTGAGGATCATCGACGTTTTGTTCTTGATTGGGCGATGAAAGCCCAGTCAACGCTTGCGAAGGTCCACTCTTGTTGAGAAAGTAACCGGCAGTAAACCGCAGAGACTGACCATGATACGACCCTTCGGATTGAGACGCGCTGGAACTGAAGTGATAGCGGGGCTTGTGGTGCTCTTATGCGCTTCGGCCTGCGCCACGTCGGCTCCAGTGACTGCAGAGCTGCTGCATGAGCGCGCGATTGTTCTGGACGCTCATGCGGATGTCGTATTGCCCGAGACGTCTCCGCTTTATCTTGGGGATGACGGTCAATCCAAAACGGCCATATCCAAACTCGAAGCGGGTGGGTTTGATGCGGTTGTCATGGCGCTCGCGACGGGACCGAGACCACGCACACCAGAAGGCCGAGCTGACGCTGCCGCCGAGGTCTCAGCTAAACTTGCCGCAATAAGGGCCTTGGTGAACGCCAATCCCGAACAGCTCATGTTTGCTGCAACGTCCGATCAGGTTCGCGCGGCGCAGGACAGCGGGCGCGTCGCGATTATTTTGGGGTTTCAAAACGCGCTTGCTTTTGAGCGTGATCTCTCACGGATCGATGAGCTCGCATCTGAAGGCGTCCGTGTGTTTGGTTTGACGCATATGGGCCACAACGATTTTTCCGACTCCTCACGACCGCTCTTCAATGGCGAGACCGGCGAATATGAAGTGACCGAAGAGCATGGTGGATTATCGGATCTCGGGCGCGAAGCCGTTCTGCGTATCAGCGCCCTCGGAGGGATCGTTGACGTGTCGCAAATGTCCAAAGCGGCCACGCTCCAGGCGATCGACTTGAGCGAGACGCCGGTCATCGCCAGTCACTCGAACGCGAAGCAATTGTCGGATGTGACGCGCAATCTGACAGATGAAGAGATCGACCGGATCGGAGAAACCGGGGGCGTCATCCATATCGCGGCGTTTAGCGCTTATCTTGTTGACCTTTCGGACCCGGATATGGTCGCCTCTATTCGCGATGTAAGGATCGCAGCGGGCCTTCCCGAGACATATTCCTACCCCTACGAGCTCTACTGGGAACTCGATGGTGACGAGGCCAAGCGAAGTTTCTTAGGCAATATGAGTGCATTGGTGGGCCGCGAAGACGTCGCGCGTATGGTCGATCACATCGACTATGTCGTGGACCGCATCGGCATTGATCATGTCGGCATCGGTACAGATTTCAACCATGGCGGCGGCATCGTTGGCTTCGACGAGGCAGACGCGGCGCAAAATGTAACCGTTGAGCTTCTGGCCAGGGGGTATTCGCCGGACGATATTGAGAAAATCTGGGGGGATCATCAGAGTGCCGACCGCCCCCGCTTCGCCGAGGCAAACGAAACGCGGCGAACCACCCGGCCGGAGATCACGGGCTCCGACGAGGGCTGGTTCAGGTCCCGACTGCCCACAGGCCTGTCCGACCGATTGCACGAGGCCTTCATGACTCGCCGAGACCGTCGTCGCGTCGAAAGCCCAGAAGCCTGACGGCGACGAAGCTGTCCCCTGAAGATCCAAGACCAGATCGCCACCGCTGTAGGCGTAGGGCGTGCCAAACTCGATACGAAGGCACCAAACGTCGTCAGCCAGTCGTGCCGGAATCGCGTCCCAGTCCCCTTGGAAGACGGTCGAAGCGGTCGCCAGGTTGGAGTCGAAACTCTCGAACGGCTCAACCGGCGGCGCCAGTGCCGGACCGATCTTCGCCGTGAGGAATCCGGAGGCCGGTTCCAAGCCGACCGCGTTGTCCGCGTCGATGCGGAAGCCGACGGCTGTCAGAGAATGACCGATCGCGGGGAGCAGCTGGTTGCCGTGGAGGACGATCTGCATTCGGGCGTCGTATCCGAGACCCGGGAGTGCGATCTGCGAAGCGGCGTCGACCGAGTCGAACGCCGAGGGCACGGTGAGCTTGTTCTGAGCAGAGAGCGCCGAGCACAGGCCGAGCGCGAGGACGATTCTGAGTTGCATTGGATTGGGGAGAGAGGAAAGCGAGCGCGGGACTCGCCGGAAGTAGGAGCACGCGACGGCCACGCCGTCTGCACCGGAGACGCGCTCGATCACGAACGAGTCGCGGCCCGGTTGACGTTCGCCCCGCCTAGCTCGACTCGATGTCGATCGTGGTCGAGGACGGGTTGCCGGCTTTCATGTCGGAGATCAGGACGACTCCACCCGGTGTCGCGTCACTCGGAATCCGGAACTCGACCAGACCGTCGGGCCCGACCGGATGCAGCTCGGGCGGACGACCGGGAATCAAGATCGTGATCTCCGTCGCGCCGGAGGCGACGTCGATCGTGATGCGATCGCCGGGAGCGGCGGTCTTCGGAGCGCTGATCCCGCCACCACTCGGACCCTGAGGAGCCGGCATCACCGCCCTCCTTCCAGAGCGAATCGACGGTCGATACCCAGGAACTGATCGAGGCTTCGCCGAGCTCGTTCTCGCACGGCTTCGGGGACGTCGGGCCGAGGTTCGACGACGAGGAGCGAGAGACGGGCGAGACCAAACCGCACCACCGGGTCGTCGAAACCGATCCGGGCGGCGGCGATCAGGAAGAACTCGTGCTGCAACACGAGTTCTCGCGCCGGTCCATCCGCGAGAGCCAGAGCCTCCTGGTGCCAGTCCGGCAACGGGGAAGTCTCGGCGTCCTCCGGTCGGGCCGACACGAAGGCACGGGAACCCAGACCGACCGCGACACCGCCGCAGAGACCTGCGAACGCACTGAGCAACGACCGACGAGAGACGGAGGGCTTCTCCGGCTCGAGCAGCTGAACGGGTTTGAGTAGCAAGAGCGAGTTCTCGGGGAGGAAGAGGGTGAGTGCTCGACCATCAGATCTGCCGAACGGTCATGCCACCCTGCATTCGACAAGATCGGAGTTGATGTGGCGAATCTCCCGGTCTTGTCGGGACATCCAAAACGCAGGAAATCTTGCCGAAACGCATGCCCGTGGACTGATCGGTGGCCCAAGATGCGACGATTCGGCCCTCTGGCCCTGACCTGGGCTTCGGACCTCCGACCGGCGAGCTACCGGATCCAGCCCCTCGTGGGTGCCAGTGGATTCGAGAGCGCAGAACGGGCCTGGCGCGTTCGCGTCGTCCTCAGAACGGTGTGCCGGGAGGGACTACCGGCCCAGTCGGGCTAAACGAGCGCCCCCCCGGGGTTCGGGGGCTCCCGTGTTCGGGGTCCCCTGGGTTTCGGGGCCCCTGGGTTTCGAGCCCCCTGGATTTCGGGGCCCCGTGGGCGTCAGGGCAGCCGCCCAGCCCTCAGTTGCTCCGCAGCGGCTGGCGCTGCGCCCGCATCGCCTCGCGAGCCGTCTCGCGCGCGGCCTGAAGTCTCTCCGCCGAAACACGCTTCAGGTTGCCAGCGAGGCCGACGCGCGACGCGCTCCAGATCCACCACTTGGTCGGGTCGAACTGCCACCAGCGAACACCGTTGCGGTAGTCGTGCTGAAAGCGGTGGTGGAAGTTGTGGTAGCCCTCACCAAAGGTCATGAACGCGACGATGACGCTGTCGCGAGCCGAGCTGTTGTGGGCGTAGGGACGGCCACCGATCAGGTGCGCAAACGAGTTGACCGAGAACGTCGCGTGCCATTGCATCAGCAGACGCAAGCAACCGGCGACCAGGAAACCACCGATCGGGTCACCCCAACTGGTCGCGATCGCGGCCGGAAGGATGAAGCCCATCACCACCGCGAGCGGCCAGTAGTAACGGTCCTGCCAGGTGACCAGCTTGTCCTTCTTGAGGTCCTGGACGAACTGCGCGCCCTTCGGCTCGAGTGGCTTGCACATGACCCAGCCCATGTGCGCCCAGAAGAAACCACGCTCGACGCTGTAGGGATCACGATCCTTGTCCGTGAAAGCGTGGTGACGACGGTGATCCGCCGACCAGACCAGCGCCGAGTCCTGCACGGAGGCAGCCCCAAACAGCAGGTAGAACAGCTTGAGCGGCCCGGAGGCCTTGTAGGTCGAGTGCGAGAACAGTCGGTGGTAGCCACCGGTAATCGACAGACCACAGCAGGTCCCCCACAGGAGCGCGAAGCCGAGCGTCCACCACGAGAAGCTGGTCGCCAGGTAGACGATTCCGGCAATCCCAAGCAGGTGGATGAGGCCCATCAGGAAGACGTTGACCCACAGGATCTCGGGCTTCTGTGGTCCTCGCGCAGCGGAGCTGGGCTTGTGCTTACGTCGGCCCGCCGTCGTCGGGGGCGCCGAGCTCTCAGTCGCCGTCTCGGTCTCTTTCGGAGCAGGTCCGACCGCTTGAGTGGTCAAGGCTTTCAGTCGTTCGGGGTCACGCCCCGGCGACCGTGAGTCGGCGGGACGATTCGGGCGAAGCGGTGATCGAACTTGGCTGGAAGGTTGCCGAAGACCGCTTCGGTAGGAGGTGGAGGTTCGCTCCGGACGGCTGCTCACCGGTCCGTGCGATCGGTGGACGTCGACTCGCCGATTTCAACCGGTCGAGCACACCGCCCTGTTCGGCCCCGCCGGGGGTGCGAACACCCGCCGAGACGTCCCGGAGGGTATCCGAGGTCAACCGTGGCCAGGTCCGAAGATTCCAAAATCAGCTAGACCGAAGAGCTCAGTCGAGCGCGAGGAAGTAGACCGCTGCCGCCCCGAGGATCAGGGCTGGCACGAGGAACTTGCGGTACTTGGCGATCAGGAACAGCAGTTTGAGCTTCGAAGCCACGTCAGCAGGACAAATCGGGGGGATTCGGAGGTTCGAGAGCCCGGGAGCGTAGCCAAGACGGGCCGAGCGCGCCCTCCCCACCCGGAACCCGAGAATCTTCCGATTACCCGCGTCGGTCTGATCGGGGCGCTGCCAGCCGGCCGACGAGCGCCAGAACGCCCCCGCTGACCAGGCCACCGAGCGGATAGGCGATCAGGTCGAGCTCCGAGAATCGCGAGCCAAGCGCCAGCGCCCCCACCCGAGTCTGCCGTAGCTCGTCGAGCCAGGGTGTGTGCCAGAGCTGGCTCAGCTCGACCAGAATCGAGAGCGCCGTCGCGCTGAGGGCCAGGAACCACCGACCGGCGGACGTCCGAGTCCACGACGGGACGACCAGCGCTGGGAGCAGGGCGAGCAGCACGACGTAGAACACCCCACCGCCACTCGCTCGGCCCCACTCTCCGAGCGGGCCCTCGTAGGACCGCGTTCCGAGTCCAAGCCCCACAACGAGCACACTCGCAACGACGACGCACAGCCGAACGGTGCTCGACTCCGCCTTGGTGTTCGCCGCTTCAGCCACGGATTCCGAGAGCTTCGAGTTCGGGTGCGATCACACGATGAAACTTGGGCAAGACCTCTCGAAAGTGCTCCAACACCTCGGGGGAGGCCGGCACGAACTTCCAGGTCGCTCCTCCATCGTCACTGACGGCGATCTCTGCGCCATAGACCTCCTCATCGTGAATCTTGCTCGTGTAGGGCAACACGCAGATGTGTCGCTCGGCAACCGCGTGAATCGCCTGAGGCGGACTCGGATACACCTTCTGCGCGAACTCCTGCGCCCCCGGTGTCCGAAGATGCTCCCGTCGCTCCACGTCCTCACGCAGCTCCCGGAAACCGGCCGTGTTCCCCGGGAACAAGTCCTGCGGCATGTGATCGATGGTCCAGGCCCAATCACCGGCCATCAGGCGCCGTCGAAAATCCTCGAACGCCTCGACGACTCGTTCGCTCGCATCCTCGCGCAGCGGCTGATCGTCGCCACAACCACAGAGCAACGACAGCGAGAGAACGATCAGCGTCTTCATCAATGAACGAGATCCGGTTGAGAGCTTGTGCCGATCACCAGTAGTGAGACTGCAGCGGCGCAGGAAGTGGGCGGGGGGAATACTCGACGTGAAGAACCCGGCGAGGCAAGCCCGATCGACTCTTCGAGGAGCGGTGCACGACGAGCGGCCTCATCAACAACAGCTCCCCTCGCGTAGCAGGCAAGCACTCGCTCACGCGCCCACCGTCGCGAACCCCCTCCGGGTCCCGGACCGACTCCTGCGTGCCGGGCAAGACCTCGAGCGCGCCCCCTTCGGTTGGGCTCGGGTCGAGGTGCACGCGGATCGCGATCATCTCGCGCAAGACCTCGAACGGCGCGTTGGCGTGGGGCAGCCCCGCTTTCGTCGACCAGCTCGTGAATCCGGGGAAGTCGACACGCCGACGCACACAGACGACCCGGTCCTGGTGCCACGGCACGAACCAGTTCGCCACCTTGGACTTCACGAACAGGTTGGCGCGCACCACGCGCGCGTCGCCGCCGAGCGCCGAGGATGCGAGGTCCCGAAGATCCTGCCGTCGCGCCAGATCGTGCATCCAACCCGCCGAACCGAGCACATCACGAACCGGATGCTCGGGGCCTTGATTCGGCCAGTCGGCCGACAACACGCCGGCTCGCGCGAAGCCGGATCGCCGGAGTTGTTCGCGATCGAAGGTGAACTGCGTCGAGATCACGGATCCCACGGAGGATAGGCCTGCCCGGAACCGGCGCCAACCGCCGCCGAGTGCGAACTAGTTCACGAGTTCGACCGGCTGAACGTCGTCCTTGATCGACTGGTAAATCACGCGATGAGCGTCTCGGAGGTACGAAACCGCGGCCTCGCTGCCACTCAAGATCTCCCAACTCGCGCCGCCGTCCGTACGGATCGCGATCTGACAGCCCTTGAAGTCACGCCCTTTGACGCGGCTCCGGTATCGAACCACACAGACGTGACGACCGGCGATCGCGTGGATGGACTCGGGAAGTTCGGGCTGCATGTTCTCCGAAAGTTCGAGGACCCCGCTCTTCTTCCAGCCCGCCAAGTCTCGCGGAGCGGCCTCCTTGGCACGCCGCAACGCAGCTTCGCCACCAGGGAACAAGTCCGCCGGCATCCGATCGAAGATGGCCATCCAATCCTCGGCGAGCGTCAGCCGCCGGATCTCGTGGACCGCCTCGACGGCCCGTTGTGCTGCATCTTCCCGCAGGGGAGTGCTCGTCCCCTCGGCACCACCATCCTGGTCCACGCAGCCTGGCGACAACGACACCGTCGCGAAGACCGATGCAACTAGACAAGAGACTCTCTTCATGCTGCGCAACGCTCCCTTCTCGCAGAGGAATCACAAGCAGCGACCTCACGAGCGCGCGCCAATCAGCTCTCGAGGAACGCCACGTAGGCGAGCGTCGTCGAGGCGAGCGACACCCAGAGCAGAAGTCCGAAGAGCAGCGGACGAGCCGCGAAGACCTGCCGAGTCGAACCCTGCAACCCGAGCCCGATCGCGAGGAGGGCGACGTTCATGCCCTGACGGCCGCCGCGAGCGACCACCTCTCCAACCGGACGGAGCCGCGGCTCGAGCGAGATCAGCACGACGGCGATCAGGAACGCGACAAGAAACCCGGGCACACGAGGCCTCCCGGACGAGCTCGGATCACCGACGACCGGATGCCGAGCGAGGATCCAACCGACTGGAACGATCCACATCACCCGCGCCAGCTTCTGGATCGTCGCGACGTTCAACGCGTCCTCGCTATGTGCGGCCGCGGCGCCGACGACCGAGCTCGTGTCGTGAATCGCCAACGCGCACCAAATGCCGAAGGACTCGGCATCGAGGCCGACCCAGGTCCCAACTGCCGGAAACACCAGGAGCGCGACGGCGTTGAGCAGAAAGACAACCCCGAGCGCTCCGCACAGATCGGCCGACCGGGCACGAATCAACGGACCGACGGCGGCGATCGCGGCACCACCGCAGATCGCCGTGCCAGCAGTGATCAGGACGGCGATGTGAGGCCGAAGCCCCATCCGAGAGGCGAGTCGCGTTCCGAACGCGAAGGCGAAAACCAGGCCGAGCAACGACACCAGAACACCTCGGCTACCGATCCGAAGAACCTCGGAGAGATCGAGTCCGAACCCGAGTGCCACGACGCTGATGGCCAACAGGTGCCTGGCCAGCCCGAGTGCATTGGCCGGAGCGCCGACGGTGGCCGCAACGGCCCAGCCGAGCCCGACGGCCACGATCGGAGGGCACGAACCGAGCAGAACGACGGCGGCGGCGAGGGCCACTCCGAGCCATGAAAGGACAGGTCGATCGAACATCGTGGAGAGAAGCCTCTCACGGACACCTGTCCTCCGGTCGATGGAAAGATCGATGAGCTATCAGCTACACTGATAGGCATGTCGGAGATCGACCTGGACCTCTTGGCGAGCTTCCTCGCCGTGGTGGAGCACGGCCGCATCGCCGAGGCCGCCCGCGCGACGCACCTCTCACAGCCCGCGGTCTCAGCTCGGATCCGACGATTGGAGAGCCAGGTGGACGCGACGCTGTTCCAGCGATCGGCACAGGGCGTCACTCCGACCCCCGCCGGCGAGAAACTCGCGCGACATGCTCAGGAGATCCTGCGAATGCTGGATCGCGCGGCCGAAGACGTTCGGGAGTCTGAGAGCGTCGGCCCCTTGTCGCTCGCTGCGAGCACGACAATCGCCGCTCAGGTCCTGCCCCACACGCTCGCCGCGTATCAACGGCGCCATCCCGACGTCGAACTCCGACTCCAGATCGGCAACACCCACGAAGTCGCGGACGCGGTGCGATCTGGCCGCGTTCCGCTGGCACTCGTCGAGGGCAACCGGCGAATCCCCGCCATCCGCCTGGAGCCCTGGGTCGACGATGACTTGCAGCTCGTCGTCGGACGAGACGCGCCGAAGCACTGGCGCCCGCGCTCGCCGCAGGACCTCGAACACATTCCGCTGCTGTGGCGCGAGTCCGGTTCCGGAACCCGTGCGGTGATCGCGAAGGCTCTCCGAGCAGCCGGCGCCCGCAGCAAGCCGCAGGCCCAAGACCTCGTACTCGGATCCAACGAGGCGATCACCAGCGGTGTCGCCGCTGGACTCGGTCTGGCGTTCCTATCACGGTGGTCGCTCGCCCCTCACCTCGGGGCCGGTCGGGTCTCGGTCGTGCCGGGCTTCTCGCTCAGCGTGCAGCGCACGTTCCACTTTGCGATTCCGTCCGGCGGACTTTCGGGGACGGCGGCGCACTTCATGGAATTCGCGAGACGGACTCCGCCGAGAGTCTCCTGATCTCGGCGCGGCCTGCGGCTAGGTATCTTGTTCGTCGTCAGTGACTTCCGCTCCGGCCTCGAAGTCCCACTCGACTCGGGCACCGAAGTGCTCAGCGATCCGACGAGCCACCCTCAAGCCGAAGTCATCGGTCGGAAACACCCAGAGGTGCGGACCGAGGTCTGAGTCCTCGCCGCCCTGAAACGAGATCGAACCGGAGCAGGAGGACTCGCCGGACACGATCGAACAGGCCAAGGGGTCCTCGTCTGGCTCCACCTGGAGATCCGGCGCCGCGTCGGCGAAGGCGCGCCACTCGACTCGCTCGATCGGACGGCCTGGCGCGTCCTTCGGAAGGCGAGACCGGGTGAGCGTCAGACTCAAGACCGGCACGTTCTCGGGACCACCCGGTTGGAGCAGGTCCTCCAACGAATAGGCGTCTGCGCGCAGATCCTCCGGGAGGTCGTCGCCGAACTCGCTCAGCACTGACCGGTAGCTGATGCCACAGGAGTCGACCCCGTCGCGCCTCGCACCGGCCGCTCGCAAAGCCCGCACCATGTCCCAGCGCTCGATCTGCGCGGCCGACTGAATAGGACTCGCTCCGCCCGAGTCGGTCGAATCGACGTCGAAGCCCAACTCCACGAGCTTCGAGACGATCCGCGGCTCACCCTCGATCGCATACCAGTGGAGCATCGACTCACGGGTGTGCGTCGTTCTTCCGGCCTTGCAACGCTCCAGCAGCTCCCCAGTCGGTTCACCTCCCGATTCGAGGAGCTGGTAGAGCTCGATCCATCCTGGGGCGTGCGCCAAAGTCGATCCTCGAGTCCGCACACGCTAAGGCCAGACTCCTTCGAGCCAGACTCCTTCGAGTTGGAGCGGTCGAAGGGATTCGAACCCTCGACATTCAGCTTGGGAAGCTGACGCTCTACCAACTGAGCTACGACCGCTTGTCGATCCGCGAGCGTATCCCAGTCTCGTCCTGCACGGCAAGGACGGAACGACCGCAACAAGTTCAGCGCGGCGCCGGCGCGTCGCTGACGCAACGGAATCCCGTGTGCGGTAGCCCTGTGTCGGGCGTCGACTTCATCCGTGCGCTGGGCCGATAGCCGCGGCAGTAGCTGTCGTTGCAGAGGAACGAACCGCCACGGAGAATCCGCACTTCGCGACCCGGCAGCAGGGGGTCGTAGGACTCCGACGGACCGGTCGGGTCGGTCGCTCCATCCTCGAGCGCCGTGAACGTCCGCGGGTGGTAGAGGTCCTCGCACCACTCCCAGACGTTGCCGGACATGTCGACGAGGTCGTAGCCGTTCGGCGGGAAGCGCCCGACTGGCGCCGTCCCGTGGAAACCATCCGCAGCGAGATCCGACACGGGGAAACTACCTTGCCAGAGGTTTGCGGGATCGCCCCCACCGGGTCGCCGTTCGTCGCCCCACACATAGCCGGCCTGAACCAGGCCTCCGCGCGCCGCGATCTCCCACTCGGCTTCGGTCGGCAGTCGCTTGCCGGCCCAGCGGGCGTACGCGCGAGCGTCATGCCACGAGACCTGCACGACCGGGTGATCCCAACGCCCTTCGAGGTCGGAGCCCGGTCCCTCGGGGTGACGCCAACAGGCGCCCTTGGCCCAACGCCACCAGGACAGGTTCTCGATGTTGTCGACACTCTCGTCGGGACTTGCCGGTGGCGGAGCGAACACCTGTGACCCAGCGGGAAGCGGCTCCTCCAACCCAGGCACGTCCTCCGGCGGGACTTCCTGCTCCGCCGTCGTTACGTATCCGGTCGAATCGACGAACTCGCGAAACTGCCGATTCGTCACTTCGGTCCGGTCGATCCAGAACCCCTGGACCGCGACCTCGTGCACCGGCCCCTCGTCGGGTCCAGCATGCTCGCCCTCGGCTCCGAGTCGGTACCGCCCCGCCGGGACGTAGCGCATTCCGAACGTGGGCGCCCCGAGGACTCGTTGGAGAGGCTCGGCCAGACCTGGATCTGCGCCAGAGCGATCGGGAGCAGCGGCCACTTTCCTCGGTTCGCCCGATACCTGGCCCTGGGACGACGAGCCTTCCGAAGGGTCGGTGGCATCGCAGCTTTGGAGCCCGAACGCAGCCCCGAGGACCGCGCAGAGGAGGAAGTTGTGTGCGGGTCCCGACTCGACGGAACTCGCAGTGGTCGGCACTCGTCGCATGTTCGGAAGACGTTCGGCGCCAAATCCTCGGGCGCACGACGACCGGCAGCCTAGCACCTGGACGGTGAGGGCAGAATCGCCGGTCACCCGAGGGCTCGATCCGAGTTCGAGATCCTGCCCGTTCCGGGCCGAGAACTTCCGCCCCGGCTCGCTCGCCGGTTTACGATTCTGCCGCCTCTTTTCGCCTCGGACGCGCCAGGCCAGCGCGCACGACAAAGACATGCTGCTCTCTCACACCCAGCGTTCTCTCGCACTCCTCGCCGCCACGGCGCTCACCGGCGCCCTCGGTGCCCAGTCCTTCGTCAATCGGTCTGCCGGACTCGGCGGACCCCGTTGTGGAACCGACGGACTGTTCTTCGGCTCCGGCGCAGCTGTCGCGGACTTTGACAACGACGGTGACCTCGACATCGTCTCGTCGCAGAACCTGAACCAGCAGATCCGCATCTGGGAGAACACCGGCAACTTCAACTTCATCGACCGCACCTCCGGATCGAACCTCGGGATCGGAAACGCGGTGCGGGGCATGGCGGTTGCCGACGTCGACAATGACGGCGACCTCGACCTCCTGGTCACGGAGTGGCGACAGCAGTCTCACCTGTTCATCAACCAGAACGGTGGCTTCATCTTCGTCGACGAAGCTGCCGCCCGCGGCCTGACGACGATCACCTCGAAGTTCACCGCAGCCTTCACCGACTACAACAAGGACGGCTGGGTCGACATTGCGATCGGCAACCGCGTCACCGCGGTCGGTGCCAACGAGCCGAACGAGCTCTGGCTCAATCAGGGCGACGGCACCTTCCAGAACGTCGCGGCCACGACCGGCGCCGACCTCCTCGGCCTGAGCTTCGCAACCGTCTGGGTCGACTACGACGAGGACGGCTGGCCCGACATCTACGTCGCGAACGACAAGGGTCCGACGCTGTCGCCGAACCAACTGCTCCACAACTCCGGCAACGGTTCGTTCACGCCCGCCGGCGCGCTGACCGGCGCGGACATCGCGGTCGACGGCATGGGCCTCGACTACGCGGACGTCTTCAACGATGGCGGAGTCGACCTCTACTGCTCGGACACGCCGTCGGACCACCACTTCCTGCGCTGGGACCCGGCGACTTCGACCTACGTCGATGACGCCTACAGCTACGGAATGGAGTGCGGCCCCCTCGGCTGGACCGTCAAGTTCGAGGACTTCGACAACGACTCGTGGACCGACCTCTTCGTCAATCACGTCTCGCGTGACCACTACTTGTTGCTCAACCCGGCGCAGCCCGCTTCGGCGAACGCCGCGTGGAACATCCTTTCGGTCAGCGGCACCAACCTCCTCGTTCCGCCGCCAACCTCCACCCTGGCGTTCAACTCGCTGACCGGTGACCTGGACAACGATGGTGACATCGACCTCCTGTGCCGTTGGCAGGGCTCGGGCGAAGGTCTCTCGATCTACGAGAACGTCCTTCCGGGCACCCTCAGCAACAACTGGCTGCGCTTCGACGTCGAAGGCACCCGCAGCGGTACCGACGCGTTCGGCACCCGTGTTGAAGTCTCGATTGGCTCGCAGGTCCAGCGCGACTGGAAGAAGGCTGGCGCCGGCTACCTGAGCCAGTGCGATGACCGCGTGCACTTCGGTCTGGGCACGGCGACGCAGGTCGACCGCGTCGAGATCACCTGGCCGACTGGTCAGAAGCAGCTGATGTTCGACGTGCCGGCCAACCAGACGATCACGATCCGTGAGCCGCAACTCGCGGTGGCCGGCGACAACGGCCCGATTCAAGTCACCCTCGGCGTCCCGACGCCGATCGACTTCGAGTCGAACACCGATGGCGGCCTGACCTACGCCTACCTGCTCTCCGCAACGCAGGGCCCCGCGGTCGCGCTCCCGGACGGCAACGTCTTGCCGCTCGGGCTCGACCCGCTGACGACCGCGGCCCTTCTGCCGGGCAACGCGCTGCTCAGCAACAGCGTCGGCAACCTCTCGCCGACTGGCGATGCGCAGGCCACGCTGACCGCCCCCACCGTCGGCAGCCTGATCGGCGTGCAGCTGTTCACCACGGCGGTGACCTTCGACCCGACGAACGTCCCGCTGCTGCGCACGGTCATCAACGAAGCGTTCGAAATCACGCTGCAGTGAACTGGTGAGCCGGGAACTGGTGAGCCGGGAACTGGTGAGCCGGGAGCTGGTGAGCCAAACCACCTTCCCGGCCCCTAGCTTGAGGACCCCACTCTGGTGGTCGCTCTTCCGGCCCCTCGATCGGGACCGGACCGGCGGGGAACCCTGCTGGCGCACCCGGTTGTCGGAGCTTCCCGCTCAACCGTGAGCTAAAGTCGGACCCGTGAGGGAATCCGACGGCGAACGACCGGCTGCACGACGACTGCGCGTCGTGCTCGACCCGCGGCCTGACCGATTGTTTCGGGCGCTCTGCGAGTCGGGAATGCTTCCAAGCTCCGCGGGCTCGAGCCCAACTGAGCTGTTTCGCCCTCGCACCATCGTCGTCGGCAACCATGCGAGTCGCGAGTGGCTCGAGATGGCCTGGGCGCGCGAATTCGGCATCGCGGCCGGCCTCGAGACCCCGAGCCTCGGCGGTCTGATCGAACGCCTCGCGAACGCCGCGTTCGGACCGGTTCCAGCCGACGCGAACGCCGCTCTCCGTCTCCCCGCCCTGACCGCGCGGATCGACGCCCTGCTCGACCGCGTCGCCGCATCCGGAGCCAAGGATCCTCTCGTCGGATTCCTCGAGCGCGTGCGGGAACCCAAGCAACGCCTCCGGCTCGCCGGGACCCTGGCTCAACAGTTCCTCGAACTCCGACGTGAACAGCCCGACACCCTGACCGAGTGGGAGCGCAACGTCCCGCGCGGCGACCTCGTCGCCCAGATCTGGCACCGACTCCATCGCGATCTCGAACAGCGACTCGAAGAGCTGGCTCGCGATCGTCGGCCGGCACAGACCGGAACGGCGCGATTGACCGAGCTCTCGGCGGCACTGCTCGACCGCGATGTTCCGCTGGACCGGGACCTCTCACGCGGCGTTGTGATCTTCGGCGCAGATCGGATCAGCCCGCCGGAAGCCCGCATCCTCGCCGCCCTCTCAACGCGTTGCGACGTGTGGCTCGGACTCTACTCGCCGATCTCGGCGTTCATGGACCCGACCGAGGACGGAGCGACGCAGGACCTCTGCCGACGGCTCGCGCGACCAGCCAGAGATCTCCTCGAGACCTTGACCGAAGACCTCGGACTCGACTTCGAGAACTTCGACGCCGATCCGGAACCGGCGGAGGCACCCGAGACGCTGCTCGGCGTCTTCCAGCAACAGATCCGCGCCGGAGAGTCGAGGGACGGACAAGCCGGCGTCTCCAAGCTGCCGTTCGTCGATCCCCTCGAGGATCACTCGCTCGAAATCCACGAGGCCGATGGCCCGAGGCGCGAGTCTGAGGTTGCGCGAGAACGGATCCTCGCCGCGTGCGACGCCGACCCCACGCTCCGAGCCGAGGAGATCCTCCTGCTCGTCCCCGACATCGAGGAATACGCCGCCCCACTCCGTGCGGCGTTCGCCGCGGTGCAGGAGCACAGCCCGAGTCTGGGGCTCTACTTCGTCGATCGCCCACCGGGCGAGCTCGACGACGTCCATCACGCGATGATCGATCTCCTCGCGCGGCTCGACGGCCCACTCGGCCTCGGATCGACGTTCGAGGTGCTCCGCAGCGCTCCGATCGCGCGCCGTTTCGACCTCGCCGGAGAAGACATCGAAGACTGCCTCGATCTCGCGCACCGGGCAGGCATCAGCTGGGGCCTCGACCTGGAGCATCGAGCCCAGATGGAGGCGCCGGCCGAGTTTCGACTCGGCACCTGGAAGGCAGGACTCGATCGCCTCGTTCTCGGTCATCTCTACGGCTTCGAATCCGAAGACGACCTACCGGAAGCCGTCGAGCTACCAACGGGCCTTCAGGTTCCAACCTCGCACGGCTTCGCCGAACGAGCTCTCCGGATCGAGTCGCTGATCGAAGTCGTCCAGGCTCTCGAGAACGCGCAACGCGAAGTGTCTCGAGAGCGCTCGCGAGTCGAGTGGCCGCCGGTCCTTCGAACCATCCTCGACGGGTTCTTCACGACGGCCGACACGAAGGAGCAACGAGCGATGCAACTCGGCCTCCGTGCAATCGCTGAGATCGAGCAGCATCTCGAACTGATGGCGGAAGTCGACCGCCAACGCCCCGTCTCCTTCGCGCGGATCCGGGCCCTGTTCGAGCGAACGCTCGACGGACTGATTCGGGGCCCCCAGTTCAGCGGCACGCTCACCGTCGCCCGGCTCGGTTCGAAGCGCCCTTTCCCTGCAAGGGTGCTCGTGATCCTGGGTCTGACGGACCAACTGTTCCCAGGCGATCCGAGCGCTTCGCCGCTGGACCGGCTCGGTGGCAAGCGCGGCCGACTCGGGATCGACCGACGGGAGGACCGCTCGGAGACGTTCTTGAACGCCCTGATCAGCGCCGAAGACCGAGTGATTCTGACGGCTCCAGGTCGCTCCGTGGTCGACGGGTCAGAACGCACGCGATCGTCGGTGCTCGAGGACCTGCTTCACTGGTTCGCCAGGAGTTTCGAGCCAAGTGCAGAGGGCCTGAGCGTGCAAGATCGCTTGATCTGCCGACATCCGCTTCGTTCGGACGATGCACGTTGCTTCGACAGAACCGCGAAAGACCCCCGACTCCAATCGAGCGACCGATCGGCTCTCGAGGTCGCCGCCAGTCGACGGAGCGCAGTGCCGGATGACCAGTCGCACCGACGCTCGTGGTTCCGGGAGTCCGAGACAGTTGGGCTCCACGAAACGGGACCCCGAACGGACGATGGGGACGAACGACTCGTCCTCGACCTCACCGACCTGGAATCGTTCTGGCGCAGCCCCACGCGGGACTACCTACGAAGGCGTCTCGGCGCACACTCCGCGCGGGACCAAGAACTCGTTCGAGACTCCGAACTCCAAGCGCTCGATTCACTGACCAACTACCAACTGACCTCACTCCTCGTCGAGCGCGAATCCCGTCCGGATGACCGGCTCCTGCAGAGAAGTGGACTGACGCAGCCCTCTCCCGCCGCACCGACGACAGCTGCAAAGGCCTGGCTGACCAGCGCGTCTTTCGTCGCCTACCGCAAGCGTGAGCCGCTCCGGACGACTGAGGGCGTACCCGACCGCGTCGAGATCTCACTCGACATCGACTTGCCAGCCAGGAAAGACCACCCGAACGCTCCGGCTCGCCGGATCCGGCTCCTCGGCGAACTTCAGGGACTCAGTGCCCACGGCGTCCTGATCCAGGCGCCGACTTCGAGCGAGTGGAAGCACCGGTTGATCGGCCGGCTTCGTCAAGCAGTCGCAACGTTGCGGGCAGATCAGGAATCGCCGAACCAGGAACCGGAGGTTCGTCTCTACCTACAGACCAAGAGTCCCCGTTCGCTCGTCACGCCAGCAGAGTATTCCGCACTCTCAGTCGAGGAGGCGCGAGAACTACTCGCCCTGCTCGTACAGGGATTCGTCGAATCCAACGAAGCTCCGCTGCCCTTCGATTCGGCCTTGATGGAAGGCAGCTCGTTCTTGTCCACCGATGCCGACGGCATCACGACGGTCGACCTCAAGAAGCTCGGAACACGTTGGCGAGACAGCGGTCAATACGACGTCGCGACGCGCCTCCTCGGAATCACGTCGTCGCCTTCTGACTCACCGCGCTTCGTCGCATGGGTCGAAGCGTTGAGCGGAGTGGTCGAGCCGGCGTCGAAGTCTGGAGGTCGTCGATGACCACCGAGGAGTTCGATCTCTCGACGGCCACCCTCGAACCAGGAACGACGAGCCTGGAAGCGAGCGCCGGCACCGGGAAGACCTACACAATCACCGGCCTCGTCATCCGCCTGATCGCGGAGCTCGACTTCGACATCTCAGAGGTGCTGGTCGTGACCTTCACCGAAGCCGCAACCGATGAGCTGCGGTCCCGGATCCGAGCCGGACTCCAGGACGCAGCTCTGGCCATCGCCGGCAAGGACTCCAGCGCGGAGCGATACCTCGAGCGCTACTCGAACCTGGACTCGGACGAACGCAGCGAGGTCCTCGAGCGGCTCCAACGCGCGCTCGCGCGCTTCGACCAGGCGACGATCACGACAATCCATGGGTTCTGCCACCGGGTGCTGAGCAACGACCCGATCCGAACGGATGCACCCGTGGCTTTCGATCTCGTCGGCGATCAGAGCGAACTCGTTCACCGTGCCTTCGAAGCCTGCTGGCGCGAAGTCGTCTACGATGCAGACGCTGAGCTGCTCGGATGGTTCGAGATCCGCAGTGCGCGCGCCAACCTCGGGAAGAACCTGGGCAAGTGGCTGCGCTTCCCCGAACTCGGCCTCCATCCGCTGCCCCGTGAGCGCGAGGAGGTCCGTTCGGAGCGCCGACAACTCTGGCGGGACATCGTGGCGTCGTTCCACCAGAACGCCGACACGGTGTTCTCGAAGATCGGTTGGCAAAAGGCCGGGCGCGCCGCGCTCGGAATCGTTGAGGACACCGACCGCGAGCAAGAACTCCAAACCGAGCTGAAGTCGGCCCTCGAAACGCCAACGCCGAGTGCGAGTGGTTCCTACCTCGTGCTTCGCTTCTTGAGCGTCCTCGGAGTCCCGAAGAAACACCTCCTCAAGAAGTCACAGGCAGCGCTTTCGGACGAGCCACTCCTGCTTCAGGCACAGCGACTGGCTGAGCTCCTCGACGAAGAGCTTCACGCCATGCTGCCCTGGATGCGCGACCGCATTCATGCGCGCCTGTCCGAGGAGAAGGAAGAACGTGCCTCACTCTCGTTCCACGATCTGATCACCAAGGTCGCGACCGCACTCCAGCGCCCCGAAGCCGATCGTCGCAGCGAGCTGGCAGAAACACTCGGCCAAGCCTTCCGCGCCGCGCTCATCGACGAGTTCCAGGACACGGACGCCCTGCAGTGGTCGATCTTCCGTGAGATCTTCGGCGACCAAGACCACCACCTCTTCCTGATCGGCGATCCCAAGCAGGCGATCTACGGTTTCCGCGGCGCGGACCTGCTGACCTACGACCAGGCGATTCGCACCTGCGATCGCCGATTCACCCTCGCTCGCAACTACCGGAGTTCGCCGGGCATGGTCCGCGCAGCGCAATCGGTGTTCACGAGCCGACCGAATCCGTTCGTGGCCGAGATCGACCTACCCGATGTGGGTGCCGCGAGGGAAGAACTCGGCGAGTGCGAAGGTCCGGGAGACGCCGGACCGCTCCATTTCGTCGCCACCAAGAAAGGACAGGACCTCGCAGAACTCTCCGCCGACCTGGTCGCCCGACATCTGCACGAGGCCCACCTACCGACTCCGAACGGCCAGGCGCGACAAGTTCGCCCTGAGGACTGCGCGATCCTCGTGCGATCGAACGACATGGCGGTGAAAGTTCGTGAGGCACTCGAAGCTCGCGGCATCCCGACACGCACACGAAAGCTCGGGTCTCTGATCGAAAGCCCTTTCGCTCACGAAGTGCTCGCCCTCGCCCGTGCGATCGAAGCCCCCAACGATCTCCGTCGGGTCCGGAGACTCTGGGCATCACCGCTCTGCGGAGCGCCACCGAACCATCCTCCGCCGTTCGAACCGTCCGAGCTCGAGATCGACTCGTTGGCGCGGATTCTCGAGACGTCACGGACCGCGTGGCGCCGAGAAGGGTTCGTCCCGGCCTGCGAAGCGGCCCTCGAAGCCCTCCGATCGCGCACCCATCTCGCCGCACTCCCCAACGCCGAGAGAATCCTGACCGACGTCGACCACCTGATCGAGTGGTTCGGCTCCGGCAGGGGCTCTCGCCTCTGCGACGCCGACCGATTGGCCCGGCGACTCGCCGAGGCGCTCGATCCCGAGATCGGCCAGTCGAGCGAGATTCCGCCCCGCCTCGCCTCGGAACGAGGCGTGCAGGTGATGACCACCCACGCGGCCAAGGGGCTCCAGTTCGAGCTCGTGTTCCTTCCCGAACTCGGAGCGCCTGCGATCAACCGCGGCCCGAGTTCCAACACTCTTCATCGCGCTCGCATCGAGGACCGGAACGTCCTGACGCACTGCCAACTCGGCGGCGAGAGCTCGGTGCGCGCCGTCGAGTCCGTCAACCTCGAAGAAGAACTTCGCCTGGCCTACGTCGCGCTGACTCGAGCAGTACGACGAACCGTCGTCGTGTTGCGTATCCAGGAGTCGGTCCCGACGCGCCCCCTATCTGCTGCACAGCACCTCTTCATGGACTGCGACGCAAGCTGGGTCGCAGCCTACGGCGCGAGCGCAGCGAGTATCCCCGCGAAGTCCGAACCCGCTGCAGCGGCTAAGGCCCTGGAAGCCGTCTGTCACTACTGGACCGCGGAGACTTCGCACGGGGCCCTCCAAGGGTTCAACGACCCGGGGCTGATCCCGACTGACTCCGGAGGTCCTGAACTGCGCGCACGCCCCTCGCATCGCGGTGCAGACCTCCCACCAGCGTGGCGCCGGACCAGTTTTACCAGCCTGACGAGCGACGAGTCGAGTCGGACCGCCGAGGTCCTCCCGGCCTTCGCCGAGTCCTCGAACGAAGACGCAGGCTGGGAAGCCGACGAAGCTGCAGGACTCTCGACGGACGAACCGAGCCTCGAGCCGTCGCCCGAAGCGAGTGAGCCTTCCGGCCTCTTCGCTTTCGCAGCGGGTGCGGGACCCGGCCAACTTCTCCACGACCTCATCGAGTCGATGGACTTCGACGATCCTCGAGGCCCCACCAACCGGGGACTTGCCGAGCGCCTCCTGCGTGGCCGGACCCATCGAGGCCTCCCGCTGACCGACTCCAGTGCTCACCGGGCTCCGATCGCCCCAATCGATGTCTGTCTCGATCTCTGCGAGCGGGTCTCAGGCATCTCCTGGCCGGTCCCGGATGGGTCCGCGGACGGACGCCCGATGGACGAAGATCTCGCAGCCGAGTGGCGATTCTCGCTGCATGCGGACGGCGACATCGAATCCGCTCTGGCTCACGCACTGGACGACGGCGTTCCAGGGTCGGTCTGGTCACGCACGGCAAGCCGACTGACTCGACTTCCCGCACTTCCGTTGCGCGGCTTCCTCACCGGCTCGATCGACCGACTGGTGATGGTCGATCAACGCGTCCTCGTCGTCGACTGGAAGTCGAACCTCCTCGGCGACGCAGCGGCCGCTTACACCGACGAAGCCCTCGACGATGCGATGGTCGACCATCTGTATCCGCTTCAGGCAGCGCTCTACGAGCTGGCGGTGTTTCGCTTCCTGCGCACGAGCCGCGGTGAAACAGGAGCGCTCGAGGCTCTCGGAGGCTCCTGCTA
Organism: Planctomycetota bacterium; assembly: GCA_039815565.1. GTDB lineage: Bacteria > Planctomycetota > UBA1135 > UBA1135 > UBA2386 > JBCBZB01. Next base: position 21,519 of record JBCBZB010000037.1, read on the forward strand.
CGTCTTCCTCCGTGGACTCGTCTCGGAGGATTCGAGCCGTGGGCTGTGGTTCGCGTCACCCGACTTCGGCCGGGTTCGACGGCTCGATCAGGTTCTCGGCCCGAGCCACGGCGAGGTCGCGCTTGGAGGGACGCAATGACCGCAAGGAACTCTCGGCCCGCGGGTGAACGCCTCTCTCCTCTCGAGCTCGAGATCGCGCGCTCGCTCCTCACTCACAGTGCGGCAGCCGGCACCGAGACGGAAAAGACCGCAGGCCTCGTTGCTCTGGCTGGAGCACTCGTGCAGCGCGCGATGCAGAACGGTCACACCGCGGTGACGGTCGACGACCTCTCAACCGGTTGGCCGGACCCCGACCCGCGACTCGAGTCCCTAGCCCTTCCCGAACGCGTTGATCGTGACCAGCTCGCTGCGGCGCTCGCAGCATCGCCGCTGGTCGGTTCCGGAGAGGAAACGTCCGAGCAGCGGCGGCCATTGATCCTTCGTGCGGGTCGGTTGGCGTTCCACCGGAACTTCGCCCTCGAGACGCGACTGGAGCGGGAGTTGACCGAACGATCGGACTTGCGGCTCGAGATCGAAAGCGACGACTTGAAGAACCGCTTCCAGGCCCTCTTCGCCTCGACTCTGGGTGACCCCAACGACGAACTCGACGGGCAGGCGCTCGCCGCAGTGGCGGCCACCAGCTCGGCGTTGACGGTCGTGCTCGGGGGCCCCGGCACCGGCAAGACCACCACCGTCGCTCGCGTCCTCGCCCTCCTTCGTCCGCAGCGACTCGGGCTCGCGGCACCGACCGGCAAGGCCGCGGCCCGACTGACGGAGTCGCTTCGCGCGCAGGCGAGAGAGTTCCTTCCCGACTTCGACGACACACGAATGGTCGCAAAGACCGTGCACTCGTTGCTCGAGGTCGATCCGCGAAACGGACGCTTTCGCCGCAACCGGAGACGCCCACTCGGACACGATCTGCTCGTCGTCGACGAAGCATCGATGCTCGACACGGAGACCTTCACGGCGATTCTCGAGGCTGTCCCGCGTTCGTCTCGGATCATCCTTCTCGGAGATCCGGACCAATTGCCGTCGATTGGACCGGGCCAGGTCTTGCGCGACCTGGCGAACGAAGTTCCCCACGGCGCTGGACCGCGGACCCGCACGAGATTCGCGGTCTGGACCGGCAACCAGCCCGCCGAATTCGAACCGACGGCGCAGGCCCCCCGACTGTCCGACCTGACGGTCAAGCTCACGAAGACCTACCGCTTTGACGAGACGAAGCCACTCGGCGCCCTCGCACGGGCTGTGCGCGATGGCCACGCCGAGGCCGCAATCGAACTCCTCCGCCGGGAGAACGACGACCTGGAGTGGCACGACGAGGCGATCGGTGATGGAGCACGACTTGCCGCCCTCGCCGGAGAACAGGTTCGCGCTCTCGCTGGGGCCGAGTCCAACGAGGCTGCTTTCGAGATCCTCTCGCGTCAGCAGGTTCTCGGCGCCTTGCATGACGGCCCCGAGGGCATCACATCGATGAACCGAGGGCTCGGACGCCTTGCGGAAGGCGTCGGCCGTCGTCAGCCGCGCATCGTCAACGTCAACGACCACGCACTCGGGGTCTTCAACGGCGATCTCGGCCTGATGGAGCCGGAACAGCAACGCCCGGGCGACGGCAACTCCTCGATCATCGAGTTCCGAACACCCGAGGGCGCGAGTCGTCGACTCGCCGCACATCGGCTGCCACCACACGAACCGGCCTGGGCGATCACGATCCACAAGTCGCAGGGCAGCGAGTTCGATGAGGTCGTCGTCGTCCTCCCGGAGAACGACTCCGAGTTGCTGACTCGCGAACTCCTCTACACCGCGATCACTCGAGCTCGCCATCGCGTTCGACTGATCGCGACCGAAGGCGCGCTGCGCCGCACGATCGACCGACGTACGATCCGGACGACCGGCCTCGCGCAGCAACTGAGCGACCATGAACCGAGCTCCGATGTCTGACCTCGACGACGAACACCCGGTCACATCTCAGAACGACCCGCGGGTCTCGGAGCTGTTCCTCCGCTTGGAGTCGCGAGGGATCGAGTTCGAGACCATCGAGCACGAGGCCCTGCACTCGGTCGAGGACGCCGCGCGCGCGCGCCGACAACTCGACGGCGTCGCTACGAAGAACCTGTTCCTGCGCGACAAGCGCGGAAGGATGTTCCTCCTCACCGCAGCGGCGGAACGCGAGATCGACCTTCTCAAGCTCGGGCCGCGTGTCGGGGCTCGCGGACGACTCTCGTTCGCCTCCGACGAACGGCTTGCGCGAGTCCTGCGGGTTCGCCCCGGCTCGGTCTCGCTCCTCGCGGCCACACACGCGCGACCCGATCAGGTCACGCTGATCGTCGACGACATACTCCGCGAGTCGAACTGGATCCTGCAACACCCGTTGCACAACCGAGCCACGACGCGCCTACGGACCACAGACCTCTGGAAGCTGCTGGCCGATCACGACCATGCGGTCCGATTCGTCGAGTTCGGGGCGACCGTCTGACGGCCGACGCGGAGTCGAACAGCCAAGGCGCCCGAGTGCCAGATTGCCAGAGTGCCCGAGTGACAGCCGAGCGGCTCTGTCCTCCGATCAGCTGTCGCCTTCGTCCTCGAAGAACTGCGGCGAGTACTCGTCACCGTAGGGGTGAACTCCGAAGGCCAACTGGAATGGCAGGGTGAGGACGTCCCAGACGACGGCGAACGGCAGGGCCACGAACGTGCCACCCCCGCGGACGAAGACCGATCGGTTCTCGTCCGGCTGGCGGTAGGCGCTCGGCTTCTTCGACGCCCACTCGAGCAGGTGATCCGTCGCACACGAGGGCGTGACCAGGAGGAGCAAGACGGCAGACAGGCTGAGGCGAAGGCGCTTCATCGAGAATGGCGGGACTGTATCGGCACCCCGACTTCGGAGCGACCCTGATGCGACGCTCCGAGGGCCACGATTCTTCCCGAGAACCAGGAACGGCCCCCGAACCGCTGCCTCAGGCGATCTGGAGAGCCAGGCCGAGGAGCAACGGGAGAAGGAGGATGACCAGAATCAGCTCAGTCATGTTCCGCCGCATCCAAGCGAGGAGACCATCGGGGCCGCCCTGGACCGGCACGGCCGAGTCTCCCGGTGTTGCGTCGAACACTTCCGGATCCGCCGCGGACAACGCCTCCTGGGCGAGGGTTTCAGGATCCACCTCGTCTCGATCCGCCTCGTAGTCCGCCAGCACCAACCGGGCCCGATCAGCTTGACTCGACGGGATCCGGACCTCGACCCCCATCGTGTTCGCCAGGCGACGGCTCGCAGCGAACTCGTCGTTGAGGACCGCGCCCTCGACGTAGGTCGAGATACCCGTCGATTCGAGCAGCGAGGCGATCATCTGCGCTTCGACAGGGTTGTTCGCCACGAAGGCCGTCACGTAGTCCCCAGTAGCCGGTCTCGTCACGGGTTCCTCCATGCCCCGATGTTAACAGCCCCGCTGGAACGTATTCTGGCGGCATGACGAGCCTCTCCCCCACGCGCTCCGGCGAGGGCTTCCGCCCAGGAGCCCTCCTCGTGACCCTGCTCTTGTCCGTCGCGACCGTGGGCTGCAGCTCGTTCGCCTACGACCTGACCGAGATCGACATCGAGGTCTCGGTGAAACCGGAACCCGCTGGCTCGGGCGCCCGCGTGGAGCCGTTCTCGATCGAGACGAAGAACGTCCTCTACGTGCATGGCCTGTTCGGCGAAAAGATCCCCGACATCCGAGAGCTCCTGGCCGAAGAGACCGCCGGAGCAGACCGGATCCGCAACTTCCGGGTCCGTCGGTTCGGCAACTTATGGGACTGGCTCGGAACGCACCTCTCCCTCTCCCTGGTGCGGTTGAAGACCGTCGTCATCGAAGGCGATGCGGTCTACGACTAGGACTCCTCGGAGTCCGGCTCCGGATCGCATGCCGAACAACCACGCTGAGGTCCGGATCCACGGAGCAGGACTCGCCGGCTGCTCCGTCGCACACGCACTCGCGAGTCGCGGCACCCGCGTCGAGCTCGTCGATCCGAACGGATTGGCAGGCGGCGCGTCGGGACAACGACAGGCGGTCTTCCAACCCCGGCCGGGTGGACCGACGGAACGGGATGCCAGGCTCGTTCGACTCGGGTTCCACTTCACCCGAGCACTGCTCGCACGACTCGACCCCGACGATAGCTTCTGGCGCGAATGCGGCGTGCTGCACTTGGCAACCGACCGCGATGCCGCCGAACGGTTCGCACGACGAGTCGCGGTCACCGAAGATCCCTCGGACTTCGTTGCTCTCGACCGAGAGGGCGTCCGAGCGCTTCTCGGACCGACAAGTCGTAACGACGGTCTCGAAGGTGGGCTCTGGATTCCCACCGCGGGAACACTCGAACCGCGATCGCTCTGCCGGGCCCTGATCGAATCGATCCGGTCACGAATCGAACTGCGCAGCACTCCGTCCGATCGCGAGGTCGAAGTCCAGGTTCTGGCGAACGGAGCAGACGCCAGTGTCCAGCCGGGCACGGAGCGCCTGGCGATCCGACCGACTCGCGGCCAGGCGACGAACGTCCGGGCGACGGACCTCACCGCACTTCCGTTCGTGTTGTGCAACTCGGGATACGCCACACCCGCCGACCGCGACGGCCTCGTCACCCTGGCAGCCACCTACGGACACGGTGATTCTTCCGGCGAAGTCCGAGCAGAGGACGACGACAAGAACCTCGTTCGCACGCGAGTGAACCTGCACCCCCTCGCACTGAGCCCGGAGGCCCAGGTGGTGCTGGGTGAAGCCGGAGTCCGAGCGACCACCGCCGACCGCATGCCGCTCGTCGGGGAACTGCCGTCGGACCTTCGACCGACCGGATTGGGAGCCGGCCGCTGGTTCGCGTCGCTCGGCCACGGATCGCGGGGCACCGCGACCGCGCCGATCACCGGTGAATGGCTCGCATCTTGGATCCTCGGGGAGGCCCGAGACGGGCTTCAGGAGTGGGTCGCCCCGCTGCGCCCGGCCCGGCGTGCGCGGCCGCCGACGTCCGACGACCGTTCGTCCGACCCGACCTGACGTCAAACCACCCCTCCCATCGGGGTTTTGCCTATGGCTTCTGAGCTGAAATCGCCGATGGATAGCTCAGGAGTGACGGCGCAGGATCGGTGCCGATCTAGAGAGTGACCGGCCCCCAGAGTCTGGAACGAGAGATGACGAGCCCAGGAGGCGCGGGATCGCCCCGCTTCCTGATGTGCTCACGGGCCGTGCCATGGCCCGATCGCCTCCTCCAGGGCTCGTTCCACATCGAGCAGGCGCTCGGCCTCCGTTCGATCGGCGCGGAAATGGAGCTCTTCGGAGCCGGCTTCGCGATCCCGAACTGGCTGGGCCGACGACTCTCGCGATTTCGCGACCACTGCAGCCGGCCTCTGAAGTACCGGGTCCGGGGCGTCCAGATCTACGCACCTCGAGTCCGTTTCCCGTTCCCGCCGGTCATGCGGCACGTGATCGCGGCAGCCGCCCCCCGATTCGTCGACCGCTGCGCCGAACGAACGAAATCGAAGGCACTCGCGCAGACCATTGAACGAAGTCGCCCCGACGTCCTCTTGGGCCACGGCATGATCCCCTGGGCCAGCACCTTGCAGCGTGCCAGCCGAGACACCGGAGTGCCTCACGCCTACATCGAGCACTCCGCGATCGACGTGCTTCGGATCAACCCTGGCACTCGGCTCGCGGACTTCTACCGCGGCACGGCCGAGCAGGCTCGCGCCGTGTTCGTGGTCGGGCCACAGATGCTCGAGCACGCGACCGAAGTCCTCCGCTGGCCCAACGTCCACCTCCTGCCCAACGGCGCCCGACCAGCCATCGCGGATGTCCCTCCGAGGCCTTCGAAGCTCGCGGGTAAGAAGATCGTCCTCGCCGCGGCGAACTACTATCGACGCAAGGGCTTCGAAGAACTGGTCGATGCCTTGCCGGGTGCGCTCGATCATCACCCATCCCTGGAGGTGCACATCATCACCGACGCGCCGCCCTCCCTTCGTCGTCGCGCCGAGTCACGCATCCCCGCGGGACGGGTGCACTTCCACGACCCGATGCTCGGGGACGAACTCCTCCACTGGATGCACTGGTCGGACCTGTTCGTCCTGCCGTCCTGGGACGAGGCCTTCGGCCTGGTCTACGCGGAAGCACTCCTGCAGGGCTGCGGGGTCATCGCGACCGAGGACTCAGGCTTCGCGCGCTACTGCACGCTCTACGAATCGAAGTACGGACTTCGACCGGCGACGACTGTCCTTCCCCGGAACACCGAAGGCCTCACGGAGGCGATCGTCTCACTCCTCGAGGACGAAGACCGCATGCGTTGGGAGCGCGAAGCGGGTCGCGACATGGTCGACCGATGGTTCTCGTGGCGCTCCAACGCGATAACTCTGCGCGATACGCTCTTCGACGAACCGACCCAGGTCGCCGAGAACGAGCGGCCGGAGTTTCCGCCCCGCGTGGAGTCTTGCCCCAACGCATCCAGAGCCTCGATCCGATCCTCGGCGTCGCCCCGCACACGCTGATCCTCGGCTCGATCCCGGGACGGGTGTCTCTCGAGAAGGTTCGCTATTACGGACATCCGCGCAACGCGTTCTGGCCGATCGCTGCGCACTGGCTCGGATTCGATCCAGAGTCGGACTACGAGAACCGACTCGAGTGCCTGACGACTCGGGGTTTTGCGCTCTGGGACGTCGTCGCTCGCTGCACCCGCGAGGCAAGCTCGGATGCGTCGATTCGCGAAGCCGAGCCGAACGCGATCCCGGACCTGATCGATCGACATCCGACGATCGCACGGATCCTGCTGAACGGAGGGACCGCCGCGAGGGCCTTCGAGAAGCTCGTTCGGAGGCCGAACGCCGACCTGTTCGCGGATCGGGAGATCCACGCCCTCCCGTCGACCTCGCCCGCGAACGCCGGCTGGTCGTTCGCGAAGAAGCTGGACGCGTGGCGGTTGCTCCGGCCATCCTGACACCTGTCCCGGCCCGGTTCCGACCCTCTCCCGGCCGCGCGCGATGAACTACGCTCAAACCGCTCGACTCCTCGGCGGCTTCACCCTGTTCTTCTGCGGTGTTCTGCTCGTTCCGCTGCTGACGGCGGTCGGCGAGAGCAAGTCCGCCTATGACACCGTCGTCGGTTTCGCCGCGACGATGGGAATCGGTATCGCCCTCGCCGGGGCTTGCCTGATGTCGACCCGTAAGCGCAAGACGGGTCAGATCTTTCGCCGGGAAGGCCTCCTGATCGTCGGTCTCGCCTGGCTCACGGCCGGGGTGCTCGGCGGACTGCCGTTCCTGATCTCCGGTGCGATCGGCGCACCAACCGACGCACTCTTCGAGTCGGTCTCCGGTCTGACGACGACCGGCGCCACCGTGCTCGGTTCCGCCGACCACCCGACGATCGAATCGCTGCCGAAGAGCCTCCTGTTGTGGCGCAGCGTCCTGCAATGGGTCGGTGGCACTGGCGTGATCCTGGTGTTCACGGTTCTTCTGCCAGCGATGGGACTGACCGGCAAGAACCTGCTCGATAGCGAATCGGTCGGAGTCAGCAGCGACGAGCGACCGCGCATGCAGGAGCAGGCACGCCTGCTCTTCCGCATCTACCTCGGCCTGACCGCCGCCTGCGCGATCTGCTACATGACCTGCGGCATGGGAGCGTTCGACGCTCTGTGCCACTCGTTCACGACGATGGCCACCGGCGGGTTCTCCACCAAGAACCAGAGCCTCGGAGCCTTCGATTCGGTCGGAATCGAGATCACGAGCACGGTGTTCATGTTTCTCGCCGGGGTGAACTTCGTGTTCATGTTGTCGGTCGCCCGCTCCCTGATTCAGAAAGAGCGACCGGAGGGCAACCGCGAGTTCCTCGCCTACACCCGCTGGACCGTCGTGATGATCGTGATCGTCTCGGCCGTGCTCTGGTTCTGGGGACGAGAAGTCCCGGACCCGGCCCTCGGACGAGTCAACGACTACGACAACCCACTGCTGTGCCTACGGCACGCCAGCTTCCAAGTCGTCTCCATGATCACCTCGACCGGGTTTTGCACGACGGACTTCCAGAACTGGCCGAACGTGGCGCTCGCGTTGGTCCTGTTCTGCATGCTCGTCGGTGGAAGCACCGGATCGACGGCCGGTGGACTGAAGATCTACCGCTTGCTGGTCTGCCTGAAGCTCACCGGCTACGCGATGCGGCGCTTCGTTCGGCCGCGCACGGTCGAGAAGCTCCGCCTCGGTGACGAGGTCCTCCCCAACGCCCTGATCTCCGCCGTCCTGACCCTGGTCCTGCTCTGGGGCCTGCTGATTTGCGCCGGCACCCTCGTCCTGTCCTTCGACACGCGGCTCGACTTCCTGTCCGCCCTTTCGACCAGCGTGTCCGCCACGGGCTGCACCGGTCCTGGATTGAGCACGGTCCTGCCGCCGGGCGAGGGTTTCGCGCTCGCCTACCCTGACCAGATCAATGTCGGCCCCTACGGCGGATACGGCGCCCTGGAGGGCTACGCGCAGCTCTGGCTGTGCTTCCAGATGATCGCCGGCCGACTCGAGATCCTGGCGCCGTTGGTCCTGTTCTTGCCTGCCTTCTGGCGCAAGTGACCGGCGCGCGGGATGCTTCCCGCGCGCTCCGACCGGCTTCAAGCCGGTATCCGCCTGATGGAAACGAACGAAGAACAGACTCCGCCCGAGCCGAAGCCAACGCAGGTCTCCCTGAAAGACATGCCGACGTGGAAGAAGATCCTCGTCTTCGCCGCGATCGGATTCATCGCCTGTGGGCTCGCGCTCATCCCGTTCGACACCTCGTCGTCGGACCTGTCGACGCAGCAAGTCAGCCAGGAGACGACTCAGGGCGGCGGCGCGATCCCGAGCGGTGCCTCGGGACTCGTCGGTGAAGGCTCGACCTTCGCGCCCGAGAGCACCGGCACGGGCTCCGACGGATCGGCCGCAGGCGCTTCCGCAGAGAGCGGTGGTGGTGATCTGTCTCCCGCCTTCCTGCGACTCGGCTTCAGCTTTTTCGTCGGTTTCGCCGTCGGACTCGCATTCCGAAGTCTGCTTCGACTCGCCCTGATCTTCGTCGGACTCCAACTCCTCGTTCTGTTCGGCCTCGCGTCGATGGAGTGGATCCAGATCGACACCGAAGCCATGAAGACCAGCTTCGACGGCATGACCGGACGGGTCGGCGAACAGTTCGAGAGTTTCCGTTCGTTCATCACCGGCAGCTTGCCGCAAGCGAGCCTCGGTGGGCTCGGCATGGTCGCCGGCTTCAAGAAGAACTGACCGCCGGGCCACTCGCGGGCCCCCTTGGCTCGATTGGATCAGTCACCGAAGAACCCTCCGGACTCGACCTCCCCGTGTGAGTGGTGGAGAGCCGCTCCGCCGCGAGAGGTCCCCCCGGAGCTACTGGCCCGGCGTCTTCCGAAAGGCCCGCTGCGAGTTCTGCTGACCGTCGCAGCGGTCGCGGTCCTCGCGAGCATTCCCCTCTACGAGCGGCTCTTTCCCAAGCGCCTGTTCGATGACCTCGCGCTGTCGTTCGGCGACCCGCAGATCCTCTACGGCGAGCTGATCGAATCCACCGCACTCAACCTGAAGAGGAAGACCGACGCCGGCCAGTCGGCTCCGGTGCAACGGTTCCGGTTTCGATTCCAGACCGCGGACGGCCAGAGTCTCGAGGGCAGCTCCCACGGTCTCACGAATCCGACCGGACTGAGAGAAGAGATCCCCCTCGAAGTCGACCCCGACGACCCATCGACCAGCCGTATCCGCGGGACGACCTGCTCGGCCGAGCCTCTGACTGGAGCGTTCGCCCTCCTCTTTCCGTTTGTTCCCATGGTCTGGGTGTTCGGAGTCCTCCGCCGCCGCCGCCGAATCCACTCGCTGCTGACGAATGGTCGATTCGTCGAGGCCGGAGTCGAAGCCGTCGAGCAAGTGCGGCCCCCGGGTGCCGCCGGCACGACTCGTGCGGAGGTCACCTTCGCGATCGAAGCCAGCTCCCGTCGCCGACACCGCCCCTCCGCCCGCGAGATCCAATGGATCGAAGCGCTGAGGGCGTCGAATCGCCCGGTCCCCGTGCTTGTCGATGCGCACGACCTGATCGTCCTGGAACCGGCGAACGCTGAGGTCGAGGAGCCCGAAGACGAAGATCCTTATGCGGACTGAACGTCGACCTCAGCCGAGGGCTTCTCGTGCGGCCTCGACATAGGCCTGCAAGCACTCACGCAGATGCGGCACCAGCCGAGCTGTTCGCTCGGCATCGAGCTCGAATGGCGACGCCTCGTCCATGTAGATGCGCTGGCTCATCTCGAGCTGGAGGGCGTGCACTCCGGCCTCGGGATTGCCGTAGGTGCGCGTGATCGCACCGCCCTTGAACGGCGCGTTCTTCTGTGCGCTGTATTCGGAAGCTTGCTGCACCTCGACGACTGCGGCGCTCAGCCGCGGATCGGCCGAGGTCCCGTCGACATCGCCGAGCATCAATGCCGGAAGCTCGCCTTCGAAGAATCGGGGAACGACGGACCGGATCGAGTGACCGTCCCACAGCAGCGCGTAGCCGAACTGCTGGCGAATCCGTTCGAGTTCACCCTCGAGAGCTTCGCGGTAAGGCCGCCAGTATCGCTCGACGCGACTCGACCTCTCCGCGTCGTCCGGTTCTTGCCCCTCCAGATAGATCGGCTCGCCTCCGAAGCTCGACATCGGGATCAGCCCCGTTTCGTCCCGCCCCGGGTAGAGCGCGGCACCGTCGGCCGGCCGGTTGAGATCGATCAGGTAGCGCGAATAGCGCGCGGTCAGGAGCGTTCCACCAATCGACGGAACGAAGTCGTAGACTCGGTCGAGGAAGTGATCGTTGTCCGGCAGGGTCCGAACCGCCCCCTCGCGAAACCGCTCGAACACCTCGGGCGGCATCTCCCGACCGCAGTGGGGAACGCTGACGAGGAGCGGGACCTCCCGTCCAGCCGGTCGAAGAAGTTCGAACGCAGCATCTCTCATCGAAGCCCCTCCAACGTCGCTACGAACCGCGCGGAGATCGCATCGCGCTCTCGGTGTCGTCCGCCACTCACGACCTCTTGGCCACGCACGAACACGCGGTCGACAGGCGGAGCGCCCGCCTGAGAGAACAAGTAGGCATCGAGCACCGTCTCTTCGCGGTGACCGAGGAGGCGAGGGTGCTCCGAATCGAGCACCACGAAGTCCGCGGCTGCGCCGACCACGATCCCGGCCGGCCCGAGCGCTAGCGACGATGCTCCGCCACGAAGACATGAGCCATAGAGCGTCGTGCCCACCGACGAACCGGCCTCACCGACGGTCGCTCGTGACTCGTCGCGTAGGCGCTGGCCATACTCGAGCATGGAGATCTCGGACCGAATATCGATGCTGATGTGCGAATCCGTACCGACTCCGATCGCACCACCCTCCCGCAAGTATTCGACGAGCGGGAAGATCCCATCGCCCAGGTTCGCCTCGGTCGTCGGACAAAGACCGGCGACCGCACCTGACTCCGCGAGGGCGACTCGCTCGTCTGAGTCGAGATGCGTCGCATGCACCAGGCAGGTCGCGGCATCGACTTCAATCGAGTCCAGGAGTGCTCGAACCGGCCGCTTCCCGATCGCCTCGACACAGTCACGAACTTCGAGTTGTTGCTCTGCGATGTGAATGTGGATCGGAGCACCGTCATCCAGGCCTCGGGCCGCTCCGACGACGTCTACCAGCTCTTCGAGTCGAACCGCCCGCAGCGAATGCGGCGCAATCCCCACGACGTCGTCGACGCCGGACTCGTCGACGAGTTCACGACAGCGGAGAAACAGGTCGAGGAACTCGTCGACAGACGCGTGACCGAATCGGCGCTGCTCTGACTGCAGCTCGCGCCCGAACCCACCGTGCAGGTAGAGGACCGGCAACAGCGTCATTCGGATCCCCGTCGACCGAGCCGCGGTCAGCACACGAGCCGCCATCTCGGCGACGTCCTCGTGGGCTTCGCCAGCTGGATCGTGATGTAGGTAATGAAACTCACCGACCGACGTGAAACCGGACTCGAGCATCTCCATCTGCCCCATCGACGCGATCGCCTCGACGTGCTCTGGCGTCAATCGATCCACGAAACCGTACATCGCCTCGCGCCAGGTCCAGAAGCTCCCTTGCCCTTCGGCTGCCACACGCTCCGCACGCCCCGCAAACGCTCGCTGAAACGCGTGTGAGTGAAGGTTCGGCAGCCCGGGAATCACGAACTCCGCATCGCAGGATGCCGAAGCGTCGAGCTCCTCAACCGCGGACACTCGCCCGTCCGCCCCCCATTCGAATCGCACTGGACCGACCCAACGGTCACCGAGAAACACATGTCGGGCACTCAGACCGGGCATGGCTTGACGATAGCAGCGACGACAGCGGGAACTCGGTCCGATCTGCGGCTACGGTCGGAACCAGATGCCCCTCCACGAACCAGAGCAGCGCCCGCCAGGCTCCCTCGACCACGACCTGGTCGAAGCGATCTCGCGGCGGAGCGACGAAGTCTGGACCACGCTACGGGAGCGGCGCGGCGGACGCTTCCACTCCTTCGTCCCATCCGACCTCCACTCGGCTCACGAGGCGCTACTCGAAGTGCGGGAACGTGGCGACTCGTTCCTGGAGCTCGGTGCCGGTGCAGGGGCCGTGACGATCGTCGCCGATCTTCTGGGCTTCGACGCGACCGGCGTCGAGATCGAGCCCTGGCTCGTCGAGTCGGCGGAGGTGCTCGCCGAGGAGTTTGATTCGGAGGCACGGTTCGTCGAGGGGTCCTTCCTGCCGCACGACTTCGATCCGCAGCAGTTCGCCGACGGCGACTTCCACGTCACCTACGACGATTCCAGCTCGGCTTTTGACGGCGCCGGGTTCGACATCGAGGACTTCGACGTCGTTTACGCTTTTCCGTGGCCCGAAGAAGAAGAGCTGTTCGATGCACTGATCCGCGGGTGGGCAAGACCGGACGCGTGCTACCTTGCCTACTGCGCAGGATCCGGAGTGTCGATGCGCGAAGCGCGCCCCGGTTCACGGTGAATCCGACCGCACCCACGAGCTAGAATTCCGGCGTCGCGCGCGAATGGACGAGCCCACCCAGACATCGACCGGACAACCACTCGACGGGCTGGAGTTCGCGATCACCGGTCGACTCGCGTCGATGACACGCGAGCGTGCCATCGAAGAGATCGAATCGCGCGGTGGCCGCTACGTCGGACAACCCGGCCCCGCGACCAACCGCCTCCTGGTCGGCGCCGAAGGTTGGCCCTTCCACGGCGACGGCCGACCGACGCGTGCTCTCGAGCGCGCTCGCGAACTCGAACGTGCGGGACATCCGATCCGGATCGTCGAAGAGGCGGACTTCCTCCAAGAGGCCAGACTCGACGACAGCCGCCAAGGCCTCACACACCTCTACACCCTCGAGCAGCTGGCACGAATCCTCGGGCTCGAACGCAGGCAGACTCGACGTCTGCTCCGACTGGGACTGATCCGGCCGGCGCGTGTCGTTCGCCGTCTGGCGACGTTCGAGTTCCAAGAGGTCGCACGAGCAAAGGCGCTGATGAGCCTGATCGACTCGGGTGCGAGCACCAGCGCGCTGCTGAAGAGCGTGAAGATGCTCCGTCGGTGGCTTCCTGAAGAAGCCGAGCAGGCGATCCAACAACTCGAGATCCTCGAGCACGGCAGCCCGCTGCTCCTGCAAACCGATTCGGGCCTGTGGGCCGAACCCTCCGGCCAACTGCAGCTGCCGTTCGCCGATGCCGAGTTTGGCGCTCCACAAGATCGCGAGGCTATCGACGACCGACCGGCCCTGCCGTTCACTCGGCCGGATCCGAAGACGGCGGAAGAGTGGTTCCAACGCGGGCTCGAGTGCGAGGCCAACGACCAGCTCGACGACGCCTTCGGCGCCTACCACCAGGCGCTGCTGATGGACCGCCCGCGGCCCGAGATCCACTTCAACCTCGGCAACGTGTTGCACGGGCTCGGCCGAGTCGGTGAGGCCGCTCAGCGCTACATGGTCGCGGTCGAGCTCGACCCAGACTACGCCGAGGCCTGGAACAACCTCGGGAACGCGCTCGGCGAAACAGAGCGGCTGCCGGCCGCGATCGAGGCCTACAGACATGCGCTGACCCTCGAGCCGTCCTACGCAGACGCTCACTTCAATCTCGCCGAAACACTTCAACAATCCCGAAGGTTCGAAGAGGCGATCCGCCACTGGGAGGCCTACCTCGACGGCGCACCCGGCGCTCCGGACCGTGGCTACGTCGACCGGATGCTCGCGCACTGCCGCTCCTCACTGCCGAAGAAGAAGTCCGCCGGGCCTTCGATCCGTGGCACCGAGCGTTCCGAGCGCGATCGAACACGCGGCCCCCGCTCCCCTCGAGGCTGAGCCCAGACCTGGATCGGGCACCGGGATCTGCTTTTCCCGATTCCGGTCTACGACCGAGGCCCGGTTTGGCCGATCCTCCGTACCCGCAGATGGATAGCAGCACCCCTTCGAGCAACCAAGTGCAACGAATCACGATCGCGCACGGCGACGGCATCGGCCCCGAAATCATGGCCGCCACGCTCCGCATCCTCGACCAAGCCAAGGCCCGACTCGAGTTCGACACGATCGAGATCGGCCAGAAGGTCTACGAGAGCGGCTCGAGCGCCGGGATCGAGCCGAGCGCCTGGGAGACGATCCGTCGCAACCGCGTCTTCCTCAAGGCGCCGATCACGACCCCGCGAGGCGGCGGCTTCAAGTCGCTGAACGTCACGGCTCGTAAGACGCTCGGCCTGTTCGCCAACGTCCGCCCGGTCTCGTCCTTCACGCCTTTCGTACCGGGTGCGCCGAATCTGGACGTCATCATCGTTCGCGAGAACGAGGAGGACACCTACGCCGGCATCGAGCACCGGCAGACCGACGAGGTCTACCAGTGCCTGAAGCTGATCTCACGCCCTGGGTGTGAGCGGATCGTCCGCTACGCATTCGAGCTCGCACGCTTCCGGGGCCGCTCGAAGGTCACCTGCCTGACCAAGGACAACATCATGAAGATGACCGATGGTCTCTTCCTGCAGGTGTTCCGCGAGGTCTCGTCCGACTACCCCGACATCCACACCGAAGAGATGATCGTCGACATCGGCTCGGCGCGGCTGGCGGCCAAACCGCAAGACTTCGACGTCGTTGTCTGCCCGAACCTCTACGGCGATATCGTAAGTGACATCGTCGCTGAAGTCGCAGGATCGGTCGGGATGTGTGGCTCGTCCAACGTCGGCAAGTCCTGCTCGATGTTCGAAGCGATCCACGGATCGGCACCCGACATCGCAGGCCAGGGCATCGCGAATCCGAGTGGCCTGCTCCAGGGTGCGATCCTGATGCTCGACAAGCTTGGCCAAGGCGACATCGCCCAGACAATCTCCGACGCCTGGCTGCGCACGATCGAAGACGGCATCCACACCGGCGACATCTTCGACGAGTCCCGCAGCAAGGAGCGCGTCGGCACCGAGGGGTTCACAAACGCAGTCATCCAACGTTTGGGCGAACGCCCACAGAGCCTGCCTCGCGCGCTGTTCGGTCAGAGCAAGCGGTTCGAAATGCCGGCGGAGAAGACGCAGCTTTCGCACCCACCACAGCAGAAGAAGCTCGTCGGCGTGGACCTGTTCCTCCACGACACCTCGAACGACCGCGACCCGAACAAGCTCGCCGAGCGGCTCCAGCCAATCCAAAGCGAACGACTGGCGCTGCAGGTCATCACGAACCGCGGCGTGAAGGTGTGGCCGGACGGCTTCCCCGAGACCTACTGCACCGACCACTGGCGCTGCCGCTTCATGCAGAAGGACGACACAGCAGTCAGCGCACAAGACGTTCTCGCAGTCCAGGCCGCAGCGATCGAGCAGCAGTTGGACGTCGTGAAGACCGAGAACCTCTACGAGTTCGACGGGGAGCGAGGGTTCTCTGTGGCGCAGGGGACCTGATCGACGTCGGTCAGCGACGACCCTCGAACTCGTCGCCGGGAGTCCAGGTCGGCGTCGCGTCGGTGTTGGCGACTCGCAGCAGGCACTCGAGGATGAGGCGCGTGTCCTCGACTGCGCCATCGAGGTTCCAACGATCGTCGAATTGGTCGTTGGGTTGGTGATAACGCGTGCTCGTGTAACTGGCCTTCACGCGGCGGCGACCCTGAGCGTTCTCGAGGAAGTCGACGCCGGCCTTGAAGAAGGCTGCCGGCACACCGATGCGAGCGAAGGAGAAGTGGTCCGAACGGTAGAAGAGACCGAGCTCGACCTGCTTGTTCGGCTCGATGCGACGCCCCCTCCGTTCGGCGACAGCCTCGGCGACATCGCTGAGTGAGTTCTTCCCGTAGCCGATCATCTCGAGGTCGTTCGTCGCTCCCCAGATGTTGATGCCGTCGATGTTGAAGTTCGCAGCGATCTTCTCGACCGGCCAGGTCGGGTTCTGCGCGTAGTACTTCGAGCCGAGCAACCCCGACTCTTCGGCTGTCACGAACGTGAACAACACACTTCGGCGAGGAGCCACCGGCATCGAGGCCACGACGCGAGCGAGATTCAACGCCGCGGCGGTGCCCGAAGCATTGTCGAGCGCCCCGTTGTAGATCGCGTCGCCGTTCTTCTCACGACCGATACCGAGGTGGTCGAAGTGGGCCGTGACGACGACGAGCTCGTTCTTCAGCTCGGGATCGCTACCTGGAATCAAGCCGAGCACGTTGGCGCTCTGAATCTCGCGGATCTCGTTGGAGGTCTCGACGTTCGCGGTGACACCGAGCGGCACAGGACGGAAGTCTCTCGTCTCAGCGAGCGCACGTAACTCATCAAGGTCGTGCCCGCCGAGCTTGCACATCGCACGGGCGGCTTCTTCCGCGCACCAAGACCGGATTTGCAGACCTGGCTCCCCCTCGCGGAACGGCAGCCAGAACTGTTCTCGCCCCTGACCCGTCTGAATGACCTGGAATGGGTAGCCCGCCGAATGCGTCGTGTGAATGACGATCGCACCGACCGCTCCGCGACGAGCGGCCTCTTCATACTTGTAGGACCAACGCCCGTAGTAGAGACGACAAGGCCCAGCGAACAGCTCCGGGTCATCCTCCGGATCGTTGTTCATGACCAGCAAGACCTTTCCGGTCAGGTCGACGTCCTTGAAGTCGTCCCAGTCTTCCTCCGGCGCGGTGATGCCGTAGCCGACGAAGACCACCTCGGCATCTTCCCAGGCCGTCGTGGCCTCGGGACTCGCTGCGAAAATCGTGCAGTCGTCCGGCGCGCTGAGTGGCAGCTCACCTTGCGGGCCGCGGAACGTCATCGGCGTCGTGACCGACGCGGTGATCCCGAGGATCGGCACGGGCTGCTCCCAAGCGCCATCGAGGCCGGCCGGCTGAGCACCGAACATCTCGAGCTGCGTCCGCAGATAGAGTCGCGAGAGTGCATCGCCACGACTCCCGACACCCCGCCCCTCGACCAAGTCATCCGCGAGGAACGACAACGGCGCCCGAATCGTCGACTCGGTGATCTGAGCATCGAGCCGCTCCTCCCATCGCTGAGCGGCGAGGTCGGGCCCGGAACAGGTGAGCG
This sequence comes from Planctomycetota bacterium, assembly GCA_039815565.1. Lineage (GTDB taxonomy): Bacteria > Planctomycetota > UBA1135 > UBA1135 > UBA2386 > JBCBZB01. Next base: position 39,055 of record JBCBZB010000037.1, read on the forward strand.
CCAAAGCAGACAGCATCGACGGAACCGCGAGGTGGGGCCCAAATCGGGGGAGTCGAGTCATGCCAAAACGTTACCGATCCCGGACGCCGAACCGAACGATCCGGGGCCCGGGGCTCACAGAACGAACGCTTGAGCGCGATCCTCAACCCGACGGGTTGCGACGAGCCCCTGCGGCCCGATGCTGTCTCCGCTGGCACGCCCGTTGCCACCCACGAACGCCATGCCCCTCACTGAATCGCTCCGATCGATCGGTCTCGTCGCCGCCCTCGTCACAGCCCAAAGCACGGCCCAGGCCCAAGACCTGCGCTCGTTCGACGTTACGGACCTGCTCGTGGCCGAGCGCTCCGAGATCGCCATCACGGACTTCATCCGTCGCGGTCTCGATCCGGACTCGCACTCGAACCAGGAGTACCGGCTGCACCGGATTCCCGCCGAGCTCGAGCTCCTGCCGCTCGACGGCATCTTCGAGAACGAGTCACTGGTGGTCTCCCGACGGGCGCTGGACCAATCCCAGTTCGAGCTCTATCTCGACGCAGCAACCGACGGACGTGGGCTCAACGAGATCCTGCAGATCGGCCCCCGCACTTTTGTCCGGACCGACACCCCCGAGTCCGTCGAAGCAGCGCTCGAGAGGCTTCGACTCGCACACGATCTCGACTTCCGACTCGAGGCGACCCTGGTCACCCGAGGCATGCAGGAAGCGGAAGCGTCGGTGGTGCTGTCCGCCGACGGTCAGATCCAGGACGGCCGCACCCGATCCTTCGGCCTCAAACGCACGCACGCTCGGATCAGCCACTTCGAGCCTCAGGTCGCGATGGCTTCCTCCTTGCTGGATCCGGTGACCGAATCGATCGACTCCGGCGCGATGGTAGCCGTGCGGGTTCGACGGATTCCGTTCCTCGATCGCGTTCTCGTCGAGTGCCTCGTTCGACACAGCGACGTGGAGGACGCCGAACCGATCACGTTCCACAGCGAGATGGGACCGATCGATCGTGTCTCGCGTGACTTCCACGAAGCGGGCTTCACGTTCAGCGCCCCGATCGGGGAGGCGATGGACACGCGTTGGCGAAGCCCCGACGGAGTCGAACACGAACTGCGAATCCGAGTCTCACCGTCGGGCGCGACGGCAGGCTCGCCAAGACCTCCAATCGCGTTCTCGAATCTGATGAACACGTCGCTGCTCGGGTTCGCCTACTCGACAGACGAAGACGAGGAAGCACCGAACTTCTGGTTCCAGAACCTCCTAGAGCGGACGTCGGTCGAGTCGAGCCAACTCGTCGACGTCTTCGACACCTCCACCCCCGGCAACTGCGGCATTCTTGCTTTTCGCGACGACAACGAAGGACGCGCCGTCGCCCGCCAGCTCGGCGACCTGATTGGGCGCACAACACGCTCCAGTCGTATCTCGGCGCAGCTCCTCGAAGTGACCGGCGATGCGCCGACGGGTTTCGCAGAACCGATCGGAGACGGAACGCGACGCGTTTGGTCCTTCGATGGCCCGATCATCCCAGAGCTCCCGAACTGCGTTGGCTTCGGCGCCGAACGGACCGTCGTTCTGGATCATGACTCGGAGATCGCTCAGGGATCACGTGTGATGGGCCCTGCCATCGAGCTCCTGGAGGTCGGGGCCTTCGTCACGATGACACCGCACATCGGCGCATCGGGCCGAGTCGAGTCGGTCACGGTCGCTGCGGACACCACCACGATCGACCGGCTACGAGCGGTCGACGCCACGCTTTCGACGGCGATGCTCGGAAACCTCCAAGCCGCATCGACGGTCCTCCTGAATCCGGACCAGGTCTCGTTGGAACTACCCGAGCTGGAGACGATCGACCTCCGCGAGCACCTCGCGATCGGATCGGACGGAGTCGGATCCGCGAGGATCGAGATCCCTGGCAGTGGAGCGGCAGCTCCGACGCGCCGCCTCCTGCTTCAGGTGCGGATCATCGACCTCTGAACTTCGGGATCAGAAGTCTCCGAAGGTCACGTCGTAAGCCTCGGTGAAGAGCACCCAGAACAGGAAGCCCGACCCTGGGTCGAACGACGACCCCTGGAGTCGAACCGAGACGGACCTCAGCGCTGGCATCATCGGGATGTTCAGGTTGAGGTCGGTTCCGATCGGTAATCCGATCGTCAGAAAACTACCGTCGCAGAGCAGGCTGCAGTCCGGCCCGTTGAACGGGAGAACGGAAACCGACGTCGGCAACCCCATCAGGAAGAACTGCGCGAACGGAACATCACTGACCGCCGTGATGCTCATGGTCACCGTGCTGCCGAGCGTCGGCGGTCCCGAGAGCGCCAGATGCGGAACCGACGCCGCGAGATCGAGATCACCGGTGAAGAGCTCGTAGAGGATCGGGGTCGCCGACGAGACTCCGCCCATGGAGAGATCGCTCTCTCCCGGATCCGAGATTCCGCCGCCGGCCGACAACCCGACCAGCGCGTCCAGGGCCGTCACGCTCGGGTACGAGAGCGAGATGCTCCCATCGTCGCCGAAGAACACCTGGGCGGTGTTTGAGCCGACGCTGAAGAACTCGGGCACGCCGTCCCAGGTGACTGACAGACCGGTCGCAGTCTCGTGAAACCAGACGTTGCCGCCGTTCGCCGGACTCAAGTCGTCCCACAGCACGGCCACCTGCGCCGGATCATTGAGGAGATCGCCCACCGACTCGATGAAGTCACTTGGATCGGAGGCGGAAAGCACACGTCCGTTCGAGTCGATATAGATCTCGTTGACGACGCTCCCGCCCGGAAACGTCACCGACCGTGAAGGCGCGACCATCCGAACCTCGTCTTCCCCGATCGGAAGCGCCGTGCCGAGCGCGAATCCTGGATCCGGGAGCCCATCACCGACGACGAGGTCGTAGCCGCCCTGGACGTTCGGAGTGAAGTTCAGCGTGGGTCCCGGCAGATCACACCCTGGGATAACTGCATCGATCGTCGCTGGAATCAGGTCCGCGACCGTGCTGGTGACGTCGTAACCACCCTGACCATCGGGCGTGAAGACGAGCTCGCCGTTGAACAGATCGTTGTTCGCCGAGAGGAAGACCTCGTAGATCGTCGGGTTGCCGAGCGACTGTGCACCGGCACTCAGGTTCGTCGCCCCAGGATCAGCGACCCCTCCCCCCTCGGTACATCCGGTCAGCCCGTCGTTCGAGAACACCGGCATCCGGTCATCGAAGCGCATGACCACGACACCGTCCGAGAAGGCCTCGGCCTGAAACGTGAAGGTCGAAGAGCTTCCGAAGAGCGTCACGTCTTGCCAGGTGAACAGCGCACTGCTCCCCAGGTCGTTGAAGAAGATGTCACCGCCCTGCGCCGTCGGGTTCAGGTCGTCCCAGTAGACCGCGAACTGTGGGACCCCCGACAGGAACTCGGCCACCGACTCACTGAGGTCCGAGAAGTCCGTCGCGAAGAGCAACCTCCCGTTGGAATCGACGAAGATCTGCGCCGCCGGCGACGCTCCAGGCACTGGCACCGAGAACGACAGCGGAACTGCGGTGACCGTGTCATCACCAACTCCTCCGATCGGTGTTCCGACGTTCGGATCGATCTGAGCGGGGGCTCCAGCGGCGGTCAGGCCCAGCGCGAGCACCAGAGAGCGTGCGATCATGAGAGACGAAGAGGCTAGGAGTTGAGGTCCACCGCCGAACCGGGGCGACCTGTGCGGATGATACTCGCTGCGGAGGCCGTCGAGAGGCTCGCCCAAGACCCGAAGAGAGAATCCGGGTGAGGTCGCAGCACGGCCCGTTCTCGGCTCGATGGCACGGCGCTCTGTGTCGTCACCAGCAGAGCTCTCAGACTTCGATCCGTCTCGAACGCAGAGCTCTTGCCTGAAACGCAAACGGGCGCGCTCCCCACTCAAGGAAGCGCGCCCGTCGGGAGCCGGCCAAGCCGGCTCCAAAGGCTTCTCACCCGGCCAGTCGGCCGAGCGCGAAGCACTCAGGATCAGATGTCACCGAAGGTGAAGTCGATCGAGTTCGTGAACAGCACGAAGAACGGGTTGCCCGCGCTCGTATCCAGGGTAGCGCCCTGGGTGTTCAGCGACTGGCCGACGAGACCCGGCAGGTTCGGGATCATGATCGTGTTCGCGACACCCGGGACACCAGCGATCGTGGCGAGAATGCCATCCGTCTCGAGCGTGCACGGGATACCGATCGGAGTCAGGTCGAAGACCGACGGGTTACCGAGCAGGTAGAAGTCGCCGATCGAGCCCGGGTTGTTCTCGATGAGCAGGTCGAAGTTGGTGCCGATGACCGGGTTGGTCAGCGCGGCGAGGCTCGGCAGCAGCTGCGGCGTGCCGAG
>JBCBZB010000102.1:0-14293 GCA_039815565.1 Planctomycetota bacterium
CGGCCTGAGCCCGCTGGTGGAGTTGTACCATAGCGCGCAGGCCAAACGGCGCGCTGACGAGGCGCGCGACCCTGGCACGCTATCGAGCGCTCGGCCACCTCGTCTGGGCGGTAGTGGTCGGTCCGTCGCTCGTAGTTGGCGGCTTGTGGGTTCCGTGCGAATGGGCGGTGCGAACCTGGTCAGGCCGGGAACGGAGCAGCCATAAGCATGCGGTCCGTTGTGTATGGGTCGCCTGCAGGTCGCCATCTCCGAGCGACGGGCCGACGGGAGCTTCGCTACAGTATCTGGCGAGTCCCGTTTCGGCTTGGACGTCACCGAGTCGCCTCGAGCTCGGGGCGTCAGGCCTCCGGGGAATCATGAGCTCATCGCCCGACAGCAATTACCAGGTCGTCGCCCGGCGCTTCCGGCCTCAGACGTTCCAGGACGTTGTGGGGCAGGCGAACGTCGTCACCAGCCTGCGGGGCATCCTCAGTTCGGGGAAAGTGCCGCACGCGTTCTTGTTCTGCGGCAGTCGGGGTGTCGGCAAGACGACGTCTGCTCGGATTCTCGCCCGCGCGTTGAACTGCGAGAAGGGGGTCTCGCCCGACCCCTGCGGCATGTGCCATCAGTGCACGACGATCCTCGAGGGGCGCAATCCTGACGTCATCGAGATCGACGCCGCGTCGCACAACCTGGTCGACGACATCCGCGATCTCCGCGATCGAGTCGGATTCGCGTCGATGGGGGCCCGGACCAAGGTCTACATCCTCGACGAGGTCCACATGCTGACCCGGAGTGCGTTCAACGCGTTCCTGAAGACGCTCGAAGAGCCGCCGCCGAACGTCGTGTTCGTGCTCGCCACGACCGAGCTCCACAAAGTTCCCGACACGATTCGTTCTCGCTGCTTCACGCTGGAATACCGACGCATCGCTGAGTCGGACATCCAGGGACGCCTTCGGTCGATCGTCGACTCGGAAGGCGTCGAGGTCGAAGACGGAGTCTTGGAGGATCTCGCGCGCGCCTGCAACGGCGGCATGCGCGATGCCGAGACCGCTCTCGAGCGCATTCTGTCGCTCGCGCGTGAGCGCGGCGGTGCTCTCGACCTCGAGACCTATCGCCGACTCGAGCAGCGCGTCGGTCGCGACCGCGCGGTCGAAGTCAGTGGTGCACTGCTCGCAGGCGACGCACGGCCGGCCCTGCACTTCGCCCAGGAGGTCGCGAGCTCTGGAGTCGATGAACGCGAAGCGCTCGGCGAACTTCTCGAAGCGCTGCGACACATTCTCTTGTTGAAGCTCGATGGGCCGGAGACCGCCCTCGTCGAAGCGCAGGGTCCCTTGCGGGACCGGATGATCGAGCTGGGTCAGAGCCGTTCCGAGCGTGCTCTCGATGGCGCGATGCAGGCTTGTCTGCTCGGGCGGGAGCGACTCCGTCGGACCGAGGATCGCCGTGCGGTTCTCGAGCTCAGTCTTCTCCGTGTCGCTCAGGCGAGCGAGTTGCCGACCCTTGAGTCGTTGGTTGCCTCGATCGCCTCCGGCGTCTCGATCGAGCCAGCCGGCGGAGCGACCGGGGAGTCCGAGGGAGCGATCGCGCCGATGAAGCCGTCGGGCATTCGGGGTGCGTTTCTCGCCGGAGTGAAGCAGCGCAAGCCGCAGCTGTTCAGCACCGCAGAGCAGTGCGAGGTCGACGGTCCCGATGACTCGGGAATCGTGAGAATCCGCTGTGTCTCCACCCGCCGCCTTCACATCGATCGCCTCGCGGCGCCTGAGAATCGTGAGTTGCTCGCCGAGGCGTTGCGCGAAGCCGCCGGCAAGGACATCCAGATCCAGTGGCATGAGGCGGCGCAAGGCATGGATGACGCTCCGGCCCACCAGCCGGAGGGTGAGCTGCCTGACGCCGTCGAGCGCGTCCGCAAGCGGTTCGACGGCACAATGGTCGATCCGCGCGAACTCGACCGCTGAGCCCTCCTGGGTGCCATGGACTGAGAGTTGTCGTGCGGGCTGCTAGACTATTGGTCGGCAGCCCACTGGCTGCCGGCCCGACATGGCTCAAGGATTCGGCGGAATGGACAGCCTGCTCAAGCAGGCTCAAGAGATGTACCAGCGGCTCCAGCAGCTCGACTCCGAGCTCGGGGACCGCGTCCTCGAGGGATCGAGCGGTGGCGGGGTGGTTCGTTGCCGGATCAACGGGCGGCTGGAAGTCGTGAGCATCTCGATCGACAAGGCCGCCGTGGATCCGAACGACGTCGAAGGCCTCGAAGACCTCGTCTTGACCGCGACGCGACAGGCCGTGCAAGCGGCGAACGAACTACGCCAGCAGGAGCGCGACCGACTGACCGGTGGCGTTGACCTGCCCGGTTTCGGCTTCTGAGCCGACTCTTTGAATCGACGCGCACAGCACCAGGCCTCGAAGGACCGAGTTGACCGAACAGAAGCGACCACGCGCGGTCGAACGCCTGATCGAGGCCTTCGCACGGCTGCCGGGCATCGGCCCCAAAACCTCGGAGCGGCTCAGCTACTTCCTGCTGCGGGGAGAAGCGACACTCGCCGAGGAGCTGGCGGCGGCCATCCGCTCGGCCCGCGACGCCACCAAGGTCTGCTCGGTCTGCTTCAACCTCGATGAGACCGATCCGTGCTCGATTTGCTCGGACGAGTCGCGGGATCGAAGCCAGCTTCTCGTCGTCGAGGATCCGCGTGACCTGGCGTCGTTCGAGGCGGCTGGTTACCGGGGGCTCTACCACGTGCTGCAGGGTCGGATCTCCGCTCTCGAGGGCATCCGACTCGAGGATCTGACAACGGCTCCGTTGGTCGAGCGCGTCCGCGAAGGCGAGTTCGAGGAGATCTGTCTCGCGACGAACGCCGATCTCGAGGGCGAAGGCACGGCTGAGATCCTGGTCGAGAAGATCCGCAAGGAATCGCCGAACGAGGAGCTGCGACTGACGAGGCTCGCACGTGGATTGCCGGCGGGGTCTTCGATCAACCAAGTGTCGCAGGCGATTCTCAACGACGCGCTTGCTGGTCGGCGACGCTTCGGCGGAGCTCGATGACCCAGCTGCCGGTCGATCGGATCCTGCCCGAGCTGCGTGCGACGCTCGAGCAGACCCGTTGCCTGGTTCTGGAGTCGCCGCCGGGATCGGGCAAGACCACTCGCGTGCCGCGGGCGATCGCGGAGCAGTTTCCGGATGGGCGCGTCGTCGTTCTCGAACCGAGGCGAGTCGCTGCTCGGGCGGCGGCTCGACGCGTCGCGTCGGAGTGGGGGAGCGAGATCGGTGATCTCGTCGGCTACCAGGTACGCGACGACAAGAAAGTCTCGAAGGCGACTCGGGTCGTGTTCGTGACCGAGGGCGTTCTTGTTCGGCAGCTTTGCAGCGACCCGTTTCTCGAGGGGGTCTGCGCCGTCGTGCTCGACGAGTTCCACGAGCGGCACGTCGAGACCGACCTCGCGCTGTCGATGCTTGCGGAGGTGCGCGAGACGGTGCGCGACGACCTGGCTCTGGTCGTGATGTCCGCGACTCTCGACCCGGGACCTGTTCAGCGATTTCTCGGGGACTGCCCGCGGCTGCTCGCTGAGGGGCGCCCACACCCGGTCCAGGTCGTGAACGAGATGCGACCGGACGACCGACCGTTGGAGGATCGGGTCCGTGATGCCTGCCTGCGGGCGCTCGATGAGAACGATGGCGACGTCCTGGCGTTCCTGCCGGGGGTCGGGGAGATCCAGCGAGCGATGGCGCGCTTGAAGCCAGCGTTGCCACGTGGTGTCGAGGTCCTTCCTCTCCACGGTTCGCTTCCCGGCTCCGAACAGGACCGGGCGCTTCGTGCATCGAGCAGCGGTCGCCGTGTCGTGTTGTCGACGAACGTCGCCGAGTCGTCGGTGACGGTCGAAGGCGTTCGTGCCGTGGTGGATGCTGGACTGCAGAAGACGGCTCGATTCGATGCCGCGCGTGGCCTCGACACCCTCACGACCGAGACGATCAGTCGGGCGGCTGCGGATCAGCGTGCGGGCCGCGCCGGGCGAACTGCCCCCGGACGCTGCTATCGGCTCTGGTCGGTCGCAGCGGAGCGTGGGATGTCGCCTACGACCGAGCCGGAGATTCATCGTGCAGATCTAGCCTCGCCGGCCCTCCTCGTGCGCCGGTTCGCGGGACGGGATCCACGGTCGTTCCGTTGGTTCGATCGGCCGGGCGACGAGCGCCTCGATCGAGCCGACGCTTTGCTTCACCAGTTGGGAGCCATCGATCAGTCTGGGCGGACGACCAAAATTGGCGAGCGGCTGCTCGCAGTTCCGGTCCATCCGCGACTCGGTCGATCCGCGATCGAGCTGTCGAACAAGCATGCGATCGAACGTGTCGCCGGGCTGATCGCGATTCTGACGGAGAGACCCCTGGGCGATGAGCGGGGGCTGCCGCTCGATGCGTTCCAGCAGCTCGACGATCTCGACGAAGTCGAGGCTCGACGGTTCGACGAGGCGTCGTGTCGTCGAGTGGGGTTCCGCATCGGGCCTGCGCGGGCGGTCGCTCGCGCGCGGCAGCAACTGGCGAAACGACTCGGTCGGGTCGTGAGCCGTGATTCGCAGGCCTGGTCCGGCGATCCGGATGAGGCGGTCGGCAAGGCGTTGCTCCACGGTTTCCCCGACCGAGTGTTCCGGCGAGTCGAGCCGGGAGACTCGAGCGCGTTCCTCGCGGACGGCAGGAAGGTGACGTTCCGACCAGACGAGCTGCCGGCGGAGGGGGAGTTCTTTCTGGCGCTCCGGCTCGGCGACGCGGACCGTCGGCGCGGCGAGGTCCCGGTTCGACTCTGTTGCGCGCTCGAGTCCGCGTGGCTCGAGGAAGTCGAGGGCGCGATCGACGATCGAGTGGATGCGGAGCAAGACTCGGGGGGTCGGATCGTCGCCGTGCGTCGTCGCCGCTACTTCGACCTCGTCCTTAAAGAACATCGCGGCGGCGCGGCACCGGATCCGGCCGCGGTGGCTAGGCTTCTCGCCGACAGGGTGCGGAAGAACCCAGGGCATGTGTTCTCGAGAATCGGCCCGCTGGAGAAGCTCCGCGAACGCCTGCGATTCTTGCAACGTGAGGACGAAGGCGGCGAATGGCCCGAGCTTGCGGACGAGCTTCTCCTCTCGATCGTCGAGACACATTCGGGTTCGTGTCGATCGATCGACGATCTGTCGTCCCTGCCCTGGCCCCACCTCATCGATGCGGAGTTTCCGGGGCTCTCTCGACGGATCACCAACGCGGTTCCCGATCGCATCCGACTGCCGAGTGGCCGTAGCGCGACCCTCGACTACTCCGGCGAACACGCCGTGCTGGCGGCACGACTCCAGGAGTGGTTCGGCCAGAAGACCACGCCGCGGATCTTCGAAGGACGCTACCCGGTCCTGTTGCACCTCCTCGCCCCGAACGGTCGGCCGGTTCAGGTGACTCGGGACCTCGAGAGCTTCTGGGCGAACCACTACCCGCAGGTCCGTTCTGAACTGCGGCGTCGATACCCGAAGCACTCGTGGCCGGAGGATCCGCTGCAGGCCCAGCCGGAGTCGCGGCCGAAGCGTCGCCCACGAGGCCGGTGATATCGATCGGTCCGTGCGGTGTTCCGGCCGCAAGACCCTGGGCCAGTTTGGCTCGGCTGCCCGCGCGACTCGCGTTGTGCTCGATCTCGGACGCTGATCCGTAGAGAGCTGCTCAAGATCGCGACAGCGGCTGGTCGATTCCTCGACAGGCCGAAAGGGGAACGTCGGCCTATGCAACAGTCGGCCGTGTTCCGGTCGTCTCGATCGGGACATGACGCATCAGGAGACCTCTCTGCATCTGACCCAGGGCCTATCCCTGAGTCCGAAGGCACTGCAATCGATCGAGTTCCTCCAGCTCGCGAGCCTCGAGCTGGTGAGCCGGATCGAGGAGGCACTCGAGCACAACGAAGCGCTCGAGCTCGTTCGACCCGCGGGCGAACCGATGCCCGCGGACGATTCCCGGGGGGTGCGCAACTCGAATCCCGCAGCGAGTGATGGAGGCTCCGACTGGACGGCGGATGTCGTCGATCGGGGCCCCGGTCTCGTCGCTCTGGTTCGCTCGCAATTGCGCGCTGCGGGCCTCGGCGAAGACATCGAACGCGCGGCGATCCGATTGCTCGAAGCGCTGGACCCGTCCGGCTTCTTGTCCGAGGGGCGGGACGAACTGCGTGCGGCGTTGGGGGGCGATCTCTTCGACGCTGGGCTCACCGCGCTCGGTGACTGCGAGCCGCAGGGGCTCGGAGCCGCTGGGCCGATCGATGCACTGCTCGGTCGACTCGACCAGAACGACCCGGATCGCGAACTGGTCGAGATCGTGCTGACCGAGTACCTCGACGACCTCGCCGAGGAACGTCTCGGGGAAGTTGCGGACGCGGTCGGTTTGGACGAAGGCGAGTTGGATGCCCTCCTCGACCGGGTTCGCGGACTGGAAATCCGCCCGGCGGACGTCGTCGAGTCCGCGGAACGCGCGCCTTCGGTCTGCGATCTGATGGTCGAGCGAGACCCATTAGGGCGTTTCGTCGTGCGAGTCGCAGACTTCTCCGTGCCCGTGCTGCGGGTCGACGAGTCCTACACTTCGATGGTGGAGGATGCGACCACGGCCGCACCGGTGCGCCGTTACCTGCGTCCGAAGATCAAGGCCGCTCGGGATCTCGTGGCTGCCGTCGAGCAGCGTCAGGAGACGTTGGCGCGGGTCGGGTCGGCGATCTTCGAGGAACAGGCGCCGTTCTTGAGAGATGGCTTCGAAGCGGTGCGTCCGTTGACGATGGACGTGATCGCTGAGCGCGTCTCTCTTCACCCGTCCACGGTCAGTCGCGCGGTGGCAGGCAAGTGGGTGGGGACGCCGCACGGTGCGGTCCCGCTGCGACGATTCTTCGACGGCGGTCGCCTCGCGGACGGCGTCGCCGGACGGCAGGGTGTCCTGGCTCGGTTGCGTTCGCTGATCGACTCAGAAGACCCAGCGGATCCGCTTTCCGATGAACAGCTACGGGAACTCCTGGGTCGGCAGGGCATACCACTCGCGCGCCGTACGGTTGCGAAGTATCGATCACAACTGGGACTTGGAACGAGTTCGGTTCGCGCCCGCCGTTCGACTCGCGCGCGACGCCGCTCTTCGCTAGACTAAGGAATGGCTCCACGGGACCGCCCGTGGAGGCCCGAAAGGTCCAATTGCGCACCTATCTGCTCCAGCTCGCCTACGACGGAGGAGCGTTCTCCGGCTGGCAACGCCAGTCGGGGTTCGACACCGTGCAGGAGCGCCTCGAAGAGGCGTTCGCTGCCGTCACCGGTGAAACCCAGAGCGTGCAGGGATCGGGTCGGACCGATGCCGGCGTGCACGCACTGCGGCAGATGGCCCACGTCCGACTGCCGTCCGCCTGGGAGCCGCCGAGGCTGCTCCGCGCGGTGAACGCGCACCTTCCGGACCAGGTCCGTGTGCGTCACATCCGAGAGGTTCCCTCGTCGTTTCACGCCCGATTTTCCGCGATCGGAAAACGCTACGTCTACCGAACCGTGGTCGACAGGGTGCAGCCGGTGTTCGCGCGGCAATACGCGAATTGGACTCGCTACGAAGTTGACCTAGATCGCATGCGCGAGGCCGCTGCGATCTTGCGTGGAGAGCACGACTTCGTCGCGTTCTCCACGACTCCCGGCTACGAGCGCAGCCGCGGCACCGTTCGCAATCTGCGGCAGCTGCGCATCGTTCGTCGTTCCTACGGCTTCGACGTCTTCGCCGAAGCCAATGGGTTTCTCTACAACATGGTTCGCACGCTCGCCGGGACGTTGATCGACGTCGGCCGGGGGCGCTTCGGGCCAGAAGACGTCCGCGCGATGCTCGAGTCGAAAGATCGTCGTCGTGCTGGCGTGAATGCACCGCCGGAGGGGCTGTATCTCCTCCGCGCGCTCTACTCCCCGGAAGCTCTCAGCCTGACTGCGACGGTCGCGGTCGGGGAGGCTTCCACGATTCCGAACGAGAGGTCTGAAGCATGAACCACCAAGGTGACGTCGCCATCGAGATCAGCAGCCGACACGGCCACGTGTCTCCCCGCATGGAGGAGTACGCGACGAAGAAGGCCGAGAAGCTCCTGCGCTTCAACGACCAGGTTTCGCGCATCGAGGTCGTCGTCGACGGCCCGCACGAGGCGCCGGACATCGAAATGGTTGTGCACCTCGACAACCACGACCACCTGGTCGCTCGCGACCGCAACGGGCACTTCGGCGCCGCGATGGACGGAGTTGCCCACAAGATGGAGCGACAGCTCAAGAAGCTGAAAGAGAAGCTGAAGCACCACAAGGGCGATCCGAGCCTCAGCGGTCAGCAGCACTGATCGGCGGAGCCGTTCGGCAAAGCCCTCAACGACGCTCCTCCGGCGGGGGAGGCCGGCCGATGAGGCCGCCTAACCCGCCGTTGAGGAGCCGATCGCGGTCCCCGGATTCCTCGCTCGAGAGGGATTCGGTGTGGACCCAGGAGGCGGATGAGTAGACTGCTCGGCCCCAAACCATGAACCGCGAACTCATCCAGCGAGTCCACATCCGCGCCGAACTCGAGGCCACTGACAAGCCCACGACTCTTCGTGAGCTTCTCGGAGTGCTGATCGATGGGGGTGGGGTCGACGCCAAGGATCGCGATTCGATCCTCGAATCCCTCGAGGAGCGCGAGCGCAAGGGCAGCACCGGGATTGGCAACGGTTTCGCGGTCCCGCACGTGAAGGCCGATGTCACCGAGAGGCCAGAGATCGTCCTCGCACGATCGGTCGACGGGTTGGACTACGCCGCCGTCGATGGCCGGCCGGTTCACGTGTTCTTCCTGATCGTGTCGCCGGTCGCGCAGGCGGATCAGCACCTGGAGGTGCTTCGTTGGGTGTCGACGCTGGCTCGGAACGCGGACTTCCGTCGATTCGCGCTCGCCGCGAGCGACGCGGACTCTCTGCGAGATCTCCTGGTCGAGATGCTGGGAGAGGGGAGCGCTCCGTGACCGAGCGCGCGAGCGTCGCGCTTCCAAATCGCAACGGGCTGCACGCGCGACCGGCCCACCTGTTCGTTCAGACCGCGAACGAGTTCCAGGCCGAGATCCGCGTCCGGCGTGAAGGCGATGCCGGCGACCCCGTCGATGGGAAGTCGATCATGAGCATGATGATGCTCGCTGCGGAGCACGGAGCGGTTCTCGAGATCGAGGCCGAGGGCGACGATGAGGCCGCCGCGGTGACCGCGCTGCGAGATCTCGTGGCGTCGGGCTTCGGCGAAGAGTGAGCGCGGAGAATCCGGAGCCCCATCCCAGCGGGAGTTCCGGCGAACTGTCCAAGGAATGGACGGTTCTGTACCGGGGTGTCGAGCCACCGGTCTTCAACGGTCGATCACCGAGGCGAGAGCCGACGGACCGACTGAAGACCATTCGATGCGCACCTATATCTTTGCGATCTCCATCCTGGGACTGACTGCCTGCAGCAGCGCTCCGGAACCGACCGACACTCCCGAGATCTACACCGGCATGGCGGAGAACCGCGTGCCGGTCTCGGACGAGGCTCCGGTCGAGCCGTCGTCGAGCGAGTCGATGCTGGCTCAGGAGGGCGAGTCGTCGCAGACCGAGGCAGAGGCTGAGCCGATGGCCGCGCCCGCTGGCGACGTCGTCGTCGCACCGGTGCCCGAAGGACAGACCGTCGCTGAGCCGGTGAGTGAGGTCGTCGAGACGGCTCCGCCCGAGATCACTGTCGAGTTCCTCGACAGTCTCGTGAACCAGGTGCACCTCGACATCCGGTGGGGGCGGCGAGACATCGCGCGCGATCGCATCGCAGACGTCCTCGGTCGAGTGGAACTTGAAGATGGAGATTCCAGAAGCGGGATGGTGACCCGGCTTCGGGCTCTCGACGGCTTCCTTGCGGCCCGTGGGGCTCAGGAGTCGGTTCAGGGGCAGGTCCGCTGAGCTCGATGGGGCCGGCACATCGAAGCCGGCCTCAGCACGGAACGGCACCAAGCCGACATACGAACAGGGAATTCGAGGCAACTCATGCTCAAGCAACGGAAGAGCGTCGTCGGACTCGACATTGGTTCGAGCTCGATCAAGGCGATCGAGATCACTCAGGACAAGTACGAGCACATCATCACGGCGTTCGCTCATGTCGACGTCGCGAGTGAGCAAGGACGACGCGATGCACTCGCCGAGCTGTTCCGCTCGGGAGGGTTTCACACCAAGCGTGTGGCAACGTCGATCGGCGGCAAGTCCGTCATCTTCCGCTACCTGAACATGGCGAAGATGTCGAAGGACGAGCTGGGCAACGCGATCCGGTTCGAGGCCGACAAATACATCCCGTTCGAGATCGACGAGGTCGAACTCGATACGCAGGTCCTCGGTCCCGCGCCGGGAGGTGACGAGGCGAGCGAACAGATGCGCGTTCTGCTGGTCGCGGCGAAGACCTCGATGGTCGAAGACCAGGCCGACATGCTGGTCGAGCTCGGTCTGCAGCCGGTCAGCGTCGGAGTCGACTCCTTCGCGCTCAGCAATGCGTTCGAGCTCAGCGAGATCGTCAGCCCGGGCCTACACGAGAGCGACAGCACCGTCGCGCTGGTGGATATCGGTTTCAGCAAGACGTCGATCAACATCGTTCGCAACCAGGTCACGCAGTTCGCACGCGAAGTGGCGATCGGCGGTCAGGACCTGACGAACGCGATCACCCGACGCTTCGCCCTCGAGACCTTCGAGGCAGAGGCGCTGAAGCGCGATCCACAGGACCAGGTCGTGGAAGTTCAGGACGCGGTCGCTCCGGTCCTCGATGACCTCGGCAACGAGATCAACCTGTCGTTCGACTTCTTCGAGAACCAGTTCGACGGCGAGGTCGCGGAGGTGAACCTCTCCGGCGGAACCGTGCTGTTGCCGTTCCTCGAAGAGGGACTCGAGAAGATCTTCGAGAAGCGGACCCGTGTCTGGAACCCGCTCGAAGGCCTGAAGGTCCGCGCCGACAACGTGGACATCGACGCGCTGAACAAGAGCGCCCCGCAATTGACCGTCGCGGTCGGTCTGGCCGCCTCATCCTGCTGAGAAGGAGAACTAGAACATGATTCAGATCAACGTTCTTCCCGATCGCTACCGCAAGAGCGAGCGCACATCCCCGAAGCTGTTCGCGGCAATGCTGCTCTGCGTGGTCTTCGTCAGCGGTTCGCTCGGCTGGCTCGGACTCGCATACTTCGGCGATCTCGGCGAGCTGGAAGTCGAACTCTCACAGCTCGAAGAGACAGTTGCGAGCCGTCAGGACTCGGTCACGCGTCACTCGCAGCTCGGCAAAGAGCGGGCGGACTACCAGCAGCGTGAACAGACGATCCGCGAGATCGCCGAGTCCCGCATGATCTGGACTCCGGTCGTCGACGAACTCGTCGAGATCGCGTCGTCCGCGGACGAAGAGCGACACACCGTTTGGTTCAAGAGCATGTCCATCAGCTCACCGACCAGCGGCAAGAAGAAGGAAGGCCCGAAGATCCTGATCCCGGGATCGGTGTCGGGTTCGAGTCTCGACAACGTCGTGAACCTCTACGAAGACCTCGCGGCAGCTCGCTTCGGGATGTTCGTGGACAGCACGTCGGGGCTCGAGGCGAAGTCCGCCGACGACGCGGAGCGTACTCCGCGCGATTCGCGGACCTTCACCTACGAGATTCGGTTCCAGAACGCGAAGACGCGCTCTCAGACCCTGAAGGCACGCTGAGGAGACCAACATGGCCAAGATCGATGAGAAGAAGGCGATCATCCTGATCGCAGCGATCGGCGGAACGATCACCCTTGGTGCGCTCGCTGGCGTCTATTTCACGTACGACGAGATCGACGCGAAGGAGGAGGCGATCCAGGCAGCGAAGACGCAGCTCCAGGACTCGGAGCGCAAGATCGCTCAGATCCCGAAGCTCGAAGACGATGTCATCGTCCTTCGTGAGAACGTCGACACCTACACCCGCATCCTTCCGGATACGAAGGAGGTGGGCGACTTCACGCGTACTCTGAACGGCTTCGCTTCTCAGGTCGGAATCACGATCGAGAACTGGTTGCCGCAGAAGGAGCAGAAGCCGAAGGGGAAGTTCACCAACTACTCCTACAAGCTGAAGACCAAGGCATCGACCTGGCAGCTGCTGCGCTTCATGAGCTTGATCGAGAACCACGAGCGGTTCATGAAGATCTCGGCTCTGCAGCTCCGCTCGACGACGGGCACCGAGATCCTGATCGCGGACGCCGAAGAGGGTGTGATCCACGACATCGACATGACCGTCGAGACCTACGTCTACAACGGCAAGGGGTCGGGCCAAAACGTCGACATTCCGAACTTCAAGGTGAAGCGGGAGCGCCTGCTCGACCGTATTCAGTCGGTCGCCGACGCGGTCGCCCTCGAGCGCTACGAGTACACCGAGCAGCCGGGACGTCGTGACATCTTCATCGACCCGCGTCCGCTGGTCGGCCGCTCGGCTCCGGATCAGGGGCTCCGAATCTCCGAGCGTGAGCTCGGCGAACTCGAGTCGCGGATGGATGGCTTGCGTATCCGCTTCGGTAGCTGGGAAAGCCAGACGAACTACCTGCAGCGCGAGCGTATGCGTCGGGAGCTCCTTGCCGAGCTCGACGAGATCTGGTCGTCCGGCAAGGATATGGCTTCGGAAGTCGGCAGCGAGCAGGCTCGGAGCCGCTTGAATTCGTCGGTCTTGATCCCAGCGCGTGAGATGATCGCGGAGCTCCGGGGGATGATCAACGAGGAGAACGCGGTCACGCTCGACATGCTCGACACGCTGATCACGCAGATCCGTCAGGATGCTGCGAACGGTGACTACCAGACCGCGATCGATCGCTTCGACGAAGTGGCCCCGCAGTTGGGCTTCGCCGAGGACGATCCGCGCCGTGAGCTCGCCGACCAGGCGCTCAAGATCCGTGATGCTCTCGAGATCACCCTCGAGTTCGAGCAGATCCCGCTCCAGGTCGAGGGCTGGGTCGTCTACGACGCCGGTCGCCGTGGTCTGCTGATCAACGGGTCGGCGCTCGAAGAGGGCGACATGGTGACCCCGGAAGTGATGCTGCTCAGTGTCCGCAAGGGCGAGGCGGACTTCGTCTACCGCGACCTGCTGCTCACCAAGCGCTGGTGAGCCCTCCGGGGCGGTGACGGCTGTTCGCTGTCCCGTCCTGTCCGGGCCGCGCGACCTCGCGGCGGCCCGGCTCGCGCACGGTTCTTCTGTGTGCCGGCAGCTCTTCGCCGAATCGGTGAATGGAGCGCCTTGCCGGAGCCCGCCTGACTAGGGGGATTCCCGGCCATCTGGTCACAACCGGTCGGCGGCATCGACGATTCCGAACATCCGGCATCAAGGGCGACAGGGGTTCGGGCCGATACCCAGAACGGATCGAACGAGGCCCCTTTGGGCCGCGGCTTTGCCCACCCATTGGTGGGACGAGGAAAATCATGCAGGCAAACCGGTGGGGTCTTCTGCCCCGTCTCGCAATCTCGGCTCTACTCGCGGGCCCTGTCTTCGCGCAGGAACCCGACACGACCACGCAGGATGACACGGTCGAGAGCTTCACATCCGAGGGTGATCGGAGTTCTCGACTCACGTTGCGACTCCGCGATCGTCTTCTGACGGACGTCGTCGCGCGCATCGAGCGGCTGTCCGGGGTCAACATCGTCGTCGACCCCAACATCGACGAGCGGGTCGATATCAACCTTCAGGACGTCGAGTGGCGTGACGCCCTCGAGCTCGTTGCCGAGCGCGCGGGCTGCGTCGTCATCGAACGCGCCCAGAACGTGCTCAAGGTCGAGAAGCCGGCGCGCGTCTACTTCGCGTTCGAGAACGTCGACATCCAGAAGGTCATCGACACGATCGGCAAGATCAGTGGCGCCAACATCGTCACTTCGTCCGAGGTCGTCGGCACGGTGTCCCTGCGAATGCAGGACATCCCTTGGCGCGACGCGCTCGAGGCGACGGTCAAGACACTCGGCTATGTGGTCGTCGAGGAGGCGCGCGGCATCCTCCGTATCGTCCCGCGTGAGAACATCGAGGAAGACCTCGTCACGCGGAACATCCAACTCCGCTACGTGCGTCCGCGTTCGGCGTACCAGCCGTTCCTGGAGTCGCCGTACGTCGACTACCTCTACCAGCGCAACCCGAACCTCCAGATCAGCGGAGGGACCCAGGAACAGCCGTTTTGCAGCGGCATTCACACTGCCCTCGCGCATGATCGCCGAGAAGACCCTGGCGACACGCGCGCCTGCTCGTCGTCGTCCGCGTCCTCGGCCGACTCGACGACGTCGTAGCTAGCGAGCAGGTTGAGTGTTGCGTCGGAGAACGGCGCGATGGGCGGCGTCACGGC
>JBCBZB010000140.1:0-2776 GCA_039815565.1 Planctomycetota bacterium
ATCCAGACCGAGGTTATGGGCGCGAGCTTCCGCAAGGTCGACCAGATCCTCGCGCTCGCCGGGTGCGATCTGCTGACGATCGCTCCTGACCTGCTCGAGTCGATGGAGCAGACCGAAGGCGAAGTGCCGGCCGGCCTCTCGGTCGGATCCGCCAAGGCGAGTGACTCCGAACCCCTGACGCTCGAGGAGCGGGAGTTCCGCTGGCTGCACAACCAGGACGAGATGGCCGTCGACAAGCTCGCCGACGGCATCCGCCGCTTCGATCAGGATGCGCGCAAGCTCGAGGCCTTCGCCCTCGAGCGCATCACTGGCCAGTGACAGCAACCGGGCGCGCCGACTAGCGGCCGCGTCGCGCCGAGAAGTTGTCGGGCTCGGGCGCGGCCGTCGCGCGCGAACGCGCGCCGTCTTCGGAGATCGAGCGAACTCCGACGACGACGTCGTCGATACACACTCCCTCGAGGCGGACCGTCGCCCAAACCCCGCGCTCGTCGACCTGCACTTCGTCCGGCGAGACGACCCGGCTGCCCTCCCAGTCGGGTGACGTCGTGTCGCGCCAGACGATCTCGTAACCCGCCGCACCCCCGACCAAGCCGAAGCTGACCATCGTGTCGTAGGCTTCTCGGGCCCCGACGATCCGAATCGCGGACACGGGGCGTGGTGCACGTGCGAGCTCGGCCAGGCAGTGCGCGTTCACGTTCGCGACGCGAGCGAGATACGAGAAGTCCACGAAGTCCGGCAGATCACCGTAGGGTCGCCCATCTCGCTCGGTGAGGTCTTGGTGCTGCCGACTGAAGTCCTCGCGTGGCTCGCTCAGCCGAACGGAGGGAAAGCCCTCCTGGAAAAACGGACGGTGATCGCCACCCCGACCGTACCGGTCTCCGCGGAAGACCAGTTTGATGCGTAGCCCCTCGACACTCCGCGCGGCGCGAGCCAACTCACGCGCCATGCTGCGACCGATCGAGTCGTTGCCAACCGGCGCATAGCTGAAGCAACGCAGGTAGTCGTTCCGAATGACCCCATCCATCCCTCGTGTGTTGCCGACGATGTCGTTCGTGATCATGCCGTCCACGACGACGTCCTGGGCCGCGAGCGCCCGGGCATGGGCCGCCGACCCCAGTAACCCCTGCTCCTCCCCGTCGTAGGCGACGAACACGATCGTCGCCGCGAACTCCTGCTGACAGAGCAGGCGACACACCTCGAGCGCGACCGCCGTTCCCGATCCGTCGTCGTTGGCACCCGGAGAGTCCCCCTCGCCATCCGCGCCGCTGCTGTTGCGGGAGTCGTAGTGACCACCGACAACGTAGACCCGCTCCGGATCCGAGGTCCCCGGCAAGGTAGCCACGATGTTGGTCACCGAAACCGAACCGGGCATTCCGCGTCGACGCACGGAGACCTCGTAGGCCTCGCGCGTCACCTGCAGCCTGCCACCGCTGAGCTCGATCAATCCGCGGTAGCGAGACTCGAGGTAGTCGCGGGCGGCGCCGGTTCCACGATCCGCGTCATCGGTCGCGGACAGCACGTGTCGAGTCCCGAACCCCACCAGGTCGCGCACGGTCCGCTCCAAGCCATCGGACGACGCGTCGTAACGGGCGGAGTCCTGGGGAGGAACCGGCGAAGCGGGAGGCTGCGGGGCGAGCGCCAGCAGACCTAGAACGAACGACGTGGCGAGCATGCCGCCACGATAGTCGAGATCAGCGACTGACCGACACGACCCGGTAGGGGCTCTCGTTGCCGGCCTGATCGATCGACGCGACGGCCACAGCGCGGATTCCGAGGGTGCGCCTCGTCGACGCTGGAATCCTCAGACCGGGCTTCGCAGCCCCCTTCACGTCCGAGAGCTGCCAATCGCCATCGCTGCGCTGGAGGTAGACCGACCAGAACCGCGTCGAGCGGTCACCGGTCCAGCGCAGTTCGAGGTTCCCCTCGACATCCCGGACGTCGAGGTCGGGCTGAGAAGGCGGATCATCATCCAGCCAGCTCGACGGCGGCACCAAGGCCAGCGAGGGCCAGACGCGATCCCGCAGGCCTCGGCGGAACGCGGCGTCGCGCAGCACCTTCGCAGAGAAGAGAACGGTGCCGCTGGCGACAGGATCTCGTTGTGTCCGCTGGATCTGTTCCTGCAGCTCCCGCAACGACCAGCCGGGCTCCCGCTGCCAGGCCTTGGTCGCGAAGTTACCGACGAAGAGGTGAACGTCCCTCGGCGTCACCGACGACCACCAACCGAGCAGCTGGGGGTAGTTCTGGGCACGCTGAGCAATCGGCCAGTAGAGCTGGGGAACGATGTAGTCGACGATTCCCTCTCGGAGCCAGGTCTGCACGTCGGCGGCGAGGTCCTCGTATTGGTCGACGCCGGCCTGGATCCCCTCAGGCACACCCGGCCGCACGATCCCGAATGGACTGACGCCAAACTTCACCGCCGGCTTGCTTAGGTGAATCGCTCGATCGAGACCTGCAACGAAGCCGTTCACATGGTTCCGACGCCAAGCCGAGCGTGACAGCCGACCACCGGACCGGCGGTAGAGCTGATAGGACGCATCATCGTCAAACCGGACTCGTGGTTTCGGGTAAGGGTAGAAGTAGTCGTCGATGTGGACCCCATCGACGTCGTAACGCTCCACGACATCGACGATCTCGTCGTGGACCCGCTGTTGCACGACCGGCGACGAGGGATCGAACCACAGCTGTTCTCCGTGCCGCACTTCCACCTGCGGGGCTGAAGAAACCCACGCCTGCGATCTAGGCACGGCGCGATTGACAGGCGGGTTACTCCAAACCA
>JBCBZB010000126.1:0-6639 GCA_039815565.1 Planctomycetota bacterium
CCAACCGTCCAAACCTCTCGTCGCCGGCTGGCCAGTGTGACGGGTGCCGCCACACTCACTAGGAACGCTAGCATGAGCCTCCACCACCCGTTCGTTGCTGCACTGCTAGCGGCAGCTCCGTTGTCCCCACAGGATCCGGAGCCAGCTCGGAACCAACCCTCGACTCTCGAATCCTCTGTGGTCGCCCTGCGGGCGGCGCTCGAGGAGCCGAACCCGAACGAGCGAGCACGACACGTCGAGCGGATGGCGGGGTCCGATGTTCCTCTCGAGATCTGGAAAGAGGCGATCGCGGAGGTCTCTCGACCCGTCAAACCGGAACGAACAGGCTCCTGGAGCGAA
Organism: Planctomycetota bacterium; assembly: GCA_039815565.1. Taxonomy (GTDB): domain Bacteria; phylum Planctomycetota; class UBA1135; order UBA1135; family UBA2386; genus JBCBZB01. The sequence continues at coordinate 340 of JBCBZB010000126.1, forward strand.
GAGTGGAGCCTTTGGGATGGAGCTCAAGTCGTGCAGACCTGGGTGCACCTCTACGCGCCGCGGAATGTTCCCGACTCGGGCCTGATGCCGCTCGTCGTCGGAGGCGGCAACAACGGATCCGCGGTCATCGGACATCACCAAGGCACGTCCGAAGAAATCGGGATGATGATCGTTGGAGTGGACCCCACCGAAGAGCTCTTCGCGTTCGGTGGCTACGGCTTCACGGAAGCCGAGCGGCAACTGCAGCTCTCCGCACTTCGTGAAGCGAAGCGGCGCTTCCCCATAGATTCGAACCGGGTCTTCCACAGCGGGCACAGTCGCGGTGGACACCTGACCTGGGACGTTGGCCTCCGCAATCCGGATCAGTTCGCCGGGCTCCTACCCATGACTGGCGGACCGCGACTCACCGTTCAACGCGGCCAGAACAACATGCGTCTCCTGGAGAACGTCGCTCACATCTCCGTTCGCGATCTTCAAGGCTCTCTCGACGACCCGCTCCTCCTCTACAACCTCCGACTCTCGTTCGAGAAACTCCGAGATCTTGGCGCGCGGGACGCGCAGTTGATCGAGTTTCCTCACCTCGGACACGTATGGAGCTGGGAAGGGGTCGACTGGCCTCAATGGTTCAGCGAGACCCAACGCGAGCCTCTGCCCGTGAACGTGGTCCGGCTCACCGACCGCCCCGGCGCAGCGCGGTCCTTCTGGCTCCAGATCGACTCCGTCAACTCGAGGAAGGTGAAGGCGAGCTTCAAGATCAGTGTCGCCGCATCGCGGTGGCAGACGATGGATGACAACGCGAGGCGCCGCTATGTCGCATCAGCCGCGGAGGAACGGACGGCCAGGCTCAGCGGGCGATTCGTAGAACCCGGTCAGTTCGAGGTCGAAGGCGAGCACGTGCGCTCCTTCTCACTCCTCCTCTCCGAGGAGATGCTCGGTCAAGAAGAGAAGATTCGGGTGCGTTGGAACGGAAGACGGAAAGCGCGCTCAATCGAACGCGACGTGAGGGTGTTGTTGGGAGACTTCGTGGAACGCATCGATCCGACCTTCTTGCCAGTTGTGCAGATATCAGTGCGTTGAAGGTTCTCCCGCCGTCTCGACACTCGGCTTGCGGGCCGGTCGGCTGGCGATCGCTCTGCTAGCTCGCAGACTCGCTGAGAAACTTGAGGTCGCCATCCTGGTCCGAGCACCCTCGGGGCCAACACCTCGATCGAAAGCAGCTAGCGCCCGTTAGCGCTCAACGAGGAGAGTCGATGACGACACGGTCGAAGCCTCCCCGCGTTCATCGACTCCGTCGACTTCCGCGTGAATCGCAGTCGTCGTCCCGACTCCGAAAGTCCGTCGGATCCCGAACGAAGGATCGAACACCGGTTGCCCGGGCTGCCCGCCGATCTCCTGAACAAGTTGTCCGTTCAAGTACCAGCGTGCTCGATGCGGCTTGAAGCCGAGGATCTCCTGAAGACCATCGAAGCCGGTGATCGAGATGTAGGAGCTCTCCTGCCCGGAGACGCGGAGTTTCACAGCACCCCGCTCTTGCTCGACGACTCCGAGAACACTCGCACCGGTCGTTGGACCGTCGCTCACGACCTGGCGCGTGGAGCGATCCAAGAAGAGCAGACCATGGCACGTGTAGTTGAAGCTGACGCCGAACTGCCCGCTATCCCACTGCCCGTCTACGATTCGTGTCGCACCCTCGCGATACCAGTCGACATCGTTGATCGTTCGAATCCCTAGCAACGAACCAAGGCGTTCGATGTCGTAGAGCGAGCTTGGTGTGGAGACCTGCATGTCTCGCAGAAACTTGCGATGGAGCCACTGCAGGCCCTCCTCTTGAGCCTCGAGGAAGCCGAGACGGTTCTGCGCTAGACGCTCGTCCATCCGCTGAGTGATGTTCAGCACGCTCAGCGCCGCCGCGGTAGAGCTCACAGTTGGCTCGTGACTGTCGAGGAATCGGAAGGCTCGGAACTTCACCGTCTGCGTCCGCCCACTCCGGTCTGGCTCACGAAACCGCTCGGGCAACCCTCGGTAGCGCTTGACCAGGGTCTGAGCGATGCGACGCCACACAGCCGAATCCACCTCGACTCCGCGGCGTTGCGCGGCAAAGAGTGCGACAGTCGCCGGGTAGGTCGCAGAGAGACTGGGCCCGGTAGCACCCGAGGACCATCGCCAGTGTCCGTCGCGCTTGTACTCCTGCTCGAGGAGCTCGGAGGCCAACGCGCGGAGGCGCTCGAGATGATCCTGACCCTCGAGGGCCGCGAACATCTCAATGCGTTGCGCCGCCAACACAGCACTCGGCTCGCCCTCTTGGGTAAGAACCCACTGAACCGCGCGTTGAATCCGTTCATCGTCTTCGGGAATGCCAGCATGAAGAAGCGCGAGCACGGCGAGCTCGGTGCGTCCTGACTGAGACCAGTCGTTGCCCTCTTCCGCGCCGAATTCGCCACTGACCACCTGCTGCGAGGACAGCCACGCGACCGCTCTGTCGATCGCACTATCAATCTGCGCTTGCAGAATGCCCGCGCCGGTGAGGAAGTAGCCATCCCTCACTGCTCGACGAAAGTTGTTGTTCGGCAGTCCTCGCACATTCTGCGAACGATCAAAGAGTTCGCCTTTCTCGAAGGCCTCATCGAACACGGCGACCGAGTGCATCGATCCGTGCAAGCGACGGCGGCCGTCGTCTTGGATGTTGTCGAAGAATCGAGCTCGTTGCTCTGGACCAAGCAGGAGTCGCTGACGCTTCACTTTCGTCTCCGCAACGACGTGTCCGTTGACATGCAGACGGAGGTGCTTGCCGTCATGGGTGAGCGACAACGACTTCCAGTGATTATTCGAAGCGAAGTGCACCAGGCTCATGCTCGGATCGAGAGGGCTGTCAGAGACGAGCTCGATGCTCGGTCCGTCTGGTGTGGACCTGAACTCGACAACCGGATGCATGTCACGGAGCCCCATCCGGATCGAAGAACGTTCAGCCCCACCCTCTGGCGCAAGGGAGAAGAACTCCCAGATCTCCTCCGAGCCCTCCGACGGGACGATGAAGGGCTCGAGGAGGACGACCATTTCGAAGGTCCAGGTGCTGAAGGAGCGAGCTCGCTCGGACCACGCGTCCGAGACCACGGGTGCAGACCACTCGGTGAAGAGCGCGCTCTCCTGAGCGAATCGGAGCCCCTCCGGAACCGGAACAACCCCTTCGCCGGACGAAAACGCCAGGCGACCGTCTTCTAGACGCGTCTCGGAGAAGACGATCTCCTGGAACGGCTCTTGAGCAGCGACGCTGCTGAATGAGCACGCAGCACAAAGCGCGAATGCAAGTCGGGGGAAAAAGAACGTCCGGCGAGGGCGTGAGTGCATGACCAACAAGGCCTAGTAGCAGCCCCCTGCTCACGTAACAAGACGCCCCGAGATCCGATCAGTCATCGCCATGCTCCCGACCGAGCCCGGTGAGGCCCGTTAGCACAGCGCGCAGGCTGTCGTCGACACAGCGGACCGCGGGGCCAACAGCACACGTGAGTCGCTAGAACACGACAGCCAGCTCGTGAGACCTGAGGCTCGCCGGTTTGCCCGCGGCAGTGAGACCATCGATCTCCACACGAAGCTGGTATCGACCAGGCGCGAAAGAGCGCCTGATCGCGAAAGACGAGTCGAGCACTCGCTCACCCGGCTCGCTCCCCACGACCTGGAGTAGGTCGCCGTTGAGGTACCACCGAGCTCGATACGGTGCGAACTCTCCGCGATCTGCGATCGGGTCGGACAACTCAGTCACATAGATAACGCTGCGCTCTCGGCCTGCCGCCCGAATGTGAACGGGCCCCTCTTTGAGCTCGAACACACCGTTCCTGCTCGCGCCCGTGACGGGACTCTCTCGACCGGTGACCTGCTCGGTTGAACGGTTCAGGAAGAGCAACGAGAAGCAGGTGTTCTGCAGGTGGTAGCCGAAGGCACCGCTGTCTTGCTGCTCTTTCACCAATCGCTCCGCACCCTCGCGATACCAGTCCTGCTCACCGATGGTACGGAACCCAAGCAGCGCTCCGATTCGCTCGATACTGTAGAGCGTGTAGTGATCCACCGCCGAGTGGTAGCGATGCCTCAACCACGCGAGCGCCAGGTCGATTCCTTCGCTGAGTTCGTAGCGCCTATCTGTGAGCGATTCGTCGAGCCGCCGAGCGATGTCGAGAACGCAAATGCCCGCAGCGGTCATCGAGGGGGTAGCCTGAAGCCGTTCACGGTAACTGAAGCCTCGGATGTCGACTTCACGAGTGCGACCACGCTCGTCGAGGACCTCCACTTCCTCGGCCCGAGGCCGGTAGCGCTCGAGAATCGTGAGCGCAGTGCGCTTCCAGATTCGCGAATCGATCTCGATGCCATGCTCGTGTGCCGCGAACAAGGCGAGGAACGCGAACTGGGTGTTCGACAAGTCGGCCCGGAAGTCCGGGTACCCCCATTGACCGCGCTTTCGGTGCTCGAAGCTCAGCAACAAATCGGCCACTTCTCTCGCCCACTCGTCGTACTCCGAGTTGTGCAGCTCGAGCAGCAGAAGAAGTTGCACACTCGCGCTGTAGGTGTGTTCCGGAGGTTGTTCGCGGAGAAACTCGAGTGCCTTGAGGATGCGTGGATCCTCCGCAGGAACGCCGGAGTGAAGAAGCGCTAGACCGCAGAGCGCTGTCCACCCGTTCCGATAGCCGTAGTCCCCTGTCTGATCCGGCGGAAAGTCTCCATCCGTCGTCTGAAGCCCAGAGACGTTCTCAACTGCTCGATCGATCGCGTAGTCGATGCGCGCCTGGAGCGGATCTCGAGGCGCGAGAAAATACCCATCCCGGATCGCTCGACGCAGGTTGTCTTCGGGCAGCTCTCGTTGAGCACCGTCGAGGGCTTTCAACTCACGCTCTGAGAGCCCCTCGTCGTAGATCTCGAGTGAGTGAAAGCAGCCGGCCAAGTGCCGCCGACCGTCTTCAGCCACGGCATCAAAGAGCGAGAGAACGGAGCTGGTGTTCAGGCACAACGCCTGTCGCGTTAGACGTTCGTTGGCCGCCTCGTAGCCACCGGCGAAGAGACGAAGGCGACGTCCGTCGTAGCTCACCGCGACCGGCGCCCACTGGTCTCGCTCCACCTCATTGCGCCCCACGAGACGGATGAGCTCCGACTCCGGCGAAGATCGGAATTCGACAAAGGGCGTGAGCCCCACAAAGCCGACGTCGAGGCTTGATCCGTTGTCCACGGACGCCGACTCGATCGAACAAATCGTGAGGTTGCTTCCGTCGGCCTGCTTGCTGCTCCGAGACGGATCGAGCAAGACGAAGAGTCGCAGTGTCCAGTCCTCGAAGACTCGCTCCCCGTCTTTCACGAGGGAGCCAGGCTCGGAACGCAATCGTGCATTCCACTCGTTCACGATCAGGCACTGCCCGGCAAATCGCGGGCTCTGGCCGAGGGGCACGGAAACCGTGCCGGTCCGAGCTACGAGCTGCTCTTGTTGAACGTGGCTCGGCGAGCCTTCGAGAGCCAAGACCACGTCCCCCTGTGCTCGCGCGCCCGTCGAGGAGGAGAGCGCGATCACGCTCAGGCACACCAAGGAACGACGACGCGGAAAACAGAAGCTCATGAGACAGCCTACGAAGTGCGATCAACCTCTTGATCGGTGATCAAAGTCGATGAGTCCGAGCCTCACGCTCCACTCACGCGAGGTTCGCGCTGTGAACTCAACATCGCGCAGAAAGCGTTCGGACCACGACATCAGAACGTGACTTGGGATCGAATTGAGTTCGACACAGCGACCACTCGGCGGCCGCCTCCGATCCGACGATAGATCGCTAGAGCCTGCGAATGTACTCCGACACCGACTAGTGCCGAACGATTCGGGCCAAGCATACGGATTCCCCGAGGCGCCGTGATGGGCTTCCTCGCGTCCGCAGCGCTGCTGCGACCGCGATCGGTTAGCCGAGAGCAAGAACCAACTGGCACCTACAGGGCCTGGGGGAGCAGGCGTGCCGACATCAGCGGAGACTCAAGAAGGACTTCGGATTTTCCCAATCCGTCGAGGTGCCGATCGAGGATGTTGATGTTCCATCCGGAGCGTTCTCCTAGCCTCAGTGTGTGCAACCCGGCACATGGGTAACACTTTTGTCCGGCCACATGGGTGACACTCGGCGGATGGTGCCCAAGGCTCGATGAAGCCCGCTCCGTCGTCGCTTCGCTCCACCGCCGCGGGCGTGAACGAGCCGTGGGCACCCACCCCCGAGGGTAACCCAAGGGGCCGGCCAAAAGTGTTAACCATGTGCCGGGTTGGACACACAGAGGCTAGGAGAACGCACC
>JBCBZB010000106.1:0-12695 GCA_039815565.1 Planctomycetota bacterium
CATGGACGGGCCACTCTCGGCCGGCGAGTTCGCGGCGCGGATGATGGCACGGGTCGTGACGGCTGACGGCGGTGCCAGCGGTCAGGCCTTCACCTCGATGGAGTCGCGCTACCACGACGGCGTGTCCGTCCAGACAGAGTCGGAGGTCTTCGACGTCAACTACGATGCGGACTATCTCGCACGGCGCCGCACCGACGGTTCCGAAGAGATCCGGCTCTTCGACCGCAACGAGTTCGAGACCTTCGGTTGGCGCTACGGGCTCTACGACCCCGAGACCGGAAACCGCGTCGAGCGGGAGTCCGGGTTCAGCGTTCGGACGGAGAGCGGAGCGTACGGATGGGCTGGCTACTACGGTCTCTGGCTCCCCGAGGAGGTCTCGCTGGTCGATGGTCAGACCGTCTTCCGCGACACCCACGGCGAAGCGGAGGAGGCGGCGGCGTTCACCGCATTCGTTCGCGAGGGCAAGCTGCGAAAGCGGGAACTCCTCGAACTGACGCTGGCCGATCTGACCGGCGAGGACTTGTTCTACTGGACCGAGTCGGGGCAATCGATCGTCCGCTGGAACGGGACCGATCTGCAGATCGTTGCGAACCAGAACTCCGAGGGCGGGAGCGGAACGCGCTTCATTCCGGCCGATCCGCCCGTGTCGCTCAGCACCTTGATCGCAGACGGTGAGTATCTGCAATTCTGGTCCGACGGACGGGGTGGTGTGCAGATGCAGTGGCCGACCGGCGTCGACCCGACTGATTCGACTGCGGTCCAGGTTCGCACCGAGACCACGGTCCTGCCGAGCGACGACGAATTCGCTCAAGGCGCGTTCCAGCTCTACGGCTTCTTCAACGCGCCGCGTCCGCTCGCGACCGCGGCCCAGCTCGACTATGCCGAGGGACTCTCGCCGTTCTTCGACGATGTGAACCTGGTCCAGAGCGCGATCACCTACTCGATGAGCGGCTCGGAGATGGTCCTCAAGCAGAACGGGGAATCGGTCCTCGCCGCGCAGGGAGTCGACATGCTCGAGACGCAGTCCGAATGGGGCATCTACAGTGGCCCGCTGGTGCCGACTCTGCCGGAGAACGCTGCCGATGTCTGGGAAGCGCCGGTCGTCTACGAGTGGGAATACGGCCCACGCGAGTGGAACCAGCTGCGCGCTCTACGCGACTCCGAGGGCGAAATCGTCACCTTCGATCGCCCGTTGGCCGTCGAGTACACGCACGACGACGAAGCCGATCCAGAGTTCGATGGTCGGACGTTCCGCCTCGAGTACAACGGCTTTGGCGATCTGCACGGACTGCCGCACCGTGAGCGCGACGATGGCAACTGGCTGCCACTGATCTCGATCCCAAGTGGCTCCGAAGTCACGGCAGGTGAGGACACCTACGTCGTCAAGCTCCTTGAGGGCGAGCAGCGCATGGTGGAAGTCGTTTCGGACAGCGCCGCAATCATGACCTCGCGCGGGCTCGGCTTCGACGTCACCCTCGATCCGCCGGCGGACCTATTCACCGACCCGGACATCGGTGTCCGTCCGACCGTGACGACGCCGCCGGCCTACGTCGCTGGCGAGCCGCAGAGCTGAGCTCGCGGCCAACCGGGGGCCGAGCGCGCTCGTGCGTCTCGGCCAGCCACCGGCTCAGCCCGCCAGGAACCGCATCACGTTCTCGAGCGGGCCACGTCGGAAGATCGCTTTCCAGCCGCTCGCGAACGCGATCGAGACGATCCACATCACCACGATGATCGTTGCGATCTTCGGCAGGTCGAGGTCCTCGTCGAATCCGAGGGCCTTCACGAGCTCGAGTCCGAACACGACGTGTAGGACGTAGAGCGTCAGCGCCATCTGGCCGGTGCGGACCAATGGTGTGACGAATCGATGTGTGGCACGGAACTGCGTGATGAGCAGGCAGGACCCGAGCACCATCAGTGAGGTTCCGATCGCCGACAGCAGCCAGATGATCCCTGCCGGGAACGAGTTCTCGCGCAGTACCCAGGCGACGGCATGGTCATCTCGGTTGATCGAGTTGGCGCGCTCGAAGGTGATCTCGTGGTGGAGGGACGGGGTCTCGCCCTCTGCCGGGCGGTGCACGATCCGGATGGCCTGCACGCGTTTCGGCCACTCAGACCAGCGTTCCACGGGCATCACATCGAATCGTTCGTCCTTGGGGGACATCGCGAGTCCGAACAGCTCGTCGAGACGTTCGACCTCGGTCGAGTCACCGCCGCGGACCTCGAGACTCGCGACCACACCGTTCGCGTCCGCTTCAACGATCTGCATCGTCCACTCGTCGAACGAGTAGTCGGAGCGGAACGAACGACGGTTCAATCGACGACTGATCGCTTGAAGCTCCTGGCGATCCTCCTCGAACGTCTCGAGTCCTCGGGTCGTCGGATCGACCGAATCGGAGACCGAGGGGATCAGCAAGGATCCGCCGCCGGCAGATGCTTCGGCGGCTGGCAGTTCCTCGACGACCGCGGAGGTGAGCTGTGATCGTGCGTGTTCCCGCAGCCCATCTTCCATGGCGTCTCCGTAGAAGAAGAACGAGCCCCAGAGCAGTGTGCCGACGCCGAGGAGGAGGAGACCAGTGAGTCGTTTGGTCGCGTCGAGGCGCCCGACCAGGAGGCCGGTCACGAGCAGCCCGAACCATGGCAGCAGCGGGTGCCAACCGTTCAGGGTCAGGTTGCGCAGGGCACCATCGCGTTCCCAGAACTCCCCGTAGCTGAGGAACATCGACCAGCCGGCACTGACGTCGAAGTTGAGTTGGGCGATAGGTGTTCCGATCAGGATGGCTGCGAGCACGAGCCAGCACCAGAAGGCCGACCGGCCGACCAGAACCGTGCCGAGGAGAAGGTAGACGCCGTAGTAATGAAGGATATCGCCCTCCCAGATCGGGTACCAGGCGTATCCGAACACCAGGACGAATAGTGCTCGGTGCACGAGCACCATGCGCGGGCCGAGGTGCTTCCCTTTGACGCCCCAGGTCGTAATCAGCGCGCCGAGGGTCAGAGCGAGAACGGCAAAGATCGGCCAGTTCTCGCCGCCGAGGAATGCTCGGGCCGAGTCCTTCAGGCGGCCGAAGTAGTCGCGAAGCGGTTCGAGGTCCCCGTGACCCAGAGCGACCAGAAGCTGATCGAAGATCAGTATCGGGGTTTCGCCCTGTCGTCTCACGGTGTGCGCGATCAGGAAGGTCGCTCCGATGAGGAACACCAGGAAGAGGGATCGCCGGAGCCAGAACCGGCGATTCCAGGGCGGCGAGGACTCCGAGTTCTCCATGCGCCGTTCCCCCGAGCGATGAAGCATCGTCATGCCGGCCCCCGCAAGCAGCACGAAGAGCGGCGCCGCCCGCGAGCTGAACTGTCCGAGCAAGTTCTGGAGCCACTCTGGGTCGCCGTCGCTATTCCAGAGCAGGACGACTTTGAAGTTGACGATGACCATCCCGAGGAAGGCGAGGCCTCGGGCGAGGTCGAATCCCAGGAGCCGGCTGCCGTCTGGCGCCGAATCGCCGGTGGCACGCCACGCAGCGGTTGCTTGAGAGTCGGACATTTGGGGTGGTCGCGAGAGCGGGGGCGAGCTGCGACTGACCTGGGCCGCGCCCGGCAATTCTGACCTTTTCGCCGGCTCGGATCGATGATTCCGCGGGAGGGGGTTTCACTCCCGGCGAATCTGGCTAGCCTTCGCCGCCCCCCCGCGCGGCCCGTCAGGCAGTCCGGTGGGACGCGTTCCGGAACCCGCGCCCTCGCGGTTTCCGGCCTGGTTCTGTTGCCCGCGGCGATCCCGCGGGCCTCGGTGGTCCGGCCTCGTTGGTTGGAGATTCGCCGAGGGAGTTCGTCATCGCGTCACCGCCCACCTGTCCAACGCTTCGCGTTCCAGGTGTTCCAATGACGATGATTGAATCTGACGAGCTCGCCCAAGGCGAGGCCGAGAACCCGTTCGTCTCGATTCCGCGTGCGCTTTCTGCAGCGCTCACGGATCGAGGTTTCGAAGAACTGACCGCAGTGCAGCGCTCGGTCGCTGACGTGCGAGGCGAAGGCAAGGACCTTCGCATCTCCTCGCGCACCGGCTCCGGCAAGACGGTCGCGCTAGGTCTCGCCATCGCGGACAGTCTACTCGTGCCGGCTGAGGCCAAGACCGGTGTCGGCCCCCGTGTGCTGATCGTGGTGCCGACTCGGGAACTCGCGGCGCAGGTGCAGAAGGAGGTCGACTGGCTCTATGCCGGGGTTCGTTCCGTTCAGGTCGATTCGGTGACCGGCGGCACGAACGTCGAGTTCGAGCGTCGACGTCTGCGCCGCGACCCGGCGATTGTCGTCGGCACGCCTGGTCGTCTGGTCGATCACCTCCGCAACGGCGCTCTCGATCTCTCATCCGTCGAAGAGCTCGTCCTCGACGAAGCCGACCAGATGCTCGATCTCGGGTTCCGAGAGGACCTCGAGACCATCGTCCAGGCGACCCCCGAGACCGTCGAAGATCGTCGTCGGCGCACGCACATGGTGTCCGCGACCTTCCCGGCCGCGGTTCGTGAGCTCGCGGAGCGCTACCAGCGCGATGCGTTGGAGGTCGAAGGCCAGGGCGTCGGCGAGGCCCACACGGACATCGAGCACCTGGTCCACGTCGTTCGGGCGCACGATCGCGTCTCGATGATGACCAACGTCCTGCTCCTCGCCGGTGAGCAGCGAGTTCTCGTATTCGTCGCGACTCGCGCTGCGACGGCACTCGTCGCCGAGCGTCTGGCGACGGCGGGCTTCACGGCCCAATCGCTCAGCGGAGAGTTGGCGCAATCGCAGCGCACGAGCACGCTCGAGGCGTTCAGGTCCGGAACGGTCCGCGTCCTCGTCGCAACCGATGTCGCCGCTCGTGGCCTCGATATCCCGGAGGTCGCAACGGTTATCCACGCGGACCTTCCGATGGACGCCGAGATCTACACACACCGCTCGGGTCGTACCGGCCGGGCTGGTCGCAAGGGCCGCAGCATCCTGCTCGCGACTCCGAACAACCTGCACCGCGCGCGTCGCATCCTGCACGATGCGGGCGTCAAGCCGAACGTCTGCCCGACTCCAAGTGCCGAGAACGTGCGTCGGGCTCAAGCCGGTCGCCTCCGCAAGGATCTCGTCCAGCTGGTCGCCGAGTCGAAGCCGGACGAGTCCGCGGTCGAGCTGGCCGAGGCGCTCATCTCCGAGGCTGATCCGCTGAAGGTCGTGTCCTCGCTGGTGCAGCGACTTCGCGAGCAAGCGGGTCCTGAGCCCGTCGACATCGAAGCTCCGCGTCCACGAGAAGATCGAGAACGTTCGTTCGAACCACGAGATCGCGGTCCGCGTCGCGAGGGGCGCCGCCCGGCGCGACGCGAAGACGGCTACACGCAGTTCCGCATCAACTGGGGGTTCCGCCACGGGGCCAACCCCAAGCGCCTGCTCGCCGTGATCTGCCGTCGTGGCGACATTCAGGGCCGCGATGTCGGTGCGATCGACGTCAACGACTTCGATGCGGTGTTCGGGGTCAAGGAAGACGCTGCGCGCCACTTCCAGACCAATGCGGCCCGGCCGGACGAGCGCCATCCGCAACAGACGATCGAGAAGTTCCGCGGTGGTGAGCACGGCGGTGGTGGTCGTCCGCCATTCGGTCGTGATCGCGACCGAGGTGGCGACCGAGACCGCGATCGATCGCGTCCGTACCGCTCGGCTGGTGGCCGGTTCGGTCGCTGAGACCGGCGTGAGGGCGGGGGACTCGCGTCGCCCTAATCCGGCGCCCCGCACCCGTTGCCGGGTATCTCTTACTCGGTGACGAGGCCATTCCCGCCCGGCTCGGGAAGGCCGGCCTCGACGTCGCTCGGGGTGGCTGGTAACAGGTTCGGTCTTCGGAGGCGCTTCGAACCGCTGCCGCGACAGGATTCCTGCGATCGGCTCGTGGTGCCGGCATTGGGTTCAGGAGCAGGCGCCTTAGGTTCGGGTGCGCTAGAACCCCTACGAGCCGCCAGATCTGTCGGCCGACGGATCGCCAATCCGATGAGCACCCTCTCCGAGCTGAACTTCGACAATCGCTACACGGCGGATCTTCCAGGCGATCCGTCGGACGAGAACACTTCCCGGTTCGTGGCGAACGCCGCCTACTCGCGAGTTCAGCCCAAGCGCGCGTCGAAGCCACAGTTGCTCGCTTGGTCGGACGAGGTCCTGGACCTCCTGGACCTCGAGCGCAACGTGATCGAGCGTCCGGAGTTCCTCGAGGTCTTCTCCGGGAACCAACAACTCGATGGCATGGATCCGCATGCGATGCGTTACGGCGGGCACCAGTTCGGGCACTGGGCCGACCAGCTCGGAGACGGTCGTGCGATCGTTCTCGGCGAGGTGCAGACCAAGAAGGCCGGCCGGCAAACCCTGCAGCTGAAGGGGGCGGGTCCAACACCGTATTCACGGCGGGCCGACGGTCTCGCGGTGTTGCGTTCGTCGGTGCGGGAGTTCCTCTGCTCCGAGGCGATGCACCACCTCGGCGTCCCGACGACCCGCGCACTGAGTCTGGTGACGACTGGTGACGAGGTCATGCGGGACATGTTCTATGACGGACATCCCGAACTCGAGCCCGGTGCGATCGTCTGTCGCGTCGCGCCATCGTTCGTCCGCTTCGGTAGCTTCGAGATCGCCGCAGCCCACGGTGAGCGAGACCTGCTCGAGAGGTTGTTCGACCACGTCTGCGAGTTGCACTTCCCGCACCTCGAGGGCACCCGGGCCGAGAAGACTGCTGCGTTGTTTGCGGAGGTCGTGAGATCGACCTGCGAGATGGTCGTCGAATGGCAGCGGGTCGGGTTCGTGCACGGCGTCATGAACACCGACAACCTGTCGATCCACGGTGTGACGATCGACTACGGACCGTACGGCTGGCTCGAGGACTACAACCCGGGTTGGACTCCGAACACGACGGACCGGACGCACCACCGCTACGCGTTCGGTAACCAGCCCGGTGTCGCGAACTGGAATCTCGCCAAGTTGGGCTCTGCACTCGCTCCCCTGCTGGATGGAAGTGAGGTCGGGATCGAGCCGCTACAAGCGGCGGTGGACGGCTACGCGGAGACCTTTCAGATTCGCTACCAGGCGATGCTCGCGACAAAGTTCGGCCTCAGGGAGGTCGAGGCCGAGGACGCAAAGTTGTTCGATCGCGCGTTCGAACTGATCGGAGCCGTCGAGACCGACATGACGATCTGGTTTCGATTGCTGTCCGAGATCTCAGCTGACAGCGAGCCAGGGGAGGACGACCTCCTGATCCTGAGCGAGGCCGGCTACCGAGCGGAGGAGTGGGAGGCCTCACATCGCGAGTCAATGGTCGCCTGGCTGAGTGACTACAAGGCGCGCCTTCGCCGTGAGAACTCGATCGACGCCGAGCGAAGAGACGCGATGAACCGAGCCAATCCGATCTACGTGCTTCGCAACTACCTCGCCCAACTGGCGATCGATGATGCGGCGAAAGGGGACTTCGCGCGCCTTCGGGAGCAGCTGGATGTCCTGCGCCGACCCTACGCGGTGCAACCGGGACGGGGGCAGTACGCGGAGAAGCGCCCGGACTGGGCCCGATCGCGCCCAGGCTGTTCGCAGCTCAGCTGCAGCAGCTGATCGGCGGCTCCTCCCGGCCGCCTGAGAAGCTCGCCGTGTCCGATCGACGACCGTTCTGCCCTAGGTGTCCCCCTTGGGCGCTGCGGATTCGGGCGTCTCCCTTCGTTGCCGGCTTACCCGTCGAGAGCCCGCATCGCCTGTTCGGGGTAGCGGGTTCCTTCGGCGATTCCCTTGGGAAGCGCGTCTTCGAGCAGCGCGAGGTCGGTCGCTGAGAGGCGAACGGCGGTCGCAGCAGCGTTCTCGTTCAGTCGCGAGGCCTTTCGGGTTCCAGGAATAGGGACCACGTCACGGCCCTGCGCGAGGACCCACGCGAGTGCGAGTTGCGACGCCGTGCAGCCGAGCGACTCGGCGAGGTCGCGGATGCGATCCGCGATCTGAAGGTTCTTCGCGAACGCTTCACCCTGGAATCGTGGGTTCGAACGGCGCCAGTCCTCTTCGTCCAGGTCGTCGACACTACGGAACCGACCGCTGAGGAAGCCTCGGCCAAGTGGTGAGTACGGTACCAACCCGATCCCGAGTTCCCGGCACGTCGGGAAGATCTGATCTTCGAGGTCGCGCGTCCAGAGTGAGTATTCGGTCTGGAGTGCGGTGATCGGATGAGTAGCCGCTGCGCGGCGAATCGTTGGGGCGCTCGCCTCCGACAGTCCGAGGTGACGGACCTTGCCGGCATCGACCAGCTCCTTCATCGCCCCGACGGTGTCTTCGATCGGAACTTCGGGGTCGACGCGGTGCTGGTAGTAGAGATCGATGTGGTCGAGGCCGAGTCGCTGCAGACTTCGGTCACACGCTTCGTGGACGTAATCCGGTTTGCCCGAGATTCCGACGAAGCCGCCGTCGTCGTCGCGCACGACGCCGAACTTGGTTGCGATGACTAGTTCTTCACGACGGGATCGAAGAGCGTCAGACAGCAAGGCCTTGCGGAGAAGCTCCTCGTTATGCCCGCGTCCATAGATGTCGGCGGTGTCCCAAAACGTGATCCCGATGTCGACTGCGTGCGCGAGCGTCGCGAGAGACTCCTGCTCGTCACTCTCTCCGTAGAACTCGCTCATCCCCATACATCCGAGGCCGAGAGCTGAGACGCGCAGCCCACTCCGCCCGAGCTCGCGGGAGGGGAACGGCGTCGGAACGGTCAGATCATTCGATTGGTCGGTCATGGCGAGGAAGAGTGTGCGGACTGGTCGAGAGCTCTGCTGCGCTGATCCAGCGAACGACTTGCCCATTCCTCCGAAGCTCCCTCTGGGGCCTCGCGGAGTCCTCCGACACACCCGATCATGCGGGCGTGGCCGAACTCCGCGACACTCTCCGATCCCTCGCCCCTGAGCCTGGAGTCCACCCGACACTCTGGCCGGGGCTGCGACTGATTCATGCCAAGGAGACGACGAGGAGGACCGCGGTCGTCTACGAACCCTGTCTGTGCGTCGTCGGTGCCGGCGCCAAGCAGGCTTGGTTGAACGACGAGCTGTTCCGCTACGACGCGGAGCAGTACCTGGTGCTCTCCGTGTCGCTTCCACTCGAGTGCGAGATCGTCGAGGCGTCGGCGGCGGAGCCCTACCTCGCCTTCGCCCTTGATGTCGACACGCTCGTGCTCGGAGAGCTGATTGCCGAGCTCGACGAACTGCAGCACCCGACTCCCGATCCGAAGGACGCGGCGAGGCGGGGGGCGTTCGCCACTCCGATGGACTCCGACATTCGAGATGCTGCCACGCGATTTCTGAGAGCTGCCGTCGATGAACGGGAGAGCCGTGTGTTGGGTGCCGGGCTCTACAAGGAACTCTTGTTCCGAGTGCTCCAGGGATCGCAAGCGGGACCGCTGCGAGCGATCGGCCGTCAGGACGGGCGGGCCGCGCGGGTCTCCAAGGTCGTGCGTTACCTACACGCGCACTTCGACGAGCCCGTCGACATGCAGACGCTCGCCGAGGTCGGCGCGATGAGTGCGTCCACCTTGCATGCGGACTTCAAGGCGGTCACCTCCGACACGCCTCTCGGCTACCTGAAGAAGATCCGGCTGATCCAAGCGCGCGCCTTGATGCTGCACCAGGGGCTAGGTGCCGCGGAGGCCGCCTACCGAGTCGGCTACGGCTCGGCCTCGCAGTTCAGTCGAGAGTTCAAGCGGCAGTTCGGCGTGAGCCCGCGCGAAGCGGTCACGCAGGCTCAGGCCTGATTCACTCGGGAAGCGGCAGGCCGACGACCAGTGTGACTGGCGCGAGGCAGGTCGACTCGTCGCAGGCTTGAAAATAGATCTCGATGTCGCAGCCCTTCGCGTGTTCCGGCTCGAGCTCGATCTCACACTCGTAGATCACCGAGCCCTCGAAGATCGTTACATCCGGAAACTCCGGTGCCTTGTGTTCTTCGGCGAGCGCTTTCCAGTCGCTCAGGACTCGGAGGCCGTCGGCTTCGATCGTCGACGCCTTGGTCAGGGGGAAGCCGGCCGGCCCGCTCGCGTAGACGTGCCAGCCTTCATCGAGGTCGAGGATCGCGCGGACGCGGAAGCGGTTGGCTCCGGAGTCACTGTGGTGCAGCTCGGCGTAGTAGCTCGCTGTGTCGAATTCCTCCCGCTCCGAGCGAGCGGTGCCCCGCCAGCTGTCTCCACACTGGCCGCGGGCGCGCGGAACTCGAGCACGAAGTTCTCGCGGATACCGTCGATCGAGATCTCTCGCGAGAACTCGAATCCAGCAGCCTCGACTTCGGATCGGACGATCTCCTTGCCACAGCGGACGTGCCTGAGGACCCAGTCACGCGAGACACCGGGGATGCGTTCGAAGTCGACGATCACCAGTCGCCCGCCCGGACGAAGGGCTCGCCGAATGGACGCGAGCGTCGTCTGCGGGAACTCGAAGTGGTGATATGTGTCACAGACGTAGGCGAGGTCGACCGATCCGGGTGCGAGCCCGACGGAGTCTTCGACACAGACCACGCCGCCGATGTGCCGGATCTCCTGACTGCGAGCCTGGTGCACAATGCGCGCGACGAACGCAGGTGCGATGTCCACGGCGTAGACGAAGCCATCCGGTCCGGTCCGCTCGGCGAACGGGAAGGTGAAGAGCCCGGTGCCGGCACCGATGTCCGCCACCGTCATGCCTGATTCGATGCCGCAGGCCCCGACCAGCGCGCTGCGCTGAGCGAACACCTCGCGACTCTCGCCCTCGAACGCTTCCAGGAACTCCTCGGGGACGAGGTTCGGATCCTTGAACGGTCGGTTGATGCCTTCTTTGACGCTGTCCTCGACCCCCTCCTCGCGGGCACGTCGCGCTCGCTCTCCAGCGACGTAGTCGATCGCTCGCTTGCGGAGCATCTCGGAGCGGAGCCCAATCGTCTTCGCTTCTTCCAGGGCGGTTTCGACCGGCACGCCTTCGTCGAGGACGCGGTAAGGAACCCAGCAGGCTCCCACCCGGTTCGC
This sequence comes from Planctomycetota bacterium, assembly GCA_039815565.1. GTDB lineage: Bacteria > Planctomycetota > UBA1135 > UBA1135 > UBA2386 > JBCBZB01. Next base: position 10,979 of record JBCBZB010000106.1, read on the forward strand.
TGATCCGCAGTGGAACAGCGTCGGGCCGTTCAGATTCTGCAGGACGTCGCGGATCCGGCCGAAGGTCTCGGCGTTCAGGCTGTCGGGACTCGTGACCGGGAAGCGGATGAACTCCACGCCGGCCTCTTGCAGAGCCGAAGCCTCATCCCAGTCGATCTCGCCTTCTCCGCGCGCACTGATCACGCGTTCGATGCCGTTTGCCTGAAAGGCCTCCAGATCCTTCGCGCCGAACTGGCCGCTGAACCACAGCTGGCCTGCGCGGTGAACGTTCCGGGTCTGACCGAGTTCGGCAGATTCGACCGGGGCGGGGTTCTGAGCGGCGAGGATCGGTGAGAGACCGAGGCCGAGCGCCAGGAGGGAGGCTGCGAAGCGGGGACCGTGCATCGTGCCCGCACGATAGCCGATCCTTCGGGCAAGACTCCTCGGTCGTCAGCGGGCCTGGGTGGCCTCGACCAGTGTCGCGATTACCGCCTCGCCCTGTTCGAGCACCAGCAGGTGGGTGGCTTCGAGTTCGTGGAGGGTGACCGGTTGCGGGTCGCGCTCGAATGGTTCGAGAGCACTCCGGACGCTCTCGATCCCGATGCGTTCGTCTCCGGTCCCAGCGATCCAGGTGATCGGCACCGAGGGGCGCTCGCTCGTCGGAATCGGAGCGGAAATCACGGCGAGATGCCGGATGTCGAAACCCAGCCGACCCACTGCCGTGGCGGCCAGCGTCCAGGCGCCGTGACCGCCCGCCGACAAGCCGGCCAGAGTCCAGGGATCCGAGGTCAGTGGGGCTTTCGTCCGTGCATCCTCGACGATGGATCGAAGGTGCTCCGCGGCCTCGGGCTGGTCCCAGTGACCGAAGCCGAAGGCGGGAAGCAGGACCGCGATGCCGTGGTCGGTCGCCAGTGGTTCGAGAACTCGTGAGTAGGCCTCGAACAGTCCACCGTGACCGTGGAGGAACACCACGACGGGGAAGGGACCATCGCCCATCGGACGCAGGAGTTGGTAACGAGCTGGGCGATTCAGCCAGTCGCCGAGAACCAGATTCGACGTCCGTGTGCGTGGCCCGAGATTCTCGAGCGCCTCGGTCGAGGCGAACGTCTCGAACTCGGATCGCGTCAGTCCGATTTCCGAGCCGATGTTCATCAGCTCGCTCTCTGGGATTCTGGAGAACCATGCGGCCGCATTCGTCGCTCGACCAACTTCGTGTTGGCTGCGAATGGCCGGGCCGTGACGACCGACCGAGACCTCGAAGAGGGAGGACGGCTCCGCCGGGCCAACGACGATCCACAGGTGTCCGAGTGCGCCGACGACGATGAAACCGAGTAAGAGAAAGCCGGGGAGCTGCTTGCCGGGGCTGCGCACGAGCCAGACCGCAGCGATCGGTGAAAACGCGACGAGCGTCAGGTCTCGGACGATCGACGCGAGTGTGTAACCGCCGAGGGCCCACAGCGTCAGAGCTACGGCGATGCCTAGGAGGAACACCGACGCGGCCGTCGCCTTCGCGATCGGGGCGATCTTCATGAGGCAGAGTCTAGATGGTGGGCTCGAGGGATACGTCGTCTCCGGTGCGGATCGAGCCTCCGTCGAGCACGCGACCGAACTGAACTGACTCCCTCGCGTGTAGGGTCGAGAGTCCACTTCCCCGGATCGCGAGGTTCTGAGGTCACCGGGGCGGGTTTCCGTGCACCGGGAGTGCGAGAGGCCCTCGGAGTCGCCGAGGGCCTTCGCG
>JBCBZB010000027.1:0-54057 GCA_039815565.1 Planctomycetota bacterium
CAGTGCTCCGCGATCTTCCTGGCCTTGGCGGCGAGGTTCTTGGGGCGGATCTGAAGCAGTCGGGCGGTCTGCCGAAGTCCAACGCCGCTCGTCAGCAGCAGCATCACCAGGGGATTCAGGTCGGGCCGTAGGTCCCGGTAGTCCTGCCGAAACGTCTGTCGCGAGAACGTCCGTCGGCAGCTTCGGCACTGGAAGCGAGGCACCGGATGCGCCCTGCACAAGGGCTGGTAGGAGCCGTGGCGGATGAAGAAGTCCTCCGAGGGCTCGCGATGCATCGAGCACTCGCGATAGGGGCAGTGGCTGGGTCGGAACATCGGGATGCGGGGGAGCCCTCGGCACTCCGAGGGCCTCTCGCACTCCCTGTGCTCGGAAACCCGCCCCGGTGACTTCCGAAGCTCGTGATCCGGGGAGGTGGCTTCTCGTCCCGACACGCTTGGGGGTCAGTTTTTGGGGGATGGGAGCATTCGAGTCCTCGAACGGCCCCAACATGTGGTTTCACAAAACCTTCCTGAGCCACTAGAGTGCGCCGCGAGCGGGAGCGGACTCGGTCAGGAGTCCTGTTGCCGCGGGTGGAATCATGCGTTGTCCCTATTGCAAGGCCGACAACGATCACGTCGTCGATTCGCGTCAGAGCGCGGACGGCTTCGCGATCCGTCGTCGGCGGGCCTGCCGCTCCTGCGGCCGGCGCTACACGACCTATGAACGTGTCGAAGGCACGGCTCTGCGGGTTGTGAAGAAGAGCGGAGAACGCGTGGAGTTCGATCGTGCCAAGTTGTTGGCTGGACTCGTGCGGGCGTGCGAGAAGCGCCCGGTGTCCGCGGAGCAACTCGAGCGATTGGCCGACACCGTCGAGCGCCAGGCTTTGGAGGCGTTCGACCGCGAGGTCCCGAGCAAGGTGCTCGGCGAACTCATCATGGAGGAACTCCGGCAGCTCGATCAGGTCGCCTACGTGCGATTCGCATCGGTCTATCGCGAGTTCAAGGACGTCACCCAGTTCCTCGGTGAGCTGGAGACCATGATCGAACGTTCGCGGCAGAGCGACGGTCGGTCAGGTGACGATCGCGTCAATGAGCCGTCTTTCGAGGCGGTAGATCCGAGGGGGATCGATGAAGAGACAGGCGGCATTCCTCGTTCGTAAACGAGACGGACGACTCGAGTGGCTGAGAGCGACGAAGTTGTCGCGTTCGGTCTTCCGCGCCTTGCGCGGGCCCCACGCGACGGTCGTCGAGTCGACCGAGGTGCTCGAGCGTCTTGCGACCGAGGTCACGACGGCCGTGTTGGGGGCCCTCGGGCCCGAGTCGCGCCTCGTTGAGTCCGGTGCCGCTCTTCGCCGACTCTCCGATCGAGACGGTGCGCGGTTGTTCGTGGAGTCGGCGACCGATACCTCGGATGCCGAAGCCCGTGAAGCCGCGCTGCGCAGCGTCGAACCGCTGCCGACCGAGAGTCTTGCCCGGGCGGTCGAGCACGCACTGCTGTGTCTCGGTCGTCCCGATGCTGCCGAGCGTTTCGCGACGATCCGCAACCAGCGGATGCTGCGCCGTTCGTCGCAACAACAGGCCTCCGGGGCAGAGGTCGATCAGGCGCAGGATGGCCGCCTTCGTTCCGCGTCCCCATCGGCCGACGATCGGGTCGGAGGTCCATCGCATGCGGGCGCCGATTCGGCTCCGTCAGGTCGGCTCGACTCCGGTCGATCCGGCGGTGACGATGCGCCAGCCCTGAGCCCGCGTGACTTGCAGAATCCGACGATGAGCAGCGAACCGCGGGGGGGATCCGCATGCGACTGACCCGAATGGAAGTGAAGGGCTTCAAGTCCTTCGCCGATCGCACCGACTTCGACTTCGACGCGGATCTCACCGGCATCGTCGGGCCGAACGGTTGCGGTAAGTCCAACGTCGTCGACGCGCTCAAGTGGGTCCTCGGTGACCAACGCGCGAAGAGCCTGCGGGGCGCCGAGATGACCGACGTCATCTTCAAGGGGGCCGAGGGGCGTGATGGGGCCTTCGCCTGTGAGGTGACGATCAGCCTTCAGAGCCAGGGGCCCGCGGACGACGAGGCGCTCGGCGGGCGCAGCGAGGTCCGCATCGGTCGGCGGCTGACCCGCGACAAGGAATCGACTTATCTGCTCAATGGCGAGCCCGTGCGTCTGAAAGACGTCCGGAACCTGTTGATGGATACCGGGCTCGGGGTCGGGGCCTACTCCGTGATGGAGCAGGGTCGCATCGATGCGGTGCTGTCGGCCAACCCCGAGCAGCGTCGCGCGATCTTCGAGGAAGCGGCGGGAATCTCGCGCTTCCGCCTGCAGAAGCGCGAGACCCTTCGCAAGCTCGAGCGCGCCGAGCAGAACCTCGCTCGGGCGAAGGATCTGCTGGAAGAGCGTTCGCGACGGATCCGTGGTCTCAAGGTCCAAGCGGGCAAGGCGCGTCGCTACCGCGAGCTGCAGACGCGCCTGCGTTCGCTCTGGAGCTCGGTCGCGGTCGTCGAGGGTTCCGAGCTGCGGGCTCGGCAAGCCATCGTGCGTGACGAGTTGCAGGAGGCAGAGTCGTCCCTCGTCTCGGCGGAGTCTCGAATCGCTTCGATCCGCGAGGAGCTCGCCCGTTGGGACCAACAGATCTCCGAGGCCGAAGAAGGGATGGACCGTGCCGTCCAGACCCTGCGCGAGGCCAGCACGGAACGAGATGCGGCCAGACACCGGGCCGATGCCCTCGAAGAGAAGGCCGAACAGGCTGCCGGTCAGGAATCGCAATGCGCGGAGCGGCGTCGACCTCTCGAGGCCTCGCAGACCGAGCGCCGTGACGAACTGCAGGCTGCCCGCGAGAAGCTGGAGAACCTCGAAGCTGAGCTGATCGAGGTCGGTCGTGAGACCGAGGCCCATCGCGAGTCGGTGCGTGACGCGCAGACCCGCGTGCGCGATCTGCAAGCGCGCCGTGAGGCGGAGCGCGACTCTGTGCTCCATTGGGTGCACGAACGGACTTCGATCCGCAATCGTCTCCACGACCATTCGGGGATCCTGCGCGCCGGTGCGGTCCGTCGAGTCCGGATTGGCGATCGGATCACCGAGTGCGAGGCCGGTCATCAGGAGTCGACCGAGACGCGTGCGGCGGCGACCACCGCCCTCCAACGGCTCGACCGACGGTCCGATTCGTTCCAGGCCCGTGAGACCAAGGCGCGGACCGAGCTCGAGGAAGCCGATCGCGTCGCCGCGGACCTGGGTTCGACGGAGTCGTCACTTCGCGAGCGCCTGGCGAGTGCTCGATCGCGCCTCGAACTGCTACAGGGCCTGGAATCCGGCCTCGAAGGAATCGACCTGGGTCCGCGTACGCTGCTCGAACGCAAGCCGCCGGGTCTCCGAGGCCGACTTCTCGACGTGCTCGAGGTCGACCTGGAGCACGGCCGCGCGCTCGAGGCCGCCCTCGGCCCCTACGTGCAAGCACTTGTCGTCGACACCCGGGCTCAGGCAGAGTCGATGCTGGAGCTGTTGCGCGAAGAAGACAAGGGACGCGCGATGATCCTCGTTTCCGAGGAGTTCGGCGATCGTCTCCTGCGTCCGCCATTGTTCGCGCTGCCGGAGGACGCCGAGTTTCTCTACAGCAAGGTGCGCTGCCAGCGGGAAGCGTGGCCGATGGTGCAGTGGTTGCTGCGCGGTGTCTGTCTGATCGAGTCCGTCGACGACGCGAAGCCCGAACGTCCGGACCTCTGCTTCGTCACCAACGACGGTCGTGTCATCTGCGGTCCGCGGATCGAAGGCGGCTCGGAGGCTCAGAAAGGCGGCGGGCTCGTCGTCCGCCGTGCGCAGATCCAGGCCTTGTCCGAAGAGATGTCAGGTCTCGAGACCGAGGTCGAGACGATCCGTCTCGAGCGGCAGACTGCGGCTGGCCGCGTGAAAGAGCTGGGCGATCGGGTCGCGCGTCTGGGCGAGGCTCGCGCGGCGACTTCCGAGCGGCGTCGCCGGCTCCAGGGCGATCTCCAGCGAGCGGAGGAAATGCTCGAGCGATTCCAGTCGGAAATCGACGACCTCCGCGCCGAGATCGACACGATCGAACGGGAGACGCGAACCGCACGCAGTCGATGCATCGATGACTCGATCAACGAGCTCTGTGCCTCTCGTCTGGAACGGGATCACAAGGCGGTCGAACTCGAAGTCCAATCCGACCTCGAGTCTGCCCGTTCGATCGCCGAGAGCTCGGTCCAGAAGGACCAAGAGCTCCGCGTTCGTCATGCTCGCGTGAAGTCGGACCGTGATGGTTTGACCGAACGGCTCCGCGCGCTCGAAGCGTCGTTGCGCGAACTCGACCAGGCGCTCGAGGATCTCGGCGGACGCGAATCGTCGGCGAAGGAGACGGTGGCTTCCGCGCGCGCCGAGGCGGAGGATCTTCGCGCGAAGAGCGCGGAGTTCGAGTCCTCGGTCGGTCAGGCGGAGGACGCACGAGCCAACGCCGCAGATGCGCTCGATGAGGCTCGGTCCGGCCGCTCCAAGCGGGCCGAAGAGCTGTCCGATCTCGAGGAGCAACGGGAGCGGGCGTCGACCACCCTCAACGAAGCGCGGATGGCGGCGGCCGAGGCCGCCCACAAGTTCCAGCGCATCGAGGATCGGCTCCGTGAGGATGCTGAGATCGAGCTACGCCGTCTGCTCGGAGAGGTTGGCCCCGGTTGCTTGTTGCCCGACCCGCTCGTCGGTCCGCCGGCGCCGGCGGAGGGACCTGTGGCGGAGGCCTTGGTGGTCCTTCAGGGTCCCGTTGTTCCGCCGTCGGTCGTGGCGGCGGAGCGCGACCTCGAGCGGCTTTGGAAAGACGAGGAGTTCGATCTCTCCGAGTCGAAGAAGGAGGCGCACACCTTGAAGGCGCAGCGCGACCGCTTGGGTTCGGTCAACCTGTCCGCTGTCGAGGAGCTGGCGTCCGAAGAAGATCGGCTCGGAACCGTCGAACAGGACGTCCAGGATCTCGAGGAGTCGCGCAAGTCGCTCATGGAAGCGCTGCGACGGATGGAGCTCGAGTCCCGCTCGTTGTTCCAGAAGACCTTCGAGCTGGCCCGCGAGAACTTCCGCACCATCTTCCGCAAGTTGTTCCAGGGTGGACGCGCGGACATGTATCTCGAGTCGACCGAGGATGCGCTTGAGTCGGGCATCGAGATCGTCGCCAAGCCTCCGGGTAAGGAGCTGCAATCGATCGCGTTGCTCTCGGGTGGTGAGCGCAGCCTCACGGCCTTGGCGATCCTGTTCGCGGTCTTCCAGGTCAAGCCTTCGCCGTTCTGCATCCTCGACGAAGTCGATGCTGCGTTGGATGAGACCAACGTGGAGCGCTTCCTGCGCGTGTTGGGCGATTACGTCGGCCCGAGCCAGTTCTGCATCGTGACTCACCACAAGCGGACGATGGCCGCTTGCCAGGTGCTCTACGGCATCACGATGCAGAAGCGCGGAGTCTCGTCGCGCATGTCGGTTGCACTGGCACAGGTCGAGGACTTCAACCGCGAGCCTTCCTTCGAGAAGGCTGTGAAGCAACGCATCGCGGGTGAAGAGCAGGTAGGGTTCTAAGGCCCTCCTGCGCCGTCGGGCTTGGATCTTGGCGGCGATCGGTCGGTCCCGTGGTGCGTTCCGCATCACGGTTTGGATCTTTCCGATTTCTCCAGGGCTCGATTCTCGACGGATTCGTAAGGGTTCGCCTGGACTGGCAGTTGACAGGCTGGCGCCCGTCCGAAAAACTCGACGTGTTCGGTCAACCCGTCCCGGATCCTGCCCACCGGGGGGCGCGCATGCGCTAGCGGTCGAAGCCGGCCACTCCCCTCGAATCGAAAGTCCCCTCGATTCGCGGCCTGCCCCGTCCCTGACTCCCCATGAACAAGTTCACGATCCTCGCCGCCGTTCTGGCGTGCGCGACGGGCCTTCGTGCGCAGGAAATCCCTGCTGAAGGACCTACCTCCACCGATCAGGCTATGGCCGACGCGCTCAAGCGCCTCGAGTCACAAGAGCCGGGTTGGCGAGTCAACTGGAACAAGGCCACCGGCACTCCAAAGCAAGTGTTCGGTCCGGGCCTAAGAATGTCGAGCAAGGTCGAAACGGTTCAACAAGCCGTCGAGATCGGGCGTCGCCTGCTCACCGAGCAGTCTGACCTACTGGGGCTCGGCACCTCGGATTACGAGCTCGTCACCGCACAGAAGGTCGTGGAGACCTACGTGCTGACCTTCGACCAGTCGTTCCGCGGCGTCGAGGTGACCGGTGGTCGCGTCGACGTGCGCCTGCACCAGTCGGGCGTCGTTTCGCTGTTTGGGTCGAAGGCCCTGCAGATCGCTCCGGGGTTCTCGGTTGAGCCGGGAATCGCCGCCGAGACCGCGATGCGTCTCGCCGAGCGCTACCAGGACGTCAAGGACGCTCGGGCGGCCCAGCCGCGTCTGGTGATCCACGCGCACGTCGATGGTCGTGATGCTGCGAGCCCGCGCCTCGCGTGGGAGTGCGAACTCGACGGTCGTCAGAACGGCGAACTGGTCGTTGGCCGGGTCTTTGTCGATGCGAAGAACGGGGAACTCATCGAGTTCGTCAACGACGTCTACAGCTGCTCGTTGGGACACACCCACGTTTCCGGAAGCGCGCGTCGCGCCGCCCGGGCCAACCCGCGTCTCGAGCGCTCCTTCGCCCTGGCGGAGTCTCTTCGAGTCGAGCGAGAGGCCGAATCGGCCGAGTCGCTCGAGGCCGGAGGTTCGAGCTACTCGGGCAACGTGATGGGTTGGGTCAACGTGACCTCGAACAACCTGAACCCGACAACGAACGTCCCGCTGCCGGGCATCGAAGTCGTCATTCCGGGTGTGGGCACGACCTTCACCGACGACAACGGTGACTTCAGCATTCCCTCCGCGTCGACCACTCCGGTCTCCGTAACGATCGCCCTCCAAGGCCGTCACCTCTCGAGGATGGATGTGATCCAAGGCACGCCGGTCACCGCGACGCAGACTGTGACGCCAGGCGTTCCGGCTCAGTTCCAGCTGTCATCCGCTGGCGATGCGGAGTTCAACCGCCACCAACTCGATGTCTACTGGTGGACGGACCAGACGAACGAGTTCATGCGCTCGGTCCTGGGTAACACCGGGCCGCTGAACACGATTTCGAACGTCACGGCAGACGTGAACGAACCGTCGTCGTGCAACGCGACCTACGGCGGTCTGAACACGAACTACTTCGCGGCGGGCGGTGGCTGTAACAACACCGGCTTTTCAACGGTCGTCGCGCACGAGCTCGGCCACGGCATGGACGACGTCCACGGCGGCATCGCCAACGACGCCGGCGGCCAGGTCGACGGTCTCTCCGAGGGTTGGGGGGACACGATCGCGATGTTCCTGAGCGGTCAGCCGATCGTCGGTGCTGGTTTCACGACCGGAGGTGGCTCGATCCGATCGGGTCTCAACGGCCGAACCTACCCGGACGGTGGTTTCTCGCCGGGCGGTGCGCCGCACCCGAAGGGCGAAGTCTTCATGGGCTTCAACTGGCAGGTTCGCACGAACCTGATCAACAGCCTCGGCTCGGCGGCTGGTGTCGCTCGCGCCAACGAGATCGTCATCGGTTCGATCGTCGCCGACGCCGGCCCGCAGCCGGACGCGGTCATGGAGATCTTTGCTCTCGATGATGACGACGGCAACCTGAACAACGGCACGGTCAACTACACCGCGTTGGCCAACGCTGCGAACATCCGCAACCTGCCGTTCCCGGAGATCGTCGTCGGCAGCATCACCCACACGCCGCTCACCTCGACGACCGATTCACTGGTCCCGCGCGACGTTCGTGCGTTCGTCGTGCCGTTCTTCGGCTCGTTCTCGAACATCGAGCTCGTCTACGACGCGGGTTCGGGCAGCGTTCGCCGTGACATGCTCCCGGCCGAGTTCATCACCGAGTTCCGTGCGCTGATCGACGGCGTCGCGGCGCCGGGTGCGGTCGCCTACCACTTCGAGGCGACTCACGACTCGGGTGCGACTCTGCGTGCCCCGGAGCAGGGTGACTACAACTTCATCGTGGGCGCCAACCAAGTGATTTTCAGCGACGACTTCGAGGCCGACAGCGGCTGGACGTCGGTGGAGATCGCGACTCAGAACGACTGGCAGCGTGGCACCCCGACTGGGGCTTCGGGCACGACGTTCGGGGTCAATTGGTCGGATCCGTCCGCGGCCTTTGGTGGCTCGAACATCTTCGGAAACGACCTCGCGCCTCCGGGCTTCAACGGGTCCTACCAGCCGAACGTCAGCAACCTGCTGCGTTCCCCGACCATCAACGTGGCCGGCCAGTCGGGTCTGATGCTGCGCTTCCGTCGTTGGTTGACTGTTGAAGAGGGCATCTTTGACCAGGCGACGATCCGCGTGAATGGCGTCGAAGTCTGGGCGAACCCGCAGAACGGCAACCTGCTCGATACGTCGTGGCAACTCTTCGAGCTACCGATTGGTCAGTTCGATGGTTCGCCGACGATCCAGGTCGAGTTCACGCTCGACTCGGACGGTGCACTGAACCTGGGTGGTTGGAACATCGATGACTTCGAGGTCGTTTCGGCCACGACGGTTCCGATGCCACCGGTCGAGTTCACGATCACTCCGGCCCAGGTCGATCGCGGTGGTTTCACCTTGATCAACGTGTTGGGCTCGCCGAACGCTCCGGCAGGCATCCTGCTCGGACCGAACCCGGGCATGACGACCTTCCCGGGTCTCGCCACGTTCCTGGTCGGTCAGCCGTTCGATGTGATCCCGATCACGCTCGATAGTGCTGGCGCCTTCCAGATCATCACGGGCATCACGAGCAACCCGAACGCGTCGGGCGACCTCTTCTACCTGCAGGCTTTCGAGCTCTCGGGTGGCATGGTCCAGACCTCGAACACGAGCCTGCTGCTGATCGGCAACTGATCGATCGGGAGGTTTTGATCGGTCATGCTCCGATCGGAGGGGCGCCCGTTCGGGGCGCCCCAGCGCAGCGCCGCTCAAGGTTCGGCGCGCGCCCTCGTGGTCAAACGGGGTGCACCCAGTCGGCGTGCTTCTGCGGGTCGACGTTCGATCCGCAGAAGATCAGCGAAAGGCTCTGTCCCCGGACTCGTTCTTTGAGTGGGCCGAGGAACGCCGCGGTTGTCGCGGCGCCGGCGGGCTCCGCGACGAGTTTCAGCTCGGCGTGGAGCACGCGCATCGATTCGATGAGGTCCGTGTCTTCGACGGTCACGACTTCGTCGACGAAGCGGCGGCAGACGTCGAAGGTGTAGGGCTCGGCATTCGGGGCTCCGAGGCTGTCGGCGATGGTCCGGACAGACTCGATCGCCTGGGGCGAGCCCGACTCGAGGCTGCGACGCATCGTGTCGGCGCCAGTCGGTTCGACCCCGATCACGGTGCAGTTGGGCCAGAGGAGTTTGGCGGCCGCCGCGACTCCGGCGCAGAGTCCGCCGCCGCCGATCGGAACGACCACGAGGTCGGTCGGCTCGGTGTCCTGGCACATCTCCGCGCCGACCGTGGCGGTGCCAAGGACCGTGAAGGGGCCTTCGAACGGATGCACGATGCTGAGACCGTGATCGGAGCTCAGAGCCTGGACTCGCGCCTGGGCTTCGTGGACCGATCCGACGAGCTCGACGGTGGCTCCCGAAGCACGTACGCGGTCGATGCGGCTCGGGTCAGCGGTTCGGGGCATGACGACAGTCGCCGTCGACCGGGCCTGACTCGCTGCCCAGGACAGGGCCAGGGCGTGGTTGCCCGCGCTGAACCCGACAACTCCTCGCGCGCGCTGCTCGTCGGTCAGAGACTCGAGGACCATCAGCGCGCCGCGAGGCTTGAACGACCCGGTGTGCTGCCACAGTTCGAACTTGGCCGCGAGCCGTGTGACACCGGGCGCGAGATCCGCCAGGCCGGTGTCCGAGAGGTCGATCGTCGGGGTGCGACGCACCCGGCCTCGGAGCTGCTCCTGCGCGTCTCGAATGGTGCCGAGGGTCGGGTGTGCGGGAAGGGTCACGAGGCGATCGGGTCGGGTGGTTCCGCTCAGATCTCTTCGCCGCCGCGGTAGCGACGACGAATGGCCGGGATCAGGTAGTCGTCGAAGGCACGGTCGAGGTCGTGGGTCGGGGAGAAGCCGAAGTCCTCACGTGCCGCCGTGTCATCGACGTCCGCCGGCCAGGAGTCGACGATCGCCTGACGCTGCGTATCCGGTTCGAAGGTGATCACCGCTTCGGGTTCGAAGGTGCGTACCTTGGTGGCGAACTCGGCGGCGGTCGGGCTGAACGCGCTCAGGTTGTAGGAACGCTGTCGCAGACGATCAGCCGGAGCGTCCGCGAGCTGCAGCGTCGCGCGGATCGCGTCGGGCATCGTGCAGAAGGGTATCCGAGCGTCTTCGCGGACGAAGCAGGCGTACGCCTCTCCACGTGCGGCAGCGTGGATCATTTCCGGCGCGTAGTCGCTGGTGCCGCCGGAGGGCACCGTGTCGGCGCTGATCAGGCCGGGGAAGCGGACGGCTCGGAAGTCGATCAGGTTCTCGACCCGATCCTTCGCAAGTTGGCGGTAGTGCTCCGAGTAGTAGCGTCCGAGCTGTTCGCAGTAGAGCTTGTTGCAGCCATACATCGTCGTCGGCTGCAGGAACTGATCCTCGCCGACGCGTTCGGCCTGTGCCTTCGTCTCGAGGTTCGGCATGCCGTAGACCGCGATGGAGGAGGGGAAGACGAACTTCACCGCCGTGCCATGACTCCGCGCCTGCTCGGCTGCGAGTCGAAGCAGCCCGATCGTCCCACCGACGTTGACGTCGTGCGCGGTCTCTGGGGTGAACTCTCCTCGTGTGCTGAGGAGCGCCGCGAGGTGGAAGATCTCCCGGACCTCGTAGTTGGCGAGCAGTCGACCGAGAAGCATCGCGTCGCAGACGTCTCCGACGTAGGTCTGCATGCAGAGCGCGCGGAGACCGGGGTCGAGTTCGCGAAGGTCGATCGCGACGATGTCGCGGCGCCCTGACTCGTGAAGCGCGCGGATCAGGCCGTGCCCGACTTCGCCGCCGGCGCCGGTGATCAGGACGGCAGAACTCCGTGCGGAACCGGGCATTCCCCGGCTCAGGCTCGCATCGCTGCTGGTCATCGCGACCTTCGTAAGGGCTGGAGGCGGGTGGCGCCAGCTTGCCGATCCGGCTGAAATCCGGGCATGGACCGAAGCCCCGATGTGATCCCTGGGATGCGATACCGCGACGCCTACGCGGCGATGGACTTCCTCGAGCAGGCCTTCGGGTTCGAGCGAGTGCTCGTGGTTCACGCCGAGGGTGGCCTCGTCGCGCACGCGCAGCTCCGGTTCGGCACTGGGATGATCATGCTCGGCTCCGAGCGGCCGGGAGCGGAGGCGGCGGACTTGGCGTCCCCTGGATCGGCGACTCCAACGATGGGGGTCTACTGCCGTACCGACGACGTGGACAGCCTCTTCGCCCGAGCTCAGAGCGTCGGGGCGGAGGTCGTTCGTCCGTTGAACGACACCGACTACGGCTCTCGTGACTGCGCTTTCCGCGACCCCGAAGGCCAGGTCTGGAGCTTCGGTGACTATCGTCCGTCGATGGAACCGCAGGGAAACGTCGGTCCGTGAATCCTCCGGCCCAGCGGGTTCTGGCCGTGATCGTCCCGGGAGGGAGCCTTCACTCGGTCATCGAACCGGATTAATCGTTCACTGCACGCGGACGGCGGTGCCGTTGGCGCTGACCATCAGCATGCTGCCGCTCTGCCCGACGACCTCGTAGTCGATGTCGATCGCGACCACGGCGTTTGCGCCAAGGCGGCGGGCCTCCTGCTCGACTTCTCGCAGCGCGATGTCGCGTGCCTTGCGCAGCTCTTGCTCGTAGGCACCGCTGCGGCCACCGACCAGATCGCGGATGCCGGCAAAGATGTCCTTGAACAGATTGGCGCCGAGGATGGCTTCGCCGGAGACGACGCCGAGGTACTCGACGACGGGGCGACCTTCGACGGTCGGAGTCGTGGTGACGATCATGGATGGAGCGGTTCGCGGCGCTCGTCCGGGAATTCGAACGAGGGGGCGCGGAAGTAGGTCAGCGCACGGACTGGTCGGTCTCGACCGGACGGAAGTGCTTGCTCAGGCGCAGTCCCTGTCCCTGATAGTGACTCCCGAGCGGGCCGTCGCCATAGGCGATGTCCGGCTCCTCCAGTGTCTTGAAGAACTGCAGCTTGAAGAAGACTTGGCCGTCCTCGACGAGGAAGGGGACGTCGTGTGGCCGAACCTCGAGCACGGCGCGTGATCCGGTCTGGCCTCCGAATCCGTTGTCGAAGAACCCTGCGTAGTTGGTGCGGAGCTCACCGATCCCGACGTCGTAGGCAGCCATCTCCGCCGCAAGGTGGCGAGGGATCCGGACCCGTTCCTTGCTCGCGAAGAGGTAGAACTCCTCGGGCTCGACCAGCATGCGGCCGGAGGGGCGTGCCTCGATCGGCCGGAAGAAATCGGCACCGTCGTGGGCGCCCTCCTTGGCCATGTCGACGACCGAGGTGAAGCGCAGTGCTTCGTAGCCGATCGGTCCCGAGACGTCGGGGTCCTGGGACAGCGCGACTCCCATGCAGAGGCCGTCGTCGATCCGCACTTCGTCGAGGGGGATGGGGGTCGTCGGGTCGCGGTAGAGCAGCGGCTCGCGCTCGTATTCAGCGCGGAGTTCGTCGTCGCTCAGCATCGAGTCGCCGTCCACGAATCGGACCTGGGTCAGGGCGAGGCCCTGCCTGACGCGGACGGGGAAAGAGCGGGGGACGACCTCGAGCCAGAGCGGGCCCTGATAGCCGGGCGAGGCGGTCTCGAATCGCGGGCTGCGGTCCGCCATCAGGCGAGTGAAGAGATCGAGTCGTCCGGTCGAGGACTTGGGGTTGGCCCGGACCTGGTAGGGCAGCGGGCGATCGATTCGTTCCAGCAGCGGTAGGACGTAGACCTGGCCCTGCTCGAGGACCGCGCCCTCGCGGAGATCGACCTCGTAGAGCTGCCATTCCTTGATCCGTTCCTCGACGGTCGCGGACTCGGGCAGGAATCCCGCTTGGACCCGGTAGCCGACCGGGCCGAGCCGCAGATCGAGGCTGGCCGGCTGGATCTGGCTGTCGGGAATCCCGGATCCGTCGGTCGTCGTGAGGGCTCCCTCGTCGATCAGGGCGCGGATCTGCTGGCGGACGAGGATTCCGCTGCGGCTCTGGCCATTCGGCATCGCGAAAATTCTAGTGATCAGCTCGCGCGCCCGCGAACGGTTGTCGCCCGCAGCGGTTGTTTCAGGCCGGTCTGGCCCTATCGTCCGCCCTCCCGATTCGCCCCTCCGCGCTCGGATTCGCAACATGAACGTCCACGAACACCAGGCCAAGGAGCTGCTCGCTCGTTATGGCGTGCCGGTCCCCGAGGGGATCGTCTGTCACACGGCAGACGAAGCCGCCTCGGCCTTCGATCAACTCGGATCCGACCTCGCGGTCGTCAAAGCCCAGATCCACGCCGGCGGCCGGGGTAAGGCCGGGGGCGTGAAGCTCGTCAAGAGCGCCGCGGAGGCCAAGGAGAAGGCCGAGGGCATGCTCGGCAAGGCGATGGTCACGCACCAGACCGGCCCCGAGGGTCGTGTGGTCCGCAGGCTCTACGTGACGAAGGGCGCCGACATCGCGACCGAGCTCTACCTCGCCGTCGTCGTCGATCGCGCGTTCGGTGCGCCGGTCATGATGGCCTGTAAGGAAGGCGGCGTAGAGATCGAAGAACTCGCCGCGACCCGGCCGGAAGCCATCGCGAAGGAGCGCGTGCACCCGATGCAGGGACTGCTGCCGTTCCAGACCCGTCGCCTCGCCAAGCACCTCGGTCTCGAAGGTGCGCAGGCGAAGCAGGCCGGCAAAGTCATGCAGGGCCTCGCCAAGATGGTCGTCGAACTCGACGCCAGCCTCGCCGAGATCAACCCGCTGATCGTCACCGAGCAAGGCGATGTCGTCGCGCTCGACGCGAAGATCAACTTCGACTCGAACGCCCTCTACCGTCACGCCGATGTCGCCGAGATGCGCGACACGAATGAAGAGGATCCGAAGGAAGTCGAGGCGAGCAAGTTCGACCTCAACTACATCGCCCTCGACGGCACGATCGGTTGCATGGTCAACGGCGCCGGCCTCGCGATGGCGACGATGGACGTTATCCAGCTCAAGGGCGGCTCACCGGCCAACTTCCTCGACGTCGGTGGCGGCGCGAACAAGGACCAGGTCACCAACGCGCTCAAGATCATCCTGAGCGACGAGAACGTGAAGGGCATCCTCGTCAACATCTTTGGCGGGATCATGAAGTGCGACACGATCGCGGAGGGCGTCATCGCCGCTGCGAAGGAGGTCAACCTCGATCGCCCGCTGGTCGTGCGCCTCGAGGGCACGAACGTCGAACTCGGCCGCAAGATGCTGGACGAGTCGGGTCTCAACCTGCAAACCGCCAACTCCCTGGACGAAGCCGCCGAGAAGATCGTCGCGGCCACCCAGTGATCCATCCGGACGAGAAAGGAATCCACCAATGAGCATCCTCATCACGCCGGAAACCAAGGTCATCACCCAGGGCATCACCGGCAAGAACGGCACCTTCCACTCGCTGCAGGCCAAGGCCTACGGCACGCACATGGTCGGCGGCGTCACGCCGGGCAAGGGTGGCCAGAACGTCGAGGGCATCCCGGTCTTCGACTCGGTCAAGGAAGCGGTCCAGGAAACCGGCGCCACCGCGTCGGTCATCTACGTCCCGGCTCCGTTCACCGCCGATTCGATCTGCGAAGCGGTCGACGCCGGCATCGAGCTGATCGTCGCGATCACCGAGGGCGTCCCGGTCCTCGATATGGCCTGGGTCAACGAATACATGGCGGGCTCGAACAGCCGCCTGGTCGGTCCGAACTGCCCGGGTGTCATCACGCCAGGAACCGCGGACAGCGGATGCAAGATCGGCATCATGCCGGCCTACATCCACAACCCAGGTCGCGTCGGCGTCGTCTCTCGCTCGGGCACGCTGACCTACGAGGCGGTCTGGCAGCTGACCTCGGCCGGCCTCGGCCAGTCGACCAGCGTCGGCATCGGCGGCGACCCGATCAACGGATCGAACTTCGTCGACATCCTCACCCTCTTCAACGAGGACCCGGACACCGATGGCATCATCATGATCGGTGAGATCGGTGGCACCGCCGAGGAGGAAGGCGCCGACTACATCAAGAACCACTGTGACAAGCCGGTCGTCGCGTTCATCGCGGGCGCGACCGCGCCCCCGGGCAAGCGCATGGGCCACGCCGGTGCGATCATCTCGGGCGGCAAGGGCACGGCGGCCGACAAGAAGCAGGCCCTCGAAGCGGCGGGTGTGACCGTCGTCGACACTCCGAGCGTCATGGGGCAGACGATGTCCCAGATCCTCGGGAAGTGAGGAGTCGGGGCCATCCCTCGGGATGGCTCCCGGCTCGGATCGGAATCCACGATCCCGGGTCTTCGTCCGCCTCCGTAACGGTCAGGCGGCGAAATTCGCCCTTTCTCGCGGTCGCTTCACGGTTTGCGACGATCTCTTCGACCGTGGAGCTTTCGTTCGAGCGGCCGAGCGTGGAGACTCTTCCAGCTCGGAGGCTCGGCAGGCCCCGTAGCGACGATCCTTTCGCCTTCGACGACTTACCGATTCTATGACTGCGCTAGCTTTCATGGGCGGCCACTGGGAATACCTCATCATCCTCGTGGTCGTGCTTCTCCTCTTCGGCAACCGGATTCCGTCGATGGCCCGCTCTCTCGGCAGCGGCATCGTCGAGTTCAAGCGCGGCCTGAAGGAGGGCGAGGCGGACAACGGCTCGGTTTCCGACGGATCGCAGCAAGCGGCATCCAACGAAGAAGGAGCCTCGAAGGAAAACGGGTGACCGACCCGCTTCGAATTCCGCGCGAAGACCGCGCCGTCGCGAGTCCCTCGGGCCCGACTCTTCGGGACGTGACCGGACTCGTCGACGCTGAGCTGGACCAGGTCCACCAGCGGATCCTCAAGGATCTGCGGCCGGAAGAGCCTGCGCTCGCCGAGCTCGTCGAGTTGGCCGCTGGCTACCGCGGGAAGCAGCTCCGACCGGCCATGGTTCTCTTGGCCGGCAAGGCCGTCGGTGAGATCCGGCAGGAGCACGTGCTCGTCGGTGAGATCATCGAGTTGCTGCACACGGCAACGCTGGTCCACGACGACGTGCTCGACGGTGCCTCGATGCGTCGGGGGCAGGCCACGCTCAACGCCCTCCACGGCGCAGATGTGCCGGTGCTGCTCGGCGACTACATCTACGCCAAGGCGTTCCACCTCTCGGTCATGCTCGAAGACCCGACCTGCAGTCGGGTGCTGGCCGAGACGACGCGCAAGATCTGTCAGGGTGAGATCACCCAGATCCAGCACCGCTTCGACTTCGAGTGGAACGAGGAGCGCTACGACCGGGTCATCACGGCCAAGACCGCGTTGCTCTACGCGAATGCCTGCTCGCTGGGTGCGCACTACGCACACGGCACGGAGGAGCAGGTGGAGGCGATGGATCGTTTCGGCCTGCAGGTCGGAGTCGCGTTCCAGATCGTCGATGACTGTCTCGACCTCGCCGGTGACGAGAGCGTCGTCGGGAAGTCGCTGGGCACCGATCTCGAGACCGGCAAGCTCACGCTGCCGCTCTTGCGCCTGATGAATGGCCCCGGCGCTCGCCAGCGTCTCGAGTCCCTGATGCGATCCGACAGCTCGTCGATCGACAAACTCCAGCGACTGCGGGTGGAGTTCCCGCTCGAGGATGCGCTCAAGCAGAGCTACGCGGTCGCTCGCCAGCGTTTGGCGGACGCCCGATCCGCGCTGTCGATGTTCGCGCCGAGCGATTCGCGGGACGCTCTCGAGGCGCTGACGACGTACATCGAGACACGCGCTCGCTGAGTCGAGTGCGCGCGTCTGGCGAGGTGTCAGACGCTCGCCGCTTCGGCGAGACCGGCTGCGACCAGGGTGTTGCGCATCAGGATCGCGACGGTGACCGGTCCGACTCCGCCTGGGACCGGCGTGATCTGCGCCGCGACTTTCGAGCAAGTGTCGAAATCACAGTCTCCGACCATCCCGTCGGGAGTCACGTTGATTCCAATGTCGACGACCACGGCTCCCTCTCGCAGCATGTCGCCGGTGACGAGGCCGGCCTTGCCGACGGCGACGACGACGATGTCGGCACGCTTGGTGTGAGCCGCGAGGTCGCGGGTGCCCACGTGACAAACGGTCACCGTCGAAAGGTGGTGGAGCAGGAACATCGCAATCGGCTTGCCGACGATTTCCGAGTGTCCGACGACGACGGCCTCCGCTCCCTGGAGGTCGACCTCGCTCTTCTCGAGGAGTTTCATCGCCGCCGCCGCGGTGCAGGGCGCGAGGTCCGGTTGCCGGTAGAGAATCGTGCCCATGTTCCAGGGCGTCATCCCCTCTACGTCTTTTTCTGCCGCGATGTGCGACTGGATGATGCGGACGTCGATGTGGTCGGGCATCGGGCGTTGAACGAGGATTCCATGCACGTCCTCGTCGAAGTTCCACAGCTCGATGTGTCGTAGGACTTCGGCCTGGGGGCAGTCGGCGGGGAGCCGGACTTCTTGGAACTCGATCCCGACGTTCTCGGCGGCCCGGCGCTGGTTGCGCATATAGACCGCTGCGGAGGGATGCTCGCCGATCTCAAGCGAGACGAGGCGGATCGGGTGATCGATCCGGCTGCGTAGATTCCGAAGCTCGTCGCGCATCGTTCGCGCGATGGCTCGACCGTCCAGTAGACTCGCGGGCAAAGTGATCGTTCGGTGCAGGGGGAAGAACCCCGCCAACGATATCCAAGGATCGAATCAGTCCCAACGATCGATGAGGTACCAACCCGACCCCGCGCCCAGGTATCGGATGCCCGCGTTTCCGCTGACTTTGAAGCGGTTGGCGATGATCAACCTGGCCGTCTACTTGATCGCAGCTCTCGTCCGGTGGACGACGTCCTTCGATCTGATGCACTTCTTCGCCTGCGGGTGGAATGAGATCCAGGAGGGCTACGGTCTCGGTGCCCTGAGGTTCGTGACGGCGATCTTCAGCCACGACCCGAGCTCACCGTTTCATCTCATCGGGAACATGGCGGTCCTCCTGTTCCTGGGGAACTTCGTTTATTCGGAGATCGGTGGTCGGGGGATCTTGCACTTGTTCCTGGTCGGCGGCCTGGCGGGAGGTGTCGGTCACATCGCGCTGGGAGCGGTCGCTGGTAACTACGCTCCTGCAATCGGTGCGAGCGGGGCCGTGTATGCGGTCGCGGTCTACCTGGCCTTCATGGCGCCGCGGCTCCGGATCTTCTTCAATTTCGAAGCGTGCTGGGTCGTCGGGGTCTACGTGGGGGTCGGGATCTACCTCTACATGAACGAGCTGTTCACAGGCTTTTCCGGTCGCGTCTCTCACGGTGGCCACCTCGGTGGAGCGCTGTACGGTGCGCTCGCCTTCAAGTTCTTCCGCGGCTACTACCTGAGGCTCAACTTCAAGGACGGCTCCTGGTTCCCGGGGGTGCAGCGTTGGCGCGAGAACCGGCAGAAGAAGGCCCTTGTGAACGAGCGCCACACCCTGGATGAGTTGCTCGACAAGGTCCACCGTGAGGGCATGGGCTCGCTGAGCGGCTCCGAGCGCAAGTTCTTGGAGAAGGCCTCGAAGAAGCGCCGGGACCCGTAGACGTCTCTTGGAGGTCTCGGGCCCGGGACCTCCAGTCCCAAGGCGCCTTCCCTTATGCTCCGGGCCATGCAGGCCCTTCGGAGCGTTCTCGCACTCATGCTCGCCGCGGGTGCGATCCTCGGATCTACCGAATCGATCCGCGCCCAACAGAACCAACTCGACTACGCCGAGTTCGAGCAGAAGCTGAGTCAGTTCGTTCGCCTCGAGAACGAGAAGCGTCTCGAGGAGTTGGTGAAGCGGAACCCCGGGCACGCGCTCGGCTACCAGGAGAATCTGTGTCGGACGATTCGCAACGGCGTCGAGAACGAGGCCAACGCGCGGATCCGAGACATGGTCGAGCAGGCCTTCGGCCGAGCCTTCGACAGCCCGACTCCGATCCGCAAGGTCCGGGAGTGGGCTGAGACCGGCACCGCCGAGCAGTTTCAGGCCTTCTCTCAAGCTCAATCCGGCTTCCGTCAGGCCTATGCCGCGGTCACCGCGATGGACAACAACGACAAGGCGACGCGCAGCGACTGGGAGGGGATCCACGAGTCGATCCGCAATGTCGCGCGAGCCTTCGAGTCGTCGGGTGAGATGATCAAGGCGGCGGAGGCCTGGTCCTACGCGTTGACGGTGCGGGCCAGCAAGTTCCGACCGCAACAGAAGTCCGATCTCGAGGAGCAGCTCGTCGACATCAACGAGTTCCTCGAAGCGCGGGAGGCCTGGTACTTCACCGAGGACGTCACCTACGTCCGCAACAAGAACTACCGCCAAGAGCTCGTCGCCAAGATCGAAGAGGGCAACAGCAAGCCCGAGGAGGGCGAGGACGAAGAGGAAAGCACCGGCGACCGTTCGCGGTTCTTGTCCTCCGAGGGTGGGACGGCGCAGGGCGAGATCGGTTCGGCAAAGAAGCTCTACGAGTCCATGGGCTTCCAGAACGGGACGCGGCCGACAGAGTGGTTGTCGATCTCGATCCAAGGCCCAGGGCCGTCCAAGCTCTGGCAGATCGAGGAGCCAAACTTCTTCCTCGTGCGTCCGAAGGGTGAGTCTCTCGGCATCACCTTGGATGGAGAGACCCGGGACCTCGACGAGAACGAGTGGGTCGAGGTCGACGCCTCTAACCGCGTGAAGTCGCCGTCGAAATTCGAGCTCGATGGTGAGTCCTACGCGGCTTGGTTCTTCCTCGGCGGCACGCAGCAGACTCGCTACGGGATCCAGATGAACCTGGCGCCGTCCGCCGAGCTGATGACGGTGTTCTATCGATCTGCGATGGAGTGGACCTTCGAAGTGAACGGGACGGAAGTCGTCATCCAGGACGACAACACCGACTTCCGTTTCGGGCTCGAGGAGGTCAGCGAGCGAGTCGTGAACGATCGGCACGTCGGCGAGAAGCCGATGCAGGCCGTGGACGTGCCGAGTGTCGACGGCATGCGGATCGACGGTGGTCCGCTGCAGCCGTTTTCGAACTGGCTGAAGATCGAGGACGACTGGTACTACATCGAGCAGAACGGCAAGTCGTCGATCGGTTGGACCAAGGCCGAGTCGGGTGCCTTCGAGACCGGCGAGATCGTTCTCGACTGGAACGGCAACAAGAAGAACGCCCCGACCGCTCTGCTGATCCGTGGCTCGAGTGAGTTCTCGAACGCTGTCTTCGACATCTCGTCGCAGAAGCCCGTGCAGGTGCCGGCCGGAAACTACACCCTTCTCTATGGGCACATCGTGAGCGGCAAGGGTGATCGAGCGATGAGTGCGCGCATCACGGCGGGTGAGATGGAGTCGTTTGAGGTTCGCCCGGGCGAGAAGATCGAGTTGTCGCTCGGCGGCACGTTCCGGCTCGACTACGAGCGGGACGTCCAGGACCAGGATGTGCAGATCCACGCTGCGTCTCTGCGGATCCGCGGCATTGCCGGCGAGATCTACACGCACCTCGAGGGGGGGATCGTCCCGGAGATCGAGGTCCTGACGGCCAAGGACGCCGAAGGGCGGGGGGCGCGTCCGGTCGGGGAATTCAAGCCGCTCCAGAGCGCCGAACAGTCCAACGCCTTCGCCGGCACGATGACCGACCTCGGGGTCGAGACGGGCTACTACCCGGTGCCAGACACCGACGGGGACATCAGCGCCGCACTGACTGTCGAGGGTGGCGCGGCCAAGTTGATCGGGCTCCGCCAGAAGAAGAACAAGCTGTTCGGGAAGCTCGAGCCCATCTGGAAGTGAGGCTCACACGGCCCCAAGTCCCGGGCTGAGTCGCGGAGCCTTCGGTTCGCGGTTCGGTTCGCGCCGATGGGCGGCTATCCTGCCCGCCCCGCGGCTTCGCTCGGAGGCCGCGCGACGCTGAACGACCAGGACCGTGCTCGACATTCGACGACTCCGTGAGGACCCCGAGGCCTTCAAACAGGGGGCCCTGAAGAAGCACTTCCCCGACCGCGCGGACGCGGTCGATCGCGCTGTTGCGGCGGATGCTGATCTACGTGCGCTAACTCCCGAGATCGACGGTCTCCGGAACCAGCAGAAGACCGCGGCCAAGTCGAACCTCGGTGCGATGAGCGAGGACGAGCGCGCGACGCACATCGCGGCTCAGAAGGCGCTCAAGACCCAGATCCAGGAGCTCGAGCAGAAGGAGCGTGACCTGCGATCGAAGGTGCACGACGAACTACTGCTCGTGCCGAACCTGCCCGATCCGGACGTGCCGGAAGGGAAAGACGACGAGTCCAACGTTGAGGTGCGTCAGGTCGGCGACCCGACTCCCGCGCCCTCCTGGCTCAAGGCCCACGACGACCTCGCTCATGAGCGAGGTTGGCTGGACACCGAGCGGGCAGTCGAGATGGCCGGCAGCCGCAACTACATGCTGCTGGGGGACCTTGCTCTGCTCCACGATGCGGTCCTTCGCCTGGCCTTGGAGCACATGGTCGGCAAGGACTTCGTCCCGGTCGATCCGCCGCTGTTGGTCCGCGACCAGGTGATGACTGGCACGGGCTTCTTTCCGGGAGGCGAGGAGCAGACCTACCGTATTCCGGAGGACGGTCTGAACCTGATCGGCACCGCTGAGGTGCCGGTCACGTCGATCCACGCCGGTGAGATCCTCCAAGAGAGTGAACTGCCGAAGCGCTACGTGGCGCGAAGCGCCTGCTTTCGTCGGGAGGCCGGCACCTACGGCAAGGACACGAAGGGCCTCTACCGCGTGCACCAGTTCCAGAAGGTCGAGCAGGTGATCGTCGATATCGCCGACGAAGACCGGAGCAAGCAGCACCACGAGGCGATCACGAAGAACTCCGAAGAGGTGCTCCAAGCTCTCGAATTGCCGTACCGGGTCGTCGCGGTTTGCGGCGGCGACCTGGGTGTGCCTCAGGCCTTCAAGTACGACATCGAGTGCTGGATGCCGTCACGGGGCGCGTATGGCGAGACGCACTCGGCTTCGAGGTTCTATGACTACCAGGCTCGGCGACTCGGGATCCGTTACCGGACCGAGCAGCAGAAGAAGCCGATGGTCTGCCACACACTCAACAACACCGTGATCGCGAGCCCGCGGATTCTGATTCCACTGCTGGAGGTGCATCAGCAGCAGGACGGCACCGTACGCGTACCGGCGGCGCTCCAGCCCTACCTGGGCGGGCGTACGAGCCTCTGACACGGCCTATGATTCAGCCGCGGAAGAGTCGGATTCAGTCGGCGCTCGATTCGTACGGCCTGAGGCCTCGGCGCTCTGAGGCGGTTGGGATCGCTCAGCCGCCGAAGCCGCCAAATCCACCGAAGCCGCCGTTGCCGCCGTTCCCGAACAGGTCGCGCAGGTCGATCGGAATCGGTGGTGCTGCCGGCGGCGGCGAGCCCTGTGGTCCTGGTGGTGCGCCTCGCGGACCGGTTTGCGTGGTCGCCGGCGTGCGAGAGACGGCCTGATCACCGCGCCCTTGCCCTTGGCCGGTGAACGACACCGCGCCGCTCGTCGTCACGCTGGTCGCGTCGCCAGTGCCGCCTGGTCCACCGCCCGGACCGCCACCGCCCGAGTTGGACGGCGGGCCTGTGGGCACGACAGGAACCAGAGCGACGCCCTGGTTCATGATCGCCTCGTAGCGCTGATCGAGTGTGAAGTGGCGGATGTAGGTCCGTCCGACCTCCTCGAGGTCTCCCACTTCGCCGCCGATGGTTGTGTCACGTTCGATCTCGAACTCGAGCTGGATCCGGCGGGGGAGTCGTCCCTCCTTGGACGAGTCCCATTCGTCACGTGGTTCGGCGCGGTAGCCGAGCGTCTCGTAGTAGGTCAGCTTGAACCACTTCAGTCGATCCGAGACGAGCTGGAATCGACCGCCAGTGCGAATGTCATCGTCGACGAGCGGGTCCTCACGGCGCCACAGCTCGATCAGGTCGTCGAACCGCGGGTTCGGACGAAGCCAATAGCCGACCTCACAGATCGATGGGTAGGCCAGCGAGTTGGTGTTGTCGATCACGCCGGTGATGGCGTCCGAGGTCGTCAGGAAGTCGATGAAGTCCGCTTCCTCGGCGACGATCTGCCGGTCGGTGCCGACCAGCACCTGGTTTCGTTTGATGTTGTGGTGCCAGAGGCCTTCGAGATCCCGCTCGAAGAGCGTGAGGATGCGCTGAGCGTCGGCGTTCGAAGCGGTCAGCGAGCCGATCTCGTCCTGGGTCTGCAGCGTCGCCTGGAACGTCTGCGTGACCATCAGCAACACCATCGAGCCGATCGTGACCGCGAGCAGGACCTCGACGAGGGTGAAGCCCAGATCACGGGCTGCTTGTTGGATCTTCGAATCGTGTGTCATCGCCTCTTCAGCCGCCTCCACTCGTCGCTCCGTCGTCGATTCCCTGCTCGGCGCGAATGTCCGCGGCCTGCTCGGGCGTCAGTCCTTCGATCGCCATCGTCGAGAGGCGACGGCGAAGGAGGAGATGTAGGTACTCGGGAACGTCTGGTCCGTCGAAGAGCAGGTTCGGAAAGGTCACCAGAACGGCGACATCCTCGAACTCGTCTTCACTCGGGACTCGTTCCTCGAACTCGTCATCGAATCGGGTCTGCCGAAACTCGTCGAGCGACTGTCCCGAACCTCGCGCACGTCGGAGATCTTCGCGCTCCTGTTGCCACTCGCGGCGGTCCTGCGAGCGTTCGCCGTCTTCGCTGATGCTCGACATCGTTTGCGCGATATCCGATTCCGCCTGACTGATCTCGTCCTCGCCGACGAGAATCTGCACCTGGAAGTACGGGTAGTCCTCGTGTTCGAAGGACTCGCCGGTTTCGGGTGGGAACTCCCGGGCCCCGGCCGCCATCTCTGAGAGTTGGGTCTCGGCGATCTCGCGGGCGATTCGCCAATCGCGTGCGATCGCGGCATCGATCACCGCGTTCGTCCGCATGTTGAGAAACACCGTGAGTACCAGCGCCAGGATCGCGAGCGAGACGAGGACCTCGATCAGGGTGAATCCCTGATCTGATTCGGTCTGACTGATTGGGCGCCGAACAGGACTCATCGGAAAGCGAACTCCTCGACCTGCTCCTGAAACTCTTCGCGGCCGTTGAAGTCCTTCACGATTTCACATCGGTTCTCGAGGCCTCGCATCTGCAGCGTCCAGACGAGCTGATCATCGTCGTCGAGCATCAGGAAGATGTCGGTATTCGGCGCGAAGCCGTTTCGGTCGATCTGGATACGCACCCGTTCTTCTCGGAGGGTGTCGCCGCCGACCGTGTGCACGCCGGTGATGATCACGCCCTCTTCGAGGTCGGTCCAGCCGTCCTTGATCTCTTCGCCGTCGGGGTCGTCAAACGAAACGCGACGCTCGGGAGGGAACACGTATTGGTAGCGGTTGCGCTCGAGGTCGAGTTCCAGCCAGATCTGTTCGCTCCGCAAGCCCGCGTCGGTCCGACCTTCGATGATGAACCGACTGAGTTCCGACGCGGCGGCGTCCAGCTTGGCTTCGGGTACCCAGCTCTGGTAGCCGCCGACGACCGCCGAGGACAGCATTCCGAGGATCAACACGACCAGGAGCACCTCGAGGAGGGTGAAGCCAGCATCTCGCATCGGCTTGGTCATAGTTGTTTCGGGCTGCGTCGGGTTGGAGTCCGGTCGCGCTGCGAAACGCAGCGCGATGACTCCGACGAATCGTACTTCGAAGGGATCAGGCGTCTTCGTCACGGTCCGGGAAGACGATGTCGTCCTCGGTGTCTTCGATCTGATCCGGCCCGGCCGAGATCACTTCGATGTTCCGGTACTCGTCTTCTCGGATGATGTATGCAGTGCCCCAGGGATCTTCTCGGCCACCGCTCTGGATCAGAGCGCGACCGCGCTCGTCCTTCTCGAACAGGTCGTCGAGCGTCGGGATACGACGGTTCTTCCGCTTGAAGTAGGCCGCTTGGCCGTGAATCGTCTTGCACTCGCTTTGCGCCGTCGACGTCTCTGCATCTTCGAAGAGCACGTCGATGTTCGTGGCGACGAGGGTCGCGAGCATGCCGATGATCACGACCACGACCATGATCTCGACGAGGGTGAAGCCGGAGTCGCGGGCTTCGCGGGCAGTTTGACGCAGGTTTTGGAGGCGCTTCATCAGGTGAGTCTCGGTACGGCCGTCCGTTCCATGTGGTCGGCCGAAACGGTCCGAAGAGTGTAGCAGGGCGTTGGTCCCTGGGCCGGTGTGGACACCACCGGAACGGATCTGTCTTTCGCTTCGACGAGCGCTGGGACCCGTTCTTCCCCTGGCGTCGTGGGACGGGGCGAATCCAGCGGTGTCACCGGAGCTCCGTGGGCGCCTCCCCGCGCGGGAGACCCGGATTCATGCCCCTAGGCGAAGGCTCCACGGCCGGAGGCGAGGGCAAGGAGCCCGCAGGCAGCCCCGTTCAGCGGTTCACGGAGCGGTCTCTGGAGGCCTTTCGCACGGCCCGACCAGAAATCGAGACGGC
Organism: Planctomycetota bacterium; assembly: GCA_039815565.1. Lineage (GTDB taxonomy): Bacteria > Planctomycetota > UBA1135 > UBA1135 > UBA2386 > JBCBZB01. The sequence continues at coordinate 25,493 of JBCBZB010000027.1, forward strand.
CGGTGCGGGCAAAGAGCCTCAACGAGCGAGCGGCGAATCAGGTCGGCCGCTGGAGCTCGAGGAGCGGCAGAACGATCGAGACGACGATTCCGGCCACGATCAGCGCGAGGAAGACGATGATCAGAGGCTCGAGCAGGGAGGTCAGCTTCGCGGTGGCGAGCTCGACTTCCTCGTCGTAAGTCTCGGAGACCCGCTCGAGCATCTCCTCGAGGTTTCCAGCCTGTTCGCCGACGCCGACCATGTAGCAGACCATCGGCGGGAACACGCCGGAGCTGCGCATCGGGGTGGCGAGGTCGGTGCCTTCCATGACCTGCTCGTGCACGTTCGTCAGGGCATCGGACAGGATCACGTTTCCGACGACCTTCTTGGTGACCTCGATGGCCTGGAGGGCAGGTACGCCCGAACGGAGCAGGGTGGCGAAAGTCGTCGAGAATCGGGCGACCGCCTGCTTGCGCATCAGGTCGCCGAAGACCGGGATACGCAGCTTGAACTGGTCAAACATGTGGCGCCCCTTGTCCGAGTTCACAAACAGTTGGAACGCGACAGTCGCGGCCAGAAGCGCGACGAGGCACCAGAACCAGGAATCCCGCAGGAAGTCGCTGATCCCGATCATGATGTCAGTTGCGAGCGGGAGCTCCTGGCCCTTGTTGTCGAGCAGCTTGACGATGTCCGGCACGACGGCCGTCATCAGGATGACGACCACCAGGCCACCGACGCCCATCATGACCATCGGATAGGTCATCGCGGCGCCGACCTTGTTGCGCAATCGAGCCTGCTGCTGCAGGAACTCGGACAGGCGCAACATGACCTGGTCGAGTGCGCCGGAAGCTTCGCCCGCGCGCACCATGTTGGCGTAGAGCTCCGTGAAGTAGGCGGGGTGCAGAGTCACCGCGTCTCCGAGCGGCATACCCTGGGTGACCTTCTCTCGGATGTCTCGGTAGGCCGCCTCGACCTTCTTGTCCGGTGCCTGCTCGATGATCATCCGCAGCGCCTCGGCCAGAGGGATGCCGGAGCGGAGGAGGGACGCCATCTGGCGAGTCACCTGGGCGACTTGTTCGGTGCGGCGCTTGTTGGGGGTCTCGACGCCTGTGACGCCTTTGATCTGGACCTTCCGATCCTTGGTCTTCCGCTCCTTGAGGTCGGTGACGTAGAGCTGGTCCTTCCGCAGCTTGAGACGTGCCTCGCGCGGCGAGTCAGCGTCGACAAGGCCCTTCTTGCCCTTGTTCTGGGCGTCGACGGCGCGGTATTCGAAGATCGGCAACGGGGATTGCTCCGGAGGTCAGTTGGTCAGGCGATCCAGCGGGAGGTCCCGCCTACATCACGTCGAGTTGAGTGACGCGGAGAATCTCCTCAGGGGTGGTCAGACCTTGCAGCACCTTGTCGACGCCGTCCATGCGCAGTGTGTTCAAACCTCGCTCGAGGGCGCCGCGCTTGATCTCCGAGGCCGTGGCCTTGTCGACGATCTGGTTCTGAATCGTCGGGTCGATCGGGAGGACCTCGTAGATCGCCGGCCGGCCGGCGAAGCCCGACTGGAAGCACTCGTCGCAGCCCTTGCCGTAGGCGACGCCGTTGGGGAACTGATCGATGTTGAGGCGCAGTTCTTCGAGTTGGAATCGCATCAGCTCATTCGGCTGACGGGTGAACTCGCGGCAGTTCGGGCAGATGGTGCGCACCAGGCGCTGGGCGATGACCAGGAGAAGGGACGACGAAACGAGGTAGGGCTCGATGCCGATGTCGAGCATTCGAGTGACGGTCGACGCCGAATCGTTCGTGTGAACGGTCGAGAACACCAGGTGACCGGTGAGCGCCGCTCGGATCGCGATGTCCGCGGTCTCGTTGTCGCGAACCTCTCCGACCATCATCACGTCGGGGTCCTGTCGCAGGAACGAGCGAAGGCCGGCGGCGAAGGTCAGGCCCTTCTTTGTGTTGACCTGCACCTGGGAGATGCCGTCGAGGTTGTATTCGACCGGGTCCTCGATGGTCAGGATGTTGAGGCTTGGCGAGTTGATCTCGCTGAGGCCCGCATACAGGGTCGTGGTCTTGCCCGAGCCGGTCGGTCCGGTGACGAAGATGATGCCGTGCGAATAGCTGATGTAGCGCTTGATCGCCTTGAGGTTGTCCTCGCTCAGGCCGATCTGGTCGAGCTCGTAGACCTTGGTCGTCTTGTCGAGGATCCGGAACACGATCCGCTCGCCGCTTGCGACGGGCACGACCGAGATACGAACGTCGACGTCGCCGTCACCGATTCGGATCGAGGCGCGGCCGTCCTGGGGCAGACGTCGCTCGGCGATGTCCATCTTGCCCATGACCTTGACCCGCGAGACGATCGCTTCCTGCGCCTTCTTCGGGATCGACTCCGTGTCGTAGAGGACGCCGTCGATGCGCATTCGGACCTGCATGCGGTCCTGGTACGGCTGCAGGTGGATGTCCGAGGCGCGTAGACGCAACGCCTGGAACAGCAGCATGTTGACCAGCTTGATGATCGGCGCCTTGTTGGCGTTGTCGAGCAGGTCCTCCGACTCCTCGATCGACGACGCGAGGCCGACGATGTCCTGGTCGTCGATGTCTTCGAGTGCCTCGTCGACGCCGTCCGCCTTGTTGCGGTAGGCGCGGTTGATCAGAGTCGCGATCTCGGAGCGGGGGACGAGGACGGCCTCGACTTCCTGGCCGAGCATCGTCGCCAGGTCGTCCATCGGCTTCGTGTCGAGCGGCTTGGCCGTCGCGACCTTGGTCAGAAATCCGTCGGACTCGAGGGCGATCAGACCGTGCGTTCGAGCGAACTGCACTCGGACGTTCTCGATGAAGTCTGAGGGTACGGAGATGTTCTCGAGCTTCTCCCGATACTCCAGGCCGAGGAAGTCTCCGAAGAACTTCAGACAGTCCTCCTCGCTGAGGAAGCTGCGGTCGATCAGGACCCGATCCAGCGTTGTCTCACCCTCGCGCTCTTGGCGCAGGGCATCGCGAATCTGCTCTTCGTTGAGGCCGGCGGTCTGCAGGAGGCGCTGGCGAATGCGGTCTTCGAACATCTCGGACGGGTCGTGCTCGGTCTCTGGATTCTCGTGAAGAGGAAACGCCCGCGAGCAGGGCTCGGGGCGGTCCTAGGCTTGAGGCTGCCTTCGGCTCAGCGACCGCCGGGGCCGCGGAAGCCGCTGCCATTCTGGTTCGGTTCGGTTGGCTCACCAACCTCGTCGCCTGGGCCGAACCCCGGTCCGATCGGGATCGTGCCGTTCAGGATGTCCGGATCGTTCGGATCGATCGTCCGTTCACTCTGATCAAGGAACGGCATTTCGAAGGGTCCGTAGCGGTCGAGCTCGTCGACCCCGGTCTCGGAGTCCTCGAGACGCGGGTTGCGCGGGCCCTGCCACAACGGATCGACGATCCGCATGCGTCGGTTGCCGATGTACTCGGCGGCTTCGAGCTTCGTGACCGTGCTGATCCGTTGCAGGTCGGTGAAGTCGTCCTCGTCGAGGATCGTCGGCGTGACGAAGAAGTAGAGGTTGGTCCGCGTCTGGTCGCTGCTCTGCGTCTTGAAGAGCCAGCCGATGATCGGGATGTCCTTCAGGAACGGGATGCCGCTCTCCGCATCGCTGACCGAGTCCTCGATCACGCCACCGAGCACCATCGTGTACTCACTCGGCAGAGTGACTTCGGTTTGGATCATTCGGGCGATCGTGACACCACCAGTGATCGGGTCGGCCGCCGTCGTGAATCGCGAGACCTCGAGGTTGATCGACAGTCGAAGGTAGTCGTTCGTCGAGATCGACGGCGAGATGCGGAGGGTGATACCTGCGGTTCGGGGGTCACCGACACCGGTCGCGGTCGTTGCCTGCCCCTGGGTCTGCTGCTGCGTCGGGCGGTTCTCTTCGGTGGACACCACCGCTTCGGCGTTGTTGTTCACGACCACGCTCGGGAGCGACAGGATGTTCGCCCGCTCGTCGGTCTCCAGGAGGTTGACGACGAGCGGGATCGCGAAGTCGTCGCTCGACAGCACGCCACCGGTCAGGCCGAGCAGCGGGTTGTCGAAGTCGGGCAGACGCGTGTCCGGCAGACCGTCCGCGTCGGTGTCTTCGAAGGTCGTGAGCCCGAAGCTCGTGAATCCGAAGGGGCGGGTGAAATCGTCGCCGCCGATGTCGAGAAGGCCGAGTTCGACGCCGATCGTGTCGCTGTCGTCGGTCGAGAGTTCGACCAGCGCGGCCTGCACGAGGACCTGCGGCTGCTTGCGGTCGAGGGACTCGATCATCCGTCGCAGGTTGCCGAGGGTGCTCTTGCTGCCCGAGACGAGCAAGCTGTTGCTCTCAGGGTGCGCGACGATGACGGTCTGGCGCTGGCGGTTCTGGATCGTGTTGCCCTGCGCCTGCTGGGCCTGTTGCTGGGCCTGCTCGTTCTCTCGGATGAAGTTTCGGAGGACGGTCTCGAGGTCTTCGGCGAGCACGTTCTTGAGCTCGATGACCTGCAGGTTCGACGAACTCAGCTCGATCGGCACGTCCAGCCGTGCGATCAGGTCGAGTGCCTCGAGCACGCGATCGGGATCGCCAGAGACGATCAGCGAGTTGGTCGCCGGCGAGTTGAGGACCGAGACCTGCGAGTTCGCGCGGGCTGCGGCACCGCCGGTTGCACCGGCTCCGGGGCGGACCGCACTCTGCTGACGGTTCTCGAGGACCTGCGTCAGGATCTGCTCGAGTTCCTCACCGGCGGCGTAGGCGAGCTTGACGATACGCGTCTCGTACGGTGCCACTGTCGGTGGAAGGTCGGCGAAACGCAGCAGCTGAGCAGCCTGGTAGACCTGCGGCGCGTAGCCCTGGATCAGCAGCGCGCGGCCGTCTTCCCCGATCGGCGCGAGCGCTAGGCCACCACCAGCAGCGGCGCCAGCACCAGCCTGGGCGAAGAACGGACGCGTCTGAGCAACCGCGCCGGTCGCGTTGATGTGCACGAACGGCATCGTCGTCTGAATCTGGACGCCGGTCTGATTCCGGTACTTCTCCAGTTCTTCGTAGGCGACGTAGCGCGCACCGGAAGAGACCTCCGCGCGCTTCGGTCCGGTCAGCTGAACGACTTCGATCAGCTCGAACGAATCTTCCGGGTCGCCGCGCACGATCAGCGCGTAGCCCTCGATGTAGAGCATCGTCTGGAAGAAGTCGAAGAACCGCTCCCGGGGCAGCTTGACGGCACCGAAGAAGTTCACCGTCGGCGGGGGGCCGCCGCTCGGTTGGTCCTTGAAGACGATCGTTCGACTGGTGATCCGCTGCGCGAGCTTGATGAACTCGGCGACCGCAAGACCGGTCGATTCGTTCACCGCCAGAGTAATCGTGCCGTCGTCGGCGATGTCGAATTGCCGCACACCGTCGGTCTCGTCTTCGTCTTGAGCGCGCAGGCCGCTCGCTCCGAGTAGGAGCGCAAAGAGCAGTGCGAGGGCGGTCGTAGCGAAAGACGAGGCTCTCAAACCGCGGCCGGTTGGGCGTCGGTCGAGGGCTTCAGGCTGCGAGGATTGGTCCGGGTGAAATCCCATGTGGATCGTTCGTTCCCGCTTCGCCGGGCCTGGGCGTCGTGCCCAAGGATTCCGGTTCAGCGGAGTAGGTTCGCGTCAGACGGTCGGCGCATCGGACGGAGTCCGCGCCTTTTTATTTCCGGAGGAACGCAGGTCCAAGCGTCGAGCGGGTTTCCGAACGATCGACCTTCTTTCCTACTCCGCCGCTCGAGACTCGACACCACTGTCCGGATCCGCTATCCGTGGCCGCCCCTCGATGAAGCTCTCCCACCTGCTGAACGAACGGCTCGTCCTGCTGCCGATGCAGGTCGCGGACAAGTGGGCAGCGATCCGCGCCCTCGCGGAACACGCAGTCGGGGCCGGCGCCCTGCCCCAGACGCGACTCGAGACGGTCCATGAGGCCCTCGTCGAGCGCGAGAAGAGTATGACGACCGGGATGGAGGACGGGATTGCGATCCCGCACGCCGCGGTCGATGGCATCGAGGACGTCGTCGGGGTCCTCGGGATCGCTCCCGACGGGATCGAGTTCCAGTCGGTCGACGGCCAACCGGCCCGAGTCGTCGTCTGCCTGGTCATTCCTCGTGCCAAGAAGATCCTCCACATCAAGACGCTGGCCGAGATCGCACGGTTGCTGAAGCGCGCCGAGGTTCGGGCGAGCTTGGCCGGCAGCCAGAGCCCCGAAGAGGCGATGGCGGCTGTTCGCGGCGGCGAAGAGGTCGCCGAGGGCTGACGCCGAGGCGGTTTCCCTCCCTACTGGAGATGCGGTGACGAGCGCAGCGCCGGTCCGAACGGTCGTGCCTCGCGGGGTTGCGGCTCTCGCGACCGGATTCGGCGGCCTACTCGTCGAGGCGGGTGCGCAGCGCCGGCTCGGCTTGTTGCTCGGCACGAGCACCGAGAGTTCGAGTGCGGTCCTTGCCCTCTACTTCCTCGGGCTCGGATTGGGCGCCTGGTGGGCGGCCAATCGTGGTCTTGGACGGTCGCCGCTCAAGCGGTCGGCGTTGCTCTACGCGGTCGTCGCGGTCACCGCGCTCGGGTTCGACGTCCTGTTCCGATCCCTTCCGGGGCTCGGGCGCGGGTTCGGGCTCTTCGCGGCAGTCCTGTTCCCGGGCATTCCGGCTCTGGCGATGGGAGCGGCCTTCCCAGGGCTGTTCTCGGGGATGTCGGGTATCCGGTCCGCGGCGTGGTTGTTCGGTCTGAACCTCGGCGGGGCGACCGTCGCGGCCCTCTGGGCGCCGAACTGGCTCTTGCCTGGGCTCGGTCTGACGGCTGTTCAGGGGCTCGCGGCGGGGGCCTACGGTCTAGCCGCGATCGTCTGCCTGCTGGGCAGTCCGTTCGGTCAGCGAGGGGCCTCCCGCATCGAGGAGGCCCAGGTCCCTCCGGATCCGCTGAGCGAAGGACCCCGAGCGTCGATCCCGATTCTCGCGTTCGGCACCGGGTTCCTACTGCTCGGATACGAGCTCCATCTGCTGCGGAGGCTGCCGTTTCAGTTGGAAGGGTTTCATCCGACCTTCGCCGGGGTACTCGCGGCGGTGCTCTGTAGCGCTGCACTCGGCTCGATCGCCGCTTCCCGGCTGAGGGCCAGGCTCGGGGGGCGAACGTTGTTGATCGTCTTGATCACTGGCGCGTTCGCGGTGGTGCTGGGTCTCGCGGAACCGGGTCGACCGGCGGCCTGGGTCGCCGCCGCAGGACTCGATCGATTCGACTGGTTCGGGTCTCGAGACCTCGCGCTGCAACTCCGCTCGTTCCTGAGTGCGTTGTTCGCGGCCTTCCCGATCTCGTTCTGCAGCGGCGCTGTGCCGCCGCTGCTGGTCGCAGAATCCGGGTTGGATCGTGTCCGGTCGGTCGGCCGGGTGTCGCTCTTCGAGGGGATTGGCGGGTTGGCGGGCTCACTGTGGATCGGGCTCATCGTTCCGTCGCTTCATCCCGAAAGCGTGTTCGTCTCTGGGCCGATGTGGCTTGCGACCGTCACCCTGGTCGTTGTGGCCTTGGGACTCGGCGCTCGCCTACCGGCGCTCGCTTGTGCGGCGGGGGTCCTGGTGTTGTCGCTGATCACCGGGCCGGGAACGCCCTGGGGACCGGTCGCCCCGTTCGATGGTTCGATCCATCACCGGCCGGGCGAGCAGCTGCTGCTCGATCATCGGACGGACTCCGTCACGACGGCCTCGGTGATTTACGACCGGCGCGCACACAGCACGCAGCTCTACACCGACGAGTTCCGCGCGGCGGAGACCGGGCCGGGGACCAGCTACCAGCGCGTTTTGGGGCACCTACCCTTCCTGTTGCGGGAGGGGCTCGGGGACGTGGCGATTCTCGCGCTCGGGACCGGGACCACCGCGGAAGCGGTCGTCGACTGGCCGGACGCTCGGCGCATCGACGTCGTCGAGATCAGCTCCGCCGTTCTGTCCCTGGTCGACTCGTTCAGCGGAGATGGTCCAGTCGCATCGGATCGCGGCGTGCGGTTCCTCCGTGACGAGAGAGTCCGGGTCACCCTCGATGATGGCCGGAGTTGGCTGCAGTCGAGAGCCGAGCGCAGCCTCGATCTCCTGACGATGGAGCCGCTGCTCCCGCAGGCTCCGAGAACGGCACAGCTCTACAGTCGCGAGTTCTACGAGCTGGTTGCGAGCCGATTGCGTGACGAGGGTCTCTGCGTCCAGTGGGTTCCGACGCACGCCGTTCCGCGCGAGACCTTTGAGGTGCTGCTGCGGACTTTCGGGCAGGCCTTCGACCACTGTTCGGTCTGGCTCGTCGATCAGTCGACCCTTCTGGTCGGGTCCCGATCGGAATTACCACCGCCGCTACAGGCGGGGTTGCGCCTGGGCGCAGCACCACGACGCGCGGCACGGGAACTCCACGAGGCGGGAATCGCCCGCGCAGTGGATCTGCGGATCGCTCATCTCGTCACCGACCCTCCCGCTCTGCGAGAGGGCTCGGTGCTGACCGATTCACGGCCGGTTGTCGAGCGTGTCACCGCCTGGTCGAGCACCCAGAAGCTGACCTTCTTCACGGACAATCTCGGATACCTGATCGAACTCGTCGGTCTGGAGTCGCCGACCACGGTCGACCGATTGCAGGCTCGCGCCGCGACCGGTCTCGGGGTCTATCCGTTCCTCGATCCCGGAGGCCGACAGGCGCAGCTCGGAGTGAAGTCGATCGAACTCGCTCGGAGGGTGCATCCCGACTCGACGATGCTGCACCTCGAGGAGACGAGAGCTCTTCGAGCGCTGCTCCGAGCGGCCCTGGAGAACGTCAACACAGGCGCCGTGTCCGGTCTCGGGAACGCCGGCCGCCGCCACGCGCGTCGAGATCCCGGTTCGGCGCTGGCTCGCTACCTCGGCGGCGGTGACCGAGACGCGGAGTCGCGCGAGCGGACGGCTCGGCAAGCCCTGGCGATCGATCCGTACCTGCTCGCGTCCCTACCCGAGTCGGCTCGTTGGGAGGTTGCGCAGGCGCCGGAGGTCTCTTCACTCGAGGATCTCTCCGTCTTGCCGGACGGGGAATCGCTGTTGGCCCTGGCGACCGGCGGAAGCGATCGTGCCTTCGCGCTGCGCGCCGCCTTCCCGGTTCGAATTGCTCGAGCCGCCGTCGAAGTCGCACGTGATCGCGAGCTCACGGAGGCCGAGTCCAAGAGCCTTCGTCCCTGCCTCGACCCGGCGTCAGGTTCCTCGTTCTGTGACGTCGTCTTCGCGGCACGTGGACCGCGATCGTGTCTTCGCGAGTGGGAGGACTTGTGGCGGTTGGACCTTCCGACTCCGCTGGTCTTCAGTCGTCTGGTCGAGGTGGACCAGGATGGCTCGGTTCGCAGGTCGGTGGCTCGGATGCTCGGTGCGCGGACCGACCCGAGGGCCCGGCGGTGCCTGGCAGTCCTGCTGGAAGATCCCGAACCTGCGGTCCGCGAGGCGGCCGAAACGGTGCTGCGGGCGACGTTCCCGGAAATCCATGGAGAAGGTCCGAGTACGGTCGGTGACGAGCAGTGGCGCGACCGTGTGGTCCGCGCCCTGCTTTCGTTGCATGATCGCACTCGATGAGCGCAATCCGGTTCATGCTTTCCGAGCTCACGGCTCGAGTCGACGGTTCCCTGCACGGTGACGGAGAAGTCGAGATCTTCGGCCTTGGAGACCTGAGGGTCGCCGGGCCCCGGCAGATCGCGTTCGTTCGGGACCGACGGTTCGAGGCGGACGCGATGGAGTCGAAAGCCGGTGCGCTGCTCGTCTCGAAGCTCCTCGACGTCGATCGGCCGCAGATCGTCGTCGCTTCTCCGGACGCCGCGTTCGCGCGCATCGCTCAGATGTTCTTCCCGTTGCCGCGGGCGACGAAGCATGAGATTGACCCGACTGCGTTGGTCGATCCCTCGGCCGAACTCGAGGAACCGGTTCGGATCGGTCCCGGTGTGGTCGTCGGTGCGCGGACGAAAATCGGAGCCGGCTCCGTGCTCGAGGGCACTCTGATGGTCGAGCACGATGTCGTGATCGGACGTGCTTGTGTTCTGCGTCCGAACGTGACGGTTCGATTCGGAACCGAGCTGGGCGATCGAGTCGTCTTGAACGCCGGGGTTGTGGTCGGATCGGATGGCTTCGGCTACGCGCCGTTCGAGGGCACCTGGGAACGCATTCCGCAACTCGGAACCGTGCAGCTCGCGGACGACGTCGAGGTGGGCGCCAACTCGGCGATCGATCGCGCCACGCTAGGCACCACGCGGATCCACAAGGGCGTCAAGATCGACAACCTCGTGCACATCGGTCACAACTGTCAGATCGGCGAGCACACGATCATCGCGGCCTACTGCGCGTTGAGCGGCAGCGTGACGATTGGTGCGCACTGTGTCATCGCCGGTCACGTGGTGTTCTCCGACCACATCTCGATCCCAGACCACACTCAGATCGGTGGTGCGAGCGTGCTGACCAGCGGACTCAAGAAGCCGGGTCGCTACCTGGGGTGGCCGATCCAGAAGTTCACGGACTGGGGCCGGACGATCGTCTCGATGGGGCGGGTCACCGAGACCGAACGGAAGGTTCGTCGGCTCGAAGCGGAGGTCGAGAAACTGCGCGAGGCGCGGTCTGGCTCAATGTCGGAATCGCAGTCTAGCCCATCCGGGGGCGTCTGAGAGCGGGCCTCAGACCAGGGCCGCGAGTTGCTGCTTGATGCGCTTCTCGACGGCCTTGGTGATCGCCTCGCGCGCCTTGCGGTAGATGTCGAGGTCACCTCCGAACGGGTCGGGAACGCCGGATCCTTCCGGGTCCAGCAACTCGGCTTTCTCCGCGATGCGGCGATCGAGTTGCTGCAGGGCGGCGAGGTGTGACGGGCCGAGGCAGTAGATCTTGTCCGCCTGCTCGCACAGCTCGGCGGTCAGCGGCTGCGAGCTGTGATCCTCGAGGTCGAGGCCCGCTTCCTTCGCGACGGTCCGGCTACCGTCGCTGGCCGGCGATCCGTAGCCCGCGCCGAGGCCGGCACTCTGGAACCAGAATCCGTGCGCGAGGACACGGTCGTCCGTCGTGCCCAGGGTCTTCGCGACCGCGCGGCGAGCGGCGGCTTCTGCCAGCGGGGAGCGGCACGTGTTGCCCGAGCAGAGGAACAGGATGCGCGTGGCCGCGTGTTCCCAGATGTCGCGTTCACTGAGCGCTCCCTCCCGGAGGATCTCGATCTCACCGGAACTCTGCCAACGGATCACGGTCGAGGCTTGGCCGAGAGTCGAGGGGCCGTCGTCCACGATCAAATCGATCGAGTCCCCGAACTCGTTCAGGATCGCATCGGGGTCGAGTAGATCCGGTGCACCCGAACGGTTGACGCTGGTCAGGTAGAGGCTCGGTGCAAACTCCTTCAAGACCGCCTGGGTGAACGAGTGAGCCGGCATTCGGACGCCGACGTTCGCGCCGTCGATCCCGGGTAGAACGACCGTCAGTGGACCGGGCCAGTAGCGATCGATCAGTCGTTCGATCGGCGCCGGGACGTGATCGACCAGGGCTTCGAGTGCGGCACGATCCGCGATGTGGTGGGTGAAGAGCTGGTCGGGCGTGCGGCCCTTGAGGTCGCGCGCTCGGTCCTGGCTCTCTTGCGAGCGGGGATCCGCGACGAGGCCATAGACGGTCTCGGTCGGCAGAACCACGGATCGCTGATCGCGGATGGCTTCCGCGACGCGCGTGACGTCAGCGGGGTCGACTTGATCTCCGGAGAGAGGAATCCTGGTCGTGGGCAAGGGAACGGGTTCCGAATTGCGGTGCGAGTGGCGCGAGAGCCGGCTTCGGGTTCGGCGCGGATAGGGGCTCCGGGCGATCAGGTCTTGGAGGGCGAGAGCCTGGGCTCCTTGTTGCCGGACGGACGCCGCCGGTCTTTGATGCATCGTCCGATGGGCCGCTCCGACCTCTGCGAACCTATGAACCATTCTCGTCCGGCGGTCCGGCAAAGGCCCCTAGCCTCGCTCGATCTGCGGGTTTCGAGGTCGTCCAAGCGCCGATGGCAACGGGGCGAGCGGGTTCGGAGATTCGATTCCATCTTGCGGAGCGGCGTGGGTCCGGGGCTTCGATCGGACGACGATTCGCCCAACCAGCCGAAGATCCGCGTGCTGTCGGCCCTCCCCAACGGCCCTGAAGAGAGGACCGGCGGGCCCTTCAAAGTCCCATGAGCGACGAGGCTGTGCAAGACCAGGATCCGGACCCGAGCGGTCGGGACGAAGCGCTCCGGCGCGAACGGGCGGAGACGATCCGTCTCCGGCAGCTGGCGCGGCTGGGAGCCGTGTTCGCCGGTTTCGCCCACGAGATCCGGAATCCCCTGTCGACGATCGGGCTGAACCTGCAACTCGTCCAGGAGGACCTCGGGGAGTCGGAAGATCCGCGGGAGAGCCGGATCAAGCGTCGACTCGGGGTCGTCGAATCGGAGGTCAAGCGTCTGAACGGGATCCTCGAGGAGTTCCTCGGCTTTGTGCGAATCCCCGAACTCCGGCCGGTTCCCACCAGGCCCGACACCTGGCTCGGGGATCTCGCCAGTTTCTTGGAACCAGACGCGCACCAGCGAAAGCTCTCGTTCCGAGTGTTCACGATGGCAGGAGACCAACCGCTGCTCGTCGACGAGGTTCAACTGCGTTCGGTCGTCGTGAATCTGATTCGAAACGCCTTTCAAGCCTGCGAACCCGGCGATCAAGTTCTGGTTCGCAGCGTCGTCGAAGACGACCATTGGGTCATGACGGTGGCCGACACGGGTCCGGGGATGTCCGCGGACGTCTGCGCGAAGATCTTCGAACCCTGGTTCAGCACGAAGCCGCAGGGGACCGGGCTGGGGCTCCCGACTGCGCGGCGGATCGTCGAGCAGCATGGCGGGCGGCTCACCGTGAGTTCGGAACCGGGACGCGGGACACAGTTCGCGCTCGAGTTGCCGGTGAAGCACGCGGAGGTCGCGTGATGAGTAAGAGTCCCGAGGTCGGCCCGGCCGTCCTGCTCGTCGACGATGACGACGCTCTGCGCAACACGCTCCTCGAAGCGCTCGAATCGCTCGACGTCGATGTCGAGGGAGCGGCGTCGGTCGACGAGGGCAAAGAACGGATCCAGGAGCGTGAGTTCGCCGTCGTCGTCACCGACCTGGTGATGGGGGATCGCGACGGCTTCGAGATCCTCGCGGCCGCCAAGGAGCGTGCGCCGCACTGTCGGATCGTGTTCCTGACTGGGCACGGCTCGAGGGAGGTCGCAGTCCGCGCGATGCAACAGGGCGCGAGCTACTACATCGAGAAGCCGATCGACCTGCGCGAACTTCGCACCAAGGTCGAGAAGTGCCTCGGAGAGCACGCTCGTGACGTCGATTACCACGCCTTACGGGAACGGGTTGCGGCCGAGGACGAGGCCTCGATCCTCGGCAAGGATCCGAAGATGATCCGACTGCTCGAGGTGATCCGACAGATCGCTCCGACGCAGGCTTCGGTCCTGATCACCGGGGAGTCGGGGACCGGTAAGGAGCTGGTCGCCCGTGCAGTGCACCGGATGTCTGACCGGTGCGAGAAGCCCTTCGTCGCGCTGAACTGCGGTGGGCTCGCGGAGGGGACGATCGAGAGCGAGCTGTTCGGGCACGTCAAGGGAGCGTTCACCGGGGCGCTCCACGATCGCGAAGGCAAGTTCGAGTTTGCCGATGGCGGAACGCTCTTCCTCGACGAGGTCGGGGAGATGCCGCTGCAAACACAGGTGAAGTTCCTTCGGGTCCTTGAGGAGCGCGACGTCGCGCGTCTCGGGTCGAACAAGTCTCGCACCGTGGATGTTCGAGTTGTCGCTGCGACCAACGCCGACCTCGAGCAGAAGGTCCAAGACCAAGAGTTTCGTTCCGACCTCTATTTCCGATTGAAGGTCGTGCGGCTCGATCTGCCGCCGCTGCGCGAGCGGTCGAGCGACATCAAGATCTTGGTCGACCACTTTCTGACGAGCTTCGCCGAGCGCTACGGCAAGGACGTCGACTCGATCGATCGGGACGCGATGGTCGGATTGGTGCGCTATGACTGGCCCGGCAACGTCCGAGAGCTCCGAAACGCGGTCGAGAGCATGGTCGTGCGCGCGCGGGGCAACATCCTCACGGTGCAGGATCTGCCGCCAGAGATCGGGGTGACTCAGGTGACCGAGCACGATGGTTGGGATTTCCTCGCCGGTAAGTCGAGTGACGAAGTCGAGCGGAACCACATCCGGGTCACGCTCGAAATGACGGATGGCAACCGTGTGCGCGCCGCCTCGCTGCTCGGGATCTCCGAGCGAACCCTCTATCGGAAGATCCGGGACTACGATCTCTGATCTACCGGGGTATCGAGCTGCACTCGGTGCCGGCGTCCCAAATTCCGGGCGCATCGCGAGCCCCTTAACCGTTGAACACCCCGATGCTTGGAATCGCCATCGACGCTCCGCTGCAAGGCCGGACTTGGATCCGCACACTTCTGCTCTCCCTCCTCGTCGGTGGGGCAGTCGTCGCGCAGACGGAGGATGACGACCTCTGGGCCGAAGACGTTCGGGCCGCCCAGGCGGCGCTTGCTCGCGGCGACCTCCGGCGATCGGCGCAGATTTACGACGACGTCCTCCTGGATTTCGAGGAAGCCGGACCGGGGGATGAACGGCCTTCCGACGAGGCGATCCTCGCCTGTCGACTGGGTCTAGGCGCCATCGACGTCCGCAAGGGCCGCTACGACCGGTTCCTCGACGGGTTCGCGGAACTCGACGAGTCCGCCCGTGGGGATCACCGCCTGCGGGCCTTGTACGCAACCGCCCTCGAGCGTCGTGGGCGGGACTTGGAGGCCGAGTCGGTTTGGCGCGGTCTGATCGAGCAGCGCCCTGAGGATTTGATGCTTCGGGTTCGACTGGCCGAGCTCATGCAGGACCACGCTCGGGTCGACGATGCCGAGCGTCTGTTCGATGAAGTGAAGAACGCGACTCTCGGCTCGGATCCGTCCGCCGAGTCGCTGATGGCCAAGGCTCGGGCCTATCACGCGTCGGGTGCCCCGTCCGGAGTTCAGCAGGCCAACGTCTACGCCCAGAGGGCCTTGCGGGCGGACGAGAGCTACTGGCCCGCGCAGGTCCTCTACGCGCGGATCCGATTCGAGGTCTACGGCGAGTGGGCGAACGCCGACAGCGCCGAAGCCGAGGTCCAAGAGGTGCTCGAAGCGCACGGGGATCTGGAGGAGGCGTTGCTCCTGGCGTTCGAGTCGCGCCGCTCCAACCTGATCCTCGATCCGAGTAAGACCGAGAGCTATCTCCGGCGGGTTCTCGAGCTCAACCCGAACTCGGTTCCGGGTCTTGTCGAGCGAGCTGGGCTGACGATCGATGACCGCCGATTCCCTGACGCGGCTTCGATCCTCGATGACGCCCTGGAAGTCGACGCGGGCTCCGTGCCGGCGCTCAGCATGCGGGCTGCCGTCGCGCATCTTCTCGGCGAGTCGGAGGAGGAGGCTGCCTTCCGCGCGCGCGCCGACGCTGCGCAGCCCGGGACGATTGATCCGGATCGTGTGCTCGGTCAGAAACTCGCCGCGGTCTATCGGTTCGCCGACGCAGCCGTCGCATTCCAACGTGCGCTCGACGTCAAGGCCGACGATGTCGAGTCCCTTGAGGGACTCGCGCGCAGCCTGCTCTACACCGGACGCGCCGAAGAAGCGGTAGCGCTCCTCGAACGCGCGAAGGAGATTCAGCCGGGGTTCTTCGACCCCTGGCGAAAGAACTTCCTGACCTTGCAGGAGCTGATCGAGACCGAGTACCAGCGCATCGAACAAGATGGGTTCGTCTTCTTCGTCCACGAAGACGACGTCGGCGTTCTTCAGCGCTACCTGATTCCGTACCAGATCGAGGCCCGCGAAGCGCTCGGTGAGAAGTACGGGTTCATTCCGCAGGAACCGGTTCGGGTCGAGATCCTGAAGACTTGGGCGGACTTCTCGGTCCGCACGATCGGGTTCACCGGCTTCACTGCTCTCGGTGCCTGCTTCGGGCCGATGATCACGTTGGTGTCCCCGGCGGACAACGTGCTCCGGCAGAACGACTTCATGTGGACCGCGACGGTCTGGCACGAGTACGCCCACGTGCTCGCGCTCGACCTCTCGAACCAGCGGGTTCCGCGCTTCTTCACCGAGGGTTGCTCGGTGCACGAAGAGGGTGCGAAGAACCCGGCCTGGGAACGGGGGATGGAGCGCGATCTGTTCGACGCCTGGGCGAACGACGAGATCCCGCCGGTGCGGTTGATGAACCGCTTGTTCCGCGGCTCGCGTCTGCTCTTCGGCTACTACCTCGGTGGTCAGCTCGTCGACTTCATCGAGGAGCGATACGGATTCGCGAAGGTCACTGAGATGTTGCGTCTCTGGGGCGAGGACAAGACGACCTCCCAGGTGTTCGAGACCGCGTTCGACATGTCGACCCGCGAGTTCGACCGAAAGTTCCGGGCCTATGTCGAAGGGCAGATCGGAGACCTGGTCATGAGGCCTCGTTGGAGCGAGCGGCGGATTACCCAGGCCCGTGCGCGGGTCGCCGCGGATCCAGGCAACATCGAGGAGCAGCTGATCCTCGCGCAGGCGGCGGTACAGCGGGGTGTGGCGGTGGACGCCGCCCCTCACCTGCGCGAGATCGTCACTCGCGACGAGCAGAACACGGGTGCGCTGATTCTCCGTGGCGATCTGGCGCGCGAGCGCGGGCGTCCGACCGAAGCGATCGACTTCTATCGGCGTGCGTTCGAGCTCGGCGCGGACGACTTCGACGCCCGGATCGACTGCGGTCGACTGCTGCTCGCGGAGGAGAACATCGAGGGAGCGATCGAGCATTGGGAGGCGGCGAAGAACTGTTGGCCGACCTGCACCGATCAGGGCTCGTCACCGGAGCTGCTGCTGGCGCAGCTGTATCGGAACCGAGATCGACGCGAGGACGCTCTCCGTGAGCTGCGAGCGTTCTGCGCGCGTTCGGCTCGCGCCTACCAGCCGAGGCTCCAGCTCGCGGAGTTCGCGCGCGAGCGCGGCGATGAGCGTGAGGAGCGGCAACTCCTGGAGGAGTGTGTCGCGATCGACCCGTTCGACCGGGTGAGACACGAGCGGTTGGCCGAACTCGCGGAAGCAGCCGGCGAACTCGAAACCGCGCGCCTCGAACTCGAAGTCGCGATGGCCGTCGTTCCCGAGATCGATCGAGCCTATCTGGGCGCATCCCCAGACCAGCGCCCGAGCGCGGATAGCCCGGAGTTCCGGGAGTCGCAGGCCAGGCTCGCTCTGCGTATCGCCGATCTTGCGAAGCGTCTGGGGGACATGGAAGGTGAGCGACGAGCGTTGGAGCGGGCGGTCGGTGAGTCGCCGGATTCGGACGCGGGTCGCGCCGCTGCCGCTCGCCTGCGCTGATCGTGAACTGACCCCGGCCGGTGTTGTGACGCGATCCATTTGCCTCACGCCGCACGCGCCTCGGCCCAGGGCTCCCCAAGGATCGACAGCGGATATCCGCTTCGCCGCCCGAAGTCTTGTCGCCATGACAGGACCTGCCACGGTCGAAGCCGTCGGGGTAGCCAGCCGGCCAGCTGTGCCGGGGATTCTTCGTCCCGGTTGAACCTCGGCCGGACGAGGTTGCGGAAGGCGAGGTAGATCTGCAGGTGGGAATTCAGGTACCAGCGCCGTTTGCTGACGAGCCACGACTCCCTCCGGAGTCGGCCGGTCAGGTCTCGGAGAACAGCCTCGGTGTGGTTGATCGGGAACAGCGGGTTCCAGGTCTTCCTCGGCAGCTTGCTCGAGGTCTGGAGGTGGATCAGTCGGTCGCCGAAAACCGACCGAGCGAGGCCCGGATACGTCGTCTTCTCATCCGTTTCGAGAAGGACGCTCTGGAGATCTCGGCAAAGCCTCGCACCGGTTCGCAGGACGTGGCGGACGACGGCTTTGGAACGTGACGGCCGCCGGCCAAACCGCTGCTCGTCCTCTTGGATGGCCTTGAGCCGCCTCTTGGGTTTCGGGCCACTCGGTCGGATGGGAGCGGAACGAGCGGCGAGGATCAGACGTGTCTTCCGTTCAATCAGGATCGGAAGAGTCAGTGGCCTGGTGTTGCGGCGCCCTTCGTAGGTCTCCAGCTCGTCCATGAGGAGCGTGGAGCCTGCTGGCAATTGCTGCGCGACGTTTTGGTTCAGGAGCCGGCAGTGCTCCGCGATCTTCCTGGCCTTGGCGGCGAGGTTCTTGGGGCGGATCTGAAGCAGGCGCGCTGTCTGTCGAAGACCAACGCCACTCGTCAGCAGCAGCATCACCATGGGATTCAGGTCGGGCCGTAGGTCCCGGTAGTCCTGCCGAAACGTCTGGCGGGAGAACGTCCGTCGGCAGCCACGGCACTGGAAGCGAGGCACCGCGTGTGCCCTGCACAAGGGCTGATAAGAGCCGTGGCGGATGAAGAAGTCTTCCGAAGGCTCGCGATGCATCGAGCACTCGGGGTAGGGGCAGTGGCTGGGTCGGAACATCGGGATGCGCGAAGGCCCTCGGCGACTCCGAGGGCCTCTCGCACTCCCTGTGCACAGAAACCCGCCCCGGTGATCTCAGAACCTCGCGATTCGGGGAGATGGCTCCTCTCCCCAACACGCGTGGGAGTCAGTTCGGGCCCGTGACGCGAGCGGGCCGACCAGCGACGCTCCGACTCCAGCGCCCCCTACTTGGGCCGCCGAAAACGCCCCTCACCGAGCTCTTCGCCGAGGCTCGGGTCGAGGATCTTGATCTTCGCCTGGGGGGCCGTCGGCTCGGGGCCGTCGGCGTCTTTGTCCTGGCAGATGTACACCTCGGTCGGTAGCTGGGGGCCATCGGTCAGTGGGCGAGGCTCGCGCAGCAGGATGGTCTCCGTCGTCGGGCCGGGAATCAGGACTTCTTCCTCGCCGACGCCCGCGGCTCGCACCAAGGGGCGCACGACCACGGCTCGGAGTCGGAGGCGGGATTCCGTTTGGTCTTCCTGGCCCGCGATGGGCTGCGCGTAGAGCTCGATCTCCACCGGTGCTTCGGCCGGTTGGCCCTCGACGGGTTGCCACAGAGGCCAGCGGTTGATGCGACCGACGAGTCGGACTGCGTCGAAGCCCTCGCGTCCGAGTTTGAAGCGAGACTCTGCGACGGCTTGGGTCGGTTGCAGTTGAGCGAAGGCCACCGCCGGGTCGAGCAGCTCGCAGAGAATGCGCGCAGAACGCAGGTGACCGTAGAGGGCGTCGCGGGCTTGCTCGAGCTCGAGCCGCGAGTCGAGTGCGATCGTCCCCTGATCGTCGCGCTCCCAAGGACCGTTTTCGTCGATTCCGCGTTCGACCCGACGTCCGCTCTCTTCGAGGCTGTAGCGGATCCTCGTCGGAGAACGGAAGAGGACCTTGAGGTCGGCATCGACCCGACCGGTTTCGGCCGCCGCGTCTCCGAGCGGCGTGATCCGCAGAGAGCCCGCGAAGGAGTCGATCGGGAAGGGCTCGTTCGAGCCCCAGCTGCCGCGAAGAAGTCGAGCGAGGAACTCCTCGGCGGCGGGTTGGAACTCCGAGTCCTGCTGCTCCGGTTCGGCCCTCGGGGCCTGGCCCTCGGGACGGCTTTCGGGCGTTGGATTCTGATTCGACTCTCCGGTCGACGCCTCGCCGGCGGGGGCGCCGGTCGATGGCGACTCGGGAGCGGGTGTCTCCGTCCCCGGAGGCTGGGCGCAGGCGAGGCCGCTCAGGACCAAGGTCAGGAGAGTGGAGAGTCCGATCGGGGTGTTGCGTATGTCGCTCATGGGCGCGTTCCTATGCATCGGTGCCGAGCTCTGGCACCACACCGGGCCTTTGCAGCCGCGGAGGGTAGCCGATCCGGTCGCGTGATCGTTCGTTGTGACCAGCCGATCCTTCGCGGATTTCGGTCGGATCTGCCTCGATTCCGAACTTCGGCCGCATCCTTTCATCGCGAACATTGTGCCGGCGCGATCGCTCCCTCAGACTCAGCGCCCATGTCCGTTCTCGTAGTCGGTTCGACCGCGTTCGATGACGTCGAGACCCCGTTTGGCAAGCGTGAAGCCTGCCTCGGCGGTTCGTCGACCTACACCGCTCTCGCCGCCGCCCTGTTCACTGACGTCAACCTCGTCAGCGTCGTCGGCAAAGACTTCCCTGACGAGCATCTTCAGATGTTCCAGGACCGTGGCATCAGCACGGCTGGAATCGAGGTCGTCCCTGACGGGAAGACCTTCCGCTGGAGTGGCAAGTACTCGGCGGACATGAACCAGCGGGACACGCTCGACGTCCAGCTGAACGTCCTCGGCGACTTCAACCCGAAGGTCCCGGAGTCTTACAAGGACTCTCGGTTCCTGTTCCTCGCGAACGGCGCCCCGGCGACCCAGCTCTCGGTCGTTGAGCAGTGCCCGAAGGCCGAGTTCATCGTGGCCGACACGATGAACCTCTGGATCGACACGGCACGCGAGGACCTCGACAACCTGCTCCAGAAGATCGATGGCCTGATCGTCAACGACGAAGAGGTCCGCATGCTGACCGGTGAGTCGAATCTGATCCTCGCCGGCCGGAAGCTGCTGACGCAGGGGCCACGCCTGGTGATCGTGAAGAAGGGTGAGCACGGGGCCTTCCTGTTCAGCAACTTCTTCCAGTTTGCACTCCCGGCTTACCCCACGGGCGACGTCGTCGACCCGACCGGCGCCGGAGACAGCTTCGCGGGCGGCTTCATGGGCTTCCTCGCGACCTGCAACACGATCAGCCTCGGCAACATGAAGCGGGCGATCGCCTACGGCACCGTCACCGCCAGCCTGACAGTCGAGGGGTTCAGCGTCGACAACATCATGGACGCGAAGCGCGAGACCATCGAGGCGCGCTACCACGAGCTGATCCAGTTCGTGTCGCTCTGAGCCGCGCCTCCTCCGGGACCGGCTGCCGGGTCTGATTTCTTCGGAGACGGCAGTGACCGCCGCCGATTTCCCGGCACTGGCTTGCGGCGGAGCGTTTTTGTTTGGATTCCGTTCGGGTTCCGACTAGGGTTCCGTTTGTCCCAAGGGAGGGACACGACAAAGAATCATGGTCAAGGCGGCGAAAGGCGGATCGAACAAGATCCCGGTATCCAACGGCAAGAACCCCGAGGCGCTCCAGGATGCGCTTGCCGCGATCGAGAAGTCGCACGGCAAGGGGAGCATCATGCGTCTCGGCGATGAGACGCGGGAACCGATTGAGGGAATCTCGACCGGCTCCCTGGGGCTCGACCTGGCGGTCGGTGGTCGCGGGCTTCCCCGAGGCCGGGTCGTCGAGATCTACGGTCCGGAGTCGTCCGGTAAGACCACGCTGACGCTCCATGTGATCGCGGCGGCGCAGCGTCAGGGCGGCATGGCAGCCTTCATCGATGCCGAGCACGCGCTGGACCCGCAATACGCGAAGAAGCTCGGGGTCGACCTCGACAGTCTGCTGATCTCGCAGCCGGACCACGGCGAACAAGCGCTCGACATCTGCGAGACGCTGGTTCGGTCCGGAGCGGTCGATGTGATCGTCGTCGACTCGGTCGCCGCCCTGGTCCCGAAGGCAGAGATCGAGGGTGAAATGGGCGACACCTTCGTCGGTCTCCAGGCCCGGCTGATGTCGCAGGCCTTGCGAAAGCTGACCGCTCTGGTGGCCAAGACCGGCACGATGCTGATCTTCATCAACCAGATCCGGGAGAAGATCGGCGTGATGTTCGGCAGTCCCGAGACTACGACCGGAGGTCGCGCGCTGAAGTTCTACTCCTCGGTCCGGATCGACATTCGACGGATCGGCTACGTCAAGCAAGGCGAAGTCGCGTCCGGTGCTCGGACCAAGGCGACGGTGGTGAAGAACAAGGTCGCGCCTCCGTTCCGGAAGGTGGAGTTCGACATCCTCTTCAACGAGGGCATCAACCAGCTCGGCGAGATCCTCGACATGGGGGTCGAGCAAGGCATCCTGAAGCGCTCCGGCACCTGGATGAGCTACGGCGACGTTCGGCTCGGTCAGGGTCGCGATCGAGCTCGGGAGTTCTTGCTCGAGAACCGCGAAATGGCGATCGAGATCCGGCGGAAGATCCTCGAGAAACTCCACCCCGAGCTCGTTCACGGCAGCGGGGACGAAGCGTCGGCAGGGGATGCGAAGGCCGCCGAGGCGTCGAACCCGGCCGAGACGCGCGCGGCGAAGTCCGCGAAGGCCGCGGCCGGCACCAAGCCGACGACGGGTAACGGCGCATCGGCCGGCGCGAAGTCCTGAGTCTGCGGTTCCGGGTCAGACGGCGGTTCCGGACGGGTCTTCGAACCGGCTTCGGAACGGCGGCCCACATCGGTACACAGCCGAGGCTCGGCGGCCCGCCCGTCGTGCGAGTCTCGGTCACGAGACCGGTCCGGGGTGTCCTGGCGGCCACTCCGGACCGATCCGTCCTTGCGGACGGGCGGCGTCGTGCTTGACTGGCGGGCCAATTCCTCCGGACCGCCGGCTGCTTGAGCGAGCGCCGCGGTCCAAGAATCCGATGCAAGCCCTCTCAGCCCGCGAGATCCGCGAACGCTACCTCCGCTTCTTCGAAGCGCGAGGTCATGCCCGCCTGCCCTCCGATTCGTTGGTCCCGGCCAACGATCCGACCCTGCTGTTCACCGGTGCAGGGATGAACCAGTTCAAGGACATGTTCCTCGGGCGCGGTTCCCTACCGCACAAGCGGGCGACGACGGCGCAGAAGTGTCTTCGGGTTCCCGACCTCGAGAACGTCGGCGCGACTCCGCGTCACCACACGTTCTTCGAGATGCTCGGCAACTTCTCGTTCGGCGACTACTTCAAGAGTGAGTGCGTCGCCTGGGAGTGGGAGTTCTTCACCGAGGAGCTCGGAATCCCCAAGGATCAGCTCGTCGTTACGATCTACAAGGACGACGAGGAAGCCTTCGATATCTGGACGAAAGACATCGGCGTCGCGCCGGAGCGAGTGTTCCGTTTCGGCGAGAAGGAGAACTTCTGGCCAGCTGAGGCGCCGAGCAAGGGGCCCAACGGACCCTGCGGACCGTGCTCCGAGATCTACTTCGACGCAAGTCCAGGGGAGGCGTTGCCGAAGGACGACGGTCTGGAGGAACTCCCGGACGATCGCTTCACCGAGATCGGCAACTGTGTGTTCACGCAGTTTGAGCGCAAGGACGGTGGGGTTCTCGATCCCCTGCCGCAGAAGAACATCGACGTCGGACTCGGCCTCGAACGCATCGCCGCGGTGTTGATCGGTGCTCCGAACAACTTCGGAACGGATCTGTTCCAGCCCTACATCGAGAAGCTCGGTTCACTCAGCGGGAAGCGCTACGGCGAAGACGCGACCGACGATGTCCGCATGCGACGCATCGCGGATCACGTTCGTGCCGTTGCGTTCTGCATCTCCGACGGTGCCCTGCCCGGGAACGAAGGGCGCGGCTACGTCGTGCGGAAGATCCTGCGGCGTGCCGTCCGGGATGCACTCGAGCTCGGTCTCGAGACTTCATGTCTGCATGAACTCGTCGACACGGTCGGGGAGGTGATGGGCGAGGCCTACCCCGAGGTTCGTGAGCACGCCGGTCAGTGTCGAAGTCTGATCAAGACCGAGGAGGAATCGTTCCGACGCGTCTACCGGCAGGGTGCAGAGCGTCTCGCTCAGTGGCTGGCCAAGCAGGACTTGCCCGAAGCGACGACTCGCGTCGCGGACGCGGAGTATCCGGTGCTCGAAGGCTCGGGCGATTTCGCGTTCGAACTGCACGACACCTACGGCTTTCCAATCGACATCACGCGCGCGACCTTGCGCGATCACGGAGTCGAGGTCGACGAGCCCGGTTTCGAGGCTGCGATGCAAGCGCAACGCGATCGTGCACGAGCGGCGTCCACGACCTCGGAGGAAGTGTTCTCGGAGAGCGTCGGCATGCGTCTTCGCGACTTGGAGATCCCGACGACGAGCTTCGTCGGCTACGACCGACTGACTGGCGAATCTGTTCTGCGAGCCATCCTCGTCGACGGACGTCCGGTCGACTCGGCCGCCGCGGGAGCCAAAGTACAACTCGTCGTCGACGAGACGCCTTTCTACGCACAGGGTGGTGGACAGGTCGGTGACCGTGGAGTCGCAGATGGGCCGGAGGGTCGCGCGGAGATCCGTGAGACGGCTTCCCAAGACGGCTTTTGGTTGCACGAGGCCGAGGTTCAGAAAGGGGCCCTGACGGTTGGCCAGTCGGTGTGCCTTGCGGTCGACAAGAGCGCGCGTCGCGCGACCGAGCGCAACCACACGGCGACGCACCTGTTGCACGCCGCGTTGAAAGAGGTTCTCGGCGAGCACGTCTCGCAGGCTGGATCCGAGGTCGGGCCGGAGCGCTTGCGCTTCGACTTCACCCACGGCGAACGTCTGAACGAGGAGCAGCTCGCCGCGGTCGAAGGCCGCGTGAACGGAATCGTTCTCGACGCGATCGGAGTCCAACCCGCGATCCGCTCACTCGAGGACGCCCGCGCGGCCGGCTTCGTCGCGATGTTCGGCGAGAAGTACGGAGACGAAGTGCGCACCTTGTCGGTCGGCGAGTTCAGTAGAGAGCTCTGCGGCGGGACGCACGTCAGCAACAGCGGCAACATCGGGCAGTTCCGAATCGTGGCCGACCAGGCGGTGGCCGCGGGCACTCGCCGGATCGAGGCCGTCACCGGTCTCGGCGCGCTTCGACTGGCCCGGGAGACCGGTTCGGCTCTTGGCGCGATGGCGCAGCAGCTGAAGGTGCCGGCGCTCGAGGTCCCGACCAAGGTCGATGCCCTGGTCGGTGACTTGAAGAAGCTCCGGAAGGAACTCGAGAAGGCTCAGGCTGCCGACCTCGACGCGGTTCTTCGGGACCTGGAGGGCGCCCTGGATCGGAGCGGAGACGTGAACCGAGCCTTGCTGGTGACCAAGGGGCTCCAGATGAAGGAGGTCCAGGAACTGCTGACCCGCGCGCGCCAGAAGTTTTCGCCCTTCGCGGGCATCGTGCTGGTCGAATCCGCCGAGGGTGTCTTGGTCGCCGCAGCGATCGACAAGGCACTGACCGATCGCTTGAAGGCCGGGGACGTCGTGAAGCAGCTGACCCAGGTTTTGGGCGGCGGCGGTGGCGGTCGACCGGAAATGGCTCAGGGCAAGGGCAAGAACGCCTCCGCGCTGCCCGAGGCCAAGTCGGCCGGCGAGGCCCTGTTGGCTGCTCTCTAAGAGCCCTCGGCCGAGATGCAGGCTTCCTCGATCGGCACAGGACGCTGATTGACTTCTGGTCCGGGCTCTCTACACTCCGCCGCTCCCATTTGCGCAGCCTAGCCGGTTGCGCGCCCCCGAAAGACTACGATGGCAGTTCCCAAGAGACGCATCAGCCGCGCCCGTCGCGGCAACAAGCGCGCCCACCAGAAGCTCACCGCTGTCGCGCTCGTGAAGTGCACGAACTGCGGCACCGCGATCCGTCCGCACCACACTTGTCCGTCCTGCGGTTTCTACCGCGGCCGTCAGGTCCTCGTGGGTCGATCGGCCTGATCGACACCACCCGGGCCTCGGAGGCGTTCGTCGCGCGCGGTTTCCGGACCGCCGCGTGATTCGTCGTCGATGCGGCCCGATACGAGCCGGACAGTGAGCTTTCGGGCCTCTCTCCGGCGTTGGCGAACCAGAAGTCGTCGCGTTCGCGGCACTCGGCGTCGGTTCGACCACGAATCCCCCCTGAGTCCCGAGCGGAACACAACTCGTTGATCCGAATCGTCCTCGACGCAACTGGTGGTGACGACGGTCTCGGCCCGAATGTCGAGGGGGCGAAGATCGCGATCGAGACCGGACTTCTCGACTCGTCGGCCCTGTCGCTGGTCGGTCCCGAGGAAGAGCTCCGCAGGGAAGTCGGCCGCCAGGGTCTGGACCCTTCGGTGGAGATCGTGGATGCCCCGGATCGCCTGAACGGCGAGTCACCGGTCGACGCTCTTCGCTTCAAGAAGGGCAACCCGATCGCTGTCGGTCTGCGGCTGCTCAAGGAGGGTCGCGCCTCCGGATTCGTCAGTGCCGGTTCGACCGGCCATGTGGTGGCCTCTGCGACGACCTTGCTCGATCGGCTGCCGAATGTCCGTCGCCCGGGCATCGCCGCGACCATCAAGTCTGACCACGGTCCGGTCACGGTGATCGATGTTGGGGCGAACCCCGAGCCGCGTGCCGACGACCTCGTGCAGTACGCGCTGATGGCCACGGCGCACTCGAAGAACGTTCTCGGACTCGAGAGCCCCCGCGTCGGCCTGATGAACATCGGTTCGGAGGACGAGAAGGGGCATCCGCTCGTCCGTCAGGTGCGCTCCCAGCTCTCCGAAGCGGCTGAACCCCAGGGCTTTCGCTTCGTCGGAAACGTCGAGGGTGGGGATGTGTTCCAGGACGTCTGTGACGTGATCGTCTGCGACGGCTTTACCGGCAACGTGCTCCTGAAGGTCAGTGAGGGCTGCGCAGAATTCGTCCTTCGTGGGGCTCTGCGGGCGATGAAGGAGGTCGGAATCGAAGATTCGACCTGTCGCGACGTCGCCTCACGGCTCCGAACTCGCATCGACTACGCCGAGTATGGCGGGGCCCTGTTGCTCGGGGTCGACGGTGTGGTCACGATCTGTCATGGCCGGTCGAATGGATCGGCCATCGCCAACGCCCTCGACTTCACCGCCCGGTCCGTTCTGGGTGCCTGCGAGGAGGGGCGTGCCTGACGGCGCCACGTCGGGTTCGTGCCGACGTGTCCTGTGTTCATCATGACCTCACTCATCCCGGTCGGAATCCGAGGCCTTGGCCGCTACGTGCCAGAGAAGCGGCTGACGAACTCGGACCTCGAGTCGATGGTCGATACGTCGGACGACTGGATCGTCCAGCGGACGGGCATCAAGGAGCGGCGGGTCGCGGGACCCGAAGAGCAGGCTTCGGACATGGCGACGAAGGCCGCGCAGCAAGCTCTTGCCGACGCTGGCCTGGAGCCGACCGAGATCGATCTGATCCTCTGCTGCACGGTCACGGGGGACTACATCTTCCCGGCGACCGCCTGCGAGATCGGGCACAAACTCGGTGCCCCTCAGGCCGGTGGTTGGGACATCGCGGCGGCCTGCAGTGGCTTCGTGAT
Organism: Planctomycetota bacterium; assembly: GCA_039815565.1. Classification (GTDB taxonomy): domain Bacteria; phylum Planctomycetota; class UBA1135; order UBA1135; family UBA2386; genus JBCBZB01. Next base: position 52,451 of record JBCBZB010000027.1, read on the forward strand.
CGGTGCCCAGACCGCGGCGCAGTTCATCGCCACCGGCGCTGCCAAGCGCGTTCTCGTGGTCGGCGTCGAGAAGCTCAGTGCGATCATGGATTACACCGATCGCACGACTTGCATCCTATTCGGCGACGGCGCCGGCGCGGCTGTGTTCACATCGCTCGACGAAGCGGGTGGGCGTGGTGAGTTCCTCGGCGGGAGCGCCGGGATGCGCGGTGGTTCTGCAGGAGCCCTGAGTCAGCCGGCCGGGGGGACGAAGATTCCGACCGACCACGACTCCGTCGAGAAGCGTCTGCACTTCGTGCACATGGAAGGGCGCCAGGTCTACCGCTTCGCCGTCAGCACCTTTGCAGAACTCGTCGAATCGACGATGAAGCCCTACGGTGGCCTCGATCAGCTCGGTCTGCTCGTTCCGCACCAGGTCAACCAGCGCATCATCGAGAAGGCTGCCGACCAACTCGGCCTGTCGATGGATCGCATCTTCCTGAACATCGAGCGCTACGGAAACACGTCCGCGGCCTCGGTTCCGATCGCGCTCTACGAAGCTCGTGAGTCCGGCCGTATGGAGCCGGGCCAGCTGGTCTGCTGCGTCGCCTTCGGGGCTGGCCTCACCTGGGGCCACACCCTGTTCCGTTGGTGAGGCCTCGAACCATGTCTGAATCTGCCAACTCTTCCTTCTCCCTTTCCGGCCGCCGAGCGGTCGTCACGGGCGCCTCGCGTGGCATTGGGCGTGCGATCGCCGTAGAGCTCGCGGCGGCGGGTGCCGAGGTTCACTGCGTATCGACCCGTGAGGGTGGCTGCAACGAGACCCTGAGTGCGATCGAAGATGCTGGCGGGGCAGGCGCAAAGGCGTACGCCTGCGATGTCTCCGATGCGGAGGCCGTGGCGAGCTGGGCCAAGACCGTCCTCGAGGCGGGGCCGGTCGACATCCTGGTCAACAACGCCGGTGTGACCCGGGACAACCTGATGCTCCGCATGTCGCCCGAGGAGTTCGACAGTGTCCTGGACGTGAACCTGCGTGGTCCGTTTTTGGTGACCAAAGCCTTCCTGCGTCCCCTGACGAAGTCGGCGCACGGGCGGCTGATCAACATCGGATCGGTCGTCGGCCTGAGCGGCAACGCGGGCCAGGCGAACTACTCGGCCAGTAAGGCCGGACTGGTCGGGTTCACGAAGTCGGTTGCGCGCGAGTTCGGCTCCCGTGGCCTCACCGCGAACGTGCTCGCCCCTGGCTTCATCGAGACCGACATGACCGCGGAGCTCGACGAGAAGGTCCGCGAGAAGTCCCTCGATCAGATTCCACTCAAGCGCTTCGGCGAAGGGCGGGAGATCGCGGCGGCTGTCCGTTTCCTGGCTTCGGATGCCGGTGCCTACGTCACCGGTCAGGTCTTGAGTGTCGACGGCGGCATGTCGAGCTGATCCGATCCCTAGTCTTTGCTTCTTACCGTTCCGGATGTCCGGAACACCCCCCTGAAGGTCCGAAGAGGCCGCCGGGGCGGGGGAATTCGCTGGAAAATCCCCGCTGACCGGCCAATCTCCTGGGCTTTCTCACATCCCTGCAACTCACCAACGAGGTTCCTCCCGTGTCCCAAGAGAGCGTCGAAGAGCGCGTCGTC
>JBCBZB010000022.1:0-64708 GCA_039815565.1 Planctomycetota bacterium
CAAGCGGGCGCGCCGCCGCGAGAGATCACGGGGTGAGGTCTCCGTGCAATCCGCCTTCCGGTGCCTCGCCACCGAGAGCCCGCGTGATCAGCGTCACGTTGTGGTCGACCATGCCGACGAAGGTCCCGCGGTAGGTACCCGAGTTACCCAACGCGTCGCTGTAGAGCGTTCCGCCGACCACCACATCATGGCCGCGGGCACGCGCGCCTTCGACGACCGCTTCGACGTGGTCGGTCGAAAACGCCTGCTCGACGAAGATCGCACCGATGTTGCGCGTGACCAGCATATCGACGAGTGAATTGATCTCGGCGAGGCCTGCCTCGTGCTCGGTCGTCACACCTTGCACACCGAACACCTCGATGCCGTAAGCACGGCCAAAGTAGTTGAACGCGTCGTGCGCAGTCACGAGAACTCGCCGATCCTGCGGGATCGTCGCCAACCGTTCCTTGGCGTATTCGTGCACGGCCAGAATCCGCTGTTTGAGGCTCGCCGCGCGCTCGCGGTAGCCATCCGCACCTTCCGGGTCGCGCGCGATGAGCGTCTCCCGAATGACGGAAACGGCACTGGCCCAAAGTGACGCGTCGTTCCAGACGTGCGGATCGTAGTGCCCCTCGAACTCCTCCGGCTCGAGCAGTTGATCCGCGGGAATCGCGCGAGTCAGCGGCGCGATCCGCTTCCCGTCCCCGGCCATCCGAACCAGCGTGTCAGCCAACCGCGCCTCAAGGTTGAGGCCGCTGTAGAAGATCACGTCCGCGGACTCGAGCAACGCGACATCGTTGCGAGTGGGGTTGTAGGTGTGGGGATCGACGTCGTTGCGCATCATCCCGGTCACCTCGCCGCGATCGCCAACGACTTGCTGCACGAGGTCCGTGACCATCCCGCAGGTGGTAACGACCTGGTACCCCGGACCCGTCTCTGCCGCCCCGACTTCATCAGAGGCGGAGTCGCAACTCGTCGCGAACAACACGACGGACAGAGCGAAGATGGAAAGAACCCAAAGTCTGGTGGAAGTCAGCATTCGATGAAGAGGCGAGAGTCGTGCGAGATGGACCGACGCCCGGAGGAGCCTAGACCCCCGGACTACGCTCGGCACCAAGTCAGAGTTTTCGCGTCAACTCATGATTGAGAGTGAGACGCATTCTCATTATACTGTCCCTCATGCGAGTTGCAATCGTCTGGGGGAGCACGACCGGAAACACCCAGGTCGCCGCTGATCAGCTTCACAAGGAGCTCGGCGACCTGATCACGACCCACTGTCACGTCGACTCTCTGCCGATCGGCGAGATGATGACCTACGACGTAGTCCTGGCCGGCGTGTCCACCTGGGACATCGGCGAGCTGCAGTACGACTGGGAAGTTCGTGCGGAGGAGATGGCCGAGCAGGACTGGACCGGCAAGCGAATCGGGTTCTTCGGCTGTGGTGACGGAATCGGCTACCACGACACATTCGTTGACGCCTTCGGGATCCTATGGGAACAGGTCGGCCCTCGAGGCGCCGGACTGATCGGCAAGTGGCCCGTAGACGGGTACGATTACTCAGACTCGAGGGCCCTGTGCGATGGCGGCAAGTCCTTCTTGGGGCTACCCATCGACATCGAGAACCAAGCCGACCTGACTGACGACCGGATCAAGCGTTGGGCGGAGCAAATCCGACGGGAGCTCCGGGACACGCCGAGCGAAGTCGCCAAATCGAGCTGAGAATCGACTCGGCGTCGAGAGCTCCGAGCCCCCCTCGGTCACGCCAAGCCGATCTCGACGAGCAGCGTCCCGAGCGACAGGACGTCGATGCGGTTGTGCTCGAGCACGCGATCGACCGGTCCCGTGCCGTCGCGCAGCCAGTCGATCCAAGCTCGCGGTGCTTCGCTGCCGGGCAGGTCGTCGTCGCGAACCACGAACAGTCGACGCTCCTCCACCGTCCGCAGCCTGGTGTCGGGCAACCGCCTTTTCCACGCTCGCCGCGCACACCAGTAGAGATCCAGGTGCCGCTCGGTCAGAACTCGAGACTCGATGTCGTGCAGCACCATCCGACTCTGCAACCGATGGCGATCGAAGCTCTTCCCGACGAAGGTCACCGGCACGGGAAACTCCTCCATTCGCTGCGCGACGTGAAGCAGCGCAGCACGCTCTTCCTCCATCGAACGAAGGAACGCCTGCTCGACGACGAAGTGCTCTCCCTCGACGAACCCGAGCCCGGTGAGGAAGACCATCGTTCCCGCCCCGCCTGACAAGCCGGTGGTCTCAGTGTCGAGGAACAGGCAGTCCGAGAGTTCCGCCGATCGGAACGCCTCGTCCTTCGCCCAATGCGCGACTCGATCCCAATCGACCTCGGCGAGGTGCTCGAACCGATGTCGGCCATGGTGCTCGCTCAACGGCACTTCGATGCGTCGCAGGAAGAATCGGCCGAAGTCGTTCTCGATCTCTCGACCCTTGGGAAGCTCGACTGGCTCCGTCGGGCGCATCGCACTCCGGCGACCACGGTCCGCACGCTGCTGCAGATACGCGCGCAGGGACGCTCCTCCGCGCACCGGAGCAGCCTGCGGCTTCTCCGCGTCCCGTTTCGTTGCGGAGCCGTCGTCGAGCCCATTCGCTCGGCGAAGTCGGTCGCGTGCGCTTCGCTTCACCATCGCGAATCTACTCCCCTTCGATCAGAAGCCGCAGGATGGCCAATGCGCGCGCTTTGCCGTGGCGACCTTGGCCCGCTCCGGGGCCGATGCAGGCCGGACAACCGGTGAGGCAGATACACCGCCCGACGACTCCGAGCGCCGCCTCGAAGATCTCTCGGTGCTTCTTGAACACGCGCTCGCTGAGTCCGACCCCGTTCGGCACACGGTCGTAGACAGTGATCGCGGGTCGCTCGAAGTGCGGGTGGAGCAGCTCGGACGTCACGCCGACGTCGCCGGGGTCGACGCGAACGAAGAGCGGAACCAAACCGTGAATGAGCTCCGCGACTCCTCGCAGCCCTCCACCCTCGGCGCCTTCACCGAGCCCGACTCGATGAGCCTTCTCCCGATCGATCGTGAACAGGCAGGCCTCGGTCTCGAACTCTTCCGGCGGAAGATCGATCTCCCCGATCCCGACATTCTCGCGGGTGTAGAAGCGGACCTTTTTGAACGCCTTGGCCAGCGTCGAGACGTGCACCTCGACGCGATGCGCGTCGTAGCAAGGAAACGAACGCGTCTCGTCCTGGTGCAGGACCGTCAGCTCGGTCTCGACGTCCGCCTCGGTGAAGTAGTCGACTTCACAGGCGCGCACATAGGCACGGCGATCGTCGTAGCGGAATTCCTCGACGAGATACTGCTCGCCCTGGTGCCCGTAGATCGCGCCTTCGTAGACCTCGGTGATCGACGAGGCCCGATCGATCTCAGCGAGAACCTTGCCGGTGTCGCGATCGTGAATCACGACGTTGTCCATGTCGGCGGTACCGAGAGCGACACCCTCAGCCGGGAAGGTCAGATCCGCCCAGTGGACTCGTCCTCCCTGCCGCATCGTCACCCGCAGGTCGTCGCAGAGGAAGTCGAGGATGTCTCGCACCCCCTCGGCACCGCCGAACGACTCGGGACCATTCGGTCCTTCCTCCTCGAACGGAATCTCGAAGACCGCGCACTTCAGGTGGTTCGCGAGCAGGACCGGGTTGTCGGGATCGATCGCGACGGCTTCGCGCGGCGCGTCGAACAGGAAACCCGGGTCGTTGCAGAGGAACTGGTCGATCGCGAACGAACGAGCCATCATCACGACCAGACTCGAGCGGTGGCGTCGGCCGACACGACCGGCTCGCTGCATCGTGCTCGCGACGGTTCCCGGGTAGCCGATCAGCACACAGACATCGAGACTGCCGATGTCGATCCCGAGCTCGAGCGCACTCGTCGACACGACCGTCTCGATCGAGCCGTCGCGAAGCCCCCGCTCGATCCGGCGTCGAAGCTCGGGAAGGTAGCCGCCACGGTAGCCCGCGATCGACTGCGTCGGCAGACCGCGTCGCTTCGCCTCATCGTGGAGATACTTCGTCAGCACCTCGGTCGCGCGGCGCGAACGAGTGAAGAAGATCGACTGCAGGCCGGAGGCCACGAGATGGCCACCGAACTGCCGGGCAGCCTCGAGAGCCGGAGACCTCGTTCCGGACGCCTCGGAGACGAGCGGCGGATTGACGAACGCGTAGTGCTTCGGGCCTCGCGGCGAGCCGTCTTCGTCGACCAGGGAGACCGGCCGACCAAGGAGCCGCTTCGCGTGATCCGCCGGATTGCTGATCGTCGCGGAGCAGGCGCAGAACACCGGATCCGATCCGTAGTGGCGGCAGATGCGCTGCAGTCGCCGAATCACATTCGCAACATGACTGCCGTAAACACCCGACAGCGTGTGCACCTCGTCGAGGACGACGTAGCGCAGCCCCTTGAACAGCCCCTGCCACTTCGTGTGGTTCGGCAGGATGCCGGAGTGGAGCATGTGCGGGTTCGTGATGACGAGATGCCCCGCCTCGCGGAGCGCCCGCCGCGTCGCCGGCGGCGTGTCTCCGTCGTAGACGGCGACGGTGAGTCGCCGCTCCTCGCTCTCCGCGACCGTGAGCAGATCTTCGAGCTCGGCCATCTGGTCCCGAGCCAGCGCCTTGGTCGGGAACAGGTAGAGCGCCCGCGCCTTGGTCGGGTCGCGCAACAACTCGTCCAGAACCGGGAGGTGGTAGCACAGAGACTTGCCCGACGCGGTCGGTGTCGCGACGACCGTGTCCCGCGGGCCACCTTCGTCTCCGTGCAAGCGATCGGCAGCTTGCCTCTGGTGCAGGTAGAGCTGGTCGATCCCGCGAACCTCGAACGCCCGCCGAAGACGCGGCTCCACCCACTCGGGCCAACGCTCGAAGCGAGCCGACCGTGCCTCGGTGCGGTGATGGGCCTCGATCGTGCCGAACTCCTGGCCACGGAGATCGCGGTCCTCGGTCGTCGGCGAGCCTTCCGCTCGGCCGAGCAGACGACCGACCAGGGACTCGACATCGATCTTCGGCGGCGTCTCGGCCGCCGGATCAGGGACTCCTCCGAGTTGTTCCTTCACGCGCTTACGGCGCCACCCTTCTGGGCAGCCCCGTCCTCAGCGATCCGTGCCACGCGAACCGAACGGGTTCGACGGCTCATCCTCGGATCCGTCGAAGTTCGGCAGCTCGGTCGGAGCCTCGAGTCCAGACCGCGTCGCGTTCGAGACATCGAGCAACTGCAGCGCTTTGAGCACCGCTCCGCGCAGCGCGGCGCCGAACGACTGCGGTTGCAGGGGCGGATGCGGATCGACGCGTGAGAAGTACTGCTGCTGAATCGTCTCGTCGACGAGGATCGCCCGAGAACCGAGTCCGTTCGCCGAGTCCTTGATGACCACGCGGAACGCTGCTGAAGCCACCGCGCGACGACCGTACTCTCGCTCTTCCCAACCCGAACGCGCATCGAGGAGCTGGATCTCGAGCAGGACTTCCTCGGCAGCGGGAGCAGGCACCGAGCGCACACTGGTCGCGAGACCCGAGTTCTGCAGCTCTCGCAGCAGGACCTCGTGGACCATCACCGGCATGGAACGCGCCCATGCAGCATCCGGCATCCACTGGACCGGATAAGCGGAGTCGCTGGCTTCGAACGGGATCGTCCCCCGCTGGTCGGCGATCGGGAGGAGCGCCAGAGGGCGATCGGTCGGAACCTGCACCTCGTAGCCGACGGGGCGGTAGAGCGCCTCGTTCGTCGAGAGATCGAGCGGGTCACGGCCCGTCGAACAGCTGGAAAGCGACAGAGCGCCAGAAACCGCCAGGCCCATCCCGACGACCAGTCGGGACGACCGCAAGAAACCACCCATGCCGGAGACCTTAGCACGCCGACTGACCAGGATTCCGCGGGATTGCCCGACTGGCAAACTCCCTCACCCATCGGCGGAGCCGTAGCGACTCTTCGCCCCACATCGCGGGAAGGCCCAAATCGCGGGAAAGCCCTCATCGAGGTCTCAGGGACCGGAACCCGATGACTGATGGGTAGCGACCGACCGAGGACTACCCCGATGACGCAACTTCAGACTGCTCGCACTCTCCAGGACGCGACGACCCAGGAACGCGACCCGCGGGCCGCGGCTACCGAACTCCGCTCGAAGCTCGGAGACGCGAAGAACGCCCTGATCGCTCTCTTCGTCTCCCACGACCGCGACCTCCCGCCGCTGGCGAAGGCTCTGTCCGACGAATTCGCGGACACACAGATCGTCGGCTGCACGACCGCCGGCGAGGTCACGCCGATGGGCTACGCGAACGGATCGGTGACCGCCGTGGCGTTCCGCGCCGACACGTTCGACGCGTCGATCACTGAGATTCCGGACCTGGAGGACTTCGAACTCACCTCGGGCCAGGCCCTCGCTACGAGCGCGATCGAATCGTTCCAGGAGCAGTTCGGGACCGAGCCGGACTTCTCGCTGTTCCTGATCGACGGGCTGTCGGTCCGCGAAGAGCTCGTGCTCGCAGCCCTCGAGCCGCTCGTATCGAAAGTCCCACTGCTCGGCGGCTCGGCCGGCGACGGCACGAACTTCGGCCGTACCCACATCCTGATCGATGGTGAGTTCCGCACGGACACCGCCGCGGTCGCTCTGCTCAGCTGCCGCCGCCCGTTCCACGTCTTCAAGACGCAGCACTTCGTCGGCACCACCGAACGCCTCGTCGTCACCGGCGCGGAGTCCTCCAAGCGGATCGTGTCTGAGATCAACGGCCTGGTCGCCGGTGAGGAATACGCCCGGGCTGTCGGACTCGAGGGCGCCGAACTGACCCCACTCGTCTTCGCTGCGCACCCAGTCGTGATGAAGATCGGTGGTCTCTACTACGTGCGATCGATTCAACGAGTCGACGAGCAGGGCCGTCTGCACTTCTTCTGCGCGATCGAGGAAGGCTCGGTGCTGACCGTCGCCCGGGGAGTCGACATGGTCGACGACCTCGATCGCGCGCTGAACGATGTCGAGGCCAAGCTCGGCGAAGTCGAAGCCGTTCTGACCTTCGACTGCATCCTGCGACGCCTCGAATCAGATCGGAAGGCCCTCGGTCCCCGCCTGCAGAGCCTCTTCGAGCGATTCAACATCGTCGGTTTCTCGACCTACGGAGAGCAGTTCCACCGGATGCACGTGAACCAGACGTTCACGGGTCTCGCGATCGGTGGTCTGGACGAAAACGATGGCTGAGAGCACGAAGAACGTGCGCGACCTCCAGAAGGAGCTCGACCGGCTGGAGCGGGTCAACACCGTCTTGATGCGTCGCATCGAGCGCACGGTGGACCTGCAGGGGAACGACTTCTCGATCTTCCAGGCGGCCTCCGAGCTGGAGTCGCGCGTGCGGGAACGCACCGCGGAGCTCGAGGTCGCGATGGAACGGCTCGAGATCGTGAACGCGGACCTGACCACCGCCATGGACACCGCCAACGCCGCCAACCAGGCGAAGTCGGAGTTCCTGGCCAACATGAGCCACGAGATCCGGACGCCGATGAATGGCGTCTTGGGCATGGCCGAGATCCTGCTCGGCACCGAGATGTCGCATCATCAGCGGCGCTCGGTCGAGACCCTGCAACGGTCCGCAGAATCGCTGCTAGGGATCATCGACGACATCCTCGACTTCTCGAAGATCGAAGCGGGTCATCTCGAGATCGAGCAGGTCCCGTTCAACCCCTCGCTCACGATCGAGGAGACCGCGCGAATGCTCGCCGAGCGGGCCTACCGCAAGAACATCGAGTTCCTGGTCGACTTCGCCACCGACCTGCCCGAATCGATGCTCGGCGACCCGACGCGCATCCGTCAGATCCTGACGAACTTGTGCGGCAACGCGATCAAGTTCACGGAGCAGGGCAGCGTCACGATCCGAGCCTTGGTCGATCGCGAACTCCTGCGCGTTCAGGTCATCGACACGGGCATCGGCATCCCGAAGGACGCCCAGTCCCGGATCTTCCGCGCCTTCAGTCAAGCGGACGGATCGACGACCCGGCGCTTCGGCGGAACCGGTCTCGGTCTGTGTATCGCCAAGCAGCTCGTCGAACACAGCGGCGGCAACCTGAGCGTGACCAGTGAACCGGGCCAAGGCTCGACCTTCGCCTTCACGATCCCGATCCAGCAGACCGCCGAACAGGAAGCGACGTCGGCGGCTGGCAAGCGTGCAGATCTCCCCGATCGAACCCTCTGGATCGTGACCGCACATCCCGAGCTCTCGGACTTCCTCATCCGCTCGGCCGAGCGCCTGGGCCTGCGGAGCCAGGTGCTCAGCTCCCCCCGCGACGAACTTCAGGGAGACAAGGGAATCCTCGTCATCGACGCCGCGCTCGATGGCGAGATCCTGGATCGCCATTGCATGCGGGTTGCACAGTTCGGCAGCAAGACCGAACCGCAACCAGTCGTCGCGCTCACGTCGACGAGCAAGACCGACGAACGACTGTTCCGCGACGCCCTACGCGTCGAGTCGATCGACAAGCCAGCGTCGATCCGACACCTCCGCCGCGCGATTCTCTCGCTCGGAGAGAACTCGGACCGCAACCGGACGAGGCGTTCGCGACGCACCGCCAAGGAGAACCTCGGCGCGCGGGTCCTCCTCGCGGAGGACAACCCGGTCAACCAGCGCGTCGCACGAGGAATGCTCGAAATGCTCGGCTGCCCGTTCACGGTCGTCAGCGACGGCCAGGAAGCCCTGCGTGCGCTGGCCGCCGAGTCGTTCGACATCGTGTTGATGGACTGTCACATGCCAGTCTGCGACGGCTTCGAGGCCACACGCCGGATCCGGGAAGTCGAAGATCCGAAGGGCCGGCATACACCGGTGATCGCCGTCACTGCGAGTGCGATGCCCGAGGACCGGATGCGATGCGAGTCGGTCGGAATGGACGACTACCTGACCAAGCCCTACCGGTTGACCGATCTGCGCGCGATCCTCGAATACTGGCACCACGCGACCACGTGACCCAGAGCGGCGCTCAGCGCAGCGCCTCGATCGCGTCCACGAGCAGCAGGTCGAGCTCGAAAGCCAGCCCGTCCCGCTGAGACACCCGCCCGAACACCTGGGACTCGCCGCTGCCCTCACGATCGATTCGGACGAGGCCGAGTTCGACCAACAATCGGTCGTCCTGACCAAGCATCTGGAGACGGACGAAGGGCTCCTGCCCTTCGATCACGTCGCTCTCGCGGATCGACCGCGCTTGGGCATCGAGGATCGCGTAGACGAGTTCCTCCGCCCGCTGCTCAGCGAACGATCCCGTGAGCGACTCCCGACGGAAGTCTTTCCGCTCATCGCCACGAATCACCCGGATCCCGCGGATCGAGGACGGCGTCCGCGTACCGTTCAGCAACTGTCGATCGAGGTAGTCCGTCCAAGGCCGCTCGAGGATCTCATAGATCGCCGCCGGGATCTCGACCGTGAACCCGTCTTCGAGTCGACGCCCGAACACGCGCCCTTCAGCGCTCTTGCCGATGCGGACGACGTCGTTCCGTCGCCCCCCCACTCGCGATCGGATCTGGATCTCGTAAGCGCCCTCCTCGAGGCCGAGACTCGCAAGGTCCGGGTCTTCCAGGATCGCATCGGGCCCGGGCAGAGCGACCAAGCGGCGCAAGGCCGCGAGGAAGTCATCGATCGCTCGGCCGTCGAGACCCGAGCGGACCGGTCGCTGAAGCTCGACCTGACCGATCGCGCCGACGCCGACCGTGAAACCGACCTGATCCGGCCCCTCGACACGCAGGGAATCGAAATCCTCGACCGGACGGGTCCAGAGCGCTCGTGCACGGAGCCGCTCAAAGTCGATCGCCATCAGCGTATCGACGCCTCCTCGCTCGACGCCGACGACCACCGGGCGTCGATTCGAACTCGCGAGGAACGCCTCACCAACCGGGAAGATGTCGACTCGTTCGGAGCCGACCCCTCCGTCGATCTCGATCGTGAGGACCGGCTTCAGCATCTCCGGCACACCGATCGGGAACCCGGTCGCTCGAAGTCCAAGGATCTTCTGCAACACCTGGAGGGCGTCGCCGGGAACCGCACGCGACGTGCGGGTATCCGTTGTCAGGTCGAAACGCCCGTTCGGCTGGACAGAGATATCGACCTCGGACGAACGGACGAACGGTTGTGGGACGGCGGCGTAGTCGCGCGTCATGCGCAGACGACGGACCGTCCCGACCGCGGTCTCGAAGATCCGCCGATCCCGAAGCGAGTTTCGGTTGCGACTCGTGACTGTCTCACGAAGTCCGCGAGTCGTTCGGAACACTGCCTTCGACCCGTTGCGACGCAAGTAGACCTCGGCGTTAGACAAGGCGGTCTCCCCGAACTCGATCGTGGTGACCGTCGCGTCCGCCCACTCGATGTCGAGCTGAGCCACCGGCCGGTCGAGACCGCGCTCGCGGAGCGCCTCCTCGGTGACCGCTTCCGGCTCGAGATCGAGCGTCAGCTGAGCAGCCTCGAGCTGCTGGAACATCGAATCGATGGACGCGTTCGAGGCACGGTCGCGAATCGGCTCGACGTAGGACCACTGACCGACCGGATCACGCTCGAACTCCAAGGTCTCGCCGTCACGTGCCGCCCGGATCTTCAGTCCAACGGCCTCTCGTCGACTCTTCCGAATCGCGCGCTCGGTGGATTGGACCGGCTCGTTCTCGCCGTCCTCCGTACGATTCTCGAGGAAGTAGAGAGTCAGGCCGAGCCCCGAGGCGAGCCCGAGAAGAACGATTGAGGACTTCATCCCCATCAGCGAGACCTCCGACGGAGCGATGCGATCACGACGAGCAGAAGCAGACCTCCGGGCACCCAGTAGATGAGGAGGTTACCGGTGGCCTCGACCTGCGGTTGACGCACCTCGAGGAGCTGCGGCCGGTACTTGTTACCACGCACGGTCACCAGCTCGGTCCGGTCCGCGAGCCAGTTGAAGATGTTCAGTGCGAGATCGCCGTTGTAGCCAACCAACGCTTCGCCGTTGACGAACAAGTGACCCGTGAACAGCAGCAATCGGCCGGGCTTCTCGCTGACGGAGAGGTCGGTGTTGTCTCGCCACTCGAACGCCGCACCGACCGTCTGCGGACCGAACCCATCGGACGTCGGAGGCAGCGAGTAGTCGAGCCGCTGGTCGCCGATGAACGGCGCGCGATAGCCGTTGCGCGTCGTCTGCAGAATCGGTTCGTAGCCAAGCCCCTGCTCAGTGCCCGAACGAGTGCGATCGAAGACCCGGGCGCGCCGCATCTCGACGGCGCGCTGCGCCGCACGCAACGGACGGAGCACCGGGTGAACGGACGGCACTAGTGACAGCCTCGTCGCATCCGGACCTCCCCGGAGGTAGGAAGTCCGGTTGTCGACGATCGCCTCGCAGACCTGACCACGTCGCAGCTCGAACCCAAGCGCAGCCTGAAGCTGCTCGTAGCGCGGGTTGACGGCCGGTGAATCCACGGAGCCGAGGACTGGGTTGAAGAACACCCGCCCTCCTTCACGGAGGAACTGGAGAAGTCGATCCTGACTCCGAGGCAGAAGCGGACCTGGCTCGAGGAACGCGAGGATCTTCGCATCGTCGGGGATCCGCGCTTCGGCATCGATCGCCAACGTCGCGAGCTCGAATCCGTCATCCTTCAGGATGTTCAACAGATTCGAGTAGCTGTCCGCGACCGGCGCCTCCATCGACACGTTCTCCCCGGCCGTGACGAGGTAGATCTTCGGTCGCCCACTCGACATCAGCGTACGCAGCGCTGTCGACACGGCCTCTTCTCCGACGTAGGCCTCGAGGCGCGGCTGCGGGAGCACGCCACCGGGAAGACGCTGCCCACCACCAGGAACGTTGATATCCGCGAGATCCGTGAGCTCGCGCAGGATGCGTCGCCGCTTGCCGATCGAGACCACGAGCACCGAGCGATCGAGAGCGCCGAGCTTCAGCTCGTCGCGGCGTGTCCGGATCGTCGCGAGGTCCCGACGCAGGTCGTAGCGGTCAACCTGGATCTGCTCACCGCCGAGCTCGTCGTAGCGATCGAGTAGGTCGTTCGTGAGTTGGCGCACCCGCCCTTCGATTCGACCAAGGGCCGTCCGCTGATCGGACAGCGGGCCAAAGAACGCCTCGAGCCGAACCGGCTCCTCGAGACCCGAATTGCGGAGCTCGCGGAGGAGTTTCTCGGTCGCTTCGCTGATCGAAAAGCGTTGCTGCGGAGTGACGTCCCAGAGGACCTTGAGCGCTGGGCGGTTGGCCACCAGAACCACAAGCGCCCAGACCACGATCACCAGGAGCGCGGAGAGCCACAGGTTGAACCGCCGCCCGATCCGTTGGAGCGGACCTCGCGCTTCGGACTTCGCACTCATGCGATCCTCCGCGACTCGAGGGACTTCATCGTCAGGAACAGGAAAGCCCCGGTCCCAGCGAGGTAGAACGCGATCTGGCCGGAGTTCAGCAACCCTCGCCCGAACCAACGAGCGAGGTGATCACTGACGAAGGCCTGCTGGAGCAGAGGCTCGAAGACATTGTCGGTCAGGAAGCGAACCGACGAGGACCAGATGCCTGGATCGTCGACACCCTCCACACGAGCGTTCTCGATCAGCTGCAGCAACGGAGTCGGAGCGGTGAGGAGCGCGTAGATGATCACCATCCCGGACAACGACGCGAGCAACTGGTTGTCGGTCAGAGACGAGGTGAAACAGCCGATCGCGAGGAACATCGCGCCGACCAAGAACATGCCGAGGTAGCTCGAAAGCACCGGGCCGGTGAACAGATCGGCTCCGGTGTAACTCTCACCTTCGAGCAACCACAGGATTGGCATCGAAGGCAGCCACAGCACGACGAAGAACGCGAACGCGGCTCCCCACTTACCGAGCACGACTCCGAGGTCGGAGACCGGCGCGGTCATCAGGACCTCGAGAGATCCGCTTCGACGTTCCTCGGCGAAACACCTCATCGTCAGGATCGGCGGAACGAGGATCAGGAAGAGGCTGGTCGACCCAGTCAGCAGATAGCTGCTCTGGAACTCGTCCCGCCCGAAGGGCAACCGCGAGGCGAGGAGAACCATGCTCCGCACTTCCTGCCCACGGAGCAGGTAGAGCAGCAGCAGGATCACGTAGCCGAGCGGATTGACGAGATAGGAGAAGAGCTCCTTCTTCAGCGTCGGGAGGAATCCGGTCATGCCGCGCCCTCCTGGTCCTGCTGGAGTGCCTGCTCGCGACCGAGCGTGACCTCGGTGAAGAACCGTTCGAGACTGGGCAGATCGAGGCGCAGCTCACGGACCGGGACACCCCGTTCCGAAAGCCGGGCCGACAGGGCATCACGCGGGTCGACATCCCGCTCGAGATCAGCCGTCACCGAGTTGTAGCCGCCCGCCTCGGGCACACCGTCGACACGGGCGCCCTGCGTCCCCGACTGCTCGGCGACGATGGCCACCAAGTCGTCGCTCTCGCATCGAGCCGTGACACGAACGCGCCGGCCCGGCGCCTGCGCGAGCAGTTCTTCGAGTGCACCATCGGCGCGCAATCGGCCGTTGACGATCATCAGGATGCGATCACTGACATCGGCGACCTCAGCGAGAATGTGCGAACTGAACAAGACCGTGTGTTCGTCGGCGAGGTCACGGATCAGCTCCTTCATCTTTCGACGCTGGTTCGGATCGAGACCCGAAGTCGGTTCGTCGAGGATCAAGAGCGGCGGCTTGGCGACCAAGGCATCGGCGAGGCCGACCCGTTGGCGGTAGCCACGAGAGACGTGACCGACCATCTTGCGCCGCACCTCGACGACTCCGCAGCGCTCCATCGCGTACTGAACCGCATCCTTGCGCTCCCTCTTCGGAACACCCTTCAGCTCGGCTCGATAGCGGAGGTATTCCTCAACCCTCAGGTCGGTATAGAGCGGCACGTTCTCCGGCAGGTAGCCGATCCGACGACGCACCTCGAGAGGGTTGTCGGAGACGTCGAAACCGTCGACGAGACAACGACCGGCCGATGGCGGATGAAAGCAGGTCAGGGCGCGGATCGTCGTGGTCTTGCCGGCGCCGTTCGGGCCGAGGAATCCGACGACCTCCCCCTTCTCGACGCGGAACGACACGTCGTCGACGGCAATCGTCGATCCGAATCGCTTGGTGAGGTGCTCGACTTCGATCATGCGGGCGATGGGACGTGACCGGGAGGGATCGACTCGGTCTCGTGCGGGAGACGGAGCCGGGCGGCGGAAACTCCGGAATCGAACGGGTCCGTTCGGCTGGAATCCACGCCGATCGGGCACGAGTGGCGACGCGTTGTAGGCGGTCTGGGAGTGCCCGTCACCGAAGGTAGTCGAGCGGGCGGACCGAGGCTCGGGGAATTCGGGGTGGTGGGCGCCGTGTGTCAGAACACGCGCGCGGCGGGGTTGGGTTCCCTTGGGGGCTCGAGCCGCGGTTTGAGGCGCGGCGAGCATCGGGCGCGCTCGCGGGTTGAGCGCTGCCCAGGGCGGCGAGCGGGCTGTCGCGCTCGAGGGTCGAGCGCTGCTTAGGCGGCCAGCGGTTCGGAATTGGCAGGGAGCCGAACCGACGCTCGCAGCTCTTCACTTCGCTGTGTTTCTAGGACTTCGAAGTGAAGAGCTTTCAGCTCTTCACTTCGAAGTCTGCATCCTTGATGTCCTCTTCGTCGGCTTCGGAGGACTCGGCGCCCGTCGGCTGAGCCTGCGGGCCGCCTTCGGAAGCCTGCTGCATCTGAGCACCAGCGGTCTGCATGATCTGCTCGAGCTCGGTGATCGAGGTCTTGATCAGTTCGAGGTCGTCGCCCTCGGCAGCCTTCTTGACCGCCTCGATCTTCGTCTCGACTTCGGCCTTGAGCTTGTCGTCGACTTTGCCCTCGTTCTCCTTCAGCGTCTTCTCGACCTGGTAGGCGAGGGTGTCGGCCTGGTTCTTGGCATCGACCAGTTCGCGGCGCTTCTTGTCCTCGGACGCGTGGGCCTCGGCATCGGCCTGCATCTTTTGGACCTCGTCCTCCGACAGGCCGGAGCTGGTCTGGATCGTGACCTTCTGCTCCTTGCCGGTCTTCTGATCCTTCGCCGACACGGCGAGGATGCCGTTCGCGTCGATGTCGAAGGTCACTTCGACCTGCGGCATCCCGCGCGGCGCCGGCTCGATGCCCTCGAGCTTGAAGCGACCGAGCGTGCGGTTGTCGCCCGCGAACTCCCGCTCGCCCTGCAGGACGTGGATGTCGACGGCCGGCTGGTTGTCCGACGCGGTCGAGAACACCTGGCTCTTGCTGGTCGGGATCGTCGTGTTGCGCTCGATCAGCTTGGTCATGACGCCACCGAGCGTCTCGATACCGAGCGAGAGTGGCGTGACGTCGAGCAGCAGGACGTCGCTGACGTCGCCCGCGAGAACTCCACCCTGGATCGCCGCACCGAGCGAGACGACCTCGTCCGGGTTGACCGAGCGGTTCGGCTCCTTGCCGAAGACCTTCTTGACGACTTCCTGAACCGACGGGATGCGAGTCGAGCCACCAACCAGGATGACCTCGTCGATGTCCGAGGGCTTCAGCTTGGCGTCGGCCAGCGCCTTCTCACAGGGGATGCGCGTGCGCTCGACGAGCGGCTCGATCAGCTGCTCGAACTTGGCACGCGTCAGGTTCTCCTGAAGGTGCTTCGGACCGGTCTGGTCCATCGTGATGAACGGCAGCGAGATCGAGGTCTGCTGCGCACTCGACAGTTCGATCTTGGCCTTCTCGGCAGCTTCCTTGAGACGCTGCAGGGCCATCATGTCGTTCTTGAGATCGATCGCGTTGGCCGCCTTGAAGTTCTCGCAGAGCCAATCGATGACGACCTGGTCGAGGTCGTCGCCACCGAGGTGGGTGTCGCCATTGGTCGACTTCACTTCGAAGACACCACCGCCGACGTCGAGGATCGACACGTCGAAGGTGCCACCACCGAGGTCGAAGACCGCGATCTTCTGGTTCTTCGAGGCCTGCTTCTTGTCGAGGCCGTAGGCCAGCGCAGCAGCAGTCGGCTCGTTGATGATGCGCTCGACTTTCAGGCCCGCGATCTGACCGGCGTCCTTGGTGGCCTGGCGCTGCGAGTCGTTGAAGTAGGCCGGAACGGTGATGACCGCGCGGTCGACCTTCTCGCCCAGGTAGGCCTCGGCCGACTCCTTGAGCGCGGTGAGGATCATCGCGGAGATCTCGGGAGCCGTGTAGGTCTTGTCGTCGATCTGGACCTGCACGAGTTCTTCGCCCGAGCCGACCACCTCGTAGGGAACCAGCTTCTCCTCCGAGGTCACCTCATCATGGCGACGCCCCATAAAGCGCTTGATCGAGTAGACCGTCCGAGTCGGGTTGGTGACCGCCTGGCGCTTGGCCGGCGCGCCGACCAGACGCTCCCCGCCCGTCGTGAACGCCACGACCGAGGAGGTGGTCCGGCTGCCCTCGAGGTTCGGGATGACGACGGGCTCGCCGCCTTCCATGACCGACACGACCGAGTTCGTCGTGCCGAGGTCGATTCCGATGATCTTCGACATGCTGATTCCTTGGTTGGCGGGAGGTCGCGCTCCGGGCTCCGAGCCCTGGCGACGCCGCGCCGGTGAGGGGAATCAAACGCCGTGCCGAGGCGTGAAACGGCGCCAAGACCGCTCCAGAGGCCCCTTGTAGGTCGGACGGGCGCCGTCCTGACACCCCCGGAAACCGGGCCCCGCCATCTTGTCAGCCTGCGGGAATCAGGCCCACGCGGTCTGTCGAAACAGGAAACCGCTCGAGACCAGGGCCGCCGCCAGGGCGCACCACGCCGACGCGAACGAAGCCAACCCTGACCAGCGCCCCCATCTCGCCCAGACGAGGGCTGTGGCGACCAGATCGCCCAGGAGGAGGAAGAGTGGCCACAAGTTCAGGGTGCGGGTGTTCAGGATCTGCCCGGGTTCACCGATCCAACTCACCATCCCCCAGGACTCGGACCAGGAGCGCCACGAGCCATCCGCAGGATCCGGAGTTCCCGCAGCGCTCGTCACCCAACCAGTCTCGCTCCACAGCTCGCCCCCGAAGGCGAGCGGAACGGCCACGTTCACCAGCGCCAGGAAGAGGACCCAGGGCCAGAGACCAGGAACGCGTGGGCTCGTCTGCCGCTCGCTCACCGCTCGACCGCGAGCGTGATCGACTCGGTCCACTCGTCCGGCGGCAGGCAGCGGAACTCGTCACAAGCCATGAACTTGACCGTGACCTCGAACTCGAGGGAGGCGCCGGAAAGACCCTCGGCGAGCTTCAGCCGGTGCTGGAACACGGCGTCGCCGTAGGCGACGCGGACTCGGCGGTCGTCTCCGTGCGGCTTGCTGAGCGGTCGGCTCCAGTTGCCATCCAAGGTCACCCCCTCCGGCAGTGAGACCTCGATCGCCGTCGCGACGTAAGCCGAGTCGCTCGGAACGAACACGTAGGTGTGCCACTCCTCAGCGTGCACGAAGCGCACGTTCAGAACCACGGTGTCACCCGGAGCGGCTTCCGTCTGATCGAGCGAGACGTAGACATCCGCGCCCTCGTCGGGAGCTTCGATCGCTTCCTCCGCTTCGTCGGCTGGTTCTTCGCCCGGGAACTCACCGAGATTCTCCGGGGCGACGTAGAACCGGAACCCGCCTCGATCACTGAAGAACAGGCGGTCCTTCGATTCTTCGAACCAGGCGCGCCAGCCAGCTGGGAACGGATGGTCGAGCCCGGTGTAGCGCTCGAGCAGGCGACGGCAGCGATCCGTGTCCTCACCGTTCTCGAGTTGCGAGATGCAATGCTCGAGAAGCTTCGGGTCGCGGTTGGAGAGGCCGAGCGCCTTGCAGTCCTCATCGACGGTGTGGCGGCGGCCGTCCGCAACCAAGTACTCCAGATCCGCCTGTAGAGCTGTGAGCTGGTCCGGGTTGTTGGCGACCCGCTGAAGCGCCCAACGCCGGTCGCTCGTCGTCGCACGCACCAGTCGCTGGTGGTGATCGAACTTCTCGATGTAGACGACCGAGTTCAGGAACGCGTTCCGACCCGAGGGAGTCATCCGCTCCGGCTCGCAGGCGAAGCCCCAGAGGAACAGCGAGCCGTGACGCCCCAAGGCGACCGCGCTCGGCGCCTTGCTGTTGATGCCGCCAGCAATGACCTCGGCATCGGGGGAGTCGTCGAAACCCCAGCCCATCGACACGGTGCCCGGGTTCAGGTCGTCGACCGTCGTGTAGTCGACTTCATCGACGTGCCACACCGGCATCTCGTCGACGAGGTGCTTGCCATCGATGTACTTGCGGTAGTGGTCGGGCGTTGGAACGGACTCGTACTGAACGTCGACGGGAAACGGCCCTTCGAAGATCTCGTGGTTCGGCACCATCACGTGGGCCGATCGCTTGAGACACATTCAATACCAGCCGATCTTCGACTCGAACTGTCGGTCAGCGACGATCACACCCGGACCGTTCACCAACACGGTCGCACGGTCGTAGTCCTCCGGCAGCTGCGGCTGTGGACCGATGCCGATTGAGCCGTCCGTGGGCTTCATCTCGGCGTCGAGGATCACGACGTCGTAGTCGTTCGCCTGGGATGCTTCGAAGCGCGGGTAGACCGCGCTGCCGACCGTCGCAAAGTGTTCTCCCAGGAAGCGGACGAAGTCCTCGGTGCGAGGGCCGCCGTCGGATCCGACGTAGAGAACCGCCAGGTCGACCTTGTCGGTCTGTGGTGCGGCCGCCGCGGCCGCAGCTTCGAGCGGGAGTGACGAAGCGACCACGAGGGTCGCAGCAAGCGAGAGCTTCTCGAGCATGCGCCCGAGTGTCCTCGAAGCTCTCGCCCCGCTCAAGCGGCCGCCGAGCGGCGCGAGCGGAGCACTGCGGTCATTCGCCGAGCAGCTTGCGTGTCAGCGCAAGGATGTTCGTCGGCGAGAACGGCTTGGTCAGATACTCGTCGGCGATCGACTCGCCGCGGTTGCGATCCTGCTCTTGGCCCGCGGCCGTCAGCAGGATGATCTTCATGCCCGCGAGACTCTCGTCCTGACGGACCTGCTCGGCGACGTCGAAGCCGGTCATCTTCGGCATCATGACGTCCAGGAAGACCAGGTCCGGGCGTTCCTTACGGATCACCTCGAGTGCCTGCTCACCGTCCCGCGCCTCGAAGACCTCGTATCGGTCCTTCCGAAGCGCGAACGACAACGATCGACAGATAATCGGCTCGTCGTCGACGACCAGTACTTTGCGAGCACTCATGAGGAGGCCTCTCCGACGTACTTGATAACCACAGCAGTCACGTCGTCTCCGGCCTCTGTTTGATCGGCAAACTCCCGTACGGAAGTGAAGACGGCGTTCAGAATGTCCGCGGCGCTCAGGTGCGCGCTGCGCCCCAAAACCTCAGCCAACCGGTGCTCTTCGAACATCGTTCCGTCCGGCGCCACCGCCTCGGTGACACCGTCGGTGTAGAGCAACAAGACATCTCCGTGGGAGAGGTTCAACGGCTGGGCCTCGAACGAGATCCCGGGCACCAGTCCCAAGATCGGATCCTCCCCTGGAAGTTCCTCCACCTCGCCCGTAGCCGCCCGGAAGCAGAGCGGCGGGTTGTGGCCCGCGTTGACCAGCTCGAGAGAACCCGAATCCGCGCGGAGCGCGGTGCCAGCTGCGGTGATGAAGCGCTCGGTGCGCGAGAGGTCGTCGTAGATCGCGTCGTGCAGCCCGGTCAGGACCGCGCCCGGTTGGGACTCGCGACCGGCCAGGAGTCGCAGTGCACTCCTCGCTCCGACCATGACCATGCCACTCGCCAGGTTGTGACCCGACACGTCGGCGATGAAGACGAACAGGCGCCCGTCATGGAGTGGCACGAAGTCGAAGTAGTCGCCACCGATCGCGCCAGGAGTCTCGCAACGTCCCGCTAGATCGAATCCATCGAGGTGCGCTGGCACCTGCGGGAGGATCTGGTGTTGGATCTCCTTGGCCAGCTTGAGTTCGCGGTCGACGGCCGCGAAGCGTCGCTGACCGACCGCCGCACCGAGCATCGATCCGATGTTGATCGCGAGCTCCGCCTCCTGCGAGCCGAATTGCCGCGCCGACGCGTAGAGGTTCGCTCGAGGATCGCTCAGGATGATCGCGCCGACCGTTGTCCGGTTCTCGGCGTTGCCGTAGCGCACCGGAACGGCCAGCAGCTGGTCCTGGACATCGGAGCCCGGCGTTCCGGGCACCGCCTCCTCGCGCGCCTGCTCCGCTGGAATGATCGCAGTTGCGCGACCATCGAGGACCTCCGCCAGGAAGCCCCCGGCGACATGGAATGGCTCCCCGCATCGCGACTCGTCGAATCGGTAGTCGCTGGTCTGCGGATCGGGCACATACTCGACGACGATCTCGCACACGCCCTGCTGTGGCAGCACACGAACGAATGAGGCGCGCTCGACACTGACCGCGACGGCCAGCGACTCGATCGCGAGACTCGCGAGCTCTTGGTCAGTCCGGCAGACCGAGATCTGCTGCACGACCTGGCCGAGGCGGGCGACGCCCTCCATCTGAGCCAACGAGCTCTCGTACATGCTCTCCATGTCCCGCTCGAGCTGATCGAGGTCGTGGACCTGTCGAGCGATGGAATCGAGAAGCGCACGGATCGCGTCCGCTCGGTCGGTCGGAACCTGCACCCCGAGCATCGTGCCGTCGATGCCGACCAGGCTTTGGACGACCGTCCGGTCGTCAGGACACGTGGATCGGAACAGTTCGAGTTCCGTGCCGTCCTCGCCAGAGAACAGTCGGGCCTCGACTTCGTTGCCGAAGGCTCGGACGAGCATGTCCGGCAGGCGCTCTTGCATCGAAGAGGTGGTCAACGATCACCTCCGGGCAGCGTCGATCGAGAATCCTCGACCGGCTCGCCTTCGGCATCGACCTCTTCGGTCAAGCTCTCGACGTCCATCGGATCGAAGATCCGGGTGAGCATCAACACGTTGTCGCCACCCTGACGCTCGTACTCGACGCTCGTCATCACACTGAGGGCGAAGTAGATCCCGAAGCCTCCTTCTCGCACTGGCATCGAACCGTCGACCGCCTGCTCGTAGACGTGGGACAGCGGATCGAAGGGCTTCGCGTGGTCGCGGATCTCGCAGCTGAACTCCAGCCCGCGCGCGAGCAGTCGGACGACGACCTCGCCGTCCGGATCGGACTCGTAGCCGTGGCGGATGACGTTGGTCACCATCTCCTGGATCGCGACCTGGATCGGATGGCAGAGCTCCTCGTCTTCCCCCACGCGGGGGATCGTCGAGAGAATCGCGCGGCCTGCCTCCAAGACCGGCGAGAGCTGGTCGAAGTCACCACGGAGTCGGAGTTCGATCTGAGCGCTCATCAGCTGTTCGGCTCGGAGGTCCGAGCCTCCTCCGCTATCGGCATGCTTGGGGAAGCGGCTCAACCGGACTCGGGAGCGTTCTCTGTCGGGCTTCCCGCAGGCCGCTGACAGCGGTCGAAACGCCGCAGTCGAGTCACGGCCGGAATCGGCACCCACAGCCATTCCGGAGCCCAATTGGGGCCCGAACCCTCGGAATGGACCGTGCCGGGCTTCCCGGATACCCTCCGAGCCTCGGATCGACGCGGCGGGCGCCGCAGATCTGGGAGGGGCCATGCAGCAATCGATCCATCCTGTCGGACCTTCGGGGTCCGATGCGGGGCGAATTTCGCCCGTCACCGCTCGATCGCGTTCGGGACTTCCTCAAGTCCTGATGGCGTTGGTCTTGATCGGGCTCTGCTCGGCCTGCGCGGTAAAGCCGCGGACCAGCCGCCCTCAACGATCGAACTACCCGACGATCATCGCTCCGACTCTCGCGTCGGTCATGCGGTCGCCGAGTTCGGATCCGCGTGCAGAGATCGCCGCCCTCCAACGCGCGTCGCGATCGCAACCGGGATCGCGTCTTCGTCGAGCGTTCCTGATGACCCACGTCGGCGAACCGGGAGAGGCGATCGTCGAGCTGAACCTGGTCATCCACGGCTCGACGGCGCCGACTCCGCCCGTCGAGGCGCTCGCTCGCGCCCTGCGCGCGCAGGCTCTTCGCCGAGTCGGCAAGCGGGATCTCGCACTGCACGACGAGGCGGTCGCTCGCCAGCTCTCGCACGACCCCGACCTGCTCGCCCTCCTCGCACCGGAGACCCGTCGACCGGGTCAGGTTGCCGCCCCCCGTCTCGCCGACTTGGACATCCAACCGCGTTCGGCTTGGAACGCCCGCTCTCCGCGTCGCTCCGGACTGGATCCGATGGGAACGATCCGCCGGCTCACGGTCCACCACTCCGCGACCGCGATCCGAAGCCCATCTCGCAGTCAAGCGATTGCTTCGATCCGCGCGATCCAGATGGGCCACCAAAAGCGCGGCTTCGCGGACATCGGCTACCACTACATCATTGATCCCGCGGGACGCATTTGGGAGGGCCGTCCGAGCCAGTTCCTCGGTGCGCACGTGCGACGCGCCAACAGCAACAACCTCGGTGTCTGCCTGCTCGGCGATCTTCGCCCCCGCAAGTCCGGTGCCCCTTCCCCAGAACAGACCGCGGCCCTCGAACGTCTGTTGCTCGCGCTGATGGACCAACATGGTCTGACCGCGAGCTCGGTCCAGACGCACGGCGAAGTCGGCCGCGGAACCGAGTGCCCGGGGCCGTTCCTGGCTCGCCACATCGACGATTTCCGGGCGCGACTGCGCTCGGGCCTCGCGCTCGGCGAGTGAAGAGCCCCTCCTCGGCGCGGGCCTCGACTTGGACGGGCGAGCTCGATTCGGGAGCCCCGTGACCAGGGCGGAGACCCCGCCTATGGCCGTCCACGCGGCTCAGAGCTCGCTCGGCGCTCTGGATCCGATCCAGATCGAACTCCGAATCCGAGGCCACAGGAGCTTTGGCTCGGCCCGGACGTCGGGGAGACTCCAGGCCGGAACCGGCTCCCGCCCTCGGCGGATCGCCGCCCCTCTCCCGGCCCGAACGAACCTGACCTGATGTCCCGCCCCCCGAAGGCCCACCCCTCGATTCTGACGACTCTCCGGACGTCGCTGCTCGCCGTGTCACTCGCTATCGTCCCGGCCTTGGGAGGATGTGACGAAGACCGGCCGGAGCCCGCACCGGATCCCGACCCCAGGGCGCAACGCCAACCCGAGCAAACCGCTCTGTTCCACGACTTCGGCGTCCTGGCGCACGGCGAGATCAAGGGCACCGAGTTCGAGATCCCGGTCCCGAAGGACGGTCCTTGGACGCCGCTGAGCTTCAACACCGGCTGCCCCTGCGCGAAGCAGCAATGGTTGCTCGTGAAACCCGATGGCTCCGAGCTCTGGGGGCAAGATGAGAGAGGGCGTCGAGCTCAGCTCGTCCCGCAGGAAGGCGACCGCTTGATCCTGCGACTCTTGGTCGACACCAACGAGAAACCGCCGGTTGATCTGGAACCGCAAACCGTCGCCGGCCAGGTGATCTTTCAGCGTGCGAACACAACCGAGATCGATCGTCGGACCGTCCCGCTGCGCTTCCGCTACGGCATCGATGCGCCGTTCACCGTGCGCCCCCTGGCCGCGTTGGACTTCGGTGATCTATCGATCTCTCAGACCTACAGCGAGACCTTCGTGATCAACAAGGAAGGCCGCGAAGTCACGTTTGGCCGCCCGGTCGCCAAGTCACTCGTCGCAGGAGAACTGACTGAGACCGAGGAGTTTCGGATGCAGATCGAAGACTTCGAGGATCGCGCGGAACTGCTGTTCGAATTCCACCCGGCCAGCACGCGGGACCTCGGACCGTTCCAGTTCCTGATCGAGGTTCCGACGAACTACGACGACTACGTGTTGCGCCTGACCTGCGAAGGCCTGCTCCGGCCGGACGTCTACTCGCGCCCCCCGCATCGCTTCGCATTCGGTCGGATCCCGTTCGGGACGACGAAGAGTCAACGCGTCGTCGTCGAGGACTACGACCCGAGCCGCACCCCTGGCTTCCGTAGCCTCGGCATCATCGACCGCGATGGGGAAGACCTCTCCGAACACTTCGAGGTCCGGATCCAACCACTCTCGGACCGACCACGCACCTCGACCGTCGACGTGATCTACGACGGCCTGCTGGAGAAACACTCGTTCCGGGCCGAACTCCGGCTCGCGAACATCGAAGGCGACCGGACGATCCTGGCCCTGCCGGTGCAAGGCTTCCCGCTGCCCAAGCCGTCCGAAGACCGCTGAGACGCTCTACCGCCGAGGCTCCCCGATGCACCTGACCACCTCGCTCCTCTCGTCGATCGCTTTTCTCTCCATCGCGATCCCGAGCTTCCAGACGGCTCCCAACACGAGTGACACGGCCCGCATCGGGTCCCAGGACCCGGGAGTCGTTCGTTTGCGAATCGGCGGCCACCTCGAAGGCCGACTCGAGCCTTGTGGCTGCGCCGGAGGCCAGATCGGCGGCTTGTCGCGCCGCGTGTCAAGTCAATTGCTGGATCGAGCGGCCTACGACCTCCTGCTCGAAGGCGGCAACCTGATCCACGGGGGAACCGTCCTCGACGAGTACAAGCTGCTCACCACGACGACGATCCTCGGTGATCAGCGCACCCCCTACGACGTCGTCGGCCTCGGACCGGACGATCTCTCACTCCCGCTCGACAGCCTCCTCCCCTACCTCGACTTCGGACTCCCGTTCGTCGGCTGCGACCTGGTCGTCGAGCCGACCGAAGAGGGCCTCCCACCGTTCCCGCTCCGCCCGTTCGTCGACCTCGAAGCGAACGACGTGTCGCTGCGCGTCACCGGCTTCGTCGGCTCGACCGGAATCGAGAGCGAGGACGCCATCTACCGCGTCTCCCTTCTCGAACCTCAGACCGCGTGGTCGAAAGCGATGGACGGTGTCGCCGACTCGGCGCTCCGAATCGCCTTCGTCCACAACGACACGTTGATCCAGGAGATCGCAGCACTGGATCCGAAGCCCCATCTGTTGATCGTCTGCACGCCGACGCACGCAGAGCCACCGGCACAACTCGAAGTCGTCGACTCGGTCACGGTCGTCCAGCCGGGCACGCGTGGCCGGTTGATGGTCGACCTGCACCTGAGGATCGATGGCGACGAAGTCTCGGTCGAGAGCTACCGGCCGTTCCCTCTCGACGGCGAGCAGCGCGATGAGGCGACCGAGGCTGCGATCTTGCAACACCGCTTCGATGTCGCCGATGACGACCTCCTCCAGGAGATGGCAAACGCTCGCCCGAGTCCTGAGGGGATCGACTACGTCGCGGACGAGAGCATCTGCGCGGCGTGCCACTTCCAGGAAGTGCAGATCTGGAAGAACTCGAAGCACGCCTCGGCCTGGAAGACGCTTGAAGACGCGGAAGAGAGCGAGAAGTACGGCTGGCCGGTCACCGAATACCCCGATTGCGTGAGCTGTCACTCGGTCGGCTACGGCGAGCAGTCGGGCTTCGTCGACATCGAGCAGACACCAACGCTGGCTTCCGTGCGCTGCCAGTCCTGCCACGGACCGGCGAGCGAACACCTAGCAGCCTCCGACAAGACTCAAGGCTTCACGCGCGATGCGAAGCAGAGCTGCCAGACCTGCCACGACTACGAGCAGAGTCCCGACTGGGACTACCGCAAGCGCTGGCCCGTGATCGAGCACGGACCCGGCCGCTGATCTACGGCGTGGCCGCGCAGACTCAGCCTGGGACGACGATGCGGGCGAACTTCTTCTTGCCCGCCTGGACGAGGTAGTTGCCGGCGGGCAGCGTCTGCTTCTCGTTCTGCACCTTCTCGCCGTCGACCTTGACGCCTCCGCCTTGGATCAAGCGACGGCCCTCGGAGTTCGACTGGCAGAGCCCGGCCTTCGCCATCGCAGCACCGACCAGGATCACGCCATCGACGAGGTCTTCGGCCGAGAGCTCGACCTCCGGGACGTCATCTGGCACACCTCCGCCGCGAAAGACCCGATCGAACTCGGCAACCGCGGCCTCGGCTTCGCCCGCCCCGTGGAAGTCGGTCACGACCGACTTCGCGAGCGCGACTTTGGCCGCTCGCGGAGCGCCACCGAGCAGGCTGTCGACTTCCGCCGACTCGAGGTCGGTGACGAGCTCGAACCACTCGCGCATCTTCTGGTCGGGCACGCTCATGCACTTGCCGAACATGTCGCGACGCGAGTCACGCACGCCGATTGCGTTGCCCAGCGACTTGGACATCTTCTGCTCGCCATCGAGACCGGTCAGGATGGGCGTGGTGATGCAGGTCTGCGGCTTCTGACCCGCTCGCGACTGGAGGTCGCGACCACGCATCAGGTTGAACAGCTGATCGGTGCCGCCGATCTCGACGTCGCACTGCAGCTCGACGGAGTCGTGGCCCTGCATCAGCGGGTAGATCATCTCGTGCACCGAGATCGGCTCCCCGGCCTTGTAGCGCTCCGAGAACGAGTCGCGCTCGAGGATGCGGGCCACGGTGAAGCTGCCGCACAGCGAGACGCAGTCCAGGAACGACATGCCGTCGAACCACTCCCCGTTCTCGCGCTGCTCGACCTTGTCGAGATCCAAGACCGAACCGACCTGCTCGAGGTAAGTCTGCTTGTTGTGCTCGACCTCGTCACGGGTCAGCTGTGGACGCGTCTTGTTCTTGCCCGAGGGGTCGCCAAGCATCGCTGTCGCGGTGCCCCAGAGGATGATCGCCTGGTGTCCGAGCCGCTGAAAGTCACGCAGCTTGCGCAACGGGACCGTGTGCCCCAGGTGGATGTCCGGCGAGGACGGATCGATTCCGAACTTCACGCGGAGCGGACGCTGCTCCTTCAGGCTCTGCTGCAGGCGTTCCTTGAGCTCGGTTTCCTCGATGAGGTCGACCGTACCGCGCCGGATCAGCGCCAATTGCTCCTCGACGGGTGCGAACATGGGGCGGGAAGGATAGCCCGTCACCCGGAGGCATCCGACCTCCTCGTTCGAGCGAATCGGGGTTCATGTTCGGTAAGAAGAAGAACGCCTCCGGCTCCGGATCGCAGAAGAGGCTCCAGAAGGAGTACGAAGCCCTTCTCCAACAGGCCCGGGATCTCCAACGCTCCGGCGACATCCGCGGGTATGCCGAAAAGATGGCCCAGGCCGACGAGGTCGCCAAGCGCCTCGACGCGGCGACGAGCGGCAGCTGAGTGAGCCGGGCAGGCCCCCGCCTCAGCGGTTGCGGTCGCCCCAGTTCAGCCAGGCATCCCGATCGTTGAGGGGGAGGCCGGCCCCAGTGAGGACCTCCAGCGTTGCCGTCGTGAAGCGGAGGAAGTCCGCGTCATCCAAGCTCATGATCCGGAGGAGACGCAGCATTTCGTCGACCGCCTCCTTCTTCTCCTGGCCCTCGAGGAAGTGCGCCGCCACGTAGACCGTGCGCGCCGTCGACTTCTGCCGCCGACGTAGGAAAACGTCGAAGTGCTTCTTCGGCGCCTTCCGGATCGCTTCCGTCCCGTCAGGCCAGGCGGTGAACTGATCGGCAGCCAGCTTCGTCCGTCGAAGCGGAACGAACGAGTCGCCGCTTCTCGCATCGCCCGGAAGCAGCTCGACGCTGAGAGTGATCTCTCGCTTCGCCGCCGCACCGGGGATCGCAGCCAACCTGAACGGCAGTTCCAGACCCTCGGACGAGATCGGTGTGTCTTCCGGCACACCGACGACGGCGGACGTGCGCTGCGTGCTTCGTTCTCCGAACGCGGAGATGTCGGTGACGCTTGCCTCCACCGAGAAGCGACAGTGGTCGAGTCCCTTCGGCAGAACCAGGTTCGAGGACGGGACCTGTGGGACGACGATCAGGAAGTCCGTTTCCGCACCGGCGATCGGCATCTCGGTCTGCATCAGCACCTGTCCCGAGTTCTCGAACTGGAGTTCGAGGAGCACCGCCGGAATCAGGCTCTCGAACCGGTCGAAGCTCCGCTGCGCCCACTCCGGGTTCGGCTTGCCGCGGTGGATGGACAACACGCGACGCATCTCCTGGATGTCTCGATCGGCGTAGGCCTGCTGCAGCTGGGCGAGCGCTCCCTGGAACTCGAGGTAGCGCGGATCGGAGGTCACCTCCGCTGGCTGACGCTCGATGACGATCGGCTGTGTCTCGACGGGATCGGGATCGATCGGTTCCTCGACGTAGATCTCGGTCACGCAAGCACTGAGGCCCAGGAGGGCGATCGGCAAGGCGAGACGGAGCATCGGCCGACGAGTCGATGCGGACGAATCGTGGGTGAGGGGCACGACGGGATCTTCGCAGGTTCGGGCGATCACGCCCAGTCACCGCGCAGTCGGACCGATCTCGGTCGAGGCGCAAACTCGCAGGCGAACCCGCGAGTGCACCCTCGTCGACGGCCCTGGGGCCGCCGACGGGCGCTCCGGCCCTGAGGGCCGGAGCCGAAGGCTGATCAGCCCTCGCTCGAATCGCCGTCCGGCTTCTCGCCGTCCGCCGAGTCTCCAGCATCCGAGCCGCCAGCGTCCGAGTCTCCGGCATCTGGGGTTTCCCCCGCGTCGGCCGGAGCCTCTTCCTCGGTCGACTTGAAGCGATCGCTCAGACCCTTGAGCTGCGAGGCGAGCGCACCCAGCGCGGCCGGCTGCTGCTCCGGCTCCGAGTAGGAGCTCTCGACTTCCTGACCGTCTTCGTCGAAGTGCGTCTGGATCAGAGTCAGGCCGATCTTGCGATCGTCCGGATCGATCTTGATGACGCGAACCTCGACCTTCTGGCCGATCTTGACGACATCCGCCGGGTTTTCGACCTTGTGGTCAGCGAGCTCGGAGACGTGCAACAGACCTTCGAGGCCTTCCTCGAGTTGGACGAAGACACCGAAGTTGGTGATCTTCGTGACCGTGCCCGGGAAGGAGTCGCCGATGTGGTAGCGAGCCGGAATGTCCTGCGACCACGGGTCGGGCGTCAGTTGCTTCAGACCGAGCGCGATGCGCTTCTTGTCCTGGTCGACCGAGAGCACAACGCACTCGATCTCCTCGCCCTTCTTCACGGTCTCGGACGGGTGCGTGATCTTCTTCGTCCACGACATGTCCGTGATGTGGAGAAGACCGTCGATACCTTCCTGCAGCTCGATGAACGCGCCGTAGTTGGTGAGGTTGCGCACACGACCGCGGATGATCGTTCCAGGCGGGTAGCTCTCCGAGACCATGTCCCAGGGGTTCACAGCCGTCTGCTTCATGCAGAGGCTGATCTCTTGCTTCTCCTGGTTGATCTCGAGAACCACGACCTCGACCTGATCACTGACCGAGACGACTTCGCTCGGGTGGTTGACGCGCTTGGTCCAGGACATCTCCGAGATGTGGACGAGACCTTCGACGCCGTCCTCGAGCTTGACGAAGGCGCCGTAGCTCATGAGGTTGACGACTTCGCCGGTCACGCGGCCGTTGACCGGGTACTTCTCGCCGATCTTCTCCCAAGGCGATTCGGTCTTCTGCTTCATGCCGAGCGCGATGCGCTCCCGCTCGAAGTCGACCTTGAGCACCTTGACCTCGACTTCCTGGTCGATCTGGACCATCTCCGTCGGGTGGTTGATGCGACCCCAGGACATGTCGGTGATGTGGAGGAGGCCGTCGAGACCGCCGAGGTCGACGAACACACCGAAGTCGGCGATGTTCTTGACGATACCGGTGCGAATCTGACCTTCCTCGATCTCCGCGAGCAGCTTCTGCTTCTGCTCTTCGCGCTCCTCTTCGATGAGCTTGCGACGCGAGACGACGATGTTCTGACGCTCCTCATCGATCTTGATGATGCGCGCGCGAACGGTTTGGTCGATGAACTCGCTGACGTCGCCGGTGCGGCGGATGTTGACCTGCGAAGCAGGGAGGAACACCGCAACCGTGCAGTCGTTGACCTGGACGTTGACCAGAAGGCCACCGCGGGTCTTGATCTTGACAACGCCCTCGATGATGTCGCCTTCCTGGTGCGTCCGGATCATCTCCTGCCAGCCGCGGATGCGGTCGGCGCGACGCTTGCTGAGCTCGACGTGCCCTTCCTCGTCGACAATGCGCTCGACGTAGAGTTCGACTTCCTGGCCAGCCTCGACGGCCGCCGGGTCTTCGAACTCATCGAGCGGGATGCGGCCTTCGGCCTTGTAGCCGACATCGACGAAGACGGAACCGTCATCGAGAATGCGTAAGACCTTGCCTTTGACGAGCGCATTCGGGGCGATCTCGCCCACGGTCGCGCCCATGGCTTCTTCGAGTTGGGCGTCGTCCGTCTCGCCCAGGGCTTGTTGTGTCAGTTGGTCGAGCTGCGCTTCGTCCATTGCGAAGCGCTTGACCAGTTGCTTTCCGAACATCAGGTGTTCCTCAGTAGTCGGTTGAGATTGATTGGTTGAACAGTGGAAAAAGTCGTTCAGGCGCTCCGCTTGTCGGCGGTTGCCTTCGTGGAATCGTTGGAGGGCTCCTCAGCCGGCCGAACCGGAGCCGAGGCGAGGTCAGCGACCTGCGCGCGCAGCGCCTCGAGGCCACCCGGCGCCAGGACCTCGTCCGGCGACAAAGGCGCGGCGTAGCGCATCCGGATCTTGCGAGGCCGCGGCCAGTTCTTGCCGCGACCCATCGCCTCGCGCGCGCCCTGGATCCCGAGCGGCAACACCGGGACCGGCGTCCGACGCAAGATCAGGAGCACACCGCGCTCGAACTCCCCGACCGCGCCATCATCCGAACGCGACCCCTCGGGGAACAGGCAGACGACGCGACCTTCGGTCAGCAAACGGCAAGCGGTCAGGATCGCGGCCTTCGCGTCCCCGCCCCGCGGCAGGAACACCGTGCCGACGGCACGCATCCAGGCGCCGAAGAACGGGATCTTCAACAGGGTCTCTCGAGCCATGAAGCGGACCTCGTGGCGAAGCGAGGTGCCGACGAGCGGCGGATCGAGGAAGCTCGTGTGGTTGCCAACGACCAGCACTCCACCCTCCGACGGAAGGTTGGAAGCACCGGTGAGCGACCGGCGATGCCAGACGTTGACGAAGGTCCGTACGAAGACGTGCGAAAGCCAGTAGAGGGGTCGATTCACGCGGCCCCTCCTTCGCCCTTCACGCGGCGGATCAGATGGTCGACGACCTCCGCGCGCGTCATGTCCGACGAGTCGACGTAGACGGCATCCTCGGGACGCCGCAAAGGAGCGTGCTCCCGCGAGTAGTCGATCGAGTCGCGCTTGGCGATCTCACAGAGGAGCGAAGCGACGTCAGTCGCCTTCGCGCCGCCGTTCGCCGCGCGCTCCAGCTCCTCGGAGTGCCGCCGTTCGGCGCGCCGCTCGAGCGAAGCGACGAGGAAGAACTTGTGTGCCGCGTCCGGGAAGACGACGGAGCCGGTGTCCCGGCCCTCGACGACCAGCGGGCCGTCCTTCGCGCAGTTGCGCTGCAACGGCAGTAGGAACTGACGCACCTGGAGGTCCGCTGCGACCTGAGACAGCCGCGCCTTCACACCGTCGCCCTTCAGCTCGCTCGCTGGAATCTCGCGCTCGCCCTCAGCCGTCCGGATGTACACCGGATCGTCGTCGCGCATCGCGCCATCCGGCGCGGGCACCGACGAGTCGACGCGCAGACTCAACCCTTCGAGCCAATCGAACGCGGTCGTGCCCTCGCCCATCTGCGCGGCTCGCCAGGCGACACCGCGATAGAACAGACCGGTGTTCAGGAATCGGAAGCCGAGCTGCCCAGCGACCTGGCGCGAGACCGTGCTCTTGCCGGCTCCAGCCGGGCCGTCGATCGTGACGACCTCAAGTCGATCCTGCGCTCCCGCGCGCTGTCGCACCGGCTCCGGATCGAGCCCCGTGGGAAGGCTTTCCGCCAGACTTCCCGTTCCATCGCCGAGCGATGACGTGCTACCCGAGAGGGCACCACGAACCGGTGGTCGTTCTGGGGAATGTGGGACTTCGGCGGGCATGCGAACCGGACATTGCCGGCAGGTCGCACGCAGCGGCCTCGGCAAAGCGGGGCGAGAACGGTAGCGAGAGCCCGGAGGGCGCACAAGCCCTGTAGAATGCGGAAAATGCGGCCGGTGGCGCGCCCTGGTAATCTCGGATCCACGGGATCGGGCCCCGGACGAACCGATCCGGCTCATCCACCACCTTCGGAAGACGCAATGACCACTCGATCCGTGCCGACTCGAACGGAGGACGCAGGGCGGTTCCCGCCCAAGACCCGTCGCCGCGCCCCCGGGGCGGCGTTCCTGCTCGTGGCTGCCCTCTGCCTGGCGTCGGCCGCGTCGGGCCAGGTCGGCCTCAGTGTCGTCGCCGACGGCGACTGGGTCGTGAATCCGGCGCCCTCGACGACCCCTTCGGTTGCCGATGGGACCCCGGTCGACCCCGACCTCTCGCTGGTCGGAACCACCGCGACCCTCGGAACCACGATGTTTCCGCCCCCGCTCCCCTGCGCCGCCGAGACGGCCATCGGACGAGCGGACGCGATCCGCGCGATCACCGCGACCGGAGCGTCGATCCGATTCCAGGCCAGCGCCACCCTGTTCGTGAACTCGAGTTGCTCAGGTCCAACCGGGGTGCTCTCGGCCGGGTTCCGCGGCTCGGTCCTCTGCACCTTCTCCTCTCCGACCCCCGTCGACGGCGTGCTGCGAATCGAGGTTCGAAACATCCTCCCCTCGACGGCGGGCACGCCGGTCCTGATCGAAGACCTCGAGAACTCGACGACCTACGCCCCCCGCGATCTCCGCCCCGGCGGACCGGAGCCGGACTGGATCTTCGAGTTCCCGGCGCGGCTGGACTCGTCCGGGCACCAGTTCCGGATCAACCTCGATGTCGGGAATCTCGACTCGACGGTTCCGGGGATCGGAGGGGCACCCCTCGCGTACGGAGCCGTGTCGTTCGAGACGGATCCGAACGCGAACCGGATCCGCACGGAAGGCACGCCGTGCTCCGGAACGGCACCGAGGCTGAGGGGCCTCCTGACGCGCTACTTCGACGTGTCGCAGAGCCTCACCGTTCGCTTCGCAGGCTTCTCCACCGAGAACATCTCGCCGACGACGACCGGCCACTATCTGATCCTCGGTCTCAGCGACCCGATGGCCCACCTGCCGCCGACCAACTGCCTGCTGCGCACCGACATCCTCGCGCCGATTCCGCTGATACCGAGTGCGAACGGACGAGCTGACTTCCTCCTCGAACTCGTACCCGGCCTGCCGATCGGCGAGCTGCGTGCGCAGTTCCTGGCAGTCGAATTGATCGGGGGTGTGCCGCACTGGGAGACCAGCGAGGCCGTCGTGGTCTCGACTCGATGAGGCGGCAGCGAGGCCTCGATCAGTCGAAGGCGAGGAACACCCCGACGAATGGATCGAAAGGCAACGAGATCTCCTCGACGTTCTCGTAGCTCTTGCCCGTCAGAAGGTCGCGGAACGACCGCGCGCTGCGGAATCGCAGGGTCACCTCGTCATCGACCACCGAGCCTTCCTGCCTCCGGCGTGCCTCCCAAGCCTCGGCCGAGCGATCGAGACGCACGGCGAGAAGAAGGCGACCATCTCGGCCCCGCAGGTGCATGCATTCGAGCGGCCCCTCACCCGATCGAAGAGAAGCGTCGATCGAACGCCTGAGCCCAGCACTCTCGAGGTGCTGCCCGACGACACGTCGGAGTTCACGCACGGCGGGCGCTTCGTCACCACCGAGCATGGGACGCCGCGCAGCCGCGTACTCGCAGACCGCCAGGTTCAGGTAGACCGCACGGCCGCGGCCCCGCTCCACCATGTGGTTCGTCGGAACGAGACTCCGACCGGGCCGATCGACCGACAGGGAAGACTCGGCGAGCCCGAGCTCCGAACCGACGCGGTGATCACTCGCCCCCGCTCCGTTGCGGATCAGAAGTTTCGACCGGCGAGAACTGCGATCCTTCAAGCCGAAGAACTCATCGAAGACTCCACGAGAACGGCGACGAAGATCTTGGTCGTAGAGACCGGGCGAATGGTCGGCGATCAGAGTTCCACCCGCCTCGACGAACCGAACGAGCGCTCGTGCTTCGGCATCCCCGAGCACGAGCGTCGCCGGTAGGACGACAGCCCGTGGGGGGCGGGACTGCAGCCCCGCGACGAGGTCACGCGAATCGACGTGTCGAGGTTGGAACCCCAGATCGTTGCACAACTGGATCCACGAGACTCGCGCTCGAACACTCGTGCCGTGCTCGGTCTCGTAGCTGGTCAGGCGGTTCGTCCAGGTGTCTCCATCGACATCCGAGTCGAGCATCCACCAGGCGAAGGTGCTCGGTCTCGACTCGACGATCCAAAGACGATCACGGAGCAAGCGAGCCCCACCGAAATGACGCGCAGCCGCTTCGAGCCGGCGATCGGTCGACGACAGGACGGACGCATAGCGTTCGTCCTGCAACGCCTCCTGCGAACTCCAAACGATCACTCCGGAGGCTCCGTGTGCGAGCGCGGAGCTCCAAGCGGCCTGCGGCAGCCTCACTGGACCATCGACCGGCGGCGGGAAGATCGTCTGGAAGAACCGAGCCCCGGCCGCTTGGAAACACAGTGACAGGTCCCGCGCTCCGCCGAGGTCGTAGGCCTCATAGGCAGTCTGATCGGGCATCAGCAGGCGGTAGTCATGCCCACCGAACGCGACCGGTGGCTGCATGCCCGTCAGCCCGCAGCGCAGATCCGAGCGCAGGTCGCGGACGACGGCGAGTCCGGCCTTCGTCGCGTCGGCGAAGAGCTGATCTTGGAACGCCAACAC
The DNA here is from genome assembly GCA_039815565.1 of Planctomycetota bacterium. Classification (GTDB taxonomy): domain Bacteria; phylum Planctomycetota; class UBA1135; order UBA1135; family UBA2386; genus JBCBZB01. The sequence continues at coordinate 34,461 of JBCBZB010000022.1, forward strand.
GTCATGGAACGCTGCGAATGTGCGCGGCATCGCGGTCGTCGCGAAGGCCCGGTCACGCAACTCGTCCGTCGTCGGTGCGCGAAGCTCCTCGAACGAACCGAGCTGCACTCCCCACCGCTCGTTCAGCCGCGCGATCGAACCGCCACAATGCCCCCGCACGAACTCACGGAACGCGGCCTCGAAGGCCGGTCCGGCGACCGGATCCATCGGGTTGCCTCGTCTCGTCGCCGACGCTTCGTCACCGAGGGACACAAACAAGGGCGCGGGTCCGCCCAACAGACGGGACACTCCGTCGCGCGTCGCATCCCGCAACCGTTCAAGTACGACCGGATCGGCGAGGTCAGACGGCCGCGCCAACGCGCCTCGCGAACGGGAGCGCAGAAACGCATCGCGCCAGGCCGACCACTGCGCCTCACGCAGTTCCAGGACGCCCTTGCCCGCGACCTGGTCTCCGTAGAAGCGGAGCCTGTGATCGCTCAGCGCCGAAGCGTTCTGCGAGCGGCCGATCGACACTGCGTCGAACCCGAGCTCTCGGATCCGAGCGCAGGTCTCCGGGCTCGGATCCCCGCGCCGAAGCCAGAGGATCGCGGAGAAGTCGGGCTCCTCGGCTCGCCCAGGGTCCTGCGCCCGCACCGCAGTCGCGACGAAGAGAAGCGCGACGGCGACGCCAAGGGAGCGCCACTCACTCGATGCCATAGTCGCGGAGCTTCTCCCAGAGCACCTTGCGACTGATACCGAGCACCGAGGCAGCCTTCGTCCGGTGGCCGCCGACGGCGCGGAGCACGGACTTCAGGTGTGCCCGCTCGGCTTCGACGATGACCTCGCGCAGGCTGCGGAGCTCCGTCGGCGGCTCGAGAGCGGCACGCCGCGCCTTGTCGACCGGGAGCAGGTGCTCCTTCTTCAGGACGGTCGATTGGCCGGCCATCGCGACGGCCTTCGCGACGTGGTTCTCGAGCTCGCGGACGTTGCCGGGCCACGAGTAGTCCGACATCGCCTCGAGCACGTCGGTCTTTACGACGAACTTGCGACCATCCGACATCTTCCGGCAGAAGTGCTCGACCAGAAGCGGCACATCGCCATCCCGGTCGCGCAACGGCGGCAGGTTCACCGGCACGACGTTGAGGCGGTAGTAGAGGTCCTCACGGAACTTCCCCTCGCGCACGAGATCGATCAGCGGAACCTTCGTCGCAGTGACGATACGGATGTCGACCTGAATCGTCTCTTCACCACCGACACGCTCGAACTCACGCTCTTGCAGAACGCGCAGCAGTTTGACCTGCGTCATCATCGGCATGTCGTCGATGTCGTCGAGGAACACGATGCCCCCGTCGGCCAGTTCGAATCGACCACGCCGCTGCTTGCCGGCATCGGTGAACGCCCCCCGCTCGTGACCGAAGAGCTCGGTCTCCAAGAGGGTGTCCGGAAGCGCGCCACAGGACAACGCGATGAAGGGATTCTCCGAGCGACCCGACAAGGCGTGAAGGGCCTTCGCGATCCGCTCCTTACCAGTGCCGCTCTCGCCCTGGATCAGAACCGAGGCCTCGGTCGGCGCGACGGTCTTCACAGTCCGGAACACGTCCTGCATCAGGCGCGAACGACCGATTACGCCGGGCAACCCGTCGTCGCCGCGCAGGTCGGCCTTCAGCTGTTCGTTCGCCTCGACGAGGTGTCGGAACGCCGCGATCCGCTCCAGGCGTTCGATGATCTGCTCGTTGAGAAACGGCTTCTGGATGTAGTCGTCTGCGCCCTCGCGCATCGCCTGAACCGCGTGCTCGACGGTCGCGAATGCGGTCATGACGAGCACTTCGGTGTCGGGCCGAGCCTTCTTCGCAGCTTTCAGGACCTCGATCCCGTTGGCCCCGGGCAGCTTGACGTCGGTGATGACGACGTCGAAGGCCTCCTCGTTGAGCCGGGTGATCGCCTTCTTGCCGTCGTCGATGTGCACGAGCTCGTGCCCTTCGCCGACTAATTCATCCCCGAGGGTGACCGCGATGGTCTCCTCGTCCTCGACCAACAAAACCTTCATGCGCGCGCGAGCAGGCCAGATGCGGGCCGCCGCGTCGGAAGGTTAGCAGGTCGGGGCCGCTCAGCGGTCGTTCAGGTCGACGAACCGGTCCCGCTTGAAGAGCTGGACCCGGCTACCGCCGTCTCGAACCGCCCAGTCGAGGGCGACCTCGGCCTGGGAGACGAGGGTGTCGAAGAACAGCGTGTCACGATCCTCGCAGCTGGCGATGCCGATGCTGACCGTCGCACCGACCCGGCTCGGACCGTTCTCGATCTCGATCTCCTCGAAGGCCTGCCGGATCCGCTCCGCGACGATGCCCGACGACTCCCCGTCGGTATGCGGCAGGAGGACCATCAGACGATCCTCGTTCAGGAGCCCGAGGTGGTCGTGCTCTCGGGTCTGCTCGGCGACGACTCGGCCGAGCGCCTGGCGGAGCTCGGAAGCGACTCGAGGCCCATGAACCTCTTCGAGCGTCCGAATCCGGTCGACGGCCAGGATCACGCACGAGAGCGGATACTCGTGACGGCGGGCCCGACCGAACTCGCTCTTCATCAGATGCAGAATCTGAGCCTGCGAGAACGGCGCTCCGCCGACCTGTGGCTGACCCTGAGGCCCACCCAGACCCCGCCCGGTCCCGGCGTTCGGTGCAGCCTGTCGGCTCGATCGTCTGAATCCCGGTCGACTCATGTCGTGGATGCTGCTGTGCGAGAGTTGGGCCGCCGCGAACGATCCGGGACGACCCAATCAGCTGTTCCTTCTCTTCGGCGCGATTGAGCCTTGCCGAAAGCAAGACTCGCCAAAAAGACCCGAACCACCGTCGGCATCTTCACCCGCCTCGCCTCGAGGCGCGAGCGGCTCGCCGTTTCGAACACCGACGAAGTCACCACGAGGTCCTCGGCGCCGAGGATTCCGGACCGGGATTCCCCGATCGCTCAGGGCAAAAAAAAGTGGGCCTCGGCCGGTCAGTGCCGAGGCCCACGCATTCAGGGCCGGGCCCAAGATGAAGAGGGCGGTTAGGGAGGGGGAATCAGATCTTCATCCCACACCCGACCCATCAGGGTGTTCTGAATCTGGAACCGACGCGTGGCTCGAGCGTGCCCGATCGAAGACCGATCACGTCGGTCCACCGTGGCAAGCACGGTGGGCGCCGATGAAGACAACCTAACGAGTTTCCCCCGAGATTCAACAATGCGCTTTGCGGTCCTGTGGAAATCTCCCGAGAAACACGAGCCGATCACCCTGAAGTCCGCCGTAGGAGCCGGATTGAGCCCACTCGGCAACTGTCCAGATTTTGTGCAGTTCTCGTGGAGTCGATCTCGCAGTCGGTGCTCACCCACCCTCCTCGCACGGGTCAGCCGCCGCCGAACACACCCTTGAACCACTCGGAGATCCGGCCCGGGGCCTCGTAGATGTCCGTGATCGGGAACTCCTCGCGCATCAGGATCAGCATCGTGAGAAAGAGCCCCGCCGCAATCAGGTAGAAGGTCCCTTTCACGATCAGGATCGCGAGGAACACCTTCATCGGACTGGCCTTCTTCTTCCGGACCGGTCCGCGTGGAGCACCCCCACTCGCCGCCGCGGCGGGCGCCGGCCGAACGCCCGGATTGGCCACCGGCCGCGCCTCGCGAAGTGCTGAGACGTTTTGAGGCTTCGGAGCGACCGGCGCTGCGACCGCCGACGGAACCGCCGAGGGATCCCGCTCGACGTCCTCCCGTTGGAGTTGAAGGCCTCGGTTGAAGAGATCGCTCGGGTCCACCGGGTCGTCCAAGATCAGTCCGACCACGATTTCCCAGGGATACTCCGACGAATGCGCGATGGCGGCCTTCGCCTGATCGAGCACTTCGGGGGACACCGCACCTGTGCGAAGTCTCAGAGTCGACTCGGCGAGGCGGGCGAAGCGCGGATCCCGCTCAGCAAAACTCTTCGAACTCGAATCGTCGGACTGCATGCGCAGTTCCTTAGCAGATCGATGCTTCGCTCGGAACCATCCGGAGACCGAGACGAAAACCAAGCACGTCTGGGTGTCTATACTGTGGAGACGCGGATGGCCTCGAGCTGCCGCCCACTCGATTCGACGACCTCAAGAGCCATGCGCCTCGGCCTGACACAACACATCCGTGCGGAACAACGACTGGTTCAGTCGCCGCAGATGATTCAGGCGATGCAGGTGCTGCAGTGCCCGATGGCTGAACTCAGCGATCGAGTCGAACAGGAGCTGCAGGAGAACGTCTTCCTCGAGGAGATTCAGGAGCAGCCGAAAGAGGAACAGCGTTCCGACGATCGATCGGAACGCGACGGCGAAGTCGACCTGTGGCAAGAGCTCGAACGACTCGAACGTCGCTCCGAAGGCACCCGCCCGGTCGGCCCGCGCGGCTCCGATGAGGATGCGGAGCGCCGGCTCGAAGCGCTCTACAACACCCCCGCCGGTGCGATCTCGCTGCCCGAGCATCTGCTCGAGCAGGTCCGGATGACGGACGTCTCCAACGAGCTCTACCGCGTGGTCGAGCACATCGTGTTCTCGCTCGACGAGGACGGCCGACTCGCCGAGACCGCGGAGCAGATCGCCGACGCGACCGTGGTGCCGATCCCGCTCGCAGAAAAGGCCGTCGAGACCGTCCGCGAACTCGACCCACCCGGGGTCGGTGCCGCAGACCTCCGGGATTGCCTGCTGATGCAGCTGGACCGGATGAGCTACGTCCGGCCGATCACGCGACGCATCGTCGAGGAGCACCTCGACGACCTCGCGATGAACAAGCTGCCGAAGATCGCGAAGGCGTGCGATGTCGACATCGAAGACGTGAAGGAGAGCTGGTCGTTCCTTCGGGACAACCTCAACCCGCACCCTGGTGCGGCCTTCGCGCACGACCGCGAGTCCGGCGTGGTTCCCGACGTCCTCGTTGACGAGGTCGATGGCCGATTCGAAGTGCGTGCCGAGCGAGGGCACATCCCACAGCTTCGCATCGCGTCCGCATACAAGAACATCCTCAAGGAGGCTCGGGGCGACGAGAAAGTCCACGAGTACCTCCGCCGCAAGATCGAGTCGGCCAAGTGGTTCATCGAGGCCGTCCACCAGCGGCAGAGCACGATCCAACGGATCGCGACCGAAATCGTGCAGCGCCAGGAGGGCTTCCTTCGCGATGGCGTCCAGGCTCTCAAGCCGATGAAGATGCAGGACGTCGCGGACGCCGTCGGAGTGCACATCTCGACCGTCAGCCGCGCGATCTCGGGCAAGTACATCCAGACGCCGCAGGGCGTCATGGACATGAAGCGGTTCTTCTCCGGGGGCACCATCACCGACAGCGGCGAGATGATGTCGCAGCAGGCAGTGAAGCAGAAACTGCGCGAGATCGTCGACCAGGAGGACAAGAGCAAGCCTCTGTCCGACGACCAGCTGGTCGAAGCACTCAGCGAGCAGGGAGTCCGGATCGCTCGCCGCACCGTCACCAAGTACCGCAAGGCTCTCAGCATCGACGCATCGAGCCGGCGACGTGAGTTCTGACCGAGGTCGATCCCCCCGCCTCTCCTCCAGCGCGAATCCATCCGCTCCATGTCCCAGGACAGCTCTCTCGACGCACTTCGAGCCGCTCTCGAAGTCACGCCGAACAACGTTCCGCTTCGCTTGCACCTCGCGGACACGCTGCTCAACCGAGGCCTGACGGAGGACGCCGAACAGCTGCTGAAAGAGGGACTCAAGCGCGCCGCCGGCGACTCGGAGGACGAACTCGAATTGAAGTTCGCGCTGGTCCGCTGCTATCGCCAGCTTGGGAAGTGGTCGACCGCGCACGTGATTCTCGACGATCTGATCCAGAGTGATCGATCGACGGCGCGAGCGCTCGTCGAACGCGCCCGGACCCAGCTGCGGGAGGGCCAGGTCGAAGACGCCGTCACGTCCTACCGCCGTGCGATTCACGAGGATCCTGACGTTCGCGATCCTGAGCTCTCCGAAACACTCGGCGTCGGAAAGACACCGTTGAAACAGGATCCGATCGACGGACTCGACGACGAAGAAGCGGAAGACCCAGAGGTCTTCGACGGTCGACTCCGAGCGCAGAACGACGCCTCGAGCGGCCCATCTCTGACACCGATCAAGACCGATCTGAACTTCGAGTCGGTCGGCGGGATGGAGGACGTCAAGAAGGACATCCGCCGAAAGGTCGTGCTACCGATGAAGCATCCCGAGCTCGTCAAGGAGTTCGGGAAGAAGGTCGGTGGCGGCATCCTGCTCTACGGCCCTCCGGGCTGTGGCAAGACGCACCTGGCACGCGCGACCGCCGGCGAGATCGACGCGACGTTCCTCGAGGTTGGGATCCACGATGTCCTCGACATGTGGATCGGGCAGAGCGAACGCAACCTCCACTCGATCTTCGAGACCGCCCGAGCCAACCAGCCCTGCGTACTCTTCTTTGACGAAGCCGATGCCCTCGGCGCCGCACGCTCCGACATCCGCGGAGCCGGACGACAACAGATCAATCAGTTCCTCGCCGAACTCGACGGCGTGAGCGGCCAGAACGACGGCGTCCTGGTCTTGGGGGCCACGAACGCCCCCTGGCAGATGGACTCGGCGTTCCGACGGCCTGGACGTTTCGACCGGGTGATCTTCGTTCCACCGCCCGATCAGAAGGCTCGCGAGACGATCCTCCGGATCCTGCTGACCGACAAGCCGCAGCGCGACCTCGACCTCGCTCAGATCGCCAAGAAGTGCGACGGCTTCTCGGGCGCGGACCTGAAAGCGGTGGTGGACGAGGCGATCGAAGCCGTTCTCGACGACGCGCTCGAAACCGGCAACGTCCGCCCTCTGGTGACCAAGGATCTGCTCAAGGCGCGCAAGAACCGTCGCCCGACGACCGGCGAGTGGTTCAGGACCGTGAAGAACCACGTCCTCTACGCGAACGAGGACGGACTCTTCGACGACGTGAAGCCCTATCTCAAGCTCTGATCACGAGTCACTCGAAGCGCGTCATCAGCACACCGGCGAACACCTGCGAACCGATGCTGCAGAGCAAGGCGAACACCAGAACCAGGCTCGGTCCTCGCCCGCGGTCCTCACGCTGCTCTTCGAGCCACTCGCTCACGCGCTCGGACACGCGCGCATCCTGCTCGTCGGTCAGCTCGATCTCCTGCTCACTCGTCGGATCGATACCCATCTCGACGAGTTCCTGAGCGATGACCGGCATCACATCCCGGATGCGCTGACGTTCCTTGTCGATCACGAGTAGACCGAGCACGAGACACACCACGGTGAAGCCGAGCATCAACCGCTTGGTCTTCCAGGTGTCGAGCTCGCTGCCAATGTGCAACGGCATCGCGAGCAGGATCGGCACCACGCCGTAGGCGATCGTCCAGGTCGGATCGAACCACCAGAGCGCGAGCATCGTGACCCCGACGAGCAAGAGCGCGCAGATCGAGAGCGACCACAGTCGCTCGGCTCGGCTCCGCACCAGTCGACCAACCCGAGTCAGGGACAGCAGGCCATCTGCCACCTCGGAACCGAACCAAGTCGACAGCCCGAACAGGAGATACGCGACTACCCCGATGGTCGCGAGGACACCGCCGACCGTCGCCGTGTCCGCACTCGACAGTCCGACCCGGAACAGCAGGTAGCCGCCGACCAGGACACCGACCCGCCACTGCGGCGAGAGGCGGCTCATCAGCAGCCGATACCGAAGCACCGGTCGATAGAACCAGTGCCCCGCACGTAAGGCTTCGAGCAGACCGGCCTTCGCAAATTCGTTGGACGGCTCCAACCGGAGAGCCGCCTCGAACAGTCGGCGAGCCTCCTTCGCCTGCCCGAGGTTCAGCTGGTTCCAGCCCGCGTTCGCCAACGCCGTCGCGTCTTCGGGCTGTTTTTGGAGAGCGGCTTTCGCGAGCTCACCGGCCTCCTCGGCGCGGCCGCTCTGCCGAAGAGCGACGACCCGGAACTGCGTGCAGCTCGGATCCTCCGGATCGATCGACAGCCCCTGATCACAGTGCTCGATCGCCTCTTGCCAACGCGCGCGCCGGATCGCGACCCGGGCGAGCAGGGAGTAGGCCCCAACCTCGTCTGGATCGAGAGCCCGAACCCGCTCCGCGGCCTCGGCCGCGGTCTTCAGGCGGCGATTGAGGAACTCAGATTCGCCGCGTAGGAGCCACGAATCCGACCAGTCCGGATAGGCCGCGACCAACTCGGCCGAGAGCCGATCAGCTTCCTCCCGGTTCTCGAGATAGACCGCGCATTCCCCGAGCCCGGCCATCGCCGAGGGATGCGCCGGTTCGGAGGCGAGGATCTCCTGAAAGATCCGCTGAGCTTCCTCGAATCGTCGGAGAGTGACGAACTGGTAGGCGCGTTGAAGTCTGGGATCCATCGGGGTCAGAACCCTGGGCATCATCCCGGGCCGGTACCCACGTTCCAGTGCCATGGGACCCCGAACTCCCGTTCGTCTGCCCGATGGCAACCGCTGGATCCAAGGGCCGACTTCCGGCCAAGGACGCGAGACGGCAAACTCAGGAGGAGTCGCCGGCTCTCCCGGTGACCGCCCCCTCGGCCGAGGCTACCGAGGTAGATCAGAAAGCATCGATGGAACGCAGATTCGACGAGCGACTCAGGCCCGCGACGTCCCGCCGGCCGATGACCGGTGCGGCGTTCCCTCGTCGATTCGGAGCCGGAGTGCTCGCCTTGATTCTGACTGCCTTGGTGCCCGGGCCCGACCTCGCGGCGCAGGAAGGGGATCCGCCCGAGACCACCGAACGTGCGGAGACGCTCCGAGCCTTCCTCGAGGCGAAAGACCCGGCGCTCCGCGGCGAGGCGGCGCTCGCTCTGGCAGCTCTCGGCCTGAAGGACGACATCCCCCGTATCGAGGCTCTCGCCAGCGACCGCTCGCCCGAAGCTGCTGCGCGGGCGATTCTCGCGGTCGGAGAAGTGGCCCGCCCGGGATGCCAACACCTGCTTCGACGCATCGCGAACGACGACTCGCGCCCCGACCTGGTCCGCCAGGCGGCTCACTTCGCACTCGGGAAGCTCCCCGGCACCGACGCACAAGACGGCATCGACGACCTGATGCTTCAGCTCGAGATGGCGGGATTCGACCGAGGCCGGGAGCTGATCGCAGCCCTCGCCGCCGGTGTCGTCGAGAGCGGTGAAGACCAACGCGAGGGCTGGCTCCGCCGCTTCCTCGAAGACGAGACGATTCGCGACCCAGAGCTCCGCCTCATGCTCGCCCAAGCGTTGGCGGCCCTCGGGAGCACGCTTCGCGACGAGATCCTCGACCGACTGCTCAACGGCGACGAACCGAACGACCGACACAGCGCGAGCCTCCTCCTAGCCAACGACCCAGCCGAGCCCGACCGCCGGCTAGCAAAAAAGGTGCAGGGACTCGCTCGCTCCGAACGCGACGCCGGAGCTCGTATCGCGCACCTCGAAGTGCTGATTGCCTGGGACCACCGCGACGTCGAATCGGTCGCGACCCGAATGAGCCGGGTCGGAGATCCCCGAATCGCCGCCGCCGGCTATCGGGTGTTGCTCGAACGGCTCAGTCCAAAGAAGCAGGCCAAGCTCCTCGAGAAGTTGGAGGACGCGGATCGAGCGATTCTCGAAGCTCTCTTCGTCCAATCAGAGACCTCTCCGAACGAAGGGCTGAAGCAGCTCGCTCCACGGCTCCTCAACGATCCCAACGCCGACCCCCGCGCCCGACGTATCGCCGCGAGCCTTTGCGCCGAAGAGATGACCGAAGTCGCCCGCCTGAACCTGCGAGAGTTGCTGACGGACTGCCGTGATGCGGACGAATTCGCCGCGACGCTCCGGCTCCTGCAATCCATCGACGGACTCGAGGCCTCGACTCTCGACGAGCTCCGGGACCTGGACTCGACGGTTTCCGAGGTGTGGAGCGCGCGCCTCCAAGGCCTGGCTCGGGTCCAACCCGATTGGGCGCTTCCGATGCTCGAGGCAGCGATCGAAACTGACGAAGCGCACGCAGCCGCGGCACTGCAGAGCTGGCGACTGGCAACGAGCTCGAAACCGCTCGCGTTCCCCAAGAAGCTCGCCGGCGATCTCCAACAGCTGATCGGCGCACGCTGAACGCGCTCGCCTCCTAGGCTCACCCGCTCAACGCAGACTCACAAGATCGACTTGCCGAAGGCAGAGCTCGCGATCTCGACCGCGACACGACCCGAGCGGTTCCGATCGTCGAGGATCGGGTTCAGCTCGGTGATCTCGAGGCTCACCATCTTCTTGGAGTCTGCCGCCATCTCGAGGAGGAGGTTCGACTCTCTCCAATTGATGCCGCCTTTGACCGGTGTCCCGACACCCGGCACGTCGAGCGGATCCATTCCGTCGAGATCGAACGAGACGTGGAAACCGGCTGTGCCGTCACACACCAGCTCGATCGCTTCTCGGACGATCGCACTCATCCCACGCTCGTCGATGTCGCGCATCGTGTAGGCGTTCACACCTGACTTGCGGACGATTTCCTTCTCGGCGCTATCGAGGTTGCGAATCCCGATCAGGGCGACGTGCTGTGGCTCGATCTTCGGCGAGAATCCACCGAGCCCGACCAGCGATTCTTCGCCGATTCCGAGCAAGGTGCTCAGCGGCATGCCGTGGATGTTGCCGGACGGCGAACTCTCCGGCGTGTTCATGTCCGCATGCGCGTCGACCCAGAGAACGCCGAGCTTCTGCTCCTTCGCCCGCAGGTGTTCGGCGACACCGCTGACCGTTCCGATCGCGATGCTGTGGTCGCCCCCTAGAACCAGCGGAACTTCCCCCTGATCCATCGCCTCACGAACGCGCACGCGAAGGTCGTCGCAGGCCGTACGGATCTCCGGCAAGTACTTGGCGTTCGTCGGGCCTGGGTTGCGGCTCTCCGGAGCCGGAACGGTCAGGTCGCCACCGTCGCGGACCTCGTGCCCGAGGCGTCGAAGCGACTCGGCGACTCCGGCGATGCGAATACCGGACGGTCCCATGTCCACGCCACGGCGGTCCGCACCGAGGTCCATCGGGACCCCGAGGAGACGGATGATCTTCTGCTCGACGCTCATGCGGTGAGTATCTCTACTTGCTGACCGGGTGCGAGCCCGAATCGCTCGGCAGCGCTCCCTCCTCGCACGGCAATCTCGAAGGTGCCGAACGAAGAAACGAGGGCAAGCGCCTCCCCTTCTGCGACGTCCGAGTAGGTGCGCTGGATCGCGAACTCCTGCCCGCCACAGCGCAACGACGACGCGTCCGGATGGTCCGAGGCTCGTTGGTCGGTAATCAGGTTGCCGAAGTGATCAGCGAACAAGAGGACTGACGCGCCTCGGTTCTCGAGCCGCACCGGATCCGAGATGCGCTGACCGAGCGCGCGGAATCCGAATTGACCGCGTGCCAGCGATCCCGCGATCGGCGCGAACACATCCCGGCCGTGGAAGGTCGGAGAAGGCTCGGGCAACCGTAGGCTCTCGACGTCGATCTCCCGAATCTCGACCTCGTCGCGACCGAACAGGGACTCGAACACCCCGTTGTCCGGACCGATGAAGTAGACGCCCGCCGTCGCGAGACAGATCGGACGACGCTCGGAGCCGACACCCGGATCCACTACAACCGTGTGCACCGTGCCGTTCGGGAATCGGTCGATGAGCTCCCCGACGAAGAAAGCCGCCGTACGCAGATCCTGCGGCGGGACCGCATGCGTCACGTCGACGATTCGCGCATCGCGGTAGCTGCGAAGCGCAGCGCCCTTCATCACACCGACGTAGGGATCCTGGATCCCGAAGTCGGTGAGGAAGGTGACGATCCCCGAGGCCGGGGGAAGAAACTGGGCCATTCGCTCGCTCGGCGGAGGTTCAGACCGGCTCGCCGAGCATCGCGACGAGCTTCTGCTGCATCTCGTCCCGCTTCTGCTCGGTGTCGGCTTCGAGGCACATCCGCAGGTAGGGCTCGGTGTTGCTCGGGCGGACGTTCACCCACCAGTCCGAGAAGACGATCGTGACGCCATCGAGACGATCGACTTCAGCGCCCGGGAAGGCCGCGACGACCTCCTCCATCTTCGCGTCCTTGTCCTCGACCCGGAAGTTCACCTCGCCGGTGCCGTAGTACTTCCGTAGCTCGTCGGCGGCCGTCTTGAGCGAACGCCCTTCCTTCGACAGTTGGTTGAGCGTCGCGATCGCCGCGAGGATGCCGCAGTCGGTGAAGTGGTTCTCGGCAAAGTAGAAGTGGCCGGAGAGCTCACCGCCACCGATGCAGTCCGTCTCACGCATCGTCTCCTTCATGAAGGAGTGACCGACGCGCTCGCGCACCGGACGACCACCGAGCTTCTCAACCTCCTCGGCCAGCACCTTGCTGCTCCGCAGGTCGTAGATGATTCCCTTGCCCGGATGCCGCTCGAGCATGCCGCGGGCGATCAGGACCGTGATCAGATCTGCGTGAACCGTGCGACCTTCTTCGTCGACGAACGCACAACGGTCTGCATCACCGTCGAAGGCGAGCCCGAGGGTCGCACCTGAAGACTTCACGAGTTCGCGGAGATCGTCGAGGTTCGACTCCTTGAGCGGGTTGGCCTCGTGGTTCGGGAAGGTGCCGTCGAGCTCCTCGTAGAGCGAGACGACCTCGAGGTTCGGGATCCTCGGGAAGACCATCGGACCCTCGTGCGCGCCCATGCCGTTCGCATAGTCGATCGCGATCTTCATCGGCTTGATGCCGTCGACGAACGACAGCATCCGGTCGACGAACCGATCGGTGAAGGGGACCTGATCGCGCTTGCCCTTCTCGCCCTTCGGAGCCAGATCGTCCGCCTCGACCAGCGCCTTGATGTCCGGGATGCCGTAGTCGGCGCTCAGTGGACGCGCGCTCTCACGGCACAGCTTGAAGCCGATGTACTGCTTCGGGTTGTGGGACGCCGTCACGCAGAGCCCGCCATCACACTCCAGCTCACCGATCGCGTAGTAGGTCGTCGGCGTCGAGGCGAGACCGATATCGAGAACGTCACAGCCTTGCTCGAGGATGCCCTCGACGACTGCGTCCTGGATCTCGGGCGCCATCGTCCGCATGTCGCGACCGACGACGAGCGTTTTGGCATCGAGGAAGCGCGCGAAGGCGGCTCCGATCTTCTTCGCGATGGTCGCGTCGATCTGGTCGGGGTAGGTCCCGCGGATGTCGTAGGCCTTGAAGATGCTCACGTCAGGAACTCTCGGTGTCGGATAGGCGTGGGTCGAAGGATTGAATCGCTTGCAGCGCCCGATCGACGTCGGCGCGCTCCAGGTCACGATGCGTGACGAATCGGACCCGTGATGGCGAGACCGCCAGCGCGAGAACCGAATGCTGCCGCAGATGCTCAACGAGCGCTGGGGCATTGTCGACGTCGATCATGACGATGTTCGTATCGGGTTTCTCCGCAGTGAGACCTGCGGTGCCTCGGGCCGCCTCGCAGATCTCGGCGGACCGCGCGTGATCTGTTCCGAGCCGGCTCGGCCCCTCCTCGAGCGCCAGCAAGCCGGCCGCCGCCAGGATCCCGGCCTGACGCATCCCGCCTCCGAAGGCCTTCCGCGCCCGCCGGGCCTCGGCGACGAACTCTGCGGCACCCGCCAACATCGATCCGACCGGCGCTCCCAGCCCCTTCGACAGGCAGAGCGACAGGGTATCGGCCCGGGCGACCAGATCAGCCGCCGGACGGCCGGTCGCGACGGCTGCATTCATCAACCGTGCACCATCGACATGGACGCGAAGCCCGCGGTCATGGGCCTGGTCGCAGAGCGCATCGAACTCGGCCTGGGGTGTGACACGACCGCCGAACATGTTGTGCGTCTGCTCGAGAACGAGGAGCCGCGAACGCGGAAAGTGCGGGTCGTCGCGGCGGATCGACGAATCGAGCTGCTCGGAAGACGGCCATCCACCCTCGGTCCGAACGGTCATGATCTGCACGCCCGACAGTCGAGCGACCGCGCCGCCCTCGTAGCGGAAAACGTGCGCGCGTTCGTCGCAGATCAGCTCGTCACCGGGGCGACAGTGCACGTGGATCGCGCACTGATTCGCCATCGTTCCAGACGGGAGGTAGAGAGCGGCCTCCTTGCCGAGCAGCTCCGCGGACCGCGACTCCAGACGCGCGATCGTCGGGTCCTCGCCGAAGACATCGTCTCCGACCTCGGCTTCTGCCATCGCCCGACGCATCGACGCGTCGGGCCTGGTCAGGGTGTCACTCCGGAAGTCCGCGAACTCAGTCACAGCTCGCAGTGTGCCGGCCAGAAAGCCCGGATTTCAACGGCCGAGGTCGACGAACACGCCAGAGGTCCCGTCGGCCAGGGATTTGAGGAACCCGCTCTGAAACTGTCCGATCGAGATCGTGTGGAACACGATGCCGAAGGAGTCGTTCAACCGGAGCACCTCGTCGACGATCAGCTGGGTATCAGTCAGCTTGCCGGTCGACGGACGCCCGTCGCTGAGGAAGAAGACGGTGTCGATGCGGTTCTCCTCGGCCAGTTCGAGGACGTCGGGCGCCTTGCGGGCCTCGGGGTCGATACCGAACGCGGACATCAGCGCCTTGAAGGTGTTCGTCTTGCCGGCCTTGAGGTTGGCCGAACCGCCAAGGCCTGCGCCCGCGAGTTCCTGGGCTTCCGAGCCTCCGATCGGCTCCAGCTTGGCAACCCAGTCTTTGGCGCTGGCACGGTTGATCACGTTTGCTGGGACGACTCCCCGCTTCCACGAGTCGGTGTCCGTCGCGAACGAAACGATGTTGAAGTGCGTGTTCTCGTCGAGTGAATCGATCGTCCGCGCGAGTTCGGTCTTCACGATCGTCAGCTTTCTGAAGTCCTCGTAGCCGGACTCGAAGCGCTCCCGCTCGACAACGACGTCATCCATCGAACCGGACACGTCGATGATGAAGATCACGGCCGTCGACGTGGTCGGAATACCACCGAAGGTCGCCGCACCCTCACGAGCTGCATACAGCAGTGCGTTCTTCTCCCGAGACGCCCTCGCCTTATCGAGTTCGCCATCGGTCGGGATCCGCCAGCCGTCGATCTTACGCCAGGCGGCGATGCGTCGACGCCAAGCCTCGACTTCGATTCCGAGGTCCGTGCCGGTGATTTCGAAGAGCGCGTCGGCGCACTCGACCTCGATGCGACCGCCTTCTTCCATGCGATCGATCAGCGGATCGATCGCCGTTTCGACACGGATCTTCCCGAGCGCACGAGCCGCCGCGGACTGGACCTGCCAAGCGGAATCTTCGAGGAGCGGGATCAGCGACTCACCCACGTCCTCGACGCGAAGATCGCCAGCCGTGTCAGCAGCGGCCGCGCGCACAAGCGAACTGCCGCTCTCGATCGCGACCGCAACCGCCGGCCCCACCGATTCGGCACTCCCGATCCTCGCTAACGACCGTAGGGCCGCGAACTGAACCTCGTCGGACTTCGTGTCTGCCAGCACCTCGATCATCGCTGGCTCTGCCTGCTTGTGGCTGCCATCGCCCAGCGCACGAATCAGCCGAGCCTTCGCCGGACCGTCCTTCATGTCGACGAGCCCTTCGATCGCCTTGGCGAAGGTGGCTTCCTCTTCGTAGCCGGCCAGCACCCGCTGGGCCGACTTGGCGATCTCTGGCACCTTATGGCTGAGAAGCTTGATCAGCTCCTTCACGGCCGCAGGTGACTCAGCATCCTCGAGGGTGCGTACCGCCTCGACGCGGTCCTCGTCGGTCTTCACCGTGCGGAAGTAGCGCTTGAAGTCGCGGAGGATGTCCTCGGGTCCCTGACCGATCGCCGGTAGGGCAAACGCCAGGGCAAAGAACACAGCGGTGATGCCGCGCAGGGCCGAAGCACTGCGGAGCCCGGAGACGAGTCGGAGAGGGGTCCTCATGTCGCCTCGGCATCGTAGCAGGCCGCGGCAGGACCGCCCGCCCTGCTCTCAGACCTCGATCTGCCAGATGGCAGACCTCTCGCCACGCACTGCTCCGCCTCACCGGCGGAGGGCGTTCAGCGGCCGGTGCCGCCCGCAGGCGTCGCAGCCGGCAGCGGGCGCACGCCTTCGATGATCGGAGCGGTGTCTCCCGGCGTGCGGGAACGCACTTCCAGGATCTCGCTCAACGGGACCAGGATGCGCGTGCTGTCCGATTCGATCGCGACGACTCCGCGACCCTCGGGACGCACGACGCGACCGACCAGACGCTCGGTGTTCCGGAGACGGACCTCGCCCTGCTGGAGCGTCGGCCCCTCGGCGTCCGCGAGGTCGACCGGCACCAGGACCTCGAGCTCGTCTCGCTTCAGCGAGACCTCGCCCGGCATCAGGTCCAGGGTGACGAATGAATCCCCGAGCTTCTTCACTCGACCGACGAACACCGACGCGTTCTCCAGCCGTGCGAGCGCTCGCTCGCCGGGCGAGACCGCGGCGACCACGTTCGGCAAGTCGCGAGCCAGTTCCTGAGCCTCGAGATCGTCGCCGAGGCGCAGCGGCTCGAGACGGATCGGCTCATCGCTGGTGCCGTTGCTTTCTACACGCGGAGTGTCGAGGACCGCGATCGGGTCGTTCGGGCCGGTCGGGAAGGACGGATCGAGTGGGTCCGGATCGGTGTCTACCGGATCCGGAACGATCGGCTCGTCCTGACCGTCGTTGATTGCGATCGGACCATTCGGCTCCGGGTCCGTGGTCTCCGGGTCGGTGGCCTCCGGGTCCGTGACCTCGGGACCCGTCGACTCCGGATCGCCCTCTTGCACGGCGATCGGGTTGGTCGTCGACGGATCGACCACTTCCGGGTCGACCGGCTCATCGATCGTCGGCTGGGTCTCTTCAACGATCGCGACCGCCGGCAGAACCGGCTCGGACGGGGCGAGCGCGAGACGCGGACGCGCAACCTCGGTCACGTCGACGAGTTCTGCGCCCTGCTCGAGCCCGAGCAGCTCCGGCTTCATGACGACGACACCGCCGACACCGGCCGCCAACAGAATGATCGCAGCGGCTGCGGCTGCTCGCCAACCACCGCCCATCCGACGGCCACCGCCGATGACGCGCAACTGGCTCGGCGCAGTCGCAACGACCGGCTGCAGTTCCTCGTAGTCCGCCTCGTCGTCGACGTAGTCGTCTTCTTCGACTTCGTCTTCGCCGTCGACGTCTTCTCCGTAGATCGGGTCGTCGTCCTCGAGATCTGCATCCTCGAAGTCGGAGACATCGTCATCGAGGGCGACGTCTTCTTCCTCTTCGTCGACGACGACCAATTCGAGATCGTCGGACCAGGCCATCTCCGAATCGGAGCCCTCGGTCGCCTCATCGAGCACCGAGTGCACAGTGTGCCCGACTTCGTCCACGAGCTCTGGCTCGAGGTCGACCGGATCTTCGTGCGTTGAATCGAGGCCGCTCTGAGCCATCAGCTCGTCTGCTGCACCCAGGGCGAAAGTCTGCGTGTCGCTGTCGACGACTTCGATCTCGTCCTCGAGATCCTCGAACACCTCGCCGTCGAGCGATTCGATCTCGAAGTCCGAGTCTGTATCGAAACCCTCCAACGAGTCGAGGTCGTCGTCCGTCTCGGTCGGCTCGAGATCGAAGTCTCCGATCGCGGCCACCCGTTCTCCAGCCGACAGCCCCCCGTCGTCCTCGAATCCGTTCTCGGAGAACTGCGCGGGCGGAGTCGCGAACAGCTCCTGCGACACCTCGTCGACCTGACCCGGGCCAGACTGGCGACGAGCAACCTCCGAATCGAACATCGACGCGAGCGCTTCTTGCTCATCCGCCGGCTGCTCCGCATCGAAGTCCGAACCGAGCTCGGACGGCGAACCGAGGAAGTCCTCCTCGTCGTCCGAGTGCATCTCGGCGAAGTCTGCGACCTCTCCATCGTCGCGGAGACTGATCTCACCGTAGACGGACGCCGGTTCCTCAGGCGCAATCTCGCCCTCGACATCGGACTCGATGCTCTCGAACTCCGTGTCGCGGCCAGCTCCGAAAGAGGTCTCGGCAACTTCCGACTCGAACTCCGGTTCCTCCTCGTCGCCGCCGTCGAACCCAAGCGACTCCGACTCGAACGATGCCGACTCGAACGACTCCGACTCGAACGACTCCGGCTCGAACGACTCCGGTTCGAACGACTCCGGTTCGAACGACTCCGGTTCGAACGACTCCGGTTCGAACGACTCCGGTTCGAACGACTCCGGTTCGAACGACTCCGGCTCGAGCGGTCCAAGCGCGGACGATTCCAGCTCGAGCTCGGCCTCCGTCGCCTCCATCTCGAACTCGGCATCGACGAAGTCGGTCTCTTCGTCGAGGAAGTTGTCCTCCTCCGCGGTGGCGGTCGCGTCGAGGTCGATCAGGTCTTCCTCGACGAACTCGCTCCCGTCGCCTTCGAGCACGAACTCCCCGTCGTTCGAATCGAACTCGGAAGCCGGCTCTTCACTTTCGAGAACGAACTCGTCGGCGTCAGCCGTAGCACTCGGCTGGAACAGGTCGGCGTCCTCGATCTCCTCGATCACGAACTCCGATCCGTCGTCCTCGAAGAACTCCTCGTCGAGAACGAAGTCGACCTCCGCCATCTCGTCGTCGGAGGCGAGGTCAGCGTCGAATTCGACGACCTGGTCTTCATGCGCAGGACCACCGACGTCGTCGGGGTTCTGAAGATGCGATTCGTCGTCGAAGACGAACTCGTCGTCGGATGGCTTGTCGGAGTGGGTGGTCATCGATCTCCCCGTCCTCCGGGCTATCGACCACCGTTGGTGCCGATCTGTTGTCCGCGGCCACGACAGACCGTCCCATGTCTGGACACAATCGGTGCGATCGACGGTTCGGCTCCAAAGCCGATGTCCGGGAGCGCGACTCTTCAGCCCTCGCCAAGGGCCTGATCGAGCGCACGCGCCGCGTCCGACCCGGCGAGAAAGCGCCGCTTCCCGCCGCGCAAGCGCGTCAGCCCCTGCTGGTCGTTGTGCTCGAGCCAGGGGATCAGCCACTTCCGTGTCGTGCCCAGCTGGTCGCGGAGTGTCGGTAGATCGACGTCCCCGTCGCTGGTCATCGCCTGATCTCGCAACACCCGCTGCGCGTTCAACGAACAGGCCGCGTCGAACAGGAAATCTCCGGCTCGTAGCAGCTTCCCCTCGTCACACCCACGGGAGACGAGGGCCAGGACGTCCGGCGCGGTGAGCTTGCCTCCGGAAGCCTCCACGCCCACCGGCGTGAGTTCGGCCTCGGTCGGCGGCTGCATTCCCGCTTCCGCACAGTGGGCGAGGATCGCGTCCAGCACGGCCGCGCGATCGGGCGGCAGCGGCTGAAGCGCCTCGACCCAGAGAACCGAGCCGCCGCCTTGGTGTCGTAGCACCGCGGCTTCGACCAGCAGATCGACGACAGCGTCGAACAAGTTGGGCCGGTTCCCGAACTTCTTGCGCAGGTCGCCCAGCGGCATCGACGCAGCGCCTCTCGGACGAAGGGTGCGGCCGAGCACATCAAGGACGTCTTCCCGGGCATCACCGATCAGCTCTCCAACGAAGAGACGACGGCCTCGCGCGTGGTGGTGGATCGCCTCGCTGCGTGCTGCGGTCTCCAGGACGACCTCCTTCGTCAAGCCGGCCCGGTCCGCGAGCTCGTCGACGGTGCCACCGCTCGTATCGAGCACGCGCAGCTCAGCGAGCACCCGCTGCTCGGGGTCGTCCCCCGCGGAGGCGACGGCACTCAGGCGATCGAACGCGTCCTTGCGCCGCCGATGTGTTCGACCCTCACCGACTCCGAGGACTTCGACACCTCCGACGACCTCGGGAGGGGTCTCGAGGCGGAGAAGACCAAGCTCACCGGGCGCCGCCGGGAACGGCTCGTTGAGGAAGATCTCACAGACGATCTCTTCCCCGCGCTCAGCCTGGTCGCGGTCGAGAAGCGCAATCGTTCCGAGCAGCTCGGCCGTGCCGAGGTGGAGCCGGACATGGTCGCGATGTCGCACGCGGCGAGACCGTTCACTGATCTGCAACCGAACGTCGACGCGCTCGCCGACCGGGAACGCTCCGGAAGTCACCAGGACATCCCCTCGACTCGGCTCGAGCTCCCGCGCGTCGGGCACCGACAACGCGGTGCTGTGGCCAGCGCGAGCTCGCTCGACCGAACCCCCGAAGGCTTGGATCCCACGTACGCGAACTCGACCGCCACGCGGAGAGAGTTCGAGCTCGTCCCCGACGTTCACCACCCCGGACTCAGGGATGCCGGTGGTGACCGTGCCGATCCCTTCCAGGCTGAAGACACGCTGGATCGGCATGCGGAACGGGCCGTCGGCACTGCGAGGCTTCGCCGCACACGCAGTCTGCCAGAGCACTTCCTTGAGCTCGTCGAGCCCCTGCCCACTGACCACGCTGACCGGTGTGACCGGCGCGCTGGAAAATCGCGAGCCCTGAAGCAGGTCCTTCAACTCTTCCGCTGCGAGCTCGGCGGTGGTCTCGTCGACGAGGTCGACTTTCGTCAGGACACCGATCACCTGCGGAACGCCAAAGCCAGCGATGACCTCGAAGTGCTCCAGCGTCTGAGGCATCACGCCGTCCTCGGCCGAGACTACCAGCAGCACGATGTCGACCCCGCTGACACCGGCCACGGCGTTGCGCAGGAAACGCTCGTGTCCGGGCACGTCGACGAAACTGAGTCGACGACCGTCGGGCCCCTCAAACGGCGCGAAGCCGAGGTCGATCGTCAGACCGCGCTCACGTTCTTCGCGCAGCCGGTCGGGATCGATACCGGTCAGCGAGCGGACGAGCGACGACTTGCCATGGTCGACGTGACCAGCCGTGCCGACTGCGATCGGAAGGATGCCGCGCGCCATCGTCGATCGATCGGCTCGTCACTCCGCGACGTAGAGGATCCGCTGGCACATGTTGCACTGCACCACCGAGCCCCCCGACATCACCTTGACCAACATGTTCGGCGGGATGCTCACGTAGCAGCCGGTGCAGGTCTCACCCTCGACGGGCACGACCGCAACACCATCTCGCGCATTGACGACGCGCGTGTAGCGATCCCGGACTTCGGGGTGAACGCCGTCGAAGACAGCGCTCTTCTGCGCCTTCAAGCTCTCGAGTTCCTCGCGCTTGTCGGCGAGGAACTGCTCCCCCTCCCGCACGAATTCGTCGAAGACCTTCTTCTCTTCGTCGAACTTGGCCTGCACTTCGGCCACGCGCGCTTTGGCGGCGTCGATCTGATCGATCAGCTCGAGCCCACGATCCTCATTCGCAGCGCGGTCCTTCTTGACCGACTCCATCTGCAACAAGGTCGCCTGATACTCGGCGTTGTTCTTCACCTGATTCAGGCGCGTCTCGAGCTGCTTGAGTTCGTCGTCGGCCTGCTTGATCGAAAGCTCGGCGTTCCGCTGCTCGAGTTCCGCCGCCTGCTGCACTGCGAGGACCTCGTCGAGGCCCTTCTGGATCTTCTGAAGTCCCGCCTCACGCTTCTCCCGCTCTTTGGGGATCGAATCGCAGGCGCGCTGCAACTTGATCAACTTGTTGTCGACCTTTTGGACGTCGAGGAGCTTCCGGACTTCGGGATGCAAGGGGGTGGGGTGCGGAGTGAGGGTGCGGCGGAGAGTCTAGTCCGTGGGCCAGGGAAGTCCGGCAAGAAGTCCCGGAACTGCGAAAGGGGACAACTGAAGGGCAGAGCCCCGCCCACGATTAGCTCTTGCCGCCAGCCGACGGCCCCGAACGCACCTTGGGCTCGAGCTCCTGATCAGTCGTAGAGGTTCAGCACACGAACCTCGACAGAGCGACTTGGGACCTCTTGCCAGCCTGGGACGCAGCGTGGCGTGCAGACCAGGACGTCGCCGGAGACGCCCTCAACCGGCAGCGGGCCGAGACCCGCGACGACGACCGTCTCGATGGGGCGATCGAGCGCTCTCGGTCCCGGATTGAACTCGACGAAGCCGCGACACAAGTCAGAATGCCAACGCATCCCCCAACCCGGCTTGCCTTCGAGCGCGGCGAAAGGACCGGCTGCACGAGCACGCGCACGCGACGCGTGCAACCAGGCGAGGACCGGCTAGCTCAAGAGCAAGCCCTCAGAGCCAAACGCATCGGCGAAGGGCTCTGAGCGCGCATCGGCTCAGCCCTCCTGGCCGGCTTCTAGGAAGCCGGACAGGCGGCGAGCGCGAACCGGGTGCTGCAGCTTGCGCACCGCCTTCGCTTCGATCTGACGCACACGCTCGCGGGTGACGCGGAAGATCCGGCCGACCTCTTCGAGGGTGTAGGTGTAGCCGTCTCCGATGCCGTAACGCAGCTTGATGATCTCCCGCTCGCGGAAGGTCAGCGACGACAGCACCGTGTCGATCCGCTCCTTGAGCATCTCGCGGCTCGCAGAAGCAGCTGGCGACTCGGTGTTCTCGTCCTCGATGAAGTCACCGAAGTACGAGTCGTCCGACTCACCGATCGGGCGGTCGAGCGAGATCGGGTGCTTGCTGATCTTCATCACCCGCTTCGCTTCCTCGACCGGGATCTCGGCCGCCTCGGCGATCTCTTCGATCGACGGCTCCCGTCCCTTCGCCTGGGTCAGCTTCTTATGAACCGTGCGGATCTTGGACATCGTCTCGATCATGTGGACCGGGATGCGGATGGTCCGCGCCTGGTCGGCGATCGAGCGGGTGATGGCCTGACGGATCCACCAGGTCGCGTAGGTCGAGAACTTGTAGCCGCGGCGGTACTCGTACTTCTCCACCGCCTTCATCAGGCCGGTGTTG
This sequence comes from Planctomycetota bacterium, assembly GCA_039815565.1. Classification (GTDB taxonomy): domain Bacteria; phylum Planctomycetota; class UBA1135; order UBA1135; family UBA2386; genus JBCBZB01. The sequence continues at coordinate 57,066 of JBCBZB010000022.1, forward strand.
CCCTCCTGAATCAGGTCGAGGAACGAGAGACCCCGGTTGCGGTATTTCTTCGCGATCGAGACGACGAGTCGCAGGTTGCCGGAGCTGAGCTTGCGCTTCGCGTCCTCGTAGGCGTCATGAGCCTCGTGGATCAGCGTCAGACGACGCTGCAGCTTGGACATCGGCTCGAGGGCATCGCGCTCGAGCTCCGAGAACCGGCGCCGCAACTCGACCGCAGTCGGATTGTGGATCTGGGCTCCGCGGTAGCTCTGCAGGCGCTTCTGCAGGCGACGCAGCTCCATCATCCGGCTCTCGAGCAGGTTGATGATCGGCTGGATCTTCTTGCCCTGAAGGTTCAGCTCCTCGACGAGCAGAACGGCCTTGCGACGGCGAGCGACGATGCGCTCCTTGAGCGCCATCACCTCTTGCCGCTTCTTGCCATTCGGCGTCTCGGCGACTTCACCCTCGGTCAGCTCAACCAGTCGATCGTAATCGGCACGACCGGCCTCGTAGAGCTTCTTGAGCGTCTCGATGTTGCCAGGAAGACGGGACGTGAGCTCGAGCTTGCCGACCTCGTGATCCTGCTGGTTGACCTTCAGCGTGCGGTCGAAAGCCAGCTCGCCACGCTCGACGTCCTCGAGGATCTCGATGACGTTCTGGATGCCGAAGCCGGAGCCGATGACGTCCTTGCGGAACTGCTTGCGAGTCAGCTCGATCTTCCGCGCCAGCGAGATCTCTTCTTCCCGGGTCAGAAGCGGAATCTCACCCATCTGGGTGAGATACATCCGCACCGGGTCGTCGATCTTCTCGGTGACGTCGCTGATGCTGGCCCGTGAGGTCTCGGACTCCTCTTCGGACTCCTTCGCGGGGGTCGACTTCGAGTCGCCAGACTCGTCTTCGATGACCAAGCCAGCTTCTTCGATCTGAGTGACGACAGCCTCAACGCGATCCGACGCGTCGGCCGGCAGTGCCTCGTTGATCTGCGACAGCGTCACAGAGCCCTTGTCACGGGACTCTTCGATCAGCTTCTTGATGGTGTTGCTCAGTTTCTCCATGGGAACCTTCTGCTCGGGTTCCAGGCGCACATGCATCGCGACGCCTGAAGTCCGGGTCCGGGGTCAACGGACCGGGCACGGTTCTGCTCGTTCGGGGGAACTCGGGACAGCGAATTTAGGACGGCTGCGAGTCGTCGATCCTGGGGGATGGTCTGTTGGGGGGAAGTGCTCGTGTTGATCGACGTGGATTCGGACAGGGGTCAGGCTTGCTCAGCGTTTCCGAAGCCTTCGATGTCTCTCTTCAGGGCCGTGTATTCGCGCATCAGCGCTTGGGCTCTCTCTTGGTCACTGTCCGTGAGAGCTCGGTGATAGTCGGCTCGAAGTCGTCGAAGTCTGGTCTCGTTGGCTCGCCGGGTCCGAACCCGCCGCAACACAGCAAAGATACCCCGGGGGTCTCGATTTCGAGAGGCTCGTTCCGCCGCAGCGTCGACCAACGATCGAGCCCAGGGATCCTCACCGAATTTTGTGAAAAGTCTCCGCACGGCCTCTTCCGGGTGCTCCCAGCCTCCCAGGGCCTGGAGAGCGCCCAGGATGCGCAGGAGACGGGTGATGGGCGACGCGGGCGGCTGCTGCCCCAGGGGATTCGCAGTCTGGGAAGCCTCGGGCCCCGAATCGATACCGACCGAAGCTGAGGATTCTCCCGAGTTTGCGTCCGAGTCCCCGCTCTCAGGGCCGCCCCCGCCTTGGGCCTGATGGTGGGCTTCGAGCAGGCGGATCGCATCCGTGACGAGCTCCGGCTCGCCGAGAACGCAGGCGAGGAGGTCCGCGTCCTCCTCAGCGAACTTGTCGAGCTTCGGCACGGGCCGCGGCGCCGGCCGGCGCCTCTGTTCTGGCTCGTCCTCGGGTCGGTTCCGCCGATTCGACTCGACGACTTGGATCGCCCGCTCGCTGAGGCCCAGCTGCAGCGCCATCGCGGCCCGCAGAGCCTCCCGCCTGGCCTGGTCCTCGACCGTTCCGAGAACCCGGCCACACTCGGAGGCGACCCGCTGGACCTGGACGTCCGAACCCAAATCGACGCGCTGACGCCAGAGTCGGAACCAGACCGAGAGCGCATCGCCGGCCCCTTCGACGAGATCTTCGAGCTGAGCCCGACGCTCCGTGCGAAGCTCGTCCTCGAGTCCCGGCTCGACCGCCGCCATGTCGGCTGGATCCGCGCCGTCCTGGAGCAGAGCGATCCGGACCGGCAGTGGTGTGTTCACCAGTTCGCGGAACGCCCGATCCGCCGCACGCGCGCCGGCCGAGTCTCCGTCGAACAAGAGGACGACCCCCTCGGTCGCGTAGCGGCTGAGCGTCTTGGCGTGGTCGGTCGTCAGCGCGGTGCCCAGCGTCGCGACCGCGCCCCCGAACCCAGCGAGGTGTAACGCCACGACGTCCGTGTACCCCTCGACGACGATCAGCTGCCGCTCCTGGGCGCGCTTCGCCTGGCGGAGCCCGTAGAGGATTCGCCGCTTCGAGAACCACGGCGCTTCCGGCGAGTTCAGGTACTTCGGCCGACGATCCTCGCCCTTCGGAATCCGGGGATCGGGCAGCACCCTGCCGCCGAAACCGCAGATCCGGCCGCGGTCGTCCTGGATCGGAAACATGACCCGACCGCGCATCTTTTCGAAGGCCGACCCGCCGCGCATCTCCAGCAGCGCCGAACCCGCCAGAATGTCGAGAGGCAGACGAGCGCTCTTCGCGTAGCTCGCGAAGGCCCCGGAAGCTTCGGGGTGGAATCCGAGCCCGAACTCTTCCGCCGCCTCCAGAAGGCCGCGCTTCTCGAGGTAGACCCGGGCCCGCTCACCGGCCGGCGACCAGAGCTGCTCCTCGAACCAGTCGCGGACTTGCTCGAGCACCTTGTGCGGATCCGGCCCCTCCTTCTTGCGGCGGCCGGCACCAAAAACGCCTTCGAGCGAGACATCTGCCTGATCCGCAAGGCGCTCCATCGCCTCGCGGAAGGACACGCCCTCATGCTCGGCGACGTAGGTGAACACGTCTCCCGACACGCCACAGCCATAGCACTTGTAGCGCTGCGACTCGGGGTAGATCGTGAACGACGGCGACTTCTCACCGTGGAACGGGCACAACGCGACCATGGTGCGCCCCCGCCGTTGCACCGGTGTGTCCGCCTGAACAAGGTCCGCGAGTTCGATGCGTTCCTTGATCTGCTCCTTCGCGCGCTCGAAGGGATCCATCCACGTAGTCGACCGCGGTCACGAGCCACGGGGCCGCGGGCGAGCCAAGCAAGAGTAGGAGCCGGCCGGGCTCTCGCAAGCCTGGAAGGTTCGCCGGGCACCCGATCCACCCCCTGAGGCGGGCCCGCCCGCGAGGACGAAGCCCCCCTGAGACGGGCGATTCGAGGCGTCAGGAGCGGGTCTCGCCGGCTGCGAACAGCTCGAACAGCTCGGGCCCGGAAATCTCGGCGGGACGGCGATCGAGGAGCTCGGGGGGCGCCCCGTAGTCTCGGCCGAGACGAGCACTCGCGCGCTCGAGTCCCCGCCCGAACCGTTTGCGCCGCTGCGCGTGCACCGCCCTCACGAACTCGGCGAACCGACGCCTCGTGTCGACGTCCGCCGTGAGCAACGGCGCGTCGGGGCGAGCGCGCAACTCGACGATTGCCGAGACGACATTCGGGCGCGGTCGGAACACCTCTCCCGAGACGCGGCGCCTGAGGCGAGGCTCAAACACCGACTGCACGAGCGCGGTCGGCCCAGAGAACTCTGCGGTCCCCGGCTTCGCGCAGATCCGCTCGGCGAATTCGAGCTGGACTAGCAGCCCCATCCGGCGAGCAACCGGCAAGGGCGAGGTCATCATCGCGGCGAGGCAAGGGCCGGACACGGCGTAGGGCAGGTTCGCCGCAACGCAGAAGTGCTCCGGATCCGGCTGACCGAGAGCGGCGACGAGGTCCGTCGACAGCTCACCATTCGCCAGCACGTCCCCGGGGACGATCTGGATCCGCTCGTGGTGGGGCCAGGACGGCAACTCGGTGCGAAGGAACTCCACGAGCAGCGGGTCGATCTCCGCCGCCACGACGCGCTCGGAACGCGAGGCCAGCTCGCGGGTCAGGAACCCGAGCCCGGCGCCCACCTCGAGCACGAGATCGCGTTCCTTCACTCCCGCTGCCTCGGCGACCTCGTCGTGAAGCGCTGGCTCGAGGAGGAAGTTCTGCCCGAAGCGACGCTTGGGGCGGAACCCGATCGCCTCGAGACGGGCGCGATAGTCGGCGAACCGATCGCGGTCGGTCACTCGATGACTCCGGGGCCGAGCAGCTCTCGCAGCAACGAGGCGAGCTCGAAGTCCGAACTCAGGAGCGCCGGCCGGTCCCGAACGGTCCGTCGTAGAACCGGAGCGACGTCGGGTCGCGCACAGAAACGCTCGATCGCTCGACGCTCCATCTCGGTCAGCGGTTCCTCGTGGGCGTCGAACTGCGACAGCAGAACGAGCGGAGAGGAAAACACCCGCACTCCGATTCGGTCGCTGCGCTCATCGGGCCACTTCCAAGACGGCCGCGCCGCGACGCCCGAGTCCCGCAGCCGGCGCTCGAGGCCCGGCACGACCGCGCGTTTCACGTCGTCGGGATCGACGAAGGTCAGGATTGCCCGCGGCAAGGGCCAGAACCCCCGGCACATCGCGGTTGCGAGTCGGCGGCGACGTTCCGGGTCGAGGACATGGTCGCTGAACAGTCGACTCTCGGACTCGACGGACTCGGTCCACTCGCCGGCGTTTCCGATCAGGTCGAACACACCGCCCACAGCCCCCGAGGCGAAAGTCCCGACCGGCAATGGTCTCACCCGCCCGAGCTCCGCGGTCGCGGCGAATCCGTTCTCTTCGACCTCGCCCCAGGGGAAGCGGTAGCCAGCGCCGCCACCAGCCACCGCCCGCCACGACGACAGCGTCGGCAGGTGACCGAACCGCCAGCGGGCGTAAGCCCGCGCTTCTTTCAGGGAGGTCCCGCGCACTGGCTCGGTCGCATCGACACCCTCGTTCCAATCGAGAAACGATTCGGGCGAGGTGCCGGTCTCCGACAAGTATTCGCGCCAGTCCGCGACGGTGGTCTCGAACCGGTCGACAAAGAACGCGCCGCCGAATGCGGCCGGAGCGTCGAAGACGACGAACTCGTCGAGAATGCCGAAGCGACTCGATCGGCTCGGAAGCTCCTGCTCGACCGCGTCCTTACAACCGACCAGAACCGAGAAGGCGCTGGCCAGCACGGCCGCAAAGACGGCGCGGTGGCGCGGAGCGCTCGAGAGAGTTCCGGCGCTCACACTTCGGTTCGGGCTCGAGACTCGGCGCCGGAACACCGTCTCACGAGTCCTTCTTGATCAGGATCTCGGTGCGACGATTGTTCGCCATGCCCTCGGGCGTGTCGTTCGACGTCTTCGGATCGTGCTCGCCGAAACCGGCGATCGAGACCCGATTGGCCGACACACCGCTCTCGACCAGGAACTCGGCCACGGCAACCGCACGCGCGGCCGAGAGATCGAGGTTCGACTTGTAGCGGCCCTGACGGCTGATGGGCTGACTGTCCGTGTGGCCATCGACACGCACCGGGCGGCCCTCCGCCTGGATACGACCAGCCAGCTGGCGCAGCGTGTTCTTGCCCGCCGCGCTGATCTCCTCGCTGCCGGTCGGGAACAGCAGCGTCCCCTCGACATCGAAGACGAAGCCCTCGTCGGTCTGGCGACCGCTCACACCGTCCGGCAGGCCACCCTGCGCGAGACGATCGGCGATTTCCCGCGCCTCGACGAGCCAGTCGGCTCGGTCGGTCGAGGTCTGACGAGTGAGGTTCTCGAGTCGGATCTCGAGGTCCTCGATCCGCGCCTGGCGACGCGCGAGTTCGGCACGAGCCTCGGCGAGCTGTTCGCGGAGGTTGTCCGTCTCCACGAGCGCGGAGTCGAGTTCCTGCTGCGTCGCGCAGCCGCCGAGGAGCGACAGCGACGAAACGAGGATCAGAGAGCGGGCGATCGAAAAGGAACGCATGGAAGGGATCCCCCCGGGTTGGTCAGCGGTCGACCGGGTCGGCCGCCACGTGCCACAGGGGCGAAACCGCTCCGCCCCGCTTGCGACACCGATATCTCGAGTCAGTGGCTCACCGCGTGAGCGACGATCACTTCGGTGCGAACATGCCGGTCAGGCCGTCCGGCGTCGCACCCGAAGCGATGTTGTAGACGACCATGGTCGCCCAGATCAGCAGCACGCTGGTCAACACAGCGAGGCCAACGACCCAACTTGGCTCGCTCTGATCTTCTTCCTCTTCCTGACGGCTCGCGCGAGCGCGCGGCGACGGACGACGGCGAGCGGCCGGCACAGCGGCTTCCGGCTCGTCGTCTTCTTCATCGACGTCGTCGACGAGGTCATCGTCGGCCAGGAGCGTGTCCTCGGCCGAGATCTCCTCGGTCACCATGCCGGTGTCGTCCTCGAGGCCATCGGCGAAGACGATCTCTTCTTCTTCGACCGACTCACCCGCGGCATCGCTCTTGAGTGCTGCGAGGTCCTCCTTCTTGAACTTCATCGAGTCGCCATCGCGGAAGGCGCGGATCTCGCCTTCGGAGACCAGCTTCTTCAGTTCGTCGCTCTGCAGGTCCAGGTCGCGCAGCGCGCGCTCGAAGGTGATGAAGTCGTCGTTCTGTTCGGACACGGGAGGAAGCTCCAGTTGGGCGACCGAATCGGTCGTCGGGTTGTTCGGAACAGCTCGGGATCGGCTCGACGGGGGAACGTCGAACCGGAGCTCTCCGGGCGAGGGGATAGACGCGAGCGTGCCGTCAGAACGCGCCGCCGAGTCTGAAGGAGACCCTGAGGGAGAGGGAGACCCTTGAGACGGCCCGAGAACGGCCTGCACCGCGACCGCGAAGTGTAGCGACGCCGGGGGGATTTTCCCGCCCTTTGCCGGATCCGGACCGGGCAGGCCCCGGGACCGGGCTCAGCGGCGCTCGAAGCGTTGGCGCAGGGCCTCGTAGTCGAACTCGCTGTCGTCGTTGTAGCCCTCGAGCTGGAGATCGAGATCGATCTTGCGAGCGCCCACCAGGGCCACCCGGCGCGCGGACTTCGAGCCCCCTCGCGACTCGTAGACGGCGAGCTGACGGGTCTTCGCGTCGATGACGTAGAGGACCTGAGTTCCGATCCCGTACGAGCCGGTGACCGCGATCAAGTCGCCGGCCGCGCCCGAGGAACCACCGCCCTCGGGGTAGAAAACCGGGATGTTCGGGGCCGTGATCGTGCCCGAGGTGCCGGTCTGAGCCGCTGGATCCGAGTCCCCGCCGGCTGGCGGACCCTGCGTGCCGCTGCCTGGATCCTGAGATCCCGGGTCCTGCGGCAGCGCGAGTCGGTCCCGCGAGGGCTCGCGCGCCTCGAGTCTCTCGACCGCGGCATCGACACCGAGGCCGCAGAAGAACGCCACGAGAAGGCCGAGGACGGTCTTCAGGCTCGTCGTCAGAGGGGTGCTCATCGCCCGAGAGGATAGCAAGACGCTCCCCTGCCCGGTCCCCGCACCTCGAACGGTCGTCTCGGACCGGACGGTCAGCGGCCCGGGAGCACGATCCGCGCGGTGAAGCCCTCGCCCGGCTCGCTCTCGAACTCGAGGACCCCACCCAGGTTGCGGACGATCGACAACGAGATGAAGAGGCCGAGGCC
>JBCBZB010000120.1:0-7875 GCA_039815565.1 Planctomycetota bacterium
CGCTAAGGCAGGCATCGTCGATGTTACCGTCCATCTTTAGCTCAACAATTTGCTCTTGCTGCTTAGCGCGCAGAGCCATATTGAGTTTCATGGCCGTGTCAGTATCTGAAGCACTATCTGAGACGGAGTCTCAGGAGCAGCAAGGAAGTTCGCGCGGTGAGGCGGGATCGGGAGCCGGCCTGACAGGCCGTTCTCACTCCGGCGCCGGCTCGTCGACGTGCATCCACTTCTTCAGGATCGGGGAGATCAGGAAGCAGACGGCCGCCGCGGCGCAGGCCGCGACGCCGATCTTGAAGAACACGCTGCCGTAGATGTCTACGGTTTCCGTCGGGACCGGAATGACGGTCTCCTCTCCCGTGTCGACGCTAGTGAACTGTCCGATGATCGCAGCGAGGTAGTTCGAGAACGCTGTTGCCAGGAACCAGGTTCCCATCATCGTGCTCACCAAGCGCTTCGGAGAGAGCTCGGTGATCATTGACAGACCGACTGGGGAGAGGCAGAGCTCGCCGGTCGTGTGGAGCAGGTATCCGAGGAGCAGCCAGGCGACACCGACCATGCCGCGTTCGTCGGCGATGCTCGCTCCGTAGTAGAGCGCGAAGAACCCGAGGCCGAGCTGCAGCAGGCCAAGAGCGAACTTGACCGCCGTGTTCGGTTCCAGGTTTCGGGCTCGGAGGAACCCCCAGAGCCATGCGAAGACGAGGCCGAAGATCAGGATGAAGATCGCGTTGGCCGATTGGAACGTGCTCGCGGGAACCTCTGTTCCGCCGATTCCCATGCCAACGTGTTCCTCGGTGATCACGATCGGCACCGACCCCACCCGACTCTTTGCGTCCTCGAAAGGAATGTCGAGCCCCGATAGCTCATCGAAGTTGTCCGGCGTCTTGCCGATGCCTGAGGCGGTCCGAAGCTGCGTCAGGGCCGTCATCGTCAGTCGGTCTTGCCGCCCGAGGCTCTCGATCATCTTGCCGAGTTCCTCACGCTCATCGTCGAACTGCTCAGGCGCTACGTCGGCCTTGTCCGAGAGTGCGAGCCGGGCGGCCGTTGAGATGACCAGGTTTGAAGACTCGGACTGGAAGGGTAGTCCGAGCTGCTCCTGAGTGATCGGTGGAAGGTCCGCAAGCTCGTCGTTGTCGGACGGCTGGGCAAGGGCGGTCCGGAATACGAGTTCTTTTCCGATGTCGTCCTGGGTGATTTCGCTGTCCGAAATCACTCGCGACACGTTGCGGTCCGCGAAGAGGTTCATCGAGCCGCCGGCTTGCTCGAAGAACGACCAGAACACCATCGAGAAGAACGTCAGGATGAGCGCGACGAACATCCGTTCTCGAGCGACCTTCTGCAGGCTGAAGGTCTCCTTGAGCAGGTAGATCAATGAAACGATCCCTGCCAGAGAGAGAACCAGGCCCGCGGGTGTGCTCACCGATCCGGCGATCTCGCCGAACATGTTGACGATTTCGCTGTCGCTGTTCTCCCACTCTTCGAGGGTTTCCGGGCCGATGATCTTCACCGTGCGGCTCGATCCGACCAGGATCGCAAGGATTGGCACGATCACGAACGAGCAGACGTAGACCGCCATCTGATTCGGCAGTCCGATCGGCGACGGGGCGTTGAGCTTCTCTGGCTCGGGCGGTGCGCCGACGTGTTCCGGGAGGCCACCCCGGGCGAGTGCGGTCATCGCGATACCCGCCGACACCAGCAGGGCCACGGCCATCCCGGCGAAGATCGTGAACAGGACCCACGATTCGTCGCTCTGGAGGTAGACCATGAAACCGGCCGTGGCGACTGCGCCAGCCCCGATCAGCGTCTGGGCGACCGCCGTGGGGGCCCAGAACACCGCCAGGCCGATCAGCATGCCGATCGTCGCCAGGCCGAAGCCGTAGTGCCAACCGTACGTCTCGCCGACGTAGCCACAGAGCAGCGGCGAGAGCGCGGCACCGAGGTTGATCCCCATGTAGAAGATCGTGAAGCCTCCGCGGCGAGTGTTGTCCCCCGGCGGGTACAGCTGGCCGACCATCGACGAGATGTTCGGTTTGAAGAAGCCGTTGCCGACGATGATCATCCCGAGAGCGGCGTAGAAGATGTTCTCGCTCTCGATCGTCATCGTGAGGTGTCCCAGACTCATCAGGACGCCTCCGAGGATGACCGCTCTCCGTTGGCCGAGGAGCTTGTCGGCCAGCATCCCGCCGAAGAACGGCGTCATGTAGACCAGCGCGGTGTAAGCGCCGTAGACCGACAGCGATTCCTTGTCGTTGAACCCGAGGAAGCCCTTGACCATGTAGAGGGTCAGGAGCGCTCGCATGCCGTAGTAGGAGAAGCGCTCCCACATCTCGGCAAAGAACAAGGTGAAGAGCGCGGCTGGATGGCCGAACAAGCGCCCTTGGTTGGGCGCTGCCAGGGAGTCGGTCATGAGCGAGGTGGGCGGCCGAGATCGGCGTGGAGAGCGAGGCAGGGGGCCCCGGTCGGAGGCTCTCGGGTCGAGGGGGATCCGAGGGCGTAGAGGCCGAGCTTAGCGAAACACGTGCCGAGAATCGCCCGACCGGTCCCAGGGCGGAGCTGCGGACCCCAGCGCGCGCTTGCCGGGTCCCCCGGATCCTGTTGGAATCCCTCGCCCAACGATGAACGAAACCCTGCAAGTCACCTTGCCTGATGGCAGCGTCCGCGAACTCCCGGCCGGCAGCACCGGTCTGGACCTCGCCGCGTCGATCGGGAAGGGCCTTCTGAAAGCTGCTGTCGGCATCGAGATCGACGGCCAGATCCGCTCCCTCCAACTCCCGCTCGAGGGCGATTGCACGGTTTCGATCATCACGCGCGACGATCCGAAGGCGCTCGACATCATCCGCCACTCGGCGGCGCACGTGCTGGCCGACGCCGTCAAGCAGATGCGGCCGAAGGCCAAGCTGTGGAAGGGGCCGCCGATCGACGATCCGCGCTACGGCTACTACTACGACATCGATGTCGGCGACGAGGGCCTGAGTGCCGACGACCTTCCAGAGATCGAGAAGCGCATGCTCGAGATCATCAAGAACGACGTGCCCTTCGTCTTCTCCGAGTTGCCGCGCTCCGAGGCGAAGACACTGATGGAGGAGAACGGCGAGGTCTACAAGCTCGCGACGATCGACAAGATCCCGGAAGACGAGCCGATCACCTTCTACACCTCCGGAGAGTTCGTCGACCTGTGTGAGGGTCCTCACGTCCCGTCGACCGGGAAGCTCGGCAAGGGTGTTGCCGTGTTGAGCCTCGCCGGCGCCTACTTCGACAACGATGCGAGTCAGCAGATGCTGACCCGCATCTACGGCCACGCCTTCCCCGACGTGAAGGCGATGGAGGAGCACCGCAAGAACCTCGAGGAGGCCAAGAAGCGCGATCACCGTCGCCTCGGCATCGACCTCGACCTGTTCTCGACGATGGGCGACCTCGGAGCCGGGCTCGTGCTCTGGCATCCGAAGGGTGGCTTCGTCCGTCACAAGATGGAGGAGTTCTGGCGCAACGAACACCTCAAGGGCGGTTACGACCTCGTCAACTCGCCCCACGTTGCGCGCAGCGACCTGTGGAAGACCTCGGGCCACCTCGACTTCTACGCCGACTCCATGTTCAAAGGCATGGACGTCGATGGAGCGGACTACCTGCTCAAGCCGATGAACTGCCCGTTCCACGTGCAGATCTTCAAGACCAAGCGACGGAGCTACCGCGAGCTGCCGTTTCGCTGGGCCGAGCTCGGCACGGTGTACCGCTACGAAGAGGCTGGGGCGCTGCATGGCTTGATGCGCGTGCGCGGGTTCACCCAGGACGACGCGCACCTGTTCGTGCGTCCCGATCAGCTCGACGAGGAGATCGAGCGCGTGGTGCGGTTCGTCCTGCACATCCTGCGCTCGTTCGGTTTCGACGAGTTCGAGATCAACTTGTCGACCAAGCCTGAGAAGTCCGTCGGTGATCCGAAGGACTGGGACGTTGCCGAGAAGGCGCTGCAACGAGCGATCGAGAAGGTCGACCTTCCGTTCGTCGTCGACGAGGGTGGCGGTGCGTTCTACGGCCCGAAGATTGACGTCAAGATCAAGGACAGCCTCGGCCGGATGTGGCAGTGTTCGACGATCCAGCTCGACTTCAACTTGCCCGAGCGCTTCGACCTCAGCTACATCGATCAGGACGGCAACAAGTCGCGGCCGTTCATGCTCCACCGAGCTCTGCTCGGATCGCTCGAGCGATTCTTCGGCATCCTGGTCGAGAACCACGGCGGTGCATTCCCAACCTGGCTCGCCCCGGTGCAGATGGTGCTCTTGCCGGTCGGTGAACGCCACGCGGACTACGCCGAGGAGTGCGCGAAGGCGCTGCGCGAGCAGGGCTTCCGGGTCGATGCCGATCTGTCGGCCGACAAGGTCGGTGCGAAGATCCGCAATCACCTGTGGAACGAGAAGGTTCCGGCGGTCGCGGTGCTGGGTGACGACGAAGTGGCAGCCAAGACGCTGACCGTGCGGGATCGCAAGGAAGGCGACCTCGGTGCGATGACACTCGAGGCGGTGGCGGAGCGCCTGCAGGGGCTCGAAGCGTCTCGTAGCTGAGTTCGCAGCGAGTCGAAGTCACCAGACCAGCTTCGGTCTGGTGATCCGTCGCGGGCCGAGCGCCTCCAGATTCGCGCCGGCCTCGCCGTCGATTGCCTTCGATGCGAGCGATCTGGGGCGGGACGGGTGTCAGGCACTGCGTCGGGACGGACGCCCGGGGGATCGGGGCGGTTTCCCGTCCTTCGGGAAGGACTGGCGAAACCGAGTCGCGTGGGTTGCTTCGGCCGGACGGTCGCTCGGCGCGTAGGTCTTGTCCCGTTCTTTAAGGAGATCGCGACGACTGCGTCGTCTTCGTTGTCAGATGTGACGGCTCTGATCGGTGTGGTCTTTCGCTCGATTTGATTGGAGCTAACGTTGCTGCATGGCTCTCGCTCGCGCAGGGGCTCTCCGGGATATCCCTCACCTGGAGAGGATGGGTGACAAATCCGTACGGGCGGGTGCGCGATTGGCTTTGGGGCTCGCGCTCTGTTTGGCGCTGCTCGAGCCGCGGTTGGTCGCGCAGCGGTCCGCCGCAGCCTCCGAGGCGAGAGCTCGCGCGCAGCAGTTGCTCGAGGAGGCGATCGACCGATCGACTCCACCAGCCGTCGTTCTTCAGCGGGTTCGCGACGGGCTCGAGATTCTCGGTCAGCATCCGGATCGCTCTCTCGAGGTCCGCTTGCGCATGGAGCGCAGTCGCGCTCTGCGAATGGATGGGAGTGCGGATGAGGCGGTGGCGGAAGCGCGGCGCGCCTACGAGCTTTCGACCGAACTCGAGGATCGATCTCTGGCCCCATCCCTGATCGCGATGGCGGCGTATCGGCTCGGATCGGCCGAATATCAGGCTCGTTCGTACGACGCGGCGATCGAGTATGCGCGGATCGCCCTGACCCACTATCGAAGGTCCGGGATGCTGCGAGAGCAGGCGACGGTACTGATCTTAGTCGGCGCCGCCGCCAGGCTGTCGAAGGACTACGTCACATCGTTGGAGGTCAGTCTGGAAGCGCGGCAGATCTCGAAAGGGCTCGACGATGACCTCGGGGTCGCACGTGCGTCGAATTCACTGGGTCTGAGCTACTGGCGCTCCGGCGACTTGGATCAGGCGCAACGCTACTTCGACGAGGCTCTCGAGCTGTTTCGCGCTGCCAAGCAGGGGCGTGCGGTGAGCGCCGTCTTGAACAACCTCGGCATCGTCTACGTCGAGCTGGGGCAGGGCGAGCTCGCCGTCTCGACCCTCCGTGAGGCACTCGAGTTCGTGCAGCCGACCGGTGATCGAAGGCGGGAGTCGTCCATCCTCAACATGCTGGGTATCGCTCTGCGGCAGGCCGGGGAGCTGGACGAGTCGCTCGCCGTCCTCGAACAGTCGGTGGCGATCCGTGCTGACCAGGCAGACTCTCGCGGCGTTCTCCTCGCGCGTGTTGAGATCGCTGTCGTCCTTCAGGAGAAAGGGGAGTTCGAAGCGTCGATCCCCATGCTTCGTCAGGGACTCGACGACGCCGGGGGGCCGGGCGCGGAAGCGATTCGCGCCGACCTGCTGGAGCTGCTGTCGATCGCGCTCGAGAAGACCAGCGACCCCCAGGGGGCCCTCGAGGCCTCTCGGGAGTCCGCTGAGGTGAGGCTCGAAGTCGCCACCGAGGCGCAGTCCCGTGAATCCGAGCTTCGTGAGCGCCAGCAGCAACACGACGCTCAGCTTCGCGAGATCGAGCACAGTGCCGAGACCGCGGCCATGGAGGCGGATCGGCGGAGAGTCATGCAACGCCTGACGGCTGCCGGGCTCGCGATCGTTCTGCTCTTCGCTGCCTGGATCTCAGTGCTGTATCGCACGAGGCATTCGGCGCTGGTCTCTTTGCGTCGCAGCCACGAAGACCTGCACGAAGCAAACGCCCAACTCGCGGAGTCGGAGGAGCGCTACCGAATGCTGTTCCAGAGCGCCGTGGTTTCGAGCTTCGTCATCGATCGCGAGTCCAGACGAATCGTCGATTGGAACGAGCCGGCTCGTGACCTTTGCGGGTTCAGCTCGGAGGCTCGAGACCGCCCACTGCAAGGGCTCCAACCGGATTGGGCGCGTGTCGCACTCGAGCGCCTCTTCTCGGCCGACCAGGACGACGAGGTTGCCGTGGATGACTGCTGGGTCGACCTCGAAGGGGCCCTTCGTTGGACTGAGGTGCGCGGCGCCTCGGTCTCCTTCGATGGGCGCCCGTGCTTCCTGGTCAGCCTTCGAGATGCGACCGAAGATCGGGCTCAGCGCGAAGAACAGGAACGCATCGATCGACTCGAGTCGCTCGGCCTCTTGGCTGGCGGGATCGCCCACGACTTCAACAACGTGCTCACAGCGATCGCCGGTCACGTCTCGTTGGCGCGGGATGCCGAGGACCGAGATCGCGACGAGTACCTACGGATCGCGGAGGAAGCCGCTGATCGAGCGAGCCATCTGACCGGGCAGCTTCTGGCTTTCGCCAAGGGCGGGGTGCCCCGTCGCTGTGCCTGCGAGGTGGAGCCGTTGGTCCGCGAGGCGGTGACGCTCGCGCGGTCCGGGTCTGCTCTCCACGTCGATCTCGAGATCTCGGAATCGGTCCGTCCGGTCTTCGTCGATCCCGGGCAATTCATCCAGGTCGTGACGAACGTCGTGCGCAACGCCGTTCAGGCGACCGAGGGGAAGGGGCGGCTCGTGGTTCGCGCGACGGAGTTCCACGGGTCGGTGGATGGCGCGGCGGATCTCAAGGATCGGGACTACGTGCGGGTCGACTTCTCCGATGACGGCCCCGGCATTCCGGAAGAGCTTCGGTCGCGGGTTTTCGATCCTTACTTCACGACCAAGAGCGGCGGCAACGGACTAGGGCTCGCCAGTTCGTTCCGGATCGCGGCCAGTCACGAAGGAGCTCTGACCCTGCAATCGAAGGAAGGAGAGGGTGCGACCTTCAGCCTCTTCGTTCCCGTTGCTGGTGATCCGGTGATCATGCATCACGCGGATTCCTCAGCGCCGCTCGCAGAGAGTGCGTCGATCCTCGTGCTCGAGGACGAGGCCACGGTGCAGCGAGTCTTCCGAGGATTTCTGGAGCGCGTCGGGCACGAGGTCGAAGTCGTGGCGGACGGCGAGGAGGCTGTTCGCGTCTACCGCGAGCGGAAGGGGGAGGGCAAGGCGTTCGACCTCCTCATCATGGATCTGACGATCATCGGCGGGATGGGCGGTCGCGATGCGCTCGCTGAGATCCGACGGACAGATCCTGACGCTCGGGCGATCGTCGCGAGTGGCTACACCGACGATCCCGCGATGTTGCGCTACTGGGAGGCGGGCTTCGTCGCTGCAATCGCGAAGCCGTTCCAGGCCGAGGCGCTGGCCGAGGTC
>JBCBZB010000048.1:0-36634 GCA_039815565.1 Planctomycetota bacterium
ATACGGGAAATCATAATCTCCTTGGCCCGCCGAATACGATTTACGTTATCTTCATCCACTAAGAAGGGGCATTGTTCACCGCGTCATCCAGGGCGCGGATTCGGGACAGTTCCTCTCCCGGATCCACGAGTTGCTTCAGGGCGAGCACGGCTTCTACGAGGCGATCTTCCGGGACCTGAACATCCCGTATCAGCCGATGCGGCTCGAGCAGGACCGTCGAGTCTCGCTCGGTTCGCCGATGCGGGAGAATCAGACGCTCGAGCGGGCGGCCCGCGTGATGCAGTGGATCCGCGCCTACCGCGTCCGCGGCTATCTCCTCGCCAACCTCGATCCGCTGGTCTACGAGCCGAAGACCTTCCCCGAGCTGGAGATGGACCAGTACGGGCTGACCATCTTCGACCTGGATCGGAAGTTCTACACCGGCGGCACGCACACCAAGGAGCGTGCGACGCTGCGGGAGATCCGGGACGTGCTGCGGAAGACCTACACGCGTCGTGTCGGGGTCGAGTACATGCACATGGTGGACACGGAGCAGAAGGAATGGCTCCGCGTTCGCATGGAGGGCAACTTCAACGAGGAGGAGCTGTCGAAGGACGTGCAGCTACGAGTCCTCGATCGGCTCGTCGAGGCCGAGGCGTTCGAGAAGTTCCTCCATACCCGGTTCGTCGGGCACAAGCGGTTCTCGTTGGAAGGCGGGGAGACCCTCGTTCCGGTGCTCGATGCGTTGCTGGACCACGGCGGTGAGAACGGCGTCGAGCAGTGCGTGATCGGCATGGCCCACCGCGGCCGCCTGAACGTGCTCGCGCACACCCTCGGCAAGCCTCTCACCAAGATCTTCGGTGAGTTCGAAGGTCACATCGACCCGAACTCGACGCAGGGATCTGGTGACGTGAAGTACCACCTCGGCGAGGAGGATGTCTTCGAGACCTCGAGCGGCAAGGAGATCCGGGTTCAGCTCGCGAGCAACCCGAGCCACCTCGAGGCGGTGAATCCGGTCGTCGAGGGGACCGTGCGGGCGATCCAGAACCGTATCGGTGGTGGGCAGGACGCTCGTCACAAGGTTCTGCCGGTTCTCGTTCACGGCGATGCGGCGTTCGCGGGTCAGGGTGTCGTGGCCGAGACGCTGCAGATGTCGCAGCTGCGCGGCTACAAGACCGGCGGCTCGATCCACATCATCGTCAACAACCAGATCGGCTACACGACCAACCCGGAGGACTCGCGCTCGACGCAGTTCTGCACCGATGTCGCGAAGGCGATTCAGGCGCCGATCTTCCACGTCAACGGCGATGATCCGCTCGCCGCGGTCCGGATGATCCGATTGGCCCTGGAATACCGCCAGGAGTTTGAGCGCGATGTCGTCCTCGACATCGTCTGCTACCGCCGTCATGGCCACAACGAGGGCGACGAGCCGTCGTTCACGCAGCCGCTGCTCTACAAGAAGATCGAAGCGCATCCGAGCGTGCGGGCGATCTACCAGGATTGGCTCCTGCGTGCGGGCGTCATCGAGCGTGAGGACGCCGAGAAGTTCAACGAGGAGCTCCACGCGCGCTATCGGGCCTCGCTCGACGAGGTTCGGCAGAGCGAGGCTCCGACCGAGGATCACGCGCAGGTTGCGGCGCATAAGAGCGAGCGCGAATGGTCGACCCAGGTTCCGAGTGCGGGGCGTGCGGACGAGATTCGTGATCTGCTGCAGACGCTGACCGAGTTGCCCGGGGACTTCGTGCCGCACCCGAAGATCGAGAAACTCCTGCAGCGTCAGCGCGGCATGGGTGATGGCGACCAGCCCTTCGACTTCGCGACGGCGGAGGCGCTTGCGTTTGCGTCGATCCTCGTCGACGGGCAGTCGATTCGACTCGCCGGGCAGGATTCCGGTCGAGGAACGTTCTCGCAGCGTCACTCGGTCCTCGTCGATGCGGAGACCGGCGAGAAGCACGTGCCGCTCAACGATCTTCGAGACGGTCAGGCGCCGTACGAGGTCATCGACTCACTCCTCAGCGAGGAGGCTGCGCTGGGTTTCGAGTATGGCTACTCGATCGAGGACCCGGCGGCGCTGACCCTCTGGGAGGCGCAGTTCGGAGACTTCTGCAACGGCGCCCAGATCCAGATCGACCAGTTCCTGGCCGCCGGCGAGGCGAAGTGGGAGGAGCGCAGTGGGCTCGTGCTGTTGCTGCCGCACGGCTACGACGGGCAGGGCCCCGAGCACAGCTCCGCGCGTCTCGAACGGTTCCTCCAGCTCTATGCCGAAGGCAACCTGCGCGTGGCCAACGCTTCGACCGCGGGGCAGTACCACCACCTGCTCCGACTGCAGGCGCTGGACGAGGACAAGAAGCCTTTGATCGTGATGACGCCGAAGAGCCTCCTGCGGATGCGGGTTGCGGGTTCGAGTCTCGACGATCTGGCCGATGGCAAGTTCGAGCCGGTGCTCGTCGACACCGCGTGTGAGGATGCGGACGTCGAGCGCGTCGTGCTCTGCTCGGGCAAGGTGTTCTACGATCTCGCGGAAAGGCGGGAGAAGGAAGGGCTCGAGAAGGTCGCGCTGGTGCGGCTGGAGCTTCTCGCTCCGTGTCCGACCGGAGTCGTCGAGAAGGCTCTGGCGCGTGTCCCGAATGCGGCGACGCGGGTCTGGTGCCAGGAGGAGCCTCAGAACATGGGGGCCTACACCTTCCTTCGCGATCGAATCACGTTCGACGGCTACGCCGGGCGCACCGCGGCAGCCAGTCCGGCAACGGGCGTCGGCTTGGTGCACAAGCGAGAGCAGCAAGCGCTCGTCGAGCGCGCGCTCGGCCTCTGAGCTTGAGGCGGCGTTTGCGGTCTGATTCGCGACTGAGGCCGAAATCGCAACAGGGCAGCCGAAGCTGCCCTGTCGAGGACCAGCCGCTTCGCGGCTGGTCGGTCACCTTGGGGAGGTGATGGATCAGAGGCCGGCGGTCGCGTTGACCGCACCGGTGAAGCCGAAGCCAAGCACGCCGCCGAAGCTCGGCGCCTGCGCCACGGCCTGCCAGGTCGACGTGAAGCCGATCAGGGCGGGGTTGTTCGGGAGTTCGAGCTGCAGCGTCTGCGACGGGGCCGAGGCCGGGAAGCCGACCGTGGTGGCCGAGCCATCAGACAGCAGGGTGCAACCCTCAAGGCCGAGGCCCGGAACGAGCGCGCCGAGGTCGGTCGAGATCTCGTTGCCGACCAGGACGAACACCGTCGACACGTCGGCCGGCAGGTTGCCGAACTCGAGGTCGAAGCTGTTGCCGCCCATGATCGTGCCACCGAGAACCGGGTTGCTGAGCGCCGTCAGGGTCGGGGCCGAAACGAACGAGCCCGAGTCGAACGGACGATCATCGGAGAGGTCGATCGCGTTGTTGCCACCGGCGCCGTTGCCGCCGCTGATGCCGACGCAGACGGTGACGTCTGCCGTGTTCACGTCGAGCGTGCTGATCAGGATCGTGCCGTCTTCAAAGAGCTGGCACTGGCCCGTGATGCTGTCCACGCCGCCGAAGAACGGCACCGACAGAAACGTGACGACTGCGCGGTTGGGCGAGCTAAACACGTCCAGGGTGACCGTGCCACCGACGTTCGGCGAGAGGTCCGACCAGGCGATGTTGACGCTCGGCTCGTCACCGAGCAGTTCGGAGACCGAAGGCGAGAAGTCGCTGGCTTCGGGCGTCGAGCTCAGCAGGACGCGGCCGTTGGAGTCGATCTGGATGTCCGAGGTCGTCGTTCCGTCCGGCGCGGTGACCATGAACGGGAGGGTGCGGAGTTCGACCGCGTCGTCACCCAGCATCAGCACCTCGGTGGAGAGGTCTCCTAGGTTGACGTTCGGCTCGAAGCAGCCGACACCGAGGCACTCTTCGGCGACGTAGCCGCCATTGCCGTTTGGCGTGAACATCGTCGTGGTGCCGGTCAGGTCCGCGACGTTGGTCGTGCCATCGAAGAACTCGTAGATCGAAGTCGGGTCGTTGTCGGTCGGGCAACCAGCGCCGAAGGCCGAGGTCACAGCGCAGTCCGACGAGGTGTTGTAGCCACCGAGGCCGTCCGGCGTGAAGTTCAGCACGAAGCCAGCGACGTCCGGGGTGAATCCTGCGCCCGCCGACTCGAAGACCGTCGGCTCGCCGGCGCTCATGAACGGCGTGTCGGTGAGGTCCGTCGGGGCCGGCAGCGTCGCGCCGAAGCCCGAGGTGATGCCGATGATCGGCGAGCTGAAGGTCATCGTGCTCGACCAGGCGATCGAGATCGCGCCGGTGTCGAACAGGGTGACCTGCATCAGGTTGTTGCCGGAGCCACCGAACGGGATCACGTCGAAGGTGATCACGGCTTTGTCGGCGTCGACGCGGACCGAGACGTCGTTCGAGACGAGGTCATCCCAGTAGGGGCAGATCGAGGCCGAATCGCCGGAGAACTCGGTGTCCGACTCGGAGAAATCCGCACCGTTGCCGGCGTCGGGGAACAGGATGCGGCCGTTCGTGTCGACGTCGACGGTCGTGGTCGTCATGCCACCCGGGAACGGGAAGCTGATGCCGATGTTGACGCCGGCGAGCAGTGTGTCGTCACCGGAGCCAACGGAGCTGCCGACGTTCGGGTCGATCGAGGTATCGCCGCACGACTGGGCCTGAGCAGGGGCTGCGACGAGGGCGGCGGCGGTGAGAATCGCGAGAGTGGGAGTCTTCATGAGATCGGACAAATTGAGACCCGGGCGTCCCGGGCACCTTCTTCTTGGACTTGGGGGCGATCGCAGTTCATCGCCGATCTCTGAACGGTCAAGTCGATCGGAGCGAGTTGCCCATCACTTCACTGTGGCTTCACACTCCGTTGATCGAAGTGCCGGGGGCTGCGCTACGGAGCCTCCCTTGGCAGCGGGGCCAGCTCGTCTTCGATTCGAGCGAGGCCGCGCGTTTCATGACTGGCGCGTGGAACCGGCAACCGACCGTTCGTTCGTCGACCGGCCGGTTCGTTCGGTGGCGATCAGGTCGTCTGCGACTTCGTCGTCGCCGGGTGGGTGATCCACATGGTCACGCCGAACGCGATGCCACCGAGGCTCAGCATGTAGAAGGCCGGCATCGCAAGGAGGTTTGGGCCCCAGAGGACCCAGCCGAGTTGCTCGGTGCTCGCCGGTTCGAGCTTCATCGGCTGTTGAGTCAGGGGGCTCGCGATTTTGACGACGTTGCGCACGTCGAGCGTGGTTCCGAGCCCGTTCTTGGTCGCGAGAGTTCCGATGATCGCGATCGGGGACCTGACGGCCGTGACGAACAGCGAGAGCCACAGAATGCTCGGGAGGACTTTCCGGAATCGGTAGGCGAAGCTGACTGATGCCGCGATCGATGCCGGGAGCAGCACCCGGTCGAACCCGACCGGCTGAACCAGGACCGACGGGGCAGCGGTTTTCTGAAGCCCCAGCACCAGGGCGATCCCCGACCAGGCCAGGAGCAGCGGCGGAACGATCGAGACCGGGGCCGTGGCTGCACTTGCCGGCCGGTCCGGACGGGGGGCGCTGCGAAGAAACCAGACCGCCCATGGCAGGGCGAAGGCCAGGACCACCAGCCCGAACGCGTAGCCCGGAGCGGTGACCAGCTCGGTCGGGAAAGCCTTCCAGGCGATCGACTTGCCGTCGTAGGCCGAGTAGCGGTGACTGAGCTGGAGTTCTCGATCCCCACCCAGAACGCCTCCGAGGAGGGCGAGGGCGGCCACAGCGGCCAGAGAGAGGGCCGCGGGGCGGCGGAGAGCGGGTCGGACCAGCGCCGCGGCGCAGAGGCTCAGGACGGCGAGCTGGATCAGAACCAGGAGGAAGTCGATCATCAGTGGGGGCGGGCCGGACGGCCCTCGGGGGAAAGATCCGAGGTGAGGCTTGTCGGCGCCATCCTGAACGGCTAGTTTGCGCCGCCTTTTCGAGCCGAGAAATGTCGAAGCAAAAGACCAAGAAGGGCGTGGTGAAGCGCATGAAGCTCACCAAGTCCGGCAAGGTGAAGCGGCACCACATGTTCACGTCGCACCTCATGGTGCGCCGCAGCCGCAAGCGGAAGCGCCAGCTCCGCAAGGCTGCGATCCTTCCCGGTAAGATGGGCATCAACATGGCCCGGTGCCTGGGTCGCTACTGATCCCCTACTGAATTCCGATGCGTGCTACCAACGGCTCCGCGACTCGTCAGCGTCGCAACCGCATTCTCGACCGCGCCAAGGGCTTCCGTGGCGCCCGTGGCAAGCTGTTCCGCCAGGCCCGTGAGACGGTCCTGCGTGCGGATGCCTACGCGTTCGTCGGCCGCCGCCAGAAGAAGCGTCAATTCCGGCGTCTCTGGATCACTCGTCTCACCGCTGCGTCCGAGCAGCATGGGATGAAGTACTCGCGGTTCATCGACGGCTGCAAGAAGGCTGGTATCCAGCTGAACCGCAAAGAGCTCTCGGAGCTCGCAATCCACAACCCTCAGGTGTTCGAGGGCATCATCGAGAAGGCCAAGGCCGCTCTGGCCTGAGGCGTCTCTCGGTCCGCCGCCCGTTCCACGATTCGGGCGCGGCCTCGCCGAGGGTTCCGACTCCAGCGCGCGCTCTCGTAGCTGCGCCGCTGTTCGAGTCCCCAGTCCGCCGGCGATGACTCGTTGGGTTTCGGAATCCGGTCGTGTCTCCGATTCGCGCTGGAGTCCCGGCCGCCCGCTGGGGACATTGCGACTCCTCGCGCCCGGCACCTGACGCACAGCGGGTGGAGATTACTCTCAGGCGCGGAAACCCAGAATCCGACTTCCCTTGGACGAACGACGTGACGAGTGGCTGCGGCAGATCGCGGCCGCCGGAGACCGCGAGCAACTCCGCTCCTTCGAGAACGAGGTCCTCGGCAAGGACGGTGCGCTGACCACGCGGCTGCGCGAGATCCCGAAGCTTCCGGTCGAGGAGCGGCCCCAGGCCGGCAAGGCGATCAACCAGCTGAAAGTGGAGCTCGAAGCAGCCGTCCGAGGCCGGATCGAGGAGCTCGCCGAGCTCGAGCTCGAGAAGGCCCTGGCCGCTCCGGACTTCGATCCCACGGCACCCGGATGCGACATCGCGTCGACCTCGACCGCTACGGCGCGGGTCGATATTCCGCTCGATCCGCCGGTGGGGACCCTGCACCCGATCACGATCGTTCGCGACGAGCTGGTTCAGCTGTTCACCTCGATGGGGTTCTCTTGGCAGGACGGCCCGGAGATCGAGTCGGAGTGGTTCAACTTCGAGGCGCTCAACATCCCCGGAGACCACCCAGCGCGAGACAGCCAGGACACGTTCTGGCTCGACGACGGCAATCTGCTGCGCACGCACACCTCGCCGGTCCAGATCCGAACGATGAAGCGGTTCCCGCCGCCGTTGAAGGTCATCGTTCCGGGGCGATGCTTCCGCCAGGAGGCGGTCGACGCGAGCCACGAACACACCTTCTATCAAATGGAAGGCCTGGTCGTGGACGAGGACGTCTCCGTAGCCAACCTGATCCATACGATGAAGACCTGCCTGCGGCACGTGCTTCGACGCGAAGTCGAAGTGCGCCTGCGACCGGGCTTCTTCCCGTTCGTCGAGCCGGGTTTCGAGCTCGACGTGAACTGTCCCTTCTGCTCTGGCAAGGGTTGCTCGGTGTGCAAGCACAGCGGTTGGATCGAGATCCTGCCCTGTGGAATGGTGCACCCGCGCGTGCTCGAGGCCGGCGGCATCGACCCGGAGCGCTTCACCGGCTTCGCCTTCGGCATGGGGCTGCAACGCGTTGTCATGCTCCGCTACGGCATCGATGACATCCGTCTGTTCACCGGTGGTGACCTCGGCTTCCTCCGTCAGTTCGAGGAGGCGCTTCGATGAACATCTCTCGTAAGTGGCTGAACCGCCACGTCGACTTGGATGACAAGTCCGCCCAGGAGATCCTGCTCGACCTGACCATGTCGACCGCAGAGGTCGAAGGGGTCGTCGCGTTCGGGAAAGACATTCAGGATGTCGTCGTCGGCCAGGTTCTCAAGCGAGAGAAGCATCCGGACGCGGACAAGCTCAGCGTCTGTCAGGTCGCAGTGAGCGGTGAGGAACCGCAGCAGATCGTCTGTGGTGCACCGAACGTTCGAGACGGCTTGAAGGTTGCCGTCATCCGTCCCGGCTCGCGGCTGCCCGACGGCACCAAGATCAAGAAGTCCAAGATCCGGGGCGCGGAGTCACTGGGGATGATCTGCTCGGAATCGGAGCTTGGCCTCAGCGATTCGCACGATGGAATCCTGGAGCTCGACGAGTCCCTTTCGGTCGGCACCTCTGTGGTCGACGCGCTGGACTTGCGGGATGACATCTGGGAAGTCGACAACAAGTCGATCAACCACCGGCCGGACCTCTGGGGGCACCGCGGAATCGCGCGCGAACTCGCTGCCGTCTATGAGCGACCGTTGAAGCCGCTCGATCTCTTCTCCGGCTTCCCCGAGGCCGGCGAGACCCGGCCGGTCGTGATCGATGATCTGGAGGCCTGCCCTCGGTACATCGGCCTGGTCCTCCAGGGGGTCGAGGTGAAGCCGTCGCCGCAGTGGCTCCAACGACTGCTCGGGGCGGTTGGGCAGCGTGCGATCGACCTCTGCGTCGATCTGACGAACTTCGTTCAGCTCGATCTCGGTCAGCCGATGCACGCGTTTGATCTCGGAGAGATCGATGCGAAGGGCATCGGCGTCCGCTTCGCTCGCAAGGGTGAAACGATGATCACGCTCGACGAGATCGAGCGGAAGCTCTCGACGGAGGACCTGCTGATCACGTCCGGAGATCGTCCGGTGGCGCTCGCGGGGATCATGGGCGGAATGAACTCGATGGTTCGGGGGGCGACGACCTCGTTGTTCCTTGAGTCCGCGAGCTTCAAGGCCAGCACGATTCGTCGCACGAGCACCCGCCTCGGTCTGCGAACCGACTCCTCGGCGCGTTTCGAGAAGGCTCAGGATCCGGGCAACGCCGAAACCGCGGTGCGACACTTCGTCTCACTTCTGCGCGAGGAATGTCCGAGTGTGGTCGCGGCTGGCCCGATGGTCGACCCGAGTGGCTGGAGCTTCCCGGGTCGCAAGGTGCCGCTTCGTCGTGATCGACTCGATCGCATTCTTGGCACCGAGGTGTCCTCCGATCGCGTGCGGGGGTACTTCGAGGCCCTCGAGTTCGGGGTCGAAGAGAACGCCGACGGATTCGTTCTCGACGTTCCATCGTTCCGCGCGACCAAGGACATCGCGATCGAGGAAGACCTCATCGAAGAAGTCGGCCGGATGATTCGGTACGACAACATCCCTGAGCGACCGTTGGTTCAGGCCATCAGTGTGCCGCCGAAGGAGCTCGAACTCACGGTGGCCCGCACGGCGGTGCAACTGTGTGCCCACGAGCTGGGCGCCCATGAGGTCTACAACTACAGCTTCGTTCCGGATGCGCTGGTCGATGCAGTCGGGGCGGCCGATCAGCCCTACGTTCGCGTAACGAATCCGGTCGCGCCGGAGATCACTCGCATGCGGCGGCACGTCTTGCCGAGTGTGCTCGCAGCCGTCGCGCCGAACCTTCGTCAGGAGGTTGAGGTGCGCATGTTCGAGGATGGTCGCGGAGTCCTCAGTGAGCACCGCGACGAGCACGGACTGCCGGCGGAGTTGCGTGAGCTCGCGATTGTATTCGCGCGTCGCGACGACGCGGCCGGGCCGTCGCCCTACGCCCAGCTCCGAACCGGTGTCGAGCAGCTCGGTCGGCGACTCGGATATCCTCTCGAACTCCATTCGTTGCTCGCGAGCCCCGAGCCGTGGTGCCACCCAGGCAAGACCGTTGGGTGTCATCGTGGAGAAGAAGTCGTCGGCTACGTCGGCCATCTTCATCCGCGCGTCGCACGCGCGCTCGAGCTACCTCTCTCGACCGCGATCGCTTCGTTGGAGTTGCGTGCGTTGCTGCGGACCGAGCCGGCGGCGGCGAAGTACGCCCGACTCAGTGAGTTCCCGACGCAAGCGGTCGACGTCGCCTTGTTGGTCCCGAGGGCGATCCAAGTACAGACCATCGCGACCTTCCTTCGGGACGCCGGGCGGAAGCTCGTCCAGGACGTGCGCCTGTTCGAGGTCTACACCGGGGACGGGCTGGACGACGGGCAGAAGAGCCTGAACTTCACGGTCACGCTCGGATCTCACGATCGGACTCTGACGGCGAAGGACGAGGAGAAGTACCTGAGCACGGTGCGTCGCCGCTGCGAGGAGGTCGGCGCGACCTTGCGCGGCTGAGCCAGGCCCCCGGCTCGAGTCTCGAATCGATCCGAGTTCGACCCGGAGCGGGCCCCGTCAGGGGGCGCGGTTGACGTGGCTCAACTGGCGTCCAGAGGGCCAGATCCGAACGATCGACCGATCAGTCGGTCAGCGTTCGTGAAACCGTCACGAAAGCCTAAGGGAAACCCCTTAGGTGCCCACTCAACCCGGCGACGGCCCCTCGACGATGAGCGGGTGAATGGGTCCGACGAGAACAACCGGGAGCGGAAGCGCCACGCCGACCACGGGCGTCGTCGATCTCTCCAATGATCGAGTCGCGCTCTGCACAGCGTTGCTTTCGGGCCTGCGGGAGATCTGTGACGCAGAGCTCGCCGTTCTCGATCTTCGCGGCGGCGGCGGTGAGCTGCTCAGTTCGACGGCGCCGTCCAGCGACGAGCTGTCGGAGGGTTCGATCGAGGAGCGGCTCCTTTCGGCTCGGGCTGGCGAGTCGGACTGCGATCAGGTCCTTCGAGGCAACGGTGACTTCGAAGTCGCGATTCTCGGAAGCGAGCGCGTTTCGGGCGACGATCCGCGATCGCAGTCGCTGGAGTCGTTGCTCGACTTGATCGAAGGCGCGGCCTCTTCCGAGTCGGAAGTCCGGTCGAGCTCCGCGCGGTTCCTGAGCAAGCTGACGCGCCAGGCCGTGGTTCTCGAGGACCGTGCGTCGTTTGAAGCGGTCGCCCTGAAGAGCCTGCACTACTACCTGAACGCGCGCACCGTGGCCTTGGTGTGCCTCCGTTCCAGCCGACCTCGTGTGCTGCGACTCGCCGGCGAGGAGATCCCGGCGGAGGAGCTCGACCGAGCAGTTCTGGCGCGGAGCGGAACGTCGGCGTTCGTCCCTCAATCCGGATTCGGTATCGGCGACGTCTCGACCGTCGGGTGTTCCGACCAGCCGCTCGTCTCGAGCGGTGTCTGCACCGGCCTCGGCTGCCCGGTTCCCGAGCAGAGCGAGTGCGATGGCTCCGTCGGAGTGCTGTGGTGCAAGCCGTCCGGCTCACGGCCCTTCGAAGAAGACCAGGTCGAAGCGGTTCGGGGGGTCGCCCACTTGATCGGTCTCGTCACGCAACGGCAGGAGGCGCAGGAGCGTCTTCGGCAGGAGTCGAAGCTCGCCCAGACGACGCTCGCTTCGATCGCCGACGCCGTGCTGCGGATCGATTCCGAGGGCGTCATCGAGTTCGCCAATGAGGCGGCCCAGCGGCTGACCGGGCAACCAACACGAGCACTGATCGGGCGGAACCTCGGTGATCTGCCGTTCTTCGTCGGCTACAGCGGAGCCTTGGTCCACGATCCGATGGCGGTCGTCCATCGACTGACTCAGGGGCGTGGCTCGGGAGGTAGCTTCGTCCTCCGCGGGCGACGAGGAGACCTCAACGAACTCGACGTACAGGTCTCGCCGATTCGCGGTGAGGACGGGCAGACCGAATGCACCGTCATCACGCTCTCCGACGTGACGGAGTCGCGGCGCATGGCTCGGGAGCTGCGTCACCAAGCGTCTCACGATCCGCTGTCGGGTCTGATCAACCGACTGGAGTTCGATCGGCAGGTGACGGAGGCCACCGTCGGCCTGGCGGAAGGAGAGACCCACGTCGTCTGTTTCCTGGATCTCGATCAGTTCAAGGTCGTCAACGACTCCGCTGGTCACGCCGCCGGAGATCAGATGATCCGGCAGCTCGCGGGCATCCTTCGCAACTGCCTGCGTCGCTCGGACACGATCGGTCGTCTGGGCGGCGACGAGTTCGGGGTTCTGCTGCGGCACAGCACCGCCGAAGAAGCGCGGCGCGTCGGGCGCAGCATTCTCGATGCAGTCGAGGACTACCGATTCCGTTGGGAGGACAAGACGTTCCAAGTCGGGGTCAGCATCGGGCTGGTGGAGATCGACAGTTGCGAGTGGCCGGTCTCCCAGATCCTCAGCGCGGCGGATCGGGCGTGCTTCGACGCGAAGGACAAGGGGCGCCACCGTCTCTCGGTCGCGAGTAGTGTCGCCTGTGAGGGCTCGCCACCGAGTGGCGACATCCAGTGGGTTCCGCGGATTCAGGCGGCCCTCGAGGAAGGTCGATTCGAGCTCTTCGGCCAACCGATTCACGCGATCCTCGAGCGCGGCACCAGGGCGACGGCGTTCGAGGTGCTGATCCGCAAGCGCGATGTCGACGGACAGCTCGTCCCGCCCGGGGCGTTCCTGCCGGCGGCCGAGCGCTACCACTTCGCCAACCGGATCGATCGGTGGACCTTGCGCGAGACCCTGCGCGTTCTGTCGCAGAACGCCAAGGCCTTCTCGCGCGCCGAGTTCTGCACGATCAACCTGTCGGGTCAGTCGATCGGAGACGCGGAGTTCCTCGAGTTCGCGGTCAACGAGGTCCGCAGCTCGGACGTCCCGTCGCACCAGATCGGATTCGAGATCACCGAGACCGCAGCCATCGCGAACCTCGCCGTGGCCCGGGAGTTCATGGACGCGATGCGGGAGCTGGGCTGCAGCTTCCTACTCGATGACTTCGGAGCCGGCCTCTCCTCGTTCGCTTACCTGAAGGAGTTGCCGGTCGACATCATCAAGATCGACGGCCGATTCGTTCGCGACATGTGCGAAGAACCCGTCGACTTTGCGATGGTCCGCTCGATCCACGAGATCGCCGCGCTGACACAAAAGCGCACTGTCGCGGAGCACGCGGAGGACGACGCGACGATCGATCTGCTGCGCGCGCTCGGGGTGCAGTACGCGCAAGGTTTTGAGCTCGGGCGGCCGGAGCCGATTGCCGACTTGCTCGACCACTGGCCGGTCGACTGAGCGCTCATCCGTTCGGTAGCGGCGGGTTGCCGCTTCGTTCCAGCAGGTCGAGAACGAATCGCGCGGTCAGCCCCCACAAGACCTCGCCGTCGTAGTCGAAGTGCGGCAACAGCGTCGTGGAGCGACCGTGCGATGGTGGTCGGAGGTCCCAACAGTCCGGCTCGGAGAGCTCACGCAGCGGGAACTCGACGATGCGGGCCACTTCGTCCTCGGCCGGGGTGAGTGGATGGTCTCTGGGAATCCGCCCCACGATCGGGTGGACCCAGAATCCGGCGACCGAGAACCGGGCCGGCATCGCGCCGAACACCTCGACGCGAGTCGCTGGCACACCGATCTCTTCGTCGGTCTCACGCAGCGCGGTGGTCCGCGGCTGCTCTCCCGGATCCCGTCGACCGCCCGGGAAGCTGATCTGTCCGGCGTGCGCTCGCATGCTCTCGTGACGTCGGGTGCAGACCAGGACGTCTCCTTCCGTTCGTTCAGCGATCGTGACGAGGACCGCGGCCTTCCGAAGGCCGGGCTTCGGGTCGAACTCAGGCGGAACCGGATCCAGCACCTGGCGCAGGTTCTCGTCGTCGAGCTTCAGGCCCTCACCTCCAAGAACAGGGCCTTCAGGTAGCCAGTCTCAGGGCATTCGACGGCGATTGGGTGATCCGGTCCTGCGCCGCCACGGTGGAGGATGCGCAGGTCCCTGCGGGCCTGGGTGGCCGCGTCGCGGACGATGCGGAGGAACTGCTGGTCGGGCAGGGAACCCGAGCAAGAGAAGGTCGCCAGGATCCCTCCCGGTCGGAGAGCGGTGAGCCCCAACCGGTTGAGATCGAGGTAGCGGGCCGTCGCGGCCTCGAGTTGGTGGCGGTCCGCGGCCCACTTCGGGGGATCGAGGACGATCAGGTCGAAGCGCCCGGGTTTGGTCTCGCGCAGGACGTCGAAGGCATCACCGTGTTCCGCCCGGACCTGCAGGCGATTGGTCTTCGCGTTCGCTCGGGTCTCGGCAGCCATCGATTCGTCGAGGTCGGCGGCGACGACTTCGTCAGCCCCGCCGAAGGCGGCGTTCAAGGCGAACCCGCCCGAGTTGCAACACAGGTCGAGGACTCGGCGACCGGCCGCCAGTCGGCGCAGGAGCTGACGGTTGTCGCGCTGGTCGGCGAAGAATCCCGTCTTGTGTCCGCGTCCGGCCGCGATCGCGTACCGGATTTCATGCTCGGTGACGACTGTGTCCACGCGAGCCGGTGGCGGCACCGCGTCGAGCCCCTCGCGTTTGCGAGCCTGCGCATCGACGGTGAGGAGCAGCTTCTTCTTCGGGTAGACCCGAAGCAGACGCTCGCCGATCGCCTCGATGTGCTTCTGGGTGCACAGGGCACCGACCTGGGCCACCAAGGCGTCTCCCAATCGGTCGAGGATCAACGCGGGGAGCCCGTCGCCCTCGGCGTGGACGACCCGATATCCGTCCGTCACGTCTTCGAGTCGAAGGACCTTGCGGCGGTAGGCGGCTGCCTCGCCCAGTCGATTCAGCAGCAGCTTCTCGGGGTCGGCTTCGAAGTCCCGGGACATCATCCGAAGCGTCAGGTCGGTTCTGGGGTTGTAGAAACCGACCCCGACCTTCCGTCCGCGGCTGTCACGCACCCGGACCGCCGAGCCCGCCGGGACGACGCCCTCGGGCTTGCGGACCATCTTCTTGTAGAACCAGGGGTGGCGGCCTTGGACGGCCACGCGCAATCGAACTTCGGGCAGCACGGACCTTCTTTGTAGCCGAAGAGGCGACGAAACCACGCGTTCGCGTTCTAGACTCATCGCCGTGGTGCGGCGTGCGGCGGTCCTCGGTGTGATTCTAGCTTCCCTCACGGGGTGTGGACCGGCCGAGCTCCCGCACCAGATCGAGGCCTTCGAAGGGCCGATCCGAGTCGAGGTGACGCAGCAGGAGATGACGACGGTGCTGGTCGGTCACCTAGAGCTCTCGCGGGAACCGTTCGCGATGCGGTTCGACGAGAGCGGTGGTTCGTCGTACCGCTGGGATGATGACGGACTGAAGCGTCTCGAGCCGACCGGCGAGGTCCCCGTGGCCGAGCCCGACGAGCTCGGTCGGCTTTCGATGCTGCGCCAGGCGTTCGAAGCGGAGCCGATGGCTGGAGCCGTTCGGGTGCGAGACGCCGGGCATCTCCTGGTCGAGGATGGGGCCTTCCGGATGGAAGTCCGGTTCGGTAGTTCGGCCCTCAGCTCGAACCACTGATCGCCGGAACTCCCGGTCCCAACGACAGCTTCGGGATCGGGAGGTGTGACTCGATCCCGGAACCCCTCCGGAATTGTCCCAGGGTGAGTTCTTCGATGCGCACTCGACAGCTCGTGTGCCGATAGGGAGGTAGACCTATACGTGGAGCGCAGCGAAGGACAGGAGGAAGTGGTGGCCGTTGAGGCCCCGATCTACCGCGGCCCCGACCGTCGGCAGCGTCCGACTCCGTGGCTCTCGCGCTACACGTTCCTCGGAGGACGGCGCCGCTCCGGTGGACGCCGCCCGGGGGAGGACCGCAACGCGTTCGTGGATCTCTACTCCTCGCGGCTGCTCGTCGCAGCAGCCGCGGTGATGATCCTGAACTTCTTGGACGCGTGGTTCACGATGCTGTTCCTCTCGCACGGAGGCCAGGAGCTGAACCCGGTCATGAACTACGTCCTGCAGTTCGGAGTCTGGCCGTTCATCTTCGTGAAGAGCCTCGGCATCGGGCTTTGTGTGGTCGTTCTCACGATCACGAAGAACTTCCGGTTCGCTCAGATGGGCACGGCGGCGGTCCTCGGGGGATACCTGCTGCTCTTGATGTGGCACCTGTTCCTCTACACGCACCTCGACGAGTGGGTGGCTTGAATACGGCCGTCTGAGGGCGTCCGAGCGGGTGACCGACGTCCCGAGTCGGCGCCCGCGTATGCTCTCGAGCGGTGTCTTCCCAGCTCGCAAGCCGCCTGAACCTACTGCGCGTCCTGACGCGACCGAATCTCGGTGGGCCGACCCAGCAGGCCTTCGCGCTGCAGCGACCGCTCGAGGCGCTCGGGGTCGACACGCTCTTGGTGGTCGGTGAATGTCGAGGGGGAGAGGCTGCGATGGATCCGGTGGATCACGGCCTCGAAGAGATCACGTTCGACGAGGCCCTGTCGGAACCTCGGCGCACCGGCTTCTGTCGCCTGCCGGAACTCGGTCGAGGTCTCGCTCCGCGGCGGGACTGGAGCGCCTATCGGCGGCTCCGTGCGTTGATCGACACGCGTCGCCCTCACCTGGTGCACACCCACACGAGCAAGGCGGGAGCCCTGGGGCGCTGGGCCGCGCGCCGCTCCGTCGTGCGCCCGAAGATCGTGCACACCTTTCATGGGTTGGTTCTCCGCGACTACGCCTCGGCACCGCTCTCCGATCTCGCTCGTCGGGTGGAGAAGTTCCTCGCCCGACGAACGGATCTCTGTCTGGCCGTGTCCGAGAGTTGTCGGGACGAGCTGGCCGAGCTCGGAGTGACGCGAAAGGCCGTGGTCGTGTCTCCGGCGGTGCCGACACGCGCGATTCAGGGTCGTGCGGTGGCTCGGCGCGAACTCGGATTGCCCGTCGAGGGAGTCGTGCTGGGGTTTCTCGGTCGTCCTGCTCCGATCAAGCGGTTCGAGTGCTTCTTGGAACTCCTGGAGTCGGAACGAGCTCGCGAGCTCTCCTGGGTCGGTGTTGCCGCCGGGGTTCGGGAAGACGAGGTCGACAGCGGTCCGCCGAACCTTCGAGTGCTGGGCCCCGATCCGGAGTTCGCTTCGAAGATCGCGGCGCTGGACGTGCTCGTCTTGCCGAGTAAGCGCGAGGGCATGCCGCTGGTCGCGATCGAAGCCGCTCGAGCTGGCGTGCCGGTCGTAGGTTTCGATGTCCCGGGAGTTCGAGATGCTGTCGACTCGACGGGGCTCGGTTGCGTGGTTCCCGAGCAGGCGGGGGTCGCCGGGCTGATCGACGGGGTTGTCCGCTGCCTAGGTGGTCGGAGCGATCAGAGGACAGCGCCGTCGCAGCTCCAGGAGTTCGAACCCCGGTTCACGGCGGAGCGACTCCGGACTCTCTATGGCGATCTCCTGGACCGGCGGCCAAGCTCCTCGTGATGGCCGACGATCCGGAAGACTTTCGCGAAACGCACCTCCGCGACCGCGACTTCCTCGGGTCGTTCGCGCGCATCGTCCGCGACGGTCACACCTTGCTGGTGGGGAATCGACGGATCGTGGCCGGAGTGGAGAGGTTGACCTGGGATTTGCCCGGGGGACAGGTGGAGCCGGGCGAGCTGCTTCATGAAGCCCTCGAACGCGAGCTGCGGGAGGAGATCGACATCGTCGTCCAAGGTCGGCCGCGGCTGATGTTCGTCCAAGAAGGCGAGCGGACTGTTGGTGCGACGCGTCGGCATGCTTGGCGAAGCTTCTTCTTCGAGGTCACCGAGTTCGACGGTGAGCCGATTGCGACCGACGAAGTGTGCGGGCTGCGGTGGGTGCCCGACGAGGAGCTTCCGGATGTTTGCGATGCGCCCTACCACGATTCGTTCCGACGCTGGCTGCGGGAGGGTGGTTTGCACTTCACGTCTCGCTGGGATTCCTGACAACCGCGGAGACCGACGTCGACTTCTAGGCACCGGTTCGATGCGATGTTGCTCGAACTGTGTGTCGCTCAAACTCTGCTGAGTTTCGAAGTGGATGGCTCCGGTCCGGTGCGGTTCGGGGTACCGCTACCCTCGGCTCGACTCGAACGTGGGCTTCGCCTCGAAGGTCATCCCGCACCTCGCCTGCAGTGGCGACTGCTCCAGAGCCAGCCGGGTCTGGGGTCGGATCGGCTCTGGGTAGAGATTGCTGCGGATGGTGTCGTCGGTCGCGCGCGGCTGTGCGCCGGGGGGGATCCTCCGCAGTTGGGAAGCGAGGAGCCTCTCGTGACCACCGAGATCGACGATCGCTTCGCCCCGGCTCTGGGTGTCACTCATCGGTGGAAGAGTGGGGCGGTCGACTCTCTCGATCTTCGCATGGCCCCGCCTGGCGGGTCGAGAGCCGACCTTGGTCCTGAGTTCGGAACCGGCCGCTCTGGCGCACTCCTGGCTCACTGGAGTGAGGGGTGGATCAAACGTCGGTCCCGGGTTCGCATTCCAGCCGGTTTCTGGCGAAAGGTCGGGTTGCTGCCCAGCGGACGGAGGCAGTCCGACAAACTCCTCCGCTCATTACGCGAGGGCGGCGCGAGGTTCGACGAGTGCGAGGCCCCTGGCGAACACGGACGGGGAGACTCGTTCCGTTTTGACCGAGAGGTCGCGAATGGGGAGTTCGATCGAAGCTTGGGATGTCTTCGACTCGCGTTGCGGACCGGCGATCCGGATTGGTGGCGACGCGCCTACGAGTCGGCACGGCATCTGGCCGACGTCGACCTAGACCGATCGAGCGGCCTGCCTTTCCGGCATGGCCCGGAACATCGGCGGCGAGACACCGAGCTCGGTCACGTTTGGATTCGAGGCTTGCGGGAAGTCGGCTTGTGTTTCGCGGATCGTCCGCTGCTCGAAGCTGCACGACGCATGGCCAGATCTCTCGCCGAGCGGGCGCGCAATCGGAGGGGAGCCAGAGGAGAGCGGGATCGACTCCGCGACGAGGCTTGGCCCTTGTGGGAACTCGAGGAGCACCTCCGCTTCGAGTCCACCGATCCGATCGTTGCGGCGTGTGATGTCCTGGTTGGTGCGATCCGGAGGCGTTGGGATGCCGAGTTCGCGGTCTTCCGCTACGGCGAGGGCGAGCCGGTTCGCGGCGAGAGCTACTACGATCGCATCTGGCAGACCTGCGCGCTGCTTCTTCCGTCGCTTCGCCTGGCGCGCGAACGTGGTGTCTGGCCGGAATCTTCGGTCGTCGAGGAGAGCGTCGAAGAGAGATTCGAAACGCTCGTCGAGTCCGGCCGAGTGGGGTTCCCACTCGGAGTTCAGGTGCGGGGCCGAGAGTTGTTTCGGCCTACCTTCGGATCCGAGTCCTTCGAAGCGCTACTCGCCTTCGACGGTTTGTCCGACCCGACTCGGAAGCGTTTGTTCCGTCGACTGCGGTCGGCGCTCGAGTCCGCATTGCCGGAGGGCAGCAAGGACTTCGCGACGCGCTTCGTCGTCGCGAGTCGGTGCGGGTTCGTGCTCGGTCGGTGATCGGCCGAGCGAAGTCAGATCGGCTGGCGGACTTCGATCGTTCCTTCCAAAGCCTCTCCGTCGCGCAGGACGATCACGTACATCTCACTGCCACTCGAGAAGCGAACAACATCCGACAAGCCTTCAACCGACCGGAAGGGAACGTTCTGAACCCGTCCGAAACCCCGTCGTTGTCGAGTTCCGATCAGCACGTCTCCGGGCTCGAAGCCGATCGCCGCAGCCGGACCCTGTTCGTAGACGTGCTGAATCCGAAACACGACAGGGATCGCCGGGCCGCGCACGCGGGCCCCGTAGAACTCCGCAGACGCTCGGGTGAGAAGATCGACGTCTTCTTCTGGCGAGACCGCTTCGAACTCGAGTCCGAGTCCGAGCACCACACGTCGGTGGGCAGGGCCGATCGCGCGGACGTTCAAGTCGATCTCGCGGTCGCCTCGCTGCACGAGCAGGGGGACCGAGGTTCCGTCGGTGGCGTCGAACAGGATGCGTCCCACGTCGAGTGCGGACCCGACCGGTCGTTCCGAAACCTGGAGCACGAGATCTCCTTGGCGGAGTCCGACGCGATCGGCGGGTCCACCGGCGAAGACCGATTGCACCACCGGTCGTCCGCCGTCGTCGCCGATGCGGGCTCCGATCCAGACGTTCGAGAGGCCGTCGTAAGCAGAGAGTTCCTCCTGAAAGACTCGCTCGACCGTGTCGATCGGGATCGCGAAACCGATGTTCTCGACGCCGACCGCCATCGCGTTGTTGATGCCGATCAGCTTGCCGGTGATGTCGAGCAGGGCGCCCCCCGAGTTGCCGCGGTTGATCGCGGCGTCGGTCTGGAGGAGGCCTGGGAATCTACGGACACGTCCCTCGGGGGTGCGGACCGTGATCTCACGTTCGGTGGCCGACAGTACTCCGACGGTCACCGTGTTGGCTTGGCCTTGTGGGTTTCCGATCGCGATCACGGTTTCGCCGACCATCAACGACTCAGAGCGGCCGGCGTCGATCGGCGTGACCTTCTCGTCGTCAGGGAGCTGCATCTGAAGCAGGGCGAGGTCGTGCTCCGGAGACGAACTCAGGAGTAGGGCCGGGAACCGGCGCTCGTCTTTGAGGCGGACTTCCAGCGCGTAGTCCCCGCGCGACGATTCGACCTGTGCGATGACATGCCAGTTCGTGATGACGAGACCTTCGGCCTCGACGACGACTCCGGATCCTTGTCCTTCGACCCGGGCCTCGGGCCGGCGGGGGTTCGCGTCCCGCCGTTCGACGTAGATGCTGACCACGGAGTCCGCAGCTCGCTCCACCGCACGGACCACCGGGGTTCGGCGGAGGTCGAGTTCCTCCGGTTCGGGCTCCAGACCCTGGAGGGTCCGGACTCGCTCGAGTTCGTTCTGAGCCTGCAGATCAGCCGAGATCGCGCTCACGATCAGCGTCAGAACGAGGCTCAGGCGGAGATGGCGGAACGGGCGTTGGGTCCTGTTCATGGATCTTCAGGTCGGACGACGGAGGAGGGGGCCAGAAGCTCCCGGTTCCTGTGATCGTTCGTGGACGGTCCGGGGTTCGGATGCGTCAGGAAATTGGAGCGGATACGGTCCGTCCCGTGCAGGCCCCCTTTCGACACTCCGAGACCCTTCGCTGGAACGACGCGGACCTCCAAGGGGTCGTCAACAACTCGATCTACCTCACGCTGTTCGAGCAGGCTCGGTTCAGCTACTTCCGAAGTCTCGGGATCTTGGACTCCGATCACTTCCCGTTCCTCCTGGGATCGACGAGTGTGCGATTCGAGCGCCCGCTAAGGGCCGGTGACCCGGTCCAGATCGAGACGCGAACGACCAGGCTCGGAGGTGCGAGTTTCGACATGAGCTACCAGATTCTGCGCGAGGAGGAGCGAGTAGCTTCGGGCTCCGCGACACTTGTCTGGGTCGACGATGACGAGAAGTCCGTCCGCATCCCCGATCCGGTTCGGGAGCGGTTGCGGGGATTCGAGGGCCCGAATCTCGAAGACTGAGGGTCAGTTGTCGCCGGCCCGACTCAGTCGGTCCGGAAGGGATTGCGGTCCGGGGACCATGCCGGCTCGCCGTGACCAGTCGTCCAGCGCGTCGCCCAGGCCGAGGTGAAGCGCGTAACCCGTCGGAAGTGGTGCGGGTTCGATCGAGGTGTCGGAGAGATGCGCGTGACAGAGGTCGCGAGAGCTCGCCGACCACCCACGGCAGGGCAAGGGACGCGCGGCATAGGTCGAGCACCGACCCGATTCATCGAGGAGCGGGCATGGAGACAGCGGGGGGCGTTCGGTCTTGCTGGCCGTCCGGATGGAGCCGAGGATCCGCTCCCGATCCGGGTGACTCGAGATCGTGGATGCGAGGAGGATGGCCTCGGGTTCTCGCAAGCCGACTTCGAAGTGGCAGCAGGCAGAGCAGGCGCTGCCGCAGTCTCTCGAAGGCAACTCGGCGAGTCGACCGGTCAGCTCTTCACTGAGTCGATGGACGACTCTCGTTGCCTCGATCGCAGAAGACGTTTCGAGGGGGATCGCGGCGAGCGCTCGAGAGGCCCGGTCGAATGCGTGGTAGTAGGCCGTCTGAGGGGACTCGAGTCGGTCCTCGCTCGAATGCCCGGACGGATCGGCCATCACGCGCCTTGTTCGCCGTTCGGGTCGCTCGGTGCGGGGACCAGGAAGAGCGGCACGCGACGTTCTTCGGCGCTCCGAGCAGCCTGTCCGAGCGCAGCGACGGCGGCCCGGGCTCTGGGAATCAGCTCGCGATTCTCACCGGGAGGAGAGGTCCAGAGTGTCCAGTCGAACGGCGTGGAGCCGAGGAGCTTCTCCGTTACGGCGAGGCACTGCTCCGAAAGGGTGTCGGCGAAGCCGGCTTCCAGTTCACTGCCGTCGGGCAGCGGGCAGGTGAAGTTGAAGGCGAAGCGCCCGGGGAACCAGATCCCCGGAGCGAGGAGTTCGCCGTAGAGGGCGTTCTCGAATTCGCTGCCGGCGGCTTCGGACCAAACCGGGTCTTGCGGTGGATTCGTCGGGAGTTCCGTCGGCGGGGTCCGGTCCGCGTCCTTGTAGACGAGAAGCAGCTTGAGAGCTTGCAGGTCGGCAGCTGAAAGCACGAACCACTGGGTGTCTCCGTCCTCATTCCAATCCATCGACTGATCGAGGTGGCCGGAGCCGCGCAAGCCATCCGACACGTAGTCACGCCAGGCCATGACCCTTGATCGGACCTGCTCGATCGTCGGCGCTTCCTTGTCGGCGGATCGGGCCAAGGTCTCCAGGAACCATGTCGAGAGTGGTCCTACGCGCGCAGCCAGTTCGTGCATCTGAGTTCGGTGTATCCGGTCGGTGTGGTGGGGCCGAGGATTTCCGCCGAGGACTCTCCAGGGCTTGCCTGCGCGGAGACGTGTGCGAATCCTGGTTCCGTGCTTTCGTCCGGTCGGCGGCAGGCCGAAGCTTGCGGCGAAGCGTGACCGCCCGAACCCGAAAGCCTCTGTCCGATCAAAGCGGCTGGCCCCCGATGGCGTGCGCTTTTCGTGCGTTCCTCGCCGGCGTCTGCCTTGTCGCACTTGGCTGTCGAGAATGGTCTTCTGGGCGTGAAGCCGAAGGGCTCGGGTTCGAGGCGTTGGTCGTCGAAGGGCCGGGTGACTTCGATTTACAGGACGTGCAGTGCGTCTGGCCGCCCGACGGCGCGAAGTGTTTCGGAGTTGTCGATCTACTCGTGCGTGGTCCGTCGCAGCACGGTGCCCTGGTCCTGATCGGTCGCGGGCCATACTTGCGAGGCCTGCGCGTCGAGGAGGT
The DNA here is from genome assembly GCA_039815565.1 of Planctomycetota bacterium. Taxonomy (GTDB): domain Bacteria; phylum Planctomycetota; class UBA1135; order UBA1135; family UBA2386; genus JBCBZB01. The sequence continues at coordinate 22,890 of JBCBZB010000048.1, forward strand.
TCCCGACGCTCCCGAGGTCGTTCCGATCCCCTTCGTCGATCGATGGACGCTTCCGCTCGGTTGGCATCGAATCGTCGTTCACGGCGTCGACTCCCAGGGTCGCATCGCGGGGCGACCCCAGTCTCGCTGGGTCGAGGTCGTCGAGCCGGTCTCGCTGTTCGATTCGGATTCGGCGAGCGGCAAGCCTCCTCGGTAGCCGCGGGCGGTCTGCGGTCACTGCGCGTGGATCTCGGTGAGTGCGCGATCGCCGTCGCCGAAGCTCGGTAGATTCATCCCGAACGACTGGCCCACCGAAGCGTAGAGTCGGGCCGCGGGCGTGTCGCGAGGTGTGACCAGGTGACCGGCTGCTCGGAAGAACCGATCTCCAGAGCCAACGACGAAGAACGGTAGGTCTTCGTGGTTGTGCCGGTTGCCGTCGCTCAGACCAGAGCCGTAGACCAGGGTGCTGCGATCCAGAAGTGATCGATCTCCGTCTTCGAGTTCGGACAGGCGTTGTGCGAACCGCGAGAACTCTTCGACGTGGAAGTGATTGATCCGTGCGAGTGTGTCGAGCTTGCGAGCGTCCTCGCGGTGATGCGAGAGGGAGTGATGGCCCGCTCCCAGCCCGCCTAGGAATCGGTAGCTCCGTTCGCTACCGGCGTTGCCGAGCATGAAACTGGCGACTCGCGCGCGATCGGTGTGAAACGCGAGTGCGATCAGCTCGTACATCAGTCGGAGTCGGCCTCGGAACCCCGGATCGCGGTCGCGATCGAGCAAATCCACCGGCACGTCCGCCAGTGCCTCGTCACTCTCCTGTTCGAGCGTGTCCATTCGCGTCTCGAGTTCGTGGATACTCGCGAGATACTCCTCGAGCTTGTCACGGTCGGCTGGTGACAAACGTCGTCGCAGGGCTCGCGCGTCGGCGAGCACCGAGTCCAGGAGTGCCCGATCCCGTCGTCGCTTCTTCTCCGAGGCAGCCCTTGCCTCGGCATCGCCGAACAGGCGCTCGAACAAGACGCGGGGGTTGGTCTCCTTCGCCAACGGTTGGTCCGCGCGTTTCCAGGAGATCGAGGTCGTGTACGCGCACGAGTATCCGCTGTCGCAGACTCCGGTCTGGCCGCCGGACTCCATTCCGAGTTCGAGGCTGTGGAAGGGCGGGCGATCCTCGAGCGACTCGATGTGCTCGGCGATGGCCTGGTCGATGGAGCGACCAGCCCGGATGTCCCGACCGCCGGTCTTCTTGGGGTGCGCCGTGGTCAGAAAGCTGCCGGCCGAGCGAGCGTGGTCGCCGGTGCCGTCGCCGTGGGAGCGACCGCCGTCCAGGGTGAGTCCGCTGAGAACCGTGGTTTGACTGCGCAGTGGTAAGAGCGGCGAGAGCGAGCTCGACCACTCGAACTCCGAGCCTTCCCCGCTCGGTCGCCACTCGGACATCACGACGCCGTTGGGCTGGAACACGAAGAGCGCCCTCGGACAGCGGGGAGCGTCGGAGCGACGCAGCGGTTGCATCGCGTCGAGGTAGGGCAGAGCGATCGTTGCTCCGAGTCCTCGGAGCACGGTGCGTCGATCGAGAGTTCGTCCGCGGAGAGGGTGAGCCATCGGGGATTCGTGGTCAGTCTTGTCGGACTCGGGTTCGGGATCGGAATGCGTTCGAAGTCACGATCCAGAGCACCAGATCTTCGAGAGTGGTCGCTCCGGTTCCTTCGGCCAGAAGGCCGTCGAGCGTGGACAGATCTGCGATCGTCGCCGGACGGCCGACGGCGTAGACGAACAGTCGGCGCGCCAGGGCCGGCACGAACTCGGACTGTTCGAGTAGGACAGATCGCACGGACTCGAGGCCGTCGAGACGTCGTCCGTCCGGGAGGGTTGCCGTCGTTTCGATCGGGTGTCCGTCTTCGCTGCTGCGTTCGCGGCCGATTGGATCGAACCCTTCGAGGGCGAGTCCGAACGGGTCTAGCCGGTCGTGGCACACCGCGCATTCCGAGCGTCCACGGTGTCGAGCCAAGGCTTCCCGTTGTGACTGCGGGGTTCCAACCGACGACTCTCCCCCTTCGAAAGAATCCGATCCGGGTGGCGGCGGTGGGGGCGCGGCGTCCAGAAGAACGTCCAGGATCCAGCGTCCGCGCTTCACTGGCGAGGTCCGTGTCGGTTCCGAGGTCGTCGCGAGAACGGAGGAGTGTCCGAGGAGTCCTCGCCGGATGGCAGGGACACCGACCTCGACGAAGGCGTCGGGGTCGGTCCGGGCCGGGAAGGAGACGCCGTAGAACTGGGCCAGGCGCGCGTCGAGCCAGGACGTCGGCCGATCGAGTATCGACCGCAGCGGGAGATCGCCTCGGCGAAGGTCGTCGAAAGCGAGCAGTGTCTCGGTCCGCATCGAGGCGACGAGTCCCTCGTCGAACTCGGGGAAGCGCTCGGGATCGGGGTCCAGCGACTCGAGTCGCCGCAGATCGAGCCACTGCATCGCGAAGTTCTCACTGAGCGCCTTGGCCCGGCGATCCCGGAGCATTCGACGCGCAGCGGAACGCAGTACACGAGGCTCGTGGATCGAGCCGTCGGCGGCCAGTGCCTGCAGTCGTTCGTCCGGGACCGTGCTCCACAAGAAGTACGACAATCGGCTGGCGAGGGCGTAGCCCTCGAGTCTCTCCTCGGATTCGTCGCGCTGTCCGGGGCGCCGGAACCCTCCGGGCTCGACGCGGAAGAGGAAGTTCGGGGAGCACAGGATCGCGCGGAACGCGTCGCGGAGTCCGGAGCTGAAACTCTCGCCCGCGCGGACCGATTCGATCGCGATGCCGGTCAAACGGGTGAGCTCGGCGGGGGCGACAGGACGTCGGAACGCGCGACTCCCGAAGTCGCGAATCGCTGGTCGAAACCGGTCGGCGAGTTCGGTGTCGCGGACGTGCTCGTCTACCCGAAGGTCGATAACCCGTTCAGATAGCCAGGATTCGAGCTCGGTCGCCGGTCGAGGTTCGAACGGGCCCTCGATCTCGAACCAATCGACGTAGAGGTTCCGATCGCGTTGGCTGGGGTCCTCGTGGTCTGGTCGGTAGTAGTCGTTCGTGAATGCGGCTTGGAACAGAGCGCGTCCGGGCTCCAGTCTCCGACGCATTCGAACCACGACCGGCTCGCCGGTCGGTGCTTCGATCGCGATGTCGGCTCGTGCTCGTCCGAATCGGAGTTGAGTGCGGGCGAAGTCCGGTCCGGCTTGCTTGGCCCAGAGTCGCACTCGCAGTTCATAGGTGCCGGCCTCGGGAACTTCGAACCGGTCCCCGACAGTACCGTTGGACAGAAGCGTGAGGACGTCCGCGCCACGTCCTCGCTCCATGCTCGTCGGGCAGCGCTCCGCTTCGATGCGACGGGCGATGGGTTCGAACGGTTCCGGTAGCGCGGTCGCCAGGACCTCGTCCGCCACGCTCGCGAACGCATCCAGGTGCAGTACGGAGAACGAGGCCGCATCGCCGATGTTGTCGAACCCATACCCGGCAGCGTCGGCGGGCAGTCGGTCGACGGGTGGTTTGGCGAAGCACAGGTCTTCCACCGATCGTTCGTACTCGAATCGACTCAGACGACGCATGGTCACCCGGCCGGCTCCACCGTCCTCGGCTGTGCGGAGCAGTCCCTTCACCCAGTCGAGGACTTCTCGTCGCTCGTCGGTGCTCGGCTGCGGCTCGTCCGCCGGGGGCATCGCTCCGAGGAGCAAGACCGACCGGACCTCGCGGGCGATCTCTGGGCGGGAACCGGGATCTTCGCCTGTCGCCCACCCGACCAGGTCGAGGTCGCCGTCTGGCCGTCGCCCCGAGTGGCAGTGGCCGCAGTATTCGTCGATGAGGTCCGGGGCGACCAGGCCGCGAGCAGAGCGCGCGGCGCTCTCGGGCTCGGTTGGATTCGACTGGTGGCTCGGGCCTCCGGGGGGATCCGAGAGGGTCGTGCCGAGAAACGCCGAACCGAGGACGATCGGCAGGATGCGGCGACCTAGAGGGGCCGCGATCTTCGGGCTGTGGGGAGAGACCAGCGCCATCGAGCGGAGTCTAGCAGTCCGTTCGTTCGGCTCGGGCTCGGGCTCGGAGGGCTGGCAGGTCAGCGCCAGGCCCGGCGCCGGGGGGCCGGGTGTGGGGCCCCGGGGCGGGCCGCTGGACCAGGTTCCCGACCAGGTGTCCTGCAACGCAAACGGCCTCCCGGAGAACGCTTTTTAGCGCCTCCGGGAGGCCGTGGAAACCGGCGTCAGGAGCCCCTCAGGGCGCCTCTCCGGCCGATTTGTTCTCTTGGAAGTGGGCCATACTGGACTCGAACCAGTGACCTCCAACATGTCAAGCTGGCGCTCTAACCAACTGAGCTAATGGCCCGCGGGGCGGGAACCCTACCCATCGGCATCTAGGCGGGCAAGCCTGTGGGCCGAAAACCCATTCCGATGGATTCTGTTCGACGAGCCCCGCCGAGGTTGGCGGTCGGATGGGCCGGATCGCTATAGTCCCGCGCCCTTTACTTTCGACAGAACGAGATAGCCCCAAGATGATCATCGGCGTCCCCAAGGAGATCAAACCGCAGGAGAACCGGATCGGAACCGTTCCGGCGATGGTGCACGCGCTGCGCCAGGCGGGACATGAGGTCCTGGTTCAGGCCGGAGGAGGCCTCGGTTGCGGGATCGAGGACGATGCGTTCGCCGAGGCCGGCGCGCGCATCGTTCCCGACGCGGATGCGGTCTACGGCGAGGCCGAGATGATCGTGAAGGTGAAGGAGCCGCTGCCCGAGGAGTACGGCCGGATCCGTCCTGGGCAGATCCTCTTCACCTACTTCCACTTCGCGGCCAGCGAGCAGCTGACCAAAGCGATGATCGACTCGGGTGCGCACTGCTTCGCCTACGAGACTCTCCTCGTCGGACGGAGCCTGCCACTGCTGACGCCGATGAGCGAGGTCGCGGGCCGGATGGCGATCCAGGTCGGGGCTGCTTCGCTGGAGCGTCACCAGGGCGGGCGCGGCGTCCTCCTCGGCGGCGTGCCGGGGGTCGAGCCGGCCTGCGTTCTGATTCTCGGAGGTGGCGTCGTCGGCACCAACGCCGCGCGGATGGCCGCTGGCCTGGGCGCCCGCGTCATCATGCTGGACATCGATCTCGATCGACTCCGCTACCTCTCGGAGGTGATGCCGGCCAACGTGCAGGTCGTCCATTCGAGTCCGTACACGATCCGTGGCTACCTGCCGCAGGCCGACCTGGTCGTCGGCGCGGTGTTGGTCCACGGTGCTCGCGCGCCGAAGCTCGTGTGCCGCGAGGACTTGCAGCTGATGAAGAACGACGGCCCGGTGGTCGTCGACGTCGCGGTTGACCAGGGTGGCTGCATCGAGACCTGTCGCCCGACGACGCACGACGATCCGACCTATGTCGTGGACGGCGTGGTCCACTACTGCGTCGCGAACATGCCGGGTGCGGTCGCTCGGACGAGCACCTTTGCCCTGACGAATGCGACCGCCCCTTGGGCGGTCCAGCTCGCCAATCTCGGCGCGGCTGAAGCACTCGCGCACCCCACGTTGAAGACCGCGGCGAACGTCGTCGCGTCCAGGGTGACACACCAGGCCGTGGCCGAGGCGTTCGATCTTCCGTTCGTCGAGCCCGAGCCGGGGCTCGTGAACTGAACCAGGCGGACTGACCGGGATGGCGATCGAGACGGAAGTGGCGTCGAGCTACGAGCCGGGAACCTTCGGGAGCGTCGTTCTCGGTCTGGTCGAGGGGCTCACGGAGTTCCTTCCGGTCAGTAGCACCGGCCACCTGATCGTCACGAACCGACTGCTGGGGGGAGAAGATCCCCAATACGAGGTCGTCATCCAGGCGGGGGCGATCACGGCAGTCGTCGTGCTCTACCACGCCAGGCTGATCGCTGCTCTCAAGGGCATGTTCGGCCGTCGCGCGGCAAGCTCGGAGTCTGGCGACGGTGTGGCTGAGCCGCAGACCAACCTGTTCTGGCTGCTGGCCATCGCATCGATCCCGGCGGTGGTCATCGGCCTGAGCTTCAAAGATCAGATCGAGGAGTGGCTGTTCAATCCGACGGTCGTCGGGACGACTCTGGTCGTCGGTGGATTCTTGCTCCTCTGGCTCGAGCGGTTCCTCGATCGCAGGGAGATCGAGCCACGCTCGATCGACGAGATCGGCCTTGTCGACGCCTTCAAGATCGGACTGTTTCAGGTCCTGGCGATGATGCCCGGCACGAGCCGTTCCGGCGCCACGATCGGAGGAGCTCTGATTCTGGGTTACCGCCGGACAGCCGCGGCCGAATTCTCGTTCCTGCTCGGCTTGCCGATCCTTTACGGGGCCTGTCTGAAGCAGCTGCGCGATGACTGGGACCGCCTGACGGGCCCACTGCTGGACGACATCCTGATCGGTTCGATCGCCAGTTTCATCGCTGCCCTGGTGATCGTGAAGCCGTTCGTGCGCTTCCTCGAGCGTCACAGCTTCCGGCCCTTCGCCTGGTACCGGATCGTCGCGGGAATCGTGGTTCTCGCGCTGACATTCTCGGGCTACCTGGCCACCGACGCCGCCTGATCCGAACTCGTCGCGGAGGCGTTCAGTCCGTAACCTCTGTCCGAGCCGGCCCGTCCCAAACCGGGGTTGGCCGCCTCGCACCATGAGCACTCGGTTCCACGAACGCCGACGCGATTTCGCGCTGCTGATTCCCGCCGTCTTCCTGTCCGGTCTTCTGGGGCAGGATCTTCATGCGCAGGAAGAGCCTTCGGAGGCGACACCCGTGCCGGAGTCGGGCCCGACCGGTCCCCAGGCCGGGTCCTCTGCCGTGACGGCTGCCGAGTCGATCGACGAGCCGACAGCAAACGATCCGTTCCGCACCGAAGGCTTGCCCCGCGAGCCGCTCGAGTTGTCGCTCAGCGATGCGTTGCGCATCGGTCGCGGGCGCAACCTGGATCTGAAGGCTGAGGAACTCACCCAGCGTCAGACTCTTCAGACACTGCGTCAGGAGGAGGCTGCGTTCGAGACCGAGTTCTTCGCGTCCTTCGATGTCGGTCGGAGCGAGGACCCGCCGCGGAACATCTTCTCCCCGGCGTTGACTCGCGAGACGGTGGGAGGCTCGGTCGGTTTTCGGCAGCGCATCGCCACGGGCGCGCAATACCAGATTGCCTACACGCCATCGCGCCTGATCCAGGCGACGAACACCCCGGGTTTCCCGACCCAGCTGCAGACGAACCTCTTCGAGCTGCGCGTCACGCAGCCGTTGTTGCGCGGTGCTTGGGGGTCGTCGGTTCTTGCGAACGTGCGGGCCAACGAGGCGGCGCTGGCGGGCGACACCGCTCGGTTCGAGCGGACCGTGCAGGACACCCTGCTGTCGATCGTTCAGGCCTATTGGGAATTGGTCTTCGCGCGCGAGGACTACGCCGTACGGGTCGAGGGGTTGCGCCTCGCGCAGGAACAACTCCGCATCACCGAGGAGCGCATCCGGGTCCGTCAGCTCGCACCGCGGGATCGGGTTTCGAACCAGGCGGACATCGCACGCCGTCGTGAAGAACTGATCCGGGCGCGCAACGAGATCCGTCGTCGCCAGGATGAGCTCGCCCAGCTCCTGTTCGATGGAACGCGCGGCGAGTTGTGGAACCGGGAAATCGTGCCGGTCTCGCCGATCGAGACGGAGTTCGTCGCTCCGGACCTCGATTGGCAGCTTGCCTCTCGTGGCGCGATCGAACGTCGGCCCGACCTGGTCGCTCTGCGTGAGGATGTTCGGCAGGCCGAGGTGCGGCTCGAGCAAGCGCGCAGCGACCTGCTGCCGCAGTTCGACTTCACGGGGGTGTTCGGCACCGCGGGTGTGCAGCCGACCCTCTCGGACTCGTTCACCGATGCGGTGCAGGCCGAGTTCCCGAACTGGTCGCTCGGCTTCGAGTTGTCGATTCCGGTCGGCAACCACGCCGCTCGAGCCGCGCGAAACCGCGCCCTTTTGGCCGCGGAGCAAGCGAGGCGTCGACTCTACGCGAGTGAGATCCAGGTGGTCGCGGACGTCCGCCTGGCCTTGCGGGACCTCGCGACGTTCTCGGAGAGCATCAATGCTGGTCAACTGTCCGTACAGCTCGCCGAGACTCAGCTCGACACCGAGCAGCAGCGTCAGCGGGTGGGCCGGACGACCCAATTCGAGGTCCAGCAACGGAACCAGGAGCTCCTCGAGGCCCGCCAACAGCTCCTCAGAAACCAGCTGGACTATCGAGTCGCGGAGTCTCGGCTCCTCCACGCCGAGGGTCGACTGGCCGTCGACGACCGGAACGGCGAGGATTGAGCGCGGGGCGCGTCCCGCCCGGACCGATTCCCGTGACCGCGCGGCCCCTCTCGGCTATCCGCCGAACTTCCGATCCACGCATGCTGTCCATTCGTCCGTCGTTACTGCGAACTCCGATCGCCGGCTCGTTGGCCGTCGCCGCGCTTTTCCTCGTCCCTGCGTGTGAGGACTCCGGCAGGGGATCGCCGGAGTCGGGCGGGAACGCCGACGCCGAGCAGCAGGCTGCCGGGGAGCAGGATGAATCCAACCCGTACCGCTTCGAAGTCTGGAGCGACGAGTTTCCGTTCTCGGTGCGGCTGCCTCCTCGAGTGCTGAATCGCACCTATGACCGGACGCCGCGTCAGGCTCTCGATTCGATCCTCGAGAAGGTCGCGGGGCGGGGCTCGAAGGCTGCATACGACTTCGCGCGACGGTTCTTCGACCGTTTGGATCCTGCCTACCTCGACCTGGTCGTCGATGAGCTGGGCGAAGCGCTGAGTGCGCCAAACCGCTCGACGGACGCTCAAAACCTGCTCGATGCTCTCGGTGCAAGTGCGTCGCCGCGGGCCGCGGAAGCTGCACTTCGTGCACTCGATCACCGAGACCCCGAAGTTCGCAACCGTGCGATGTCGGCGTTGAGTCGTGTCGGGTCGGCGGACGACGTGCTTGGCGCTTGGAACTCGTTCCCCGATGTGTTCGGTCGTGGAGCGCTCGCGTGGATCAACGCGGCGATCCGCGTTTTGCCATCCGATGAGTTGGTGCCACGCCTGCGTTCCGTAGTGGATCAGAAGTCGTTCCAGCCGGTGTTCCCGCAGATCATCGACGCGATGGATCCGATGGATCCGTCTGACAAGTTGGCTGTGTTCGGAAACTACGTCGGCCGCTACTTCGACGCTCTCGAGGTGCCGATGAAGATCTGGCGTCACCAGGCCGGCGACTCGACCGGTACAGCCGAGGTGAAAGAGCTCCTGAAGGACGCGCGTGACAAAGTTCGGGCCGAAACCCTGCTCGAACTCTCCAGTCATGCAACCGAGGAGCAGTTGTTGCCCTTGGTCGATGTTCTCCTGGAGCGGGTGAGTACCGAGCCGTCGAGGGACGCTCGTATCGCTCTCGCCGACGTGCTCGGGAAGATCGAGGGCGAATACATCGACGATTCGATCGAGACCTTGGCGTTCGACGCGGTGCCTCAGGTGCGTCGTCGTGCGCTCTGGTGGCTTTCGCAGCGGGAGATCCGCGGCGAGCTCGACGAGCTCATGCAGGTCGTGGCCACCGGAACCGGGACGACTGCGAGGTCCGCGCTCGAAGAGTTGATCCACGCGCAGTACGTGCCGGCTCTCTCAGTGATCAACCGTCGGATGCTGACCGAGGAGCCGATCGATCGTGGGGACTACCTGCGTGCGCTCTGTCTGACTTGCCAGCCGGAGGCCATCGAGTTCGTCCGTGACGCGTTCTTCTCCGATTGGATCGGCGACGATGTCCTTCGGAACATCAGTATCTGGATGTCGAACCTCGCCGGTTCGGAGTTCGTCGTTCTGGAGATGTTCGAGAGCTGTGCGAAGGATGATCTCCTTCGTCGAGCTCTGCTGCTTCGGACGATGACCAACATGGCGGGCATCGAGAGTCCAGACGGCGATGAGTTCCGTCAGCCTCTTCGGGCGAAGCTGCGGAAGATGTTGGCTGACCCCGAGGAGATGGCGCAGATGCGGATCTTCGCTCTCGACGAGCTGAAGGATCAGTTCGGGTTGGGGGACGTCATTTGGTTGTCGCGACTCGGTCGTTCGTCCGAACCTGCGATGCGCGCCCTGATCAACTCGTTCTTGTTCGAGTTCTTCTGAGCCAGATGATTCGCGACCTCAGGGTCGCATCGGGATCCACCGCTCGTCATCTTGCGAGCGGTAGCCACCCCGGGAGTCCGGAGGGTTGATCTGTCGGCCTGAGCCGGGCAGCGGCAAGCGGTCCAGGCCGTAGCGACGTCGGGCGAGGTTGCGGGTGAACGCTGGGGCATCGTCCTCGGGATAGAAGAAGATCGTTCGGCCGGGCGGGAACAGGCTCTTCGGCCAGGCATAGACCTCGAGCGGCTGGCGCGAGGGGAGGTCGTCCTGAATCGGTGCGGCTTGAAAGTCCTCGGGCAGCCGAGTGAGCCGGTAGAGGTAGTGTTCGGTTTCGAAGGTCGGTTCCTCGGCGCCTTCGATCCTGGTCGGCAGCTTCGACTGCGGGTGGCCGAGCGATGCGCATCCGGCTCGGAGGGCTTCTTCGAGTTCCCGATGGAGGTCCCGATCGGAGAGATCGATCGGCGTCCGTTGGAATGCTTCCTGAAGGAGCACGTGGGCGATGTCCGAGGCGCGATCCTCGATCCGAGCTCCGCGGTGGCCCTGAACCCAGGGCCACGCCAACGCGACACCCAGTGCCACGATTCCAAGTAGCAGGAGGACATCGACGAGGTTCGGGAGGCGCATGGTGACCGTTGTCTTCGGCGGTCTGGGGCGGGAATCGAGGGGGGCGTCCGGGGTCGGCTTTGGGTTAGGTTGCGGCGCGTGCCGGACCTCCGCGAGATCCTACCGCCTTGGGTGCACGATCCCTTGGATCGGCTCCATGAACTCGGGGTGCCGATGTTCGCGGTTGGGGGGACGACTCGAGATCACCTGCTCGGTCGTGCGACCGATGACGTCGATCTCGCGAGCCCTCTCGCCCCGCCGGCTCTGCGCGACGCGTTTCGGACCGTGTTCGGCGATCTAGGGCGCCTCGAACCAGATCTCGGCGCGATCGAGATTCCGAGTCGCGGTCCTGGAGGGGCTCTCGTCTGCACGAGTTTTCGGGAGGAGAGCGACTACGGTGAGGACCGGCGACCGCGGCGCGTGCGATTCGTCGATTCGGTCGAGGTCGACGCTCGTCGTCGCGACTTCCGGCTCAACGCGATCTACTGCGAGTGGCCGCAGGGCGAGTGGGTCGATCCCCTGGGCGGCCTCGAGGATGTCGAGCAGCGTCGGCTCGCGGTGATCGGCGACCCGGCCCGTCGACTCGAGGAGGATCCGCTGCGTTGTCTGCGGGCTCTGCGATTCGCTGCGCGGCTGCAGTTGTCCATCGAAGCCGAGAGTGCGCAGGCTCTCGACTCGTGGATGCCTTCGATCGCTCGACTGTCCGCGGACCGCATCCGATCGGAGCTCGTGCCGGCGTTGATCGACTCGCAGGCGAGTTCGGCCACGTGGGAGATGCTCGATCGCTTCGGGGTCGTGTCGGCGTTGGACCGAGAACTCGGTGCTGCGCTGGGGGTTGTCCTTCCTGAGGTGAGCGCCTGGAGCGCTCGCTCGTTCGATGGCGACGAGCTGAGGGATCAGGGCGCAGGACTCGCGCCGTTGGTGACCGCGCTGCATCCGTTGGCTGGTCGTCGACGTCGTTTGGACTTCGAGGCGCTGGATCCGGTGGCGAGGTTGGCGGGCATGTTGAACCTGTCGAGTGACGTTCGTCGTGCCCTCGGTGGCTGGGTCGACGTGCTCGATTTGGTCAGCTCCGAGTGGGCGAAGGTCGATCCGGCGGATTCGGAGGCGCTTCGATTGCTGCGCGTCGAGCCTTCACCAGGTGCCGAACGCCGGCTCGGAATCTGGCTCGGCTCGGAAAGGATGGGCCAGTCCGCGGAGCGGTTTCGGGCCCTCGCTTGCGTGCGTGAAACCGTCTCGGCCCAGCGGCTCCAGGCGGCCGGAGTTCCCAGCGGGAAGCGCCTCGGGGAAGCTCTGCGGCTGATACGGATCGCCTGCCTGCGTCGGGGCTACGACACCGTGGAGAAGATCGAAGCGGCCATGAGTGTGGCGAATTTGGACGATGCCCTCCGGAATCGAGACCCCTGGGGCGGCTGAGGATCAAGGCTGGTCGAAGGGTCTCCGATAGGATCGGGGACGGCGCTTTTTTGCCGTTGGAGGCGCCATGTCCATTCCCCCTGTTGACGGATTCGATCAGTATCGCACCGAACGTAAGCGACGCCACTTGGACTCCGGTCCCAAGCGGCAAGCGGCGTTGAACTCCTCGGTTCTCCAGGAGCTCGAAGCGCACGAGGCGAGCACTGCGCGCAACGAGCGAATGACGCGGGAGGTCCAAGAGTTCTTCGAGGACGCCACGCGGACCGCGGCGAGCATGGTGACCAAGCTTTCGTCCAGCGCCGAGCAGGAACAGGATGTGTCGGTCGCTCGTGAGATGAGCGAGTTCCTCAACGAGACGCTCCGTCGCGCGCGGGCTTTCATCGAGGAGATGCAATCGACCGGGCAGGTGGCCGACGGGATCGAGGAACTCCTGCCGAACCTGCGGAACGTCGTCGGTCCGACTCTCGACGCCTACCGTTGGGAAGGTTCCCCGGGAGTGGCCGAAGCCCAGATCGGACGTGACCCGTTCGCGGTCGATGACGGCGGAGTGTCGATGACCGAGGCGGCGTCAGTCGATGAGTTCGTCGAAGTCGACGACGAAGACGACATCGTCGAAGTCTCGGTGGACGGGGACTTCGTCCCGATGGACGAGTCCCACGATCACTTCGAGGAGGAGCCGGTGGCTCCGATCGAAGAGCACCTCGTCGCCGAGTTCATGGAGTCTGCTCCGCAGAGTCAGACCGTGCCAGCCGAGTGCCAAGCGCTCAGCGAGTGGGCGTTCCGCATCGGTTCCGACGATGCGACTCTGCGACGATCGCTGAAGGCGCTCGTCCACGTCGGTTCGATGACGAAGGACGAGGCTCGCGGCATCTACCAGGAGCTGCGGACGATCACGTCCAGCTGATCAGGCGCGAGATCCTTCGGGCTGCGAGCAGCGCGAGAATCACGCCACCGGCTTCGAAGTAGCGGCCGGCTCCGACGCACAGGAGGGCGTCGTAGAGCATGCAGCCGAGCAGCAGCAGTCCGACGCCTCGCCGAATCTGCTGCGGCGGCCAGTCGCGGCCGCGCGCTCGGCAGAATCGACCGAACAGCACGGTCGGAACCAGAGCGAGGCTGGCCGCCAAGGCGCCGTTCGGTGTCGTGGTCAACGCGATCAGGCCGAGGACCGGCGGCAGGGCGAAGAGGCTCGCAACCATCCGAGGGTTGGCGCGGGATAGATCCTCGAGGCGACCGAGGAGCGTGATCGTCGCGATGATGAGGCCGTAGCAACCGGCGGCGGCGAGACTCGGGGTCGTCAAACCGTCGAGGCCGTCGGTGCCCCCGACGACGAGAATCGCGCCGGTCAGTAGGTTGAGTCCACGAAGTACACCCATGGTCGCGACCGCGGTGAGCGTCTTCCGCTTCAGGATCGTGTCGTACCCGAGGACCAACACCGCGATCGCGATGTGCGCGACCCGTGTCTGCGCCGGTGCGAGCGCGATGCCCGAACCGAGCAGGCCCAGGCCGAGGGCCAGTGCGGTGATCGGCTTCAGCACGCCCTGAGGGAGCGGCCGTTCGGGCCGTTGCTTTCGGTCTTCTTCGAGATCGAAGAAGTCGTTGAGCACCATCCCCGCGCCGTACAGGCAGACCGACGCGAGGGCGGCGCGGACGGCGTCGATGGACCACGCACCGCCAGCGAGGGTGA
>JBCBZB010000113.1:0-10554 GCA_039815565.1 Planctomycetota bacterium
CGCGGAAGCCCTCGGCGACTCCGAGGGCCTCTCGCACTCCCGGTGCACAGAAACCCGCCCCGGTGACCCCAGAATCCCGCGATCCGGCGAGGTGGGCTCTCGACCCAACACGCGCGGGGGGCAGTTCAGAATTCTTGGAAGAATCTCTGCGGGTCATCCCGTGGATCCGCGCCCGGAAGGGAGACCGAGGCCTCAGACCTCGGATTCCAGTCCAGAAACCCACTCCGAGGCTCTCCACGATGACCCTTCCATTCTCCGTAGGCGTTCGACGCCTCGCACTTCTCCTTCCTTTCGCTCTGATCCCGGTCGCCTGTGGCGGTGGTGGCGGAGGCGGTGGCGGCGGCCCCGCTCAAGTCGTCTTCCCAACCGACGGCGCGACGACCGCGTCCAACGCGACGACCGTCCGCGGCATGACGACCGGCCTGACCGACGTCACCGCGGTGATGGTCAACGGCGTGTCGGCGACCACCAGTGACTTCTTCGAAAACTGGACCGCGACCGTCCCGCTTCAGAACGGCCAGAACACCTTCGAGGTCGAGATCTTCACCCCCGGTGGAGTCATCACTCGCAGTGGGCTCGGTTCGATCCGGAAGCTCGAAGGGATCCTGACGAACATCCGTGGGTTCGCCATCCACCCGACGATGCCGATTGTCGCGATCGCAGACACCGACTCCGGTCGCGTGATCGAGGTGGACATGGACACCGGTGAACAGACGCTCATCACGTCGGAGACGGTGACGCAAGATCCGCGAGGCATCGCCTACGACGAGACCGGTTCGTTGCTCTACATCAGCGACATCGTCTTGGACGCGATCTTCGAAGTGAACCGGCAGACCGGCTTCGTCCGGACGGTGACGTCGAACACCTCCAACACGGCCACCCCGCTACTCGAGAACGCAACCGATCTCTACGCGGACAGCGCGAACAACCGACTGATCGTCTCGGACTTCACGCGTGACGCAATCCTCGCGGTCTCGCTCTCGAACGGCAACCGCTCCTACATCTCGAACGCCGGACGTCGTGGTGGCGGCCCGTCGATCTCCTCCCCCCGTGGCATCGCTCGCCTGGATGCGAACACCGTGCTCGTCGCCGATCGAGGCGCGAACGATGGGCTGATTCGCGTCGACATCAGCAGCGGCAACCGGACTCAGGTTACCGGGATGAGTGTCGGCTCCGGGGTGGACGTCGGCAGTCCGAACGACGTCGTGATCAGTTCGAATGGTCTGTCGGCATTCTACATCGATAGCAACGACGCACGAGTCGTACAAGTCAACTTGATCAACGGCGATCGCTCGGTCCTCACCGGCGAAGGGTTCGGCAGCGGGCCGGAACTCTCGAGCCTCTTCGCCATCGACATCGATCCGCAGACGGGCCGTCTTCTCATCAACGACAACAACCTCGACGCGTTGATCGACGTGGATCCGGTCCTGGGCACTCGCGAACAGGTCTACCGGGGTGATGTCGGGATGGGACCTGCCCTCGAGCGTCCGCAGTACTCGGTCGTCGACTCGCCTCGCAACCGCATCCTGGTCAGCGACCCGATCGCGAACCGAATCTTCGAAGTCTCGACTCTGACCGGTGACCGTCAGGTGTTCGCTGGCGAAGGCGTCGACTCCAGCTCGCCCTTCGCGATCCCGAGCCGCATGGCCATCGATTCGATGCGCAACCGCGTGATCGTGAACTACGGCGTCGGTGAGCTCTACGAGATCCCACTGGCCGGCGGCCAGCCGATGCCGTTCTCGCTGAACGACGGCTCGTCCGGACCGACGATCACCGACCCGGTCGGTGGCATGGTCGTCTCGCCCGACGGATCGACCCTCTGGCTCGCCGACAGCGAGAAGCTCCTCGAGATCGATCTGGTGACTGGCCTGCGCGTCCAACGAACGCAGGACAACACGTTCACCCGCGTGCAGGGCCTCGCGATCGACTTCGACGCGCAGCTCGCCTACGTCCTCGACCAGTCGAACCAGGCGATCTACCTCCTCAACCTGGCGGTGCCAGGGTTCCTCAACCCGACTCGAATCGCGGACAACAACAACTTCGGATCCGGAGAGAGCTTCGACTTCCCGACGGACCTGCTTCTCCAGCCGGGTGGCATGGGCCTCTGGTTCCAGAACAGCAACCGCAGCCGGCTGGTCAGTCTCGATCTTCAGACCGGTGTGCGCATTGTGGTCAGCGGCCGCGATCCGCAGAACGAATCCGCCGGCGTCGCCGCCTTCGTCGGATCGGGCCCCGTGATGCAATCGACCTCCGGACTCGCCGCGATGCCGGACGGTTCGATCTTGATCACCGACCTCGGAGTTCGTGGAGTCTTCCGCGTCGATCCGGAGTCGGGTGGCCGCGTCTACTTGTCGCACTGAAGCCGGCCGCGGATCAGGTCACTTCTTGTGACCCGGTCTCGGTGACTTCGAAACGGTCTCCGTCGAGCCGCCGAACCTTGCCGTCCTCTTCGAGCTTCTCGAGGCCGGCGACCAGGCTGCGCTCGGCGAGACCGTAGAGGCGCTTGTCGGTGTCCCAGTAGACGGTCGGAACGAAGTCCTTCGCGGTTCCTGGCGACTCCTGCACCGCCTTGAGCAGTGCGGTCTCGCGCTGGGCTCGGTGACGAAGGTAGCGCCGCACGAGGCGGTGGCCATCCGGAGCCGCTGGGCCGTGCGAGGGGTAGAGCACGTCCATCGGCTCGGCGAGCAGCTTCTCGAGGCTCTGCAGGTAGGTCCGCAGATGGCCCTCGGGTGGATCGATCACGATCGTCGAGACCGTCGACAACATGTCGCCGACCAGGACGCTGTGGTAACGCGACTCGCGGAAGGCCAGGTGGCCTTGGTCGTGACCAGGCGTGAACTGCGCGATCAGTTCCCAGCCCTCCTGACCGTCGGGCGAGCGACCGAGCGAGATGCGGTCGCCATCACGCATCGGCTCACCCGGCTTGAAGCCCGACGGCAGTCGTTCGAGCGTCTTTGGATGCGCCCGCACCCCGAGGTCGAAGCGCTTGCTGGTCGCAACGACGGCGCCGACGTGGTCGGGGTGGTGGTGAGTGACTGCGATTCCGCCGAGCTCTCGGCCTTCGGCGCAAAGCTCTTCGATCAGTGCGAAGAGACGCTCTTGCTCGGACTCGTCCGGGGTGGCCGGATCGAGGATCCATAGCCGTTCTTCTCCGATCAGCAGGCAATTGGTCGTCGTCGCCGGTGGAAGCGTCGGGGTTGCGACCGGTGCGAGCACGATGCCCGGAGAGAATCGCACCTGATGCAGTCGGCCGTTCGCGTAGCCGTCTGCCGTCGCCGCCATCGTCTCGACAAAGTGGTCGAGCACCTTCGATTCACTGGCCGAGCGCTTCAGGTGCTCGAGCAGGATCAAGACCGGGGGGACGATGCGGATCGTGCCCTGACGCCAGGACTGCAGCGCCTCTTCGGGCCGCCACCACTGCCCGGCGACGAGCTCGCCGTCGATGATCGTCGGATTCTCACCCTCGGGCAGGCACGCGAGAACGAACACGGTGTCGTAGCGGACCGGTGTGAACGGAGGCGTCTTGATGCGGCAGACGTTGCGAAGCTCCGGGCAGGCCGGGTCGGCACCGAGTTCGCCCCAAGGCGAAGCCGTCTGCGCACGCTCGGCATCGAGCAAGGCCGCTCTCACCGACTCACGCTTTTGCGGATTGAGTGACGAGCGCAGCGACGGATCGAGCAGCACGCCAGTCTCCTCGAACATCTCCCGGACCGCGCATCGCCGCAGAGGATCGGTGTCGTCACCGTTGGGCCCGTCCTCACCGTCCTCCGGGCCACGCACTCCGCCGGGCAGGGCCCAGTAGCCGCCGAAGAAGCGGAGCTCGGGCGCTCGCTCGACGAGGAAGACTTCGAGGTTCGGGCCCTCACCTCGGACGAGGAGGACGGCACTGGAAGCGCGAGACTTCGGTCGATTCATCAGCTGGGCAATGCGCCGCGTGCGAGAGGGGAGACCCGCGGCGGTCGGAGGGGAAGTCGGGCAACGCCCGGCGGCGGAGTGTAGCAGCCGTCGCTCGTCAGGCGTCTTCGAGCAGGAGCGAACCGTCGCGGAGGCCGTCGATCGTCTGGCGGTGAGCCAGGACGACGACCGAGTCGTTCTCTTCGAGCACGGACTCGGAGTCGGCGAGCAGGCGGCTCGTGTGTCCGGTTTCGTCGGTCCGGACGATGATCAGCGGGTGGACGGACAGCGACTCGACGAGCTCGAGCGAGCCGACGGCGCGACCGACCCAGGCGTCGGGAATCGGGACCCGCGCGATCTCGGTGTCCTCGGGCAGGCTGAGCAGGTCTTCTTCGCCGGACTCGGTCGCTTGAAGGCGTGCACGGAGGGCTCGCTGCCCAAGAACTTCGTCACGGATACAGGCGACGAGGTCTCCTCGTGTGATGCGCCCGACCAACCGGCCATCGGCCTCGACCACCGGGAGTTCGTCGAGTTCCTCTGTGTCGAACCTCGGAAGAAGTTCTGCGAGCGTCTGCTCTGGTCGAACGCCTGCCGAGGGGCGAGCGAGATCCTGCGCGATGACGAACGAGCCGAGGCTGCCTTCGTGGAGGTAGGCCTTCACGTCGTGCAGGCGGAGGTGGCCCTGGAGTTGGCCCTCGGCGTCGACGGCGTAGAGGAGCCCACGCCGTGAACCGAGGAACGCCTCGAGCACCGCGTCGAAGGTCGCGGTCGAGATGATGCTCTCGGGGTCGCGGCGCATGATCGTGCGCACGTAGCTGCGCTTCACCGCGAGTTCTTCGAGTCCCGCCGCCGGGTCGTGACCCTTGGCGCGGATCTTTGCGGTGTAGATCGAGTCGCGGTCGATCGTGCGGGCGACCAGGCTGCTCAGGATGCTGCAGAGCATCAACGGCAGGATCAGGCCGTAGTCGTTTGTCATCTCGAACACGAGGATGACCGCGGTGATCGGAGCGTGCGCGGTTGCCGCACACAGTCCTGCCATCCCGACCAGCGCGAACTCGGTGTGGTGGTCGCCTTCGGCCACCAGGTCTACGACGCGGGAGAACGCAGCACCGAAGGCCGCGCCGACGACGAGGTTCGGAGTAAAGGTGCCACCGAGTGCCCCCGAGCCGGCCGTCACGCTCGTCGCGACGAGCTTCGCCAACAGCAGGCCGATCATCAGTCCGAAGCCGGGTGCTGCTCCCGGTTCGGCGAGGACTTCGATTGTCGACTGACCGTTGCCCCAGGCCTGGGGGACCTCGAGTCCGATCACTCCGACGATCAAGCCACCGATCGCCATCTTCACCGGAAGCGGCGCGTTGAATGCGGTGAAGGCTCGCTGTCCCGCCAGCAGGCAGGACCGGAACATCGGGCCGCCGAAACCGCATAAGGCACCGAGCGCTGCGGCCGCCGTAACCAAGGGCCACGACGTCATCTCGAGCGCGCCCATCTCGTAGATCGCTTCGGCGCCGAGGAAGTGCCGCGTCACGATGGTCGATGCCACCGATGCGACGACGACCGGCGCAAACACGTCCATGGCGAAGTTCCCGAGCACGACCTCCATCACGAACATCGCGCCCGCGATCGGTGCCCGGTAGGCACTCGCCATGCCCGCCGCGATGCCGCAGCCGAGGAGTACGGAGCGCAGGCGGGGCGAGAGCCGCGCCCACTGCCCGAAGACCGTCGCCAGCGTCGCGCCGAACTGTGAGTTCGCACCCTCGCGACCGATGCTGCCGCCGCTCGCGATACTGAATCCCGAGGACAGGATCTGCATCAGGCTGCGGAACGGACGGATGCGCCCGCGCCTCGTGCTGACCAACTCGACGAGGTCGCTGATTCCGAAGGGTCCGCGATCGCAGCGGATCATCAGCAGAATCAGGCCCGCTCCGAGTCCACCGAGCGTCGGCAGCAGCAGAGTCTCCGCGGTCGAGAGATCGGCCGTGACTGGGGAGTCGGCATCGAGCAGGAACTTCTCGATCTCACGGACGCCGTTCCGGAACCCGACTCCGAGCAGACCGCCCAGCAGGCCGACGGCCAGTGCGAGCAGGTGAAGCTCAGCTGTTTCGGTCGAGCGATTCCGCCCCGGGGGCATAAGAAGAAGATCGGTGCGCAGGCTGGTCCCGTCAACGAAGAGACCGCGATTGACCCAATCGACCTGTCGGCCGATGTTGCGCCCCCATGACGCGCACCTTCGTCGTCGACGCAGTTCGAACCCCGATCGCCAAGTTCCTTGGCTCCTATTCGCCCCTCTCCGCAGTCGATCTCGGAGCGGCCACCATCCGGGCCCTCCTGCAGCGGACGGGCGTCCCGGCGGACGAGATCGGCGAGGTGCTGTTCGGCCAGGCGCGTCAGCTCGGCGGTGGCCCGAATCCGGCCCGTCAGGTCACTCTGGCCGCCGGACTGCCGGAGGCCGTGCCGGCCACGACGATCAACAAGGCCTGCGGATCGAGCCTGAAGGCGATCGACATGGGCCGTGCAGCACTCCTGCTCGATGGCCACGATTTCGTCGTCGCGGGCGGGATGGAGCACATGACGAACATCCCGTTCCTGGTCCCAAACATGCGCCAGGGCCTTCGGCTCGGCCACCAGAAGGTCCTGGACGGCAACTACCAGGACGGGTTCACCTGCGCGATCCTCAAGGAGCCGATGGGGATGACCGCCGAGTACGTCGCCGACGACCTCGGAATCGGTCGCGAGGAACAGGACGCATTCGCGCTCGAATCGCACCGCCGGGCGGCCAGCGCCCAGCAGAGCGGTGCCTTCGAGGCCGAGATCGTCCCGGTCGAAGTCGCGACCCGGAAGAAGACCACGACGATCACCACCGATGAGCACGTTCGTCCGGATGTGACCCTCGAAGGCCTCCAGAAGCTCCCACCGGTCTTCCGTCCGGACGGCGGGACGGTGCACGCCGGCAATTCCTCAGGCATCACGGACGGTGCCGCGGCGGTGCTGATGGCCACAGAGGCGGCTGTCGAGCGCCACGGCCTCGAGCCCCTGGCCGAGGTCGGAGCGTCCGCCACAGCCGGCCTCTCACCGCGTGTCATGGGGCTCGGCCCGGTGCCGGCGACGCAGAAGCTCTTCGAGAAGACCGGTCTCGGGATCGACGATTTCGACCTCGTCGAGATGAACGAGGCCTTCGCGGCCCAGATGCTCGGTTGCATGCGGGATCTCCCGTTTGACCGCCAGATCGTCAACGTGAACGGCGGGGCGATCGCCCTCGGGCACCCGATCGGGGCGACGGGCGCCCGGATCGTGACCACGCTGCTCCACGCGATGAAGGCCCGGGGCAGCAAGCGAGGCCTGGCGAGCCTCTGCATGTCAGGCGGCATGGGGATGTCGATCGAGTTCCGCCGCGCTTGAGCCCTAAAGCGCCGGTCCCTACAAAGACCGTTTAGAAGCCGATTCCCTGGGGCGGGAGCGCTGCGAGCGCTCACTCGTCGTCCGGGATCGCCATGGACCACCGACCCGCGAGTCCTCCCGGGTCCAGAGTCCGGTTTCGTCCGCCGACGCGCTCCCGAGATCCGGGGCAGGCGGGCCTGCCGGCATCCGATTGATCATGAAGTTCATTCACTGCCTGATCCTGTTTCTGCTGACTTCGACTCTCGTCGCGCAGAACGACGAGAACGTGGAGCTGCAGGACAGCGGCCCATACTCGGCCAGTCTGTCGGCTCCGCCGATCCACAGCGGCACCGAGGCTTTCGAGGTCGTACTCCGCGTCGAGTTCAACGAAGAGGTCAAGGTCCCGCAGACCGTGCTCTCCGGTGTGAACCTGGTCTTCCTCGATGGCACCCGCGAGGTCGGTCAGATTCTGAACCGCCGCGAAGGCGTCGCCGAAGTCGCCGCCGGGACGATCATCCGTCGGACCTTCGAAATCGACCCGGGCACGGCCCTCTCGGACCTCGACACGAGTCGCTACCAAGAGCTGCGGATCAGTTGGCCTGGGCTCAGCGATGCGACTGCGATCATGCGCGTCGCGCCGGATCAGGGTGATCTGGTCGTCGCCGACCTCGACCTGCGCCAGACCACGGTGCGACTGATCACCGTGCGTGGTGAGATCGTGATCGAGTTCTGGCCCGACGTCGCGCCGAACCACGTCCGCAACTTCATCCAGCTGTCGAAGGACGGCTTTTACAACGGCTCGCGCTTCCACCGCGTGTTGAAGGACTTCGTGATTCAGGGTGGTTGCCCGAACACGAAGCCAGGTGCGCGTGGTCGTCCAGGCACCG
Organism: Planctomycetota bacterium; assembly: GCA_039815565.1. GTDB lineage: Bacteria > Planctomycetota > UBA1135 > UBA1135 > UBA2386 > JBCBZB01. Next base: position 8,157 of record JBCBZB010000113.1, read on the forward strand.
GGTCGCCGGGCTACACCGTCGATGCCGAGTTCAGCGACAAGCCGCACTTGCCGGGCGTGATCTCGATGGCGCGTGGCAACAACCCGAACTCGGCGGGCTGCCAGTTCTTCCTCGTGCAAGGCCAGCACGCGCGCAACCTCGACCGGGCCTACTCCGCATTCGGCAAGATCCGGCAGGGCATGGACGTCCTCGAGGAGCTCGCGAACACCGCAGTTCGCCCGCTGAACCCCGCGGATCCTCGTTCCGAGGTCTCGGTTCCGGCCGAGGATCTCTGGCTCTACGCAGCCGTCGTCGAGCCGGTCTTGAAGGACTGACCGACGGCCGTTCCCCACCAACCGAATTCCCCTCTCTCCAACCATGTCCACGATCGACCTCGAAAACGTCGACCTCTCGACCCTCCGTGCCCGCCTCGTCACCGACAAGGGCACGATGACGGCCGAGTTCTGGCCGGACGTTGCCCCGGCTCACGTCCGCAACTTCCTCTCGCTCGCGCAGGACGGCTTCTACGATCAGACCGCGTTCCACCGGATCATCACGAACTTCATGATCCAAGGGGGCTGCCCGAACACGAAGCCGAGTGCCGATGGCGTTCCGGGCACGGGTGGCCCTGGGCATCATGTCCACGCCGAGTTCAACGATCGTGAGCACCGTCGCGGCGTGTTGTCGATGGCTCGCAGCCAGGACCCGAACTCGGCCGGATCGCAGTTCTTCGTCGTCCATGCCGAGCACGCACCGCACCTCGACAAGCAGTACACGGCCTTCGGCATCGTGTCCGAAGGACTCGACGTCCTCGACGAAATCGCGACCAGCGAAGTCCAGTTCGGTTCGTCGCGTGGGGAGCGCAGCTCGCCGGTCGAACGCATCGAGCTCAAGACCGTCGAAGTCTTCGCGGTCGAAGCCTCGGATTCGGACGATGCGGGCAAGGATGCCCCACCGTCGGAGGGTGCCGAGGGAGGCGACGAATGAGCGTCGTTGAGGTGCAGAAGGACGGAGCGGTCGCGACGCTGACCGTCAACCGCCCGGACAAGCTCAACGCGCTCAACGCCGAGACCATCCAGGCCCTTCACAACGCGGTCGACGAGCTCGCCGCCGACGACTCGGTCTCTGCGGTGCTCGTGACCGGCGCGGGGGAGAAGGCGTTCGTCGCCGGTGCGGACATCTCCGAACTCGCGACGCAAGGAGTCCTCGACGGCACGCAGAACGCGCGGACGGGCCAGGCTCTGACCTCGGCGATCGAGTCGGCTCCCAAGCCCTTCGTCGCCGCGATCAACGGCTTTGCCCTCGGCGGTGGCCTGGAGCTCGCGCTCGCCTGTGACCTCCGCTACGCCGCGGACACGGCCAAGGTCGGCCTACCCGAGGTCTCGCTCGGCATCATCCCGGGCTACGGCGGCACGCAGCGCCTCCCGCGCCTGATCGGCGTCGGCCGTGCGCTCGAGCTGGTCATGACCGGCGACCACATCTCCGCCGACGAGGCACTGACGATCGGGCTCGTGCAGGGCGTGTTCCCGCAGGCCGAACTACTCGGTGCCTGCAAGGGCAAGATCGAGCGCATCTTGAAGCGCGGCCGCACCGCGGTCGGGTTGGCGAAGCAGGCCGTGCGTCGTGGCGTTCACATGCCGCTCACGGAGGGCCTGGCCCTCGAGGCAGATCTCTTCGGTGCGATCAGCTCGACCGAGGAGATGAAGGAAGGCATGCAGGCCTTCCTCGAGAAGCGGCGTCCTAACTGGTGACGCTGGCCAACCGGTGAGATTGGCGGGCCGGTGAATTCGCCCGGCTCGTGATGCTGGCGGGCTGGTGAACGGGACGGGAAGCGTTCGCGGTTGCGGTCGCCGCGTCGTCCCCGGCATCTCCGTCGCCCGCGGAGCGCGACTAGCGATCGGGGCTTTGATCGATCGTCAGCTCAAATAGAGTCCGCTCGGCGTGCCGCACCACCGTGATCGCCCCAAGCGGAACCCACTCGACGCGACCCTCGGCGTTGCGGCTGCCTCTGGAGACTTCGTAAGCACCGATCGGGAGCGCGAGTTCTAATCGTCCGTCGGAATCGGTGGTCGGTGGGTAGAGCACCAGGTGTTCGGCTGGCAGCGGAATCCTCATGCGCAGGCCTTCGATCGGCTCGCCCGACCTGTCGATGACTCGCAGCGCGCAATCCTGCACGGACAAGAGGAAGTCCTGCTCGGTGGGCTGGCGCACGATGACGATCGCACTTGGCGTCAGGGGGACCTGAACCTGACCGAAACCGAGGTCCGTGACGCAGGAACACTCCCAAACCCCTGTGGGCAGCTGCATCTCGAAACGGCCTTCGCTGTCCACCGACGCAGAGCGTTGTCCGGTCGCCGGGTAGGAGCCGGACTCCACGCGTCGCGTCGGATTGCTGGCTCACAGAGCCATGCACCATATC
>JBCBZB010000096.1:0-16204 GCA_039815565.1 Planctomycetota bacterium
CCGAGAGTGGCCCGTCCATGTCACCGTTCTCGTTGGTGAACACGTACTCAGCACGGCCATCCTGACGCGGAACCGTAGCGAGTCGACCTTCGAACAGCGGCTCCGCATCGAGCGACGCCCCGCTCGGCAGGGCCTTGAAGTTGAGCTCGAACGCTCCATAGGGCGACGTCCGAGTCGGTGAAGATGAGATCGTCAGCCGGACGTAGAACTCCTGAGTCCGGACGACCCCGTCGACCTCTTCCTCCTCCTCGAACCAGATGCTGACCACCTGGGGCGAGTTCTCATCCGCGCGGCGACTGTCGACAACCCATTCCTGGTACTCGACCTGGTCGGTGCCAGCCCCCTGCTGGGCACCCTGGCCGTCGCCGACTGCGACTTCGCGATCGCCTCGGCGGCAGCCTTCCGAGTCGATCAAGACCCGGAACGGCCCGGCGTTCACGAGACTTGCATCGTCGTAGCCGCATTGCGACACGTAGCAGAGGATCTCGTTGATGATCTCGAGCGGCTCCATCGACTCGTCCTGAACCCAGAGTCGAGTCTCGTCAGTGACGTAGTCCCCAACGACTGGTGCCGCGAATCCGACCGCGAGCGCGCGCGCGACGAGCTCCCCGCTTTGCAGGGTCGCGACTCCCTCGTCGCCGTCCTGCGCGTCCACGATCGTCATCTGTGACGGGACCGACAACGGCGACACCGAACCCGGTGCCGGCGCGCTACCGCCGCTGCTTCCGCAACCCTGAGCCAGCAGGCCAAGGGCGAGGCATCCGTAGATGCGTGCGTTGAGTTCCAAGGTCTCTCTTTCTCCCCACCGAGGCTCGCCGATCCGAACGTCGAATCCGGTCGAACCCTCTCGCCCGGAGCTTCGGCGTCTCGCGATCGACGCTTGACGCAATCTCGAACGATCGCTCATCACCAAGACGTGAGCTTCGCGTGCCCTCGGCCGTTCCTTCGCATCGCCCGGTGGGAGCCAGCTGCCCCGAACCGGGCCTTCCGACCGATCGGTTCTAGGGGATTCAATCCCGCCGACCGCATCGAGCAGATCGAAGATCGGGATCACTCGCCGCCGCGGCGAAGAAACTCACCGCGGCGGCAAGAACTCGGGCTCTCCGAACGGCTGTCTTGAGCAACCGGAGCTTGGAAGGAGTCACCACTCCAATGCACTCAATCGATCGTCTGCGTCGACGTTCCCGAGGGTTCCAAACGCGAATGCACCTGCGAACGGAAACGTCACAACTCGATCGAATCCGGTCGGCGAGTGAGTTCGAAGCCCCGGCCCGACCGCAGAGTCCGTGTGCAAGCGCCTCTGCGAGTCAGGTGTTCGCCTGTCGTTTCGGAATCGAAACAGAGGCGGATGCAAAGGCCCCCAGTTCGTTCGAAGAAACCTCCACTCGCAAGAACCCATGTTGCGCACCACTTTTCTTTCTGTTGCGGCTAGCGCGCTCTTCGCGTTGCCCGCACTCGCGCAGGATTCGGCTGTCACCGTGCTCCACGGCATCCCCGGACTTGGCGGTCCGGTCGACGTCGTTGCCGGCGGCAGCACTCTGTTCACGTTCGACTTCGGTGACCAGGTCGGCGACCTTTCGCTGGCGCCCGGCCCGGTCGTCATCGACATCCAGCAGAACGGCACCTCGCTGCTCAGCGACACGGTGAACGTTCCCGCTGGCCTCGACGTCTCGCTGATCGCGCACCTCGACGCAGCTGGCACGCCAGTGCTGTCCGCGTTCGTCAACGACACGTCGCTACTCAACCTCCCGGAAACGCGGCTGACCGTGCGTCACACCGCGCAAGCCGGCGCGGTCGACATCGCCCTGACCCAGGGCGGCGCGCCGGTCGCGACGCTGATGGGCGTCACGAACGGCCAGGAGTCCGTCAACGACATCCCCCCGGGCACCTACGAAGTCGAGATCTTCGACGCAGTGGGCGGCTCGAGCGTGTTCGGCCCGGCTGAGATCGTCCTCGAGGACGGCGAGTCCACGTCGGTCTTCGCCGTCGGTGTGGCGCTCCAGCCGAGCTTCGGTGTCCTGGCTCAGCGCGACGCACTGACCGCGAAGGTCACCGTGGTCCACGGTATCCCTGGTCTGCCAAACCCGGTCGACGTGCGCAACAACACGACGACGCTGTTCAGCTTCGACTTCACCGACATCGTCGGCCCGCTGGTCCTCAACCCCGGCAGCTACAACCTGAACGTTCAGCTGAACGGCGCCCCGGTGGCGGGCCTGAGCCTGCCGGCGACCCTCGCCGCTGGCGACGACCTCAGCATCGTCGCCCACCTCGACGCGACCGGCGCGAACACGCTCCTGTCGGTCTTCGCCAACGACGTAACGCCATCCGGTAACCGCACCCGCGTGACCGCCCGTCACCTCGCTGCAGCTCCGACCGTGGACGTCATCCTCGACCGCAACGGCAGCAACTTCACCACGATCACCGGCCTTTCAAACGCGACCGGTAGCCGCGAAGCCAGCGCCGACATCGGCCCGGCGTTCTACGACCTGTCGATCGCCGCAACGGCTGGCGGTCCGACGGTCTTTGGCCCGGCGGTCTTCACCCCGGTCGCCAACACGAGCACGACCTTCTACGCGATCGGCGACTTCAACGGCGGCTCTTTCACCGTCGTGTCTAACGTCATCGACCTGGCTCCGGCCGTGCCGGGTGACTTGTCGACGACGACGATCGGAACTGGTTGTGGTCCGACGATCGGTCTCTCGACCCCGAGCCCGATGTTCGGCTCGGTGTTCGAAGTCAATGTCTCCGGCGGTATTGCCAACGGCATGGCGATGCTGAACATCGGTGACAGCCTCTCCACCTCGGCGGGTCTGGCCCTGCCGTTCGACCTCGGCGGGTTCGGCGCACCAGGTTGCTTCGTCAACACGAACGTCCTGGCACCGCGCATGGTCGCCCTCGACGGCATGGGGAACGCCGAAGTCCCGGTCATCATCCCGAACATCGCCTTCGGAACGCTGCCGACGCTCTACTTCCAGAGCGTCGTCTCGACCACGTCGAACGCCTTGGGCGTCGCGACGAGCGAGGCTCTCGAGCTCACGCCGAACTGAGTCGAGAGCTCGAGCCGTGTGATCCTGTGATCACACGGCTCAGCACTCACGAAGAGTGCCAGCCGGCGACGATGCTGCGAATCTGATCGCTGACGTCACCCGATCCGAGAACGAAGGTCGCGTTCGCCCCCTTCAGGATCTCCTGCAAGGCCTCGAGCTCCCGCAGCCGCATCAACGCCGGGTTCTCGGCGAGCAGCTTCGCGGTGTTCGCCTGGGACCGAGCCGCAGCCGTCTCCTCGCGACGCCGAATGACGTTCGCTTCGGAGAACTTCTGAGCCTCGATGACCTGGTTCAGGATCATCTTCATGTCGCCCGGCAAGATGACGTCCCGGATACCGACACGGTCGATTTCCACGCCGAGAGCCTCCGACTCCCGGACGAGGTCATTTCGCATGTCGTTCGTGACGCCGTCCTTCTCGGTCAACAGTTGGTCGAGGGTTCGCACGCCGACCGCCTCACGCAGCGCGAGCTGCGCGGAACGGTAGAGAGCGTCCTTCACATCCGCGGTCACGGAAACCGCTCGAAAGGGGTCCACGACGCGGAAGGCAACCAGGAGGTTGATCCGCAACGTGACCTTGTCTTTCGTCATGATCTCCTGGCCGGAGACGTCGAATTGCTGGGAACGTAGGTCGACGAGCCTCGAGTGGATCGTCGCCGTGCCCTTAAAGAACGCGTGACGCCCGGGTTCGAGTCGTTCGATCGGCTCGCCGTCGACCACAGCGATACCGCAGTGCCCGTCCGGAACTTCGATCGGAAGGAACAGCGGCAATGCGGCGTTGACGATCGTGCTCAGCGACGCGTGCTCGAGAAGCGGGGTCTCCTTCGCGTCGTAGATCTCGACAACGAAGTTTCCCGGCCGCTTGAAGAACGCGTGCCGCCCGGCAGCGAGGACCGAAACCAGCCGTCCGTCCTTCCAGACGATCGCCCGCTCGTGATCCTTCAGGTCGACGACCTCGATCAACGGCTTCAAGGCAGGCTCGTCGATCAGCGTCTCGAGCATCGGGTGCTCGAAGACGAGGCCGAGAGTGCTGACCCGATCGACCTTCGTCTTGGACAGGACGGCCGGGAGCAACCGGTGCTTGCCCGGCCCCAGGACTCGCTCGAGGTCGCCGTCCTTGAACAGCAAACCAAACTCGTGCTTTCGGATGTGAAGAGTGCGCATCATGGCGGTGCTTTCGTGTGCATGGTGGTGATGTGAGGATCAACGTGACGCCACCACGGGGCGCCAGGCTGGGGATCGGCCCGAAGGACTCGGACCGCGGAAGAGATTCAGTGCCGTTTCGAGAGTGCAATGAGGTGGCCGGGAGCCCGGAGAGAAGCAGCGCGCCCCCTGGCTGCGAGCGGACTCCGACGATCGCCCGGGCCACTCCCGATCCCTCGTCCCCGAGCCAAACCCCGCTGGCCGCGTCGACATCGACGTGACAGCTCTGCGGGGGCGACTCTCCGGTGAAGGAAGTGAGTCCCGAGCGATGGAGTCGGAGTGCGAGGCCCGCGCCGTGGTGCCGCGCGAACCCTCAGCGAGTCCAGGACCGCCGTGGATCGACGCAGCCAGCGTCACCGTCGTCTCCGGGCCCACCGGCCCGACCAAAAGTGTTTGGTGCGGGAGTCGAACCCGCCAATCCAATGGGGTTGGAGCACCTACAGGCGCCCAGAAGGGATCACCTGCCGCTAGTGCCTCGCACTCTCGAACCCGTCACGGCACGCGAGTTCCGGAAGCCGGATCGCGCCGCACGGGAGGCGAGTCTTGTTGTCCTTTCGAAGGCGTGTCGAAGTCGTTGAGTGAGTGCAAGAGCCGAGCGATCGACCGGGCAGCGGCGCGACGAACGCGCTTGGCTGCCAGAGAGATGCTCGGACCCTTGCGAAACTGCGACGAGTTCACTCTGTCGAACGAACGTCGCTTCCAGCGGCCAAAGGCAAGCGCTGATGGGTCAGACCCGCAGGATCAGACCTGCTCGCGAGCGGATCTCGCGGCGCCCAGACTCAGCCTCGATTGGCTTGGTCTGGCAGCACCACACTCCCCGCGAGCAGAATCGATCGATCACGCACCACGGATCGCATCGCGTCTCGTGGGCAGGTCTCGTTCTGTGTCTCAGCTGGGAAGTTCATGATGATTCTCGGCAGCTTCGCCGAGTCTCTCGCTCGTTCGGGCGAGGGAAGCTAGCGCAGATACGCAACTCGTCAACGGGGTAGCGCAACCACTTCGCAAAAAAGGTTCAACCCTGACGGAAACGTCGAGATCGAACTCGTGACCGATCACGAGAGACCGATGCGCTCGAAGTCCTCGAGCCGCGCCTCGAGTTCGGTTTCGAGTTCAGAGCCCCGGATCGCATGCAGCTGCCGCCAGCTCCTGCCGATCAGCGCGAGTTGCAAGTCGGCGGCGACCACCGTCATCGTCATTGCCGACCCCATCGCCGACAGCACGAACGCAACGCCGTCGAGGAAGCCCAGATCCATCTTCGAGTAGACCCAGAACCCGATGAGGGCCGTGCCGGCGACGTAGAACAACGAAGCCCGTTGCCGCAGAGCCCGAATGCTCGCGAGGGCTTGGGTGTCTGTCTTCGAGACTGGCGCCATGATCGTCGCCGCTCGGGTCAGGTAGCTGCCCGGACCCGCGATCAGTGCCGCGACACCGGCGATCAGCATCCAGTCCCCGCTCGTTTGGTTCAGAAGGATCACGACCGTGATCATCAGAATCGCGTAGACCGGCGTGAACGCGGCGATCGTCCATCCCGGGAGGAACGACTCCGGCAGGAAGGTCTTGAGCGTCGCACTCGAACGGATGATTCCTGAGCAGAGACCGATCACCGCCGGCCCGACCTTGATGAACAGAGCGAAGGCGAAGAGTAGGCCGATCGAACTCGAGGCAGCCTCGATCTGTTGAGTGATCTGCTCAGCCGTAGCGTTCGGATCCTGGTTCTGGGTCTTCAACCAATCCCAGTCGACCAGCCGCGTCCACGGGATCATCGACAAGGCCAGTGGGCCTCCGACCGCGGACAACACCGCAAGTCGCCCCAGTCGGACTGAGGCCTTGATGTCGGTCCACCTCCGAGCCGCCTGAACGAGCGCGAACGCGGCAAAGCCGACGGCGAAAAGCAGCAGGAGCGAGAGTCCCTGGTCGAGTTCGAACAGATCCCGAACCGGTGGGGTCGCCTGGGGAACGCCAAACATCTCCTGGGAAAACTCGTCCGGTGTCTGGTCGAACAGTTCGGCGAGAGTCGGCAGCCCGAGAACGACAGAAGCGCCGAGCGCCACGCCAGCCGTCCAAAGCGCACAACGCCGCCATGCGAGGTAGACCATCGCCGGTTTCGAGTCGGTGATGTCCTCGAGCGCCGCGGCCTCGTCGTCCCGCAAGGTGTCGTTCGAGAGGTCCGCACGGATCGCGCGCCCGGCGAAGTCCAGGGCGAGTTCGTGCGGAGCACGGGGAGTCGTCGGCTGCGGCATCTCGTTCATCGTTCCTTGCCCGTGTTCTTGTGCGGTCCGAGCCAAAGCTTTCAGCCGCAGCCCGCAGATCGGAAGAACTTCGTCGGGGTTCCTCGACCGGGGGGTCCTCCGCTAGGCGCGAGAATTCGGACCGGACGAGGGCCCGATCGCCCCGATGCGACCGGAGAATTCGCCACGCAGCGTGATCCGGCGGGCTGCCAAGCCCGATCCGCCCGTAGCGAGCGAGGTTCCCGACCCCGTCCGCGCAAGAATTCGGACCGTCACGAATGGCTGAGACGAGGCGCGTCCCAAGTCGATACGGTCCACCGACTGCGACCAAACCGACGCGACTCCCCGGTCCAACCGGCACATCCGATCCACAGGCGGACTTGGCTCATCGAGGGCCTTCCGCCACCCCGTATCGCGGGGTTCAATTCCATTCGCCCCCCCAGCGGCAATCGCACCTCTCGATTCTCCGCACGACTCGCAACTTCAGAAGTCATGTCATCCCTTCGACTGGCCGTCGCTCTCACAACGGCGCTTCTCGCATCTGCTTGTAACAACGGCTCGAGTTCTTCGACTCCGCCGGTCGGCAGCACCTTGACCGTGCTGTCGCCGCGCAGTGGTGGAACTGTCAACTCGACGGACGTGGTCATCGAGATTCCGTCGGTCACCGATGCGATTCGCTACGAAGTCGAGGTTGCACAGATCCTCACGCCCGCCGCGCCGTCGGTCGCGCGCGTCGTCGCGCCGAACTCGGTTCTGCTGAGCTCCGAGGGCGAGCCGGTGACATTCGAGAACCCGATGGACGGGCGCTACGAGGTGTTCTTCCGCGCGTTCGACGAAGCGGATGAGATGCTTCTGGAAAGCGCCCGTAGCGAGTTCCGCGTGCTCCACGTCCAGGACTTCTTCCCGACGATCGACATCACGGTCGACGAGCGCGATCAGGTTCAGGAGGGCTACCGACTCGTCTGCTTCGTCGGCGGGATCGGCGGACAGCGTCAGATGATGTGTGTCTGCAACCTCTATGGTGAGGTCATCTGGAACTGGGAAGGCCCCGAGTTCCCGGGCTTCATCATGGCTCCGACTGTCAAGCCCGACGGCAGCGGCATTCGCGCGATGCGCCTCTTCGCACGCGACCGCCAGCTCGCGTCGATCGTTTTCGAAGTCGATTGGGACGGCCAGGTCACGAACGAGCTCGAGTTGAGCAACGGCCGCGCAGTCCACCACGAACTCGACCAACTCCCGGATGGTCGCCTCTACGCACTCGGCTGGGAGTACGCGACGTTCGGCGGCGTTGAGGCCGAGGGCGACACGATCGAGGTCTTCGACGCCGAGACCGGTGAGGTCGAGTGGAGCTGGAACCTCTTCGACCACGTGACGCCGCTCGAGCGCCCGACCCCGGAGGAAGCCAACGCCTCACTGTCGGGCCGCGGCACGGACTGGTCACACTTCAACGGCATCGATTGGGACGAGCAGAACCAGATCTTCTGGATCTCCGCGCGCCACTTCGACGCGCTGCTCGGCGTCCGCTTCCCGAGCCGCGAGGTCGTCGAGATCGGCCCGTGGGGCTTCGGATTCGAGGACGGCTTGCTCTTCTCGCACACCCACGCACCGGAAGTCCAGGCGGACGGCTCGATCCTCCTCTGGGACAACGGCAACAACCTCGACCCGCAGCTGTCGAGCGCGAAGGTCATCGAGTTCGACCTGGAACAGGAGACGGCGAGCGTCACCTTCGAGTGGACGGACAACCTCTACGACCAGGCCGTCGGTGACGCGGATCGCCTGCCAAACGGCAACATCCTCGTGACCCACGGATTCAGCCGGAAGCTGGTCGAGGTCACTTCCTCAGGCGAGAAGGTCTGGGAGATGACGACGGAGAGCCCGCTGATGCAGTTCTACGCTCTCTACCGCGCCGACCACGTTCCGGCCGAGCTGATCCCCGAGAGCATCCGCTGAGCCGTCAGGCATCCTGACGGCAACGACCGTCGTAGTGGAGGACGCGGTCCTCCCAGGCTCGGAGCGGCTCCGCAGCGGCCGGCAACGGTAGGAGCCCTGAGCCGCGGATGCGGCGAAGGACGCACGCACTGGTGATATCGGCGACGGTCATACGGTCACCGACGAGCCACTCGCGGCCGCCGAGCCGCTGGGCGATCGACGCGAGCGCGCGATCAAACTCGCCACCGCAGCGCTCCATGCGCTCGTCGTCGACCGGTAGCCCTTTGATCTTCCGGTGCACGACCTCGTACATCGGATTGGCGAGCGCCGTGCGCGCGAAGAGTTCGAGCTCGTCGATTTCCCACTGCTCGTCGCGTGTGGTACCGAACAGGCGTGGTGTGCCCGGATAGTTCGCGTCGAGGTAGCGAAGGATCGCCGCGGAGTCGAACAGCCGCACGCCCCCGTGCTCGAGGATCGGAGTCAGGAACTGCCCGGTCCACTCTTCGATCTGACTACGGTCCGAGGGATCGATCGCGTGCCAGACGTAGTCGATCTCCTTGAACCCCAGCCCGACGCGGACCTTCATGTTGTTCGACGTATCGAATCCGTGGACGTGCAGTTTGGCGGTCATGATTGGTGATGGCTTGGTCAGGGTAAGACGACTAGGTCGGCGACGACACCGAGATGGTCTGAACCGGGAACCTCGACGACTCTCCGATCGGCGACACCGATCCGCGAACCGACCAGCACGTGATCCAGGGTGACCGAGAACAGCGGAAGCCAGCTCGGCAGGGAGAAAGTCGGCTGACGCCCGAAGCCTTCCCGTGAATCCCGGAGTCCAGAGCTCGACAGCAAGCGGCCAAAGTGCCGCGACGCAGCGGTCGTGTTCAGGTCACCCACCAAGACGTCAGTCGGGCGCGTCGCCTCGGCCGCAATCTGATCGAGCACGAGGTTGCGGAGACGGAGACGCCAGGCTTTTCCGGGACGCATCGTGTGGGCGCCGAAGACTCGGACGGCCTCGCTGCCAACCTCGATCGATGCATACGGAGTCGGCCGCCAGGCGTCGCCGGGCGTCGCGAGCAACCCCGTCTCGAGGAACGGCTTGGTCGAGAGGATCACCGTGCCCCAGGTCGCTTGCTTCGGGTGCTCGCGGATCGGAAACGGTTCGACCCAGTCGGCGAGGGCCGGCGACCAGTGACGGTAGGGATAGCGCTGGAGCTCGAGCAGGAAGTCCCTCCAACTCGTCGACACCTCGCAGCAGAAAATGACATCCGGCCGCTCTCGCTCGATGAGTTCCCGCACGCCCTGCTGATCGTCGTTGTCGAACAGCAGATTCATCGTCGCCACCCGGAAGGCTTGGGCACTGGTGGATGTCGCTGGGATCGCGGAGCGGGCCCGCAGCGAGAGCGACCAACTGGCTGCCCCGAACCAGATCCCGAGGATCATCAACAAGGCGGCGATGGCGAACCGTCGATCGACCCACGCGGAGATCGACACCACGAGGCCGAACCAAGCCAGGTAGTGGCCGAGGTTGGTCAGGATCTCACCTAGGAAGAACACCGGCGCACTCAGCGCGACAGCGAATAGGAGAAGACTCGCGTCCTGTCCGCGATGAAGCACAAAGCGCCATCGCGCCGGCCGCCGGTCAGATTCCATCTCGTGGAGATCCTCGCACTCCGCCGACCGCGCGACCACCTGGATTCGAGAGTCCCCGACCTCGCCGCGGATCGCGTCCGACACTACTCTCGCCGCGCAGACGATGACGACCTCGAGTTCCAGCACCGACCAGGCGCGATGTGTCGCACTCACCGGCGGCACCGGAGCGCTCGGACGGCACGTACTCCGGGAGTTCGTTCGGCGAGGGACGAAGGTTCGCGCGCTGCGTCGACCGAGCTGCACCCTCGCGGAGCAATTCGATCCAGAGCTGGTCAGCTGGGTCGATGGCGATCTCGAGGATCCGACCGCTCTCGACACCCTCGTCGACGGAGTCGACTCGATCGTTCACCTCGCCTACTCGCCACTCGACGCGGTTCCGACTGGCGGTCGAAGCACAGGCGAGCACTTCGCTGCGTCGAACTTCGTCGGAACAGTCCGGCTGATCGAACGCACGGCGGCGACACGCAATCGACAGCTGATCTTCGCCTCGACCCTCGCGGTGCACGGCAAACTGCCGTTTACGCACGCGATCGACGAGGACACCGCGACCTGGCCTCAGGAGTTCTACGGGGCCCACAAGGCAGCCCTCGAGAAGCTCGTCCACGCGGCGTCGTTCACCTGGGGACTGAACACCAGCATCTGGCGACTCGGCTGGGTCGTGTGCGACTACGACTCGATCGAACGCGACCCGCTCGTGCAGCCGCTCCGGGAAGCCCGGGACCACGGCGCGATTCTCGGCCAGCACGCCGCCTACCTCATCGCGGCCGACGATGCCGCGAGAATCCTCTGCGATGCGGTCGGTGACGAGTCGACGAAGGGCGGCCGCTACCACCTGTTCGACCGATGGTTCGACTGGAACGAGCTCGCCGAACCGCTGTCTGAACTACTCGGCCACCCGATCGAACCGAAGGCAGCCCCCGCCCCCGACCCGAACCCGGGAATCACTCGCGATCGCCTCTCGCCCCGAGGGGCCCGATTCGCGACCATTGAGGCGATCCGAGCGCGCCTCGCTGCGTTGGTCGACCTCGGCGCCTGAGCCAGGCATCGCGGCAAGAGTCCTCCGGATCACTCGATTGGTCCGAACGATGCCGACTCCCCGCTCGCTCCTCGCATTCACCGCCTCCGCGCTCACCCTTCTCGCCCCGGCTCTCCCGGCTCAGGAACAGACGGACTCGATCGAACTCGATCCAGCGCTCGGAGCCCTCGACGTCGATCCGTCCACGAAGCGACTCACGATTCGGTTCCCGGTCGCGATGGACACCAGCGCCGGCTACTCGATTTGTGGCGGCGGACCGAGCTTCCCGACCATCGAGCAGATCGCCTGGGATGATGATCGCACGCTGGTCCTCGACGTCGGACTCGAAGCGGACCGTCGATACTCAATGCCGCTCAACTGCTCGGGCTCGGGACTGAACTTTCGACGGGCCGATGGATCCGCTTGGCCGGCGACGGACTGGTCGTTCTGGACCGCGCAAATCGAGGAAGTCAGCGAGTCGCAACAGGCGGCCAATGATCAAGCGACGACGAAGCTGCTCGACCTGCTTCAGACGCAGTATTCGTACCGGGACCGAGTCGTCGACGACTGGGCACCGATCATCGAGAGTGTCAGGAGCCGGCTGCTTCGCTCTCGAGATGCGACCTCCTTCGCAATGCGAGCTGCCGAGGCTCTGTCTGTCGGTCGCGACTCACATCTCTGGATGCGCGTCGACGGCCAGATCGTGCCGACGTTCCAACGCAGCTTCGTACCGAACTTCGACGGCCGCGCAGTCGGCCGCATCGTGCCCGACCTCGAACAACTCTCAGCCGTGGCCTACCGCGGAACGATCGGAACCGGTGAAGAGCGACTCGACTACCTGTTGATCTCGAGTTGGCAGCGGCAAGCCGAGGAGGCAATCCTGGTCGGCGTCGAAGCACTGAAGGAGATGACCGCCTCAGGCCGCGACCTGATCCTCGATGTCCGCCCCAACGGGGGCGGAGACGAGCGACTCGCCGGTCGTGTGGCCCGACAGTTCCTCTCGGAAGCGGTCGTCTACGCCCACCAGGCGGTCCGAAACGACGAGACAGGAGAATTCGACGACATCCACAGTCGGACGCTCTACGGCGCGCCGGACGAGGAACGATTCCAGAACCGAGTCTGCGTCCTGATGGGACCACAGTGCGTCAGTAGCAACGAAGCCTTCCTCCTGATGATGCGGCAGGCCGAGAAGGCCACGCTGATCGGAGGCCAAAGCGGTGGAGCAAGTGGGAATCCGCAGCCGTTCGATCTCGGAAACGGCGTCGAAGCCCTGCTGCCATCTTGGCGTGCGCTCGACGGCGACAAGAACTCCATCGAGGGCGTCGGAATCGTGCCCGACCTCGAGGTCGAGTTCGACTCCTCCGACTCGAACGGCCGCAGCGACCCGGTGCTCGAACGGGCCATCGAGTTCTTGCGCGATCGCTGAACGGCCTCCGGCGACTCAGGAGTCTTCTTCGGCAGCGATCTTCAGGTCTCGCTCGATCTCCGAGGCGCTGCTGTGCACCAACGTCGCCCAGTAGGAATCGATCTCGTAGTCGAGGCGTTTCCACGCCGCGATCGCACGGTCGTATTCCCCGTTCGACCAATTCACCGCGACGCGTGCACGGTCCACATCGTCGAGGCGCTCCTCCGAATCATCGGCCGCCATCAGTCCGCGGACGAACTCCTCGAACGCCTCCTGCGCGTCCGGCGAGGCATAGGTCCATCGTGCGTAGTCGATCTCCCGGCCGATGTTCCACATCATCTCGGGGAACATCGCGGGCACGCTGGTGTCGTAACGCTGCGTGCGCAGCAGCTCGACGGCAAACCCGAACATCGCGGCGATCGACCCGCCGAAGTCCGGCTTCCGTGTCGCCAGGTAGATGCGATAGATGTGGTCGTAGTCGAACTCTGCCCGCATGCCGAGTTCGAGCCAATCTCGAGCCGACTGCTCGGTGTTCCACACGGTCGACAGACGGATCAGGCTGGTCGCGGCCTCCGGCCACTCGGGTCGCAATCGGTGAGCCTCCGTCAACATCGACTCCGCACGCTGACAGCGCTCGACGTGGCGCACGCGGTTCGCCTCCGGAAAGAGGATCAGCGGACTGGCCAGCGCTTCCGAGAGAGAGAAAGTCCCGGCGATGACCTGGGCATACCAGGGATCCACGGTCCCGGCCTCGAGAAGCTCGATCACCTGGGGATCCGAGTAGGCCTGGGCCTGCGAAGCGACCTCGTTCAACGGCACGACGAGGTGGAACAGCTTGCGGGCGTTCTCGCCCTGGCACTCCGACATCTCCGCCAGGGGCAGTAGCTGTTCTTGCATCAAGGCCCGGGCGGACTCCCATTCGGCACGCCCCTGTTGGTTCGAACCGCGGACGCGGGCCCCCAGCATCCGAGCGTTCATGCGGAGAACGAGGAACCGCACGAACGGTCCGTAGCCAGAAGACCGCAACGCCTCTACCGCCGCCATGAGACGCTCTTCGGCTTCGGGGCGACGCCCGACATGCTCCAGCACTCGGCTGGTCGTGTAGAGCACGAGGGCGTCGTCGGTCTCGACCGTGAGCATCGACTCCAAAGCTTCGACGAGCGGTCGTAGATCGGCACGCTTGGCCTTCCGCTCTCCGAGACGCGGGTAGGCCTCGAGGAACGCACGGACTTTCTCCGTAGCCGACTCAGGCACACCACCGCAGCGATCGAACTCCTCCAAGAGGCGTTCGGCGAACCACTCGCGGTTCTCCGCAATGAAGTCTGCGGCGAGCGGCAGCTCCGTTCCGTTCGGCAACGGTCGCTCAACGTCGATCGTCGACTCCCAGCCCTCGACGTTGTCGACCCCTAAGACCCGGGGAGGACGGGCGTCCTGCTCGGCCTCGACGACGTTCTCCGCGAACCACTCAGGATCCATGTCGAGTTCCTCCAAGACCCCGGAAGCGAACTCTCCGTCGAGCTCGACCAGGACCTCCCGCGCCCTGACCAATCGACCGCCAAAGGCCAGCGTCGCCGCGTGCATCGAGCGATACCACAGCTGCAGATCGTGATCGTCGACGCTGACGAGCAAGGCCTCGTAGGCAAGCTCGCACATCTCCTGCACGTCGTCGTTCTTCCACATCCGCACCGGATCGATGTCCTTCGCGAGATGGCGGAGCGCAGCTCCCACGTGCCGGTGCACACGGCTCCCGACACGGAGCTCGGCCCAGTCCTCACAGGCTCCGAGAAGGTTGCGCGGGCTCCCACCCCACCGGGGCACCTCGAACCAGTACAGGCTGTTGAACGCCTCGTCGTAGTCGACGTAGTTCTTGGTCGCGCGATCAAACCACTTCTTCCGCTCGCGGAAGGGCTTCCCGATCGGCCCAAGGAAACCAACCATCTTCGCCGGTGCGTTCGGTAACTCGGGTTGAAGCTCATAGGCCTCGGTCGCCAACTCCAGCGCTCGATCGAGCTCGTCCTGGAAGGTCTGGAACCGCCGCCGGCCGACACCAGCCGCAGGGCCCGTGCCACGCGCCTCCCAGGCTAATTCACGGCGATACTCGGCCGCGAGGAGCAGCGTGCTGTAGTTCGGCTCATCCGAGGAGGCCTTCAACGCGGCGATGAAGTCCCCGCTGTCCTCGGTGAGTTCGCCGTCCATCGACTCGCGGAACTCGAGGTAGTACGGCTGGTCGACCCCGTCGAAGGATGGGCCGTGAGCCATCGCGACCAACTCCGACCGGAGACGCGGACGCAGTGTCTCCGCCCGCTCCTTCAGTCCCCCCCGCTCGAGGTTGTCGAGCACGATCCACACGATGTAGATCTTCAGGAACGGCGCGACGCGATCGCCGAGCTCGTCGGCCTCGGCCAGAATTGCCGCGGCCTGCTCACCCAAGTCCAGGACGGTCGACCTCGGCGCAGACCGCCACCGCGGCTCGTAGGCGGTCAGCTGCAAGGCCGCGAACCGGATCGCGAGGTCCGTCTCCCCTGCATCGAGCGCATCACTGACGCGCTGAGCGATCAATCGCCGCTTGGCTGCGTTCTGGATTCCCGAGTCGGCGAGCCTCCGTCCCCAGAGATCGAGTGCTGAAATGGACTCCGCAAGGACCTCGCCACCCACGCGGCGACGATAGTCATCGACCAGGGCACGGGCGTAGACCGTCTGACGGTGCAGCCTGAAGTCCTCCTTCGAAGTCGGCAGGTGATCGTAGGGTGCGTCAGGCCGACGACTCGATGGCTCCTGCGACCGAATCTCGACTGCGGTCATCGACACCGCAACGGCCAAGGGAACGAGGTAGCTCGAGAAAGACCGAGTGCTCAAACGGTTCAAGGGTTGAAGGCTCTCCAAGGGGACGCGAAGGAAGATCGCGCGACCTCGAGACAGAAGCAACCCGCCCCAGAAGCATGCTTGTAGGGCCTGAGGCAGCCGCAGAACACGTCTCAGGTCAGCACGGAAACAGTGCAACGTCTGTCCCAACCAATAGACTGAAGGGAGACTCGAACGAGGTCTTCCCATGAGCGATCAGAAGCACGTCCTGTTCTCTACCGATCTGTCCGACGAGTCGCTGGATTCGATCCCGACCATCGTCGAGATGGTGAGCCTGATGAAGGCGCGACTGACCGTGCTGTACGTGCTGCCAAGCAACGTGCATCACGCGATCGGCTCGCCGTTCGTCAGCCCGATTCCGCTACCAACCGACGAGGAATTCCTCGACAACGCCAGGCAGCGCCTCGAGCAAATGAAGCCTCGATTCGAAGGCTGCGACACCACCCTCGAAGTACGCCTCGGCGAAGACGTCCCCGAGACCATCCTCGAGTTCGCGAGCGAGAGTGGCGTCCACGTCCTCGCGATGTCCACGCACGCCCGCACGGGTCTGAGCCGACTTGTTGTCGGGTCGATTGCCGAGACTCTGATCCGGCACGCGAAGATCCCGTGCCTAGTGATCCCACAGCGTGACGAAAACTGAACTGACCCCGTCCGGTGTTGTGACGCGATCCCATCGCCTCACGCCGCACGAGCTTCGGCCCACGGTTTCCCAACGGTCGACAGCGGGTATCCGCTTCGCCGCCCGAAGTCCTGTCGCCACGACAGGACCTGCCACGGCCTAAGCCGTCGGGGCAACCAGCCGGCCAACTGCGCCGGGGTTTCGTCGTCCCGGTTGAACCTAGGCCGGACGAGGTTGCGGAA